>CP149973.1:0-692500 GCA_029269845.2 Opitutia bacterium KCR 482
ATGTGCCTGAATTTAAAAAAAATGGCCCCATTAACGATATCGACGACGCTGTCCGAAATTTGGCAAAAAGCCAAATCGGAGTTGGAACTCGTGCTCCCGCGCGAGGCCTTCGACGAATGGTTTTCGAATCTCGCGTGCGTCGGCGGCGACGAATCGAAAATCGTGCTCGGCTCTCCCAGCGCGTTCGCCCCGTATTGGATTACCGACAACTACCTCGACATTCTCTCCCAAAATTTGTCGATGGCGGCAGGGCACAACATTTCGGTTGAAATCACGGTCGTAAACTCCCCCGAACCCGCCGCGGCCGAAACTCCCGCGCCCCGCATGGCGAGGGCGGTCGTTGCGGAAGAGCCCAAGACGCTTCTTTCAATCAACCCGCGCAACACTTTCGAAAGCTTTGTCGTCGGCGAAAGCAACCAGCTTGCGCACGCGGCGGCTCTTGCGGTTGCCCAGAGCGTCGGCAAGGCGTTCAACCCGCTGTTCCTTTACGGCGACACCGGCTTGGGCAAAACGCACCTCATGCACGCAATCGCCCACTTTATCATAAAGAACAATCCGTCGGCAAAGGTCGTCTACATTTCGTCTGAGGCGTTTGTGAACGACTATATTAAAGCCTTGGGCGACGGCAACATAGCGTCGTTCCGCAAACGCTACCGCAACACCGACGTCCTGCTCATCGACGATATCCAGTTCTTCGCCAAAAAGGAGAGCAGCCAGAACGAATTTTTCCACACTTTCAACGATCTTTTCAACGCAAACAAGCAGATTGTGCTCTCTTGCGACAAGCCGCTCAACGAGGTTGAGGACATCGAAAAACGCCTTGTGTCGCGCTTCGCGTGGGGCATGTGCGTTGACATCAAAATGCCCGACTACGAAACGCGTCTGGCGATTTTGCGCCGCAAAGTGGCGTCGCTTGGCGACTCCGCGAACATCGGCGACGACGTTCTCGACCTCATCGCCCGCCGCTTTACAAAAAACGTAAGGCGCATGGAGGGCGCGCTCAACAAGCTGATAGGCTATTCGTCGCTGATAAATTCGAACGAACCCGTCTCCCTCGAAAAGGCGGCGTACCTTCTCGCCGACGACTTCGTTCAGGAGGAGGGCGCGGCGGTTGACGTGGAGCTTATCCAGAAGAAAGTCGCAGAGCACTACCATTTGGAGGTTTCCGACATTGTGGGCAAACGCCGCACGTCGATGATTTCGATGGCCCGCCAAACCGCGATGTACATTTCAAGAAAGCTCACAACGCACACTTTGCAGGAAATCGGCAAACGCTTCGGCGGGCGCGACCACGGCACGGTAATCCACGCAATGAGGACGGTCGAAACCCTGCTCGAACAGGACGAAAAGGTAAAGCGCACCGTCGCGTTCCTGATGAAGTCGCTTTCAGACTAATCTTTTTTCCCGCCGAATTTTAAAGCCTCCGAAAGGGGGCTTTTTTGTCGGTTAACGCGGGGGACGTCGAGGGCGCGGGGGACTTATTTCGCCGTTGCCGCGCGAAAATTTGCCGAGGGGTAGATAAGGCGTTTTTGCGCCGACGTTTTGGCTTGTGTTTCGTGGCGCGAAATGCTTTTCTTTTTATCGCAATCAATCGATTGCGGAACGGAATTTTAACGCAAAACATTATGAGAAAAATAGCAGTATCGTTGTTGTTGTCGCTTTTTGCGGCGACTCTCGCGTTCGGCGCAAATACCGCCGACAATTCAAAACAGGCAGTCCAGACCGTGAAACAGTCTAAAGACGCCAAGAAAAAGCCCGCCAAAAAACAGCGCGAATGGGCTAAGTTCGACCGCTACGAAAGCGCGAACGCGCGTATTAAAAAAGCGCCAGCTGCCGTCTTCATGGGCGATTCGATTACCGCCAACTGGTATTCTTTCCGCCCCGAATTTTTCGCCGAAAACAACTACGCGGGGCGCGGAATCAGCGGGCAGACTTCCTCCGAAATGCTCGTGCGCTTCCGCAACGACGTAATCAACCTCAAACCCAAATATGTGGCGATTATGGCGGGAACAAACGACGTCGCCGAGAACAACGGGAAAATCAAGCTCGAAAACGTTTTAAGCAACATCATTTCGATGGCGGAACTCGGCAGACTTCACGGCATAAAGGTTGTGCTGTGCTCCGTTCTGCCCGCAAGCAAAATTCCGTGGCGCAACATTCCGGAGCCTGCGCAGAAAATCGCAAAACTCAACTCGCTCATCAAGGATTACGCCGAAAAGAACGGCTTTGCGTACGTCGATTACTACTCGGCTCTCGTGGACGAAAACGGCGGGCTTCCCGAAAAATACTCGAAAGACGGCGTCCACCCGAAAAAGGAAACGTATCCTATCATGGAGGCGTTAATCAAGGCTGAGTTTGCCAAGTAGGGCGCGCTTCGAAAGCGGATTTTTAATTTAATTACAATATGCGGCGGCTGCGTTTTTGCTTTTTGCAGCCGCCGTTTTTTTTGCGATTGAAGCGGGAAGCAGGCAAAATTTTCGGTGTCCGCAAATTTTGCCGGCGGGGCGCATGCGTTCTGAATGTCCGCAGTTCTGGGCTTTCGACGGGCATTGCATCGGGGCGGCGGAAGCGCATTTACCCGTTTCCTGCGGGCGTCGGGCACAGCGGGCGGAAGCGCGTTTTCCGCTTCTACTGTCGCGCGGGTTTTGTTTGCGGCGGGAGGCGGGATAGTCGCCGCGCCCGCTATTTGCGGACGGGCAGTTCCCTCTGGTATGCGTTGCGCGGGCGGTTTTTGTCGAAATAGGCGATGCGGTCTTTCATCGAGGAGAAGTGTTCGGCAATCGCCTTTTCCCGCGCGGCGGAGTCTGTTCTGTCTACGAGAATGAATTTGCCTCCCGCGTTTCCGAGTTTTTTGAACGCGTTTTCGACGTCTGCGCCGCTTAGCGCGGGTATGCAGTTTTTGCCTTCCCGCGTGCCGTAGATATAGGTTTTTTTGAAAATGTAGAACACGTTGCCCTCGAACTCCGCCCCATTGCCGCCCGACGAAAAGTAGGCGGGCGCGCCCCACATGATGTTGTTGCGGATTGTCAGCCCCTCAACCGGTTTGCGCTCGTAGGAGAGTAGGGAGGAGTCCACGGTGTAGGGCGTGTCGAATTCGTTGAAGCCCGAATCAAAGGCGATGTTGTCGGAAAATTCGCAGTTTTCGTAGACGCTTTTTTCGTGCACCGTGGCGGTCCAGTGTTCAAACGCCTGACGGCAGCGCAGGAATCTGTTTTTGCGGAAGACTATGTTTTGGGGGCGCGACTTTTTGCCGAGGTGTCCCTGAATCGTCGCGCCGCAGTCGAACGTGCGCGAGATTGCACAGTTTTCTACGAGATTGTTGTTGCAGGGGTCGCTTTCGCTCATCCAAAATTCGATTCCGTTGCCGAAGCGCACCCAAGTTTTGTAGCTGCGCAGAATCGAGCCGCCGATGAGGTCGATGTCGAGATTGCGGAATTGGCAGCTCCACGCCTTGCTGATTCCGTGCGCTCCGAAGCCCTTGACCGCCACGTTTTGCACCGTGCAGTTGCGCAGGTTGCGAATGCCGAAATTATAGGGCAGAAGCGCGATTTTTTTTGCGAGCTTCGACGGGTGTGTCGGGCACTTGAAAAACAGGTGCGTGAACTTGTTGTTTTTGGGGGAGACTTCGCTTTTTTCGGCGTCGGACACCCAGAAGTCGCCGGTATCGCGCATGTTTTTGTAGTGGCGCGTCAGGCAGCCGTAGAGGCGGTCGTTTTCGATGTCGTAGACCGCGCCGATGTTGTTTTGCTCGCCGTCCGCCTTGAAGCCCGAAAATGTCGAGTGTTTTGTGAGGTCGAGCCGCCAGACGCCGTCGGGGAGCTTCTCCCACGCGTCCGATTTTTCGAGGATTTTCAGCCCGCAAAGGAGCGGCTTTTCGCCCTCGCCGTAGGCGTCGATTTTCGAGTTTTTGAAGCCGCTAAGCGATTCGAAGAAAACGTCGCCGCGTTTCAGAAACAGGTTTACGCCGTCTTTGGGGGCGGCGGCGATTGTGCGAAGCGGCGCGGAAAGCGAGCCGTCGTTTTTGTCGTCGCCCGCCGACGACGAAACGTAGACGTCTTTTGCGTTTGCCGCCGCGGCGAAGAGCGCGAGCGCGAATATCAGTGCATGTTTGATTTTCATAATTGTTGTTGCGGTTTGTTATTTTCTGTAAAAGAAGTCGCGGCGGTATTTTTCGCGGGTTTTTCTTTTGATTGTCTCTTTTTGCGCGGAGAACGATTCGAGCACCTCCTCTTTCAGCCGCTTGTCGCCGCGCCTTACAATTTTTACCGTGTTGCCGACGCCTCCGATTTTCCTTTCGAACGCCCCGGCGTCCGCGTCCGACTCCGCCCAGATTGTGTCGTCGGGCGAGCTTCTGTTGTAGTAGAGGTACTGCCCCTTGTAGACGTAGAACGTGTTGTTTTGCAGCAGCGCGGGGTGTTTCTGGACGCTGTAAACGGGCGCGCCCCAGAATATGTTGTTCTTTACGACAAGCCCCTCGACGGGGTTTCTTTCGTAGGAGAGCAGGTTGGCGTCGCGCGTTTCGGGCGATGAAAATTCGTTTTCGCCCATGTCGAAGCATTTGTTGTTCGAAAATTCGCAGTTTTCGTATTTCGCCGTTCCCTCCTTTGCGGTCAGGAAGTGCTCGAAAGCCTGTCTGCACCTGAAAAAAGAGTTGTTCGAGAACTTTATGTTTTTTGCCGACATGCCGTTTCCGCCGTGCCCCTGAATCGTCGCGCCGCAGTCGTATGTGCGCGAGATTCGGCAGTTTTCGACGAGGTTGTCGTTGCACGGGTCTTTGGCGGAAATCCAAAATTCGACGCCGTTGCCGAGCCTCACCCACTGCGAATACGAAAGCTGGACGCTCCCGCCGATGAGGTCGATGTCGAGGTTTCGGAATTTGCAGTTCCACGCCTTGCTCACGCCGTGCACGCCGAAGCCCTTGACGGCGATGTTTTGCACCGTGCAGTTGCGCAGGTTGCGGATTCCGAACGAGTAGGTTATGAAGCCGATTTTGTCGCGGGAGTCGGCGGGGTTTTTGTCGAACTTGAAATAGAGGTAGCGGAATGTCTGGCTTTTCGATGCGCGGACGTCGGAAGTCCAAATATTGTCTGATACCCAGAAGTCGCCGACATGCGACAGGTCTGAGAAGCTGCGCACCAAGTGCCCGTATACCTTGTCGGTTTTTGCGAAGTAGATTGCGCCGATGTTGTTTGTTTTTCCCTCCGCCTTGTAGCCTCCGAAATCCTCCCGCTTCGAGAGATCGAGCCGCCAGATGCCGTTGGGCAGTTTTACCCACGCGTCGTCGTTTTCGAGGATTTTCAGCCCGCAAAGAAGCGGCGCGTTGCCCTCGCCGTAGGCGTCTATTTCCGAGTCTGAAAAATCCTGCAAGGTTTCGAAGAAGACATCGCCGCGTTTCAGGAACAGGTTTACGCCGTCTTTGGGGGCGGCGGCGATTGTGCGAAGCGGCGCGGAAAGCGAGCCGTCGTTTTTGTCGTCGCCCGACGACGACGAAACGTATACGTCTTTGCCGAAAAGCGAACAGATTGCGGCAAATGCCACCGCGCCGATGAGAGCGAATTTTGATGCCATAAAAAATGTACCGTTCGAATAATCAGACGGTACATTGCGCGTAGAATTTCGTCAAGCCGATAAAACTCAGAGCACGAAGGGGTCTGCGCCGAGCGTTCCCGCCAGCGATTTCAGGTAGCCCATGCTCTTTACCGACTTAATCCGCGCCTTGACCGACTCTATTTCCGTCGCCGTTTGCGGCGTCTTTTCCTCGGCGGGCAGCGATTGCAGGTTTGCCAGCACCGTTTGCAGGTGGTTGACTTCAATCTGCTGTCTTGTGATGAGCCTTTCGGCGTACCACTCCGAGTTTATGACGCTTTCGAACGTGAACATTTTGCGGATAGACTCGTCTTCGAGCGTCTTGCCCTCGTAGTTGCCGTCTTTCATGATGTGCAGCAGTGCTTTGAGGGGCGGGCACGCGCCTTCGATTGAGCCGTCGTTGAAATACATTTCGGCGGCGCGTTTGTGCGCCCCCGCCATGTTGTCCATGCCGTCCACGAACGTTTCCATGTCTTGGAGTTCGGGGCGGAGCATGTCGGGGGTGAATATCGACGCGGGGGTCGAGAATATTCTGCCGAAGAAGCGTTTTACGAATTCGTCGGTGATTCGCCAGCCGAGGCGCGATGCGAGCACCTTTTTGCCCTTGTATTCGAAGTCTTTGCAGCGTTCTAGCATGCCGTCCTCGATGAGCTTTTCGGGGCGGAGTTCGTCGGGCTTCATGCGCGACCAGATTTCGGGCACGAGCAGGCTTATGTCGTGGTCGATTCTGTATTTCGGGCCGAGGTATCCCGTGCTGCTGAGCCAGCCGTCGTATTCCGTCAGCGCGAACGAGACGAGCGCGTTGTTGAGGTCGGTAATGGGGCAGAGCGCGTTGAACGGCGCTTTCGTCATTGCGCCCTCCAAGCCCGCTCCGACCGTGGACGGCGACTTGCCCGTCATCGACGCGATGTACTCCATGAAGAGTTCGGGAAGTTCCAGATAGTGCATGGGGCCGTGCACCGCAAGCGACCTTATGCCGTCGCCCGCGGGGTTGTTGCGTCTGCCAGAAATTACCGCGCACACGGGGTGCGGCACGGTTTTGTCGAGCGGAATGTGCCGCGCGAGCCTCATGCCTACGTTCGCCACATAGTACTTGCGCTTGTTTACGATGTCGTCCCTGTTTTGCAGGTAGCGGACGTTTTTGCTGGGCGCGCCATTTACGAGGCGCGGATTCGCCGAGCACACAACGTAGTCGGGCTTAGGCTCTTTGAGGAAGTGTTCGAGGTTCTCGCGCATGGGCGCGGTGAATTTGTCGAAGCGCAGCACGTCTTCGGCCATTTCCTGAACCTGCGGCCTGTCGAGCGGCTCGTAGTTCGAGAAGAACACGCCCTTTTTCGACATGTCCGATTCCGCGCGTTTGTCGTAGCCGCGCACCACCGCTTCGTCGGGACGCTGGAAGAGCCTGTATTCGCAGTTTTCCGTGAATTTTACCGACGCTTTCGGCTTCTTCGACATGTAGTCGGGCAGATAGTCAACACTGCTTCTTGCAACGACAACCGAGCTTGTGATGTCGTCCTCCATTTGCAGCTTGACCGACGGCGCGAAGTCTTTGCGCAGGCTGAACGTGCGCCACGAGCCGTCCTCCGTAAAGCCGATTCTAAGGTACGAGGTCAGCACGTTTGCGTTCTTGTATTTGAGCGTGTTGCCGCTTGTGCCGTTGATTGTGTCTACCGTGAATTTGTCCTGCCATTTGCCCTCCCATTCGGGGCGGTAGTGGCGTTTTACCGTCAGCACGATTTCCCTGATGTAGAACGGGATTGATTCGACCCACTTGTTGTATTCGTCGGTGAAGTCGTCCGAGGGCGTGAGCAGTTTTACTACCGAGCCCATCGTGCGGCGCGAATCCAGAATTTTGCGGCTGTTTTCGCCTTTGTTTTGCGAGGGGTCTTTGTTGCGGCTGCCGTAGTTTTTGTTGATGATTTCCTCAACGAGCGCGATGTCCTTCTTGAAATCGGCTACAATCGACGGCCCGTGGATAATGGCGTCGGAGATGTCTTTCGAGATTTCGCTCTTGCCGCCGCCCGAAACCGTCGCGGGCTTGTGGCAGTACATTCCCTCCTCGACCGTGCCGACAAGACGCCAGCGGCGGCTTTCGTGCGGCCTTGCCATTTCCACCTTGTAGCCGGCGGGGCTGATGTAGGTGATGTGCGGAAGCAGTTTTATGCTTTTCTGCTCGCCGTTTTTCTCCCATGTAACGGTTTGGGTTTTTAGCGAGAAATACGAGTCCTGGTCAACGTATATTACGTCGGGATATTTTTTGTCTCTCGCCCAGCCGTCGTCGAAAACTTCGATTCTGTCGCCGAGAAGCTCGACGAGTTCCGAGAACTTGCTGCGCGTGTTCGGCGCGTACGATTTCAGCCAGAAGTCTTCGCCGAGGTCGCGGCTTGCGAACGCCGTCGCGCCGCCGCTGTGCTCTTCCTCGCACTGTCCGTACATGTTCGCCGCAAAGCTGATTTGCGTTTTGATTTCCTTTTTGGAGTAGCCGAAATAGTTGTCGGCAAGCAGTGTTACGATTACGCCGCTCGAATCGCGGGCGGTGAGCTTGAAGGGCTTGCCGTCGTTGTAGATTTCGGATTCGTCCTTCCAGCACATGCCGTCGCGCTTTTGGCGGTCGGTTGCGTCTTCGAATTTGGGAAGCCCAAGCTCTTTCTTGGTGAGTTTTGTGAGGTAGGGGGCGAGCACGATGCAGCCCGTGTTGCCCGTCCAGGAGTCGTACTGGCGGTACGAGTCGTTCTTTTCAAGGTATGGATTTCCGCCGTTGCCGAAAATGCTTTCCACAAAGTCGAGGTTCGACACAAGCCCCCCGGGCGCGAAGAAGCGTATTTCCATTGTCTTCGCTTTCGAAACGTTCGGGATTTCGGGGCAGACAATCGGGCGCAGGAAGAGCGATACCCATGTGCGCGCCTTGTTTTTCTGCGTCGAGGTAATGGGCAGTTCGAGAATGTCGTCGGAGGCTTCGAACGCCTTTTTCCACATGTTTTTGAAGACGATTTTCGGTACCGCCTTTTTGTCGTCGGGAATCGGAAGCCCGCCCTCCGCGACGTGGAAGACGCCCGATGTCGTGCGCCTGTCGTTTTGCGGGTTGTTGAGAATGCCCTGACGCACCCTGAACGACTGCACGACTGAGTTTTGGTACATGTCGGAGTCGGGCGGCATGGAGAGCGTGCGCGCCGTGCCGAAATGGTCGAGCACAAAAGTTTTGTGCGGCAGGCTGGGCACGGGTTCGCGCTCGTCCATCACGTCTTCGAGGTAGGACTCTATGAACTCCATAATCCGCAGGTCGGACGGGCAGTAGATTTTAGACGAAAGTTTTGCGAACTCCCTGTAATTTTCGAGCAGCGGTTTTGCGAGTTCGAGAACCGGATAGTTCGATTCGTCGCCGAAAACGGGCTCGCCCGCAGCCGACAACCTCATGTTTACGTATTCGAAAAGCGCGTCGCCTCCGACTTCGTTTTCGCCGGAGTCGGGATTGATTCCGAGAGTTGCTCTATAATCCATAAAAACTAAAAAAATCAAGGCGCATGTTATAAGCAAAGCACGCCACTTCAAGCGAATTTTTGCGCCTTGCGGCAATAATTTTCCGTCCGAATTTCCTCCGAAATTTTCGCGGTTTTTTGCCGCAATTTGCTCAAACGCCCGCGTATATTATCGGACGAAAAAAAAATCCCGAAAACGCAATGTTTTCGGGATTCCGCTTCTCGGATTTTTTCGGAAGTCTACGCGACGTCGATTTCGCGGTACGCCCGCAGAACCTTTTCGTCGCCCGCTTCGGACTTGTCGCTTTGCAGGTGTTCCGCGCCGTAGATGCCTCGGTAGCCCTTGTCGTGGATATGTTTAATCAGGACTTTGTAGTTGATTTCTCCCGAAAGCGGCTCGGTGCGGTTGGGAACGTCGCCGAGGTGGTAGTAGGCGATTTCGTCCCATGCGGCGTCGATGTTGCGGATAAGGCTGCCCTCCGTGTTCTGCTGGTGGAAAACGTCGAAGAGGATTTTGCACGACGGGCTGTTTACCGCCTTGCAAATCATGTACGCGTCGGAGGTTTTTTGCAGCCAAAGACCGGGGTGCGCCGTGAACGAAAGCGGTTCGAGCACCATTATAAGCCCCGACTTCTCGCAGATTTCGGCGGCGTATTTGAGCTGTTCTACGACGTTCGCCATCTGGTAGGACTGTTCCAGCGAAAGGTCGGTATTGCCGATTACGACCGTCGTCCACTTTGCGTTGATTTCCTTGCCGATTTCGACGGTTTTCTTTGCCTCGGCCTTGATTCTTTCAATCGCCGCCTGTTTGTCGGGACGCGCCCCGCGCTTGTCGCTTTTGCAGGCGGTAAGCCACTTCCCGCCGCCTATCGACGACGTGAACACGCCGAAGTCCATGCCCAATTTTGCGATGCGGTCGGCAAGAGCCCTGCGCTTTTCGGGGGCGTATTTCATCATGTCGTTGTCTTCCATTGCGCGGAAGCCCTGGTCGTACCAGAAGTCGATTTTGTCTACGTCGGAAAGTCCCTTAGTGAGGTGGGGGCAGAGGTTTGTCCACTTGTAGATGTTAGCTGCGAATTTGCATTTGAAGGGCTTTGCGCCTTTTGCGCCGCCCGAGGCTTTTGCCGACGCGCCGATAACCGACGCGCCCAATATCGCGCCGAGCGTCTGTTTTGAGAATGTTCTTCTGGTCATTGTGTTGATGTAGGTTTGTGTTGCGCGGATTTCCGAATCCGCGGAGTGAAAGTTCGGAGACTATTTTTTGGAATTTTTAAAGTCAATATAAATTCCGCCGCCGAGGATTACCGACGGGTCGGAATCGTGAATGGCGAGCACTTGACCGCCCGCGATTGCCCGCTGGGGCTTCTCGAATTCCACCCTTGCGCGGTTGTCGGGAAGCGGCGTGAAGAGCACCTTTACGAGGTCGTCGCGGTATCGCACGCGGGCGTAGATTTCGCGCGGCTCCAAAATCGGCTTGTTAATCCAGTTGATTTCGTCGATTTCAGCGGACGCGCGCCAGAGGTCGGGGGCGTCGGGGGCGTCGAAGGCAACGACAAGCTCGTTTTTCTCGAAATTTTTTGCCACCACTACATACCTCTTGCCCTCGGCGTTCGACGGCACGCCTATTCCCTTGCGCTGCCCGATTGTGTAGTTGAACAGCCCCGTGTGGCGTCCGAGCACCTTGCCCGACGGATTCACGATGTTGCCGTCGCTTTCGGGAATGTAGTGTTTGAGGAAGTCCTGAATTTTGATTTTTCCGAGGAAGCAGATTCCCTGGCTGTCCTTTTTTTCGGCGTTCGGCAGCCCGTTCATGCGGGCGATGTCGCGCACTTCGCTTTTGAGCAGCGAGCCTATCGGGAACATTGCGTGTTGCAGCTGCCGCTGGGTAATCATGCAGAGGAAGTACGACTGGTCCTTGCTTGGGTCGGCGGCTTGCACGAGGTCGCGCGAGCCGTCGGGGTTCTCGCGCAGCGAGCAGTAGTGCCCCGTGGCGACGCGCCCGAAGCCGCGTTTTTCGGCGTAGTCGAGAAACTTTCCGAACTTCATTCTGCGGTTGCACATCACGTCGGGGTTGGGTGTCAGCCCGCACCTGTACCCGTCTACGAGGTATTCGACGATTTCCCTGTGGTACTCCTCTATGAAATCGACCACTTCGAACTCCACTCCCAAGTGCTCGGCGACCGCGCGGCAGTCGAGAATGTCCCGATGCCACGGGCAGTCTCCGAAAACGTCGATTCCCTCCTCGTTCACCCACGTTTTCATGTAGGCGGCGGAAACGTCCTCCCCCTGCTGGCGGAGCATTGTGAGTGCGACGGAGCTGTCCACGCCGCCCGAAAGGGCTGTCATTATCCTGCTCATTTCGAATTTTTGTACCACGACGCCGTTATGGCGTAGCGTTTGATTTTGTAGTTTATCACGCGTTCGGTGAGGTTGAGTTTGCGGGCGGCGGCGGCGGCGTTGCCCCTGTTGGCTTTGAGAGCCTCGGTTATAAGCTCGCGCTCGAACGACGCCACCATCGAGTTGAAGTCCACGTCCTCCCCGTAGGGAGCGGGTTTGTCCATGTAGCCCGCGCGGACGGCGGGGGTAAGGTTGTAGCCCGAAATCGCGGAGTCGTTCGACGACATCACCGCGCGCTCGATACAGTTTTCAAGCTCGCGCACGTTCCCCGGCCAAGTGTAGACGGTCATCATGTTGATTGCGGGCGTTGAAATGCGCTTGATGTTTTTGCCGTAGATTTTGTTGTATTTTTCAAGAAAGTGCTCGGCAAGGAGCACGATGTCGCTTTTTCTGTCGCGCAGGGCGGGGAGGTGGACGGTGTTTTTTGAAAGCGCAAGGTAGAGCTTTTTGTCGAAGCCGTTTTGCTCGACCGATTTTTCGAGGTCGGCGCACGATGCGCAGATAAGGCGGGCTTTCCCCGCGGCGTCGGTCGAGCCGTTGATTCTCCTGAATCTGCCCGTGGAAATGTATTCCGCAAGAAGCTTCTGGGCGGCGGGCGAAATTTCCGCGATTTCGTCGAGAAACACCGTTCCCCCCTTTTCGAGAAGCCCCTCCTTGCCGAAGTGCGCGTTTGCAAATGCGTCCTTTTCGAAGCCGAAGATTTCGCCCACAAGCGCGTAGTCGGGCAATGCCGCGCAGTTTACCACCGAAAACGGCTCTCCGCCGATTGCCCTTGCCACAAGCTCCTTGCCCGTGCCCGATTTTCCGCGTATCAGCACGGGCTTGTGCTGGCGCGAGAACCGCGCAATCGCCTCGTACACAATCTGCATCGCCCCGCAGTTGCCCAAGATGTTCGGCGGGCGCATGAGGGTTGTGCTAAGTTCCAGTTTAAGCCGCCTGTTTTCGTCGAGAAGCTTGTTGCGCTCCTCGTGCTTTAAGTAGATGAGCGCGACGGCGTCGGCGAGAATGTTGGCGACGGTTTCGAGCAGTTCGAGGTCGCGGTCGAGGTCGGCTTTTTTTGGCAGTTTGCGGTCTATGCTGAGAGTGCCGATGACCTGCTCTATGTAGATAATGGGCACGCAGACGAACGCGATTCCTTCGAGCGATTCTCCGCGGGTTTTCGTGCGGTCGAGAAATTCTGGGCTTTTTGAAATGTCCCTGATTACAACCGACTTCCCCTCCGCAGCCACGCGCCCCGTGACGCCCTCGCCCATTTTGTAGACGCCGCGCTTTATGGATTCGTCGTCCATGCCGTGCGACGCCTCTATAAAGAGATAGTCTCCGTCGCGCAGGGTGATTGTGCCGCGCAGAAGCCCCATTTCGCGGTCGAGAATTTCGAGGGTTTCGGCGATAAGCTCCGAGACGTTTTTTCTTCGCACCACCGCTCGGCTTATTTTGTGCAGCACCGACATTTCGAGGTCGTCGTATCGAATCTCGTTTTCGATGTCCTGTGCCGTCTTTTTTGCCATATTCGTCCATTTATTTCACGGAATCGGCGGCGTTTCAACAATAAATTCGGGCGGGCGGAAGCAAAAAAAACTTGTATCGACGGCAAGGCGGAATAGTCTTGGGGAAAATGAGTGAAGCTTACCAAGTCATAGCGCGCAGATACCGCCCGAAACAGTTTTCGGAACTCGTCGGGCAGGAGCATATCGTAAAGACCCTCACCAACGCGATAGAGTCGGGGAGGATTGGGCACGCGTACCTTTTCGTCGGTCCGAGGGGCACGGGTAAAACGACGGTCGCCAGACTTTTCGCAAAAGCCCTCAACGCAAAGGGCGGCCCGAATATCCACCCAGACGACAACGACGAAATCTCCCGCGCAATCATGGACGGCTCGTGCATGGACGTCGTGGAAATCGACGGCGCGTCGAACCGCTCGATTGACGAAATCCGCAATCTCCGCGAGGAGTGCCGCTACGCCCCTGCGCAGTGCACCTATAAAATCTACATTATCGACGAAGTCCACTCGCTGACCCCCGACGCATTCAACGCCCTTCTGAAAACGCTCGAAGAGCCGCCCGCGCACGTCAAATTCATTTTCGCTACGACAGAGGCCCACAAGGTTTTGGGCACAATAACGTCGCGCTGCCAACGTTTCGAATTCCGACCGATTCCCGAAAATCTCATCGCAAACCACCTTGCGGAAATCGCGAAGAAAGAGGAAATCTCCGCGACGCCAGAGGCGCTGGCGGCAATAGCGCGGCTCGCAAACGGCGGCATGCGCGACGCCCAGAGCATTCTCGACCAGATGATTTCTTTCTGCGGGCGCACGCTCGACGTCTCCGACGTAATCGGCGTCTACGGATTGGCGTCGGACGCGCAGATTTCGGGGCTTGTGGAAAACATGGCAAAGGGCGACTATTCCGCGGTGGTGAAGTCTGTGGACGAGCTTGTCAACGGCGGCTGCGACCTCTACCGCGCCTTGTGCGACATGCAAAACTATGTCCGCAATTCGATGATGGAGTCCTTCTCTACGGGCTACAAGGAGTTCGGCGGCAAACGCCTTTCGAGCGAGCAGATGATGCGCATGCTCGACGTGCTTCAAAACGCCGAAAAGGGACTGAAAAACGGGCTTTCCGAAAAGGCGAACTTCGAGGTCGCGCTCCTGAAAGCCGTCGAGCAGAGCAGGGCGCGGGCGATAAACACGCTCATCAAGGAACTTGAAAAACTTTCGAACGCCCCCGTCGAAGTTCAAAAAAAAAATAGCCCTTCTGCTTAGGGAGGTTTTGAAGGAGTCGCGCGACTTCGCCCGCGCATACGCGGCGGCGGTCGAACGCGCCCCGAAGGTCAAAAAATTCGCGCCGCCCACGGAGGAGCGCAAGGCGGTTGTGTACCAGTCGAACACGGCGGAGTTCGAGGCGGCGTTGGGCAAAATTTCGAAAGGGCTTCTGGCTGTGCTCGATTCGCAGTTCGGAAGCAAGCCGCAGTCGCTTGTTGTGGGCGGCATAAAAGATGAGCGTTCGGCGGAAAAGTCCGACGACGCCGCAATCGAGGACGAATCCGTTTTGCGGATTTTCGAAGAGGAGGATTCTGAATAATGGAACATGCTTTTATTTTGTTTTTCGCCGCGCTTGCCGCAATCGGGATTGCTTTCGGCGTTTGGAGGTGGCTGTCTGTCTCCCGCAACGCGAAGCGGCTTGCCGAAAACTCGGAGCGCGCTGCGGAGATGCTTGCGCGGCTCGCCTCCGAAACCGCCCGCGCCGACGCCGTGCTTGCCGAAAATTCCGAATTGAAGACGGAACGCGCCGCGCTCATAGAATCGAAAATCGCGGCGGAAAAAAAGCTCTCCGCCGCCGAGGAACGCGCCGCCGCGCTCGCCGAGCGCATCGCAAACCGCGCCGAGGAGGAACGCGCCTTGCGCGAGAAATTCGCGGCGGATTTCGAAAACCTTTCGAACAGAATCTTCGAAACCGCCCGCGGCAAAATGACCGCGGCGAACGCCGAGCAGGTCGGCATGGTTCTCGCGCCGCTAAAAAGCAGCCTCGGCGAGTTCCGCGAGCGCGTCGAAAAACTCAACGAAACGAGCGCGCGCAACAACGCGTCGATGGGGGCGCAGATAGAGTCGCTGCTGAAAATGAACACGCAGCTCGGCGACGAAGCCCGCAACCTGACGGCTGCGTTGCGCTCCAACAACAAAGTTGCGGGCAACTGGGGCGAGGCGGTTTTGGCGCGAATCTTCGAGTCTTGCGGCTTCATGGAGGGCATACATTTCCGCTCGCAGAAAAGCTACGCCGACACGCAGGGCGAGCAAAAACGCCTTATGCCCGACTACGTTGTGTATCTGCCGGACTCGCGCTCCGTCGTTGTGGACTCAAAACTCTCGCTTCCCGATTTCGTAGACTACTGCTCCGCCTCCGACGCCTCCGCAAAGCGCGCGGCGTTGACGAAATTCAAAAAATCCGTGCGCGAGCACCTCAACGAATTCGCTAAAAAATACAACGATTTGCCCGATATTACCTGCGGGTTCAAGGTTATGTTCGTGCCCGTCGAGGGCGCGTACAGCCTCATTGTCGAGGAGGACAAAACGCTTATCGCCGACGCCTACGCCGCAAACGTGCTCGTCGCCGGCCCTTCGGAAATCATGACCGTTTTGAAGTTCGCCGAAATCGCCTACCGCAACGAGGCGTTCGCAAAAAATCTCCGCGAAATCTGCAATGTGGGACGCCTTTTGCACGAGCGCGTCGAGCTTTTCTCCAAACGCTTCGAGCAGCTCGGAAACAAGATAACGACCCTCCAAAAGGACTACGACGACACCCGCAAAACGCTGTCGCAGGGCGGGCGGAGCGTGCTCGACACCGCGAAAAGATTTATCGAAAAATCAAAGAACGCAAACATCGACTTTGAAGAAAGCGAGCCAGAAAATGAGCGATGAACAAAAACGCCCCGAATGGGTTCCTGAAAACGCCGACAAACGGTTCTTCACGACTTCTGTAATGTCGGGAGTTCCGTCGCCGTCCGACGTTTCCTACGCGCCGCGCCCGAAGCGCAAAAAGCTCACTCTCGAAGACTACAAGGCGGGCGTGCTCGCCGCCGACAAAACCGTTCTGGCGCGGGCAATAACACTCGTGGAAAGCAATTCCGACGCGCACTTCGACGCCGCGCAGGAGCTTATCGCAAGCCTGCTTCCGCATTCGGGCAAGGCGTTCAGAATCGGAATTACGGGCGTCCCCGGCGCGGGGAAATCGTCGTTCATAGAGACTTTCGGCTCGATGCTCTGCAACGAGTTCGGCAAGAAAGTTGCGGTGCTCGCGGTAGACCCGTCAAGCTCGATAACCGGCGGCAGCATTTTGGGCGACAAAACCCGCATGGAAAACCTTTCGCGCAACGCAAACGCGTTCATTCGCCCGTCGCCGTCGGGCGGAGTGCTCGGAGGGGTCGCCCGCAAAAGCCGCGAAACAATGATTCTTTGCGAGGCGGCGGGCTACGACGTAATCCTCGTCGAAACCGTGGGCGTAGGGCAGAGCGAGGTCACCGTGCGCTCCATGACGGACTTCTTCCTGCTCGTGCAGCTTGCCGCGCAGGGCGACGAATTGCAGGGAATAAAAAAGGGCGTCATCGAGCTTGCCGACGGCATTCTCGTCAACAAGTGCGACGGCAACATGGTGGAACGCTCCAACCTCAAACGCGCCGAGCTTGCGGGGGTTCTCAACTTCCTCAACTCGCCTACGCCCGATTGGAAGCCGTTTTGCGACGTCTGCTCCGCGCTCACGGGCATGGGCATTCGCTCCGCGTGGGAGAAATTGGAGGAGTTCCGCAGGAAAACAACCGCCGACGGATACCTCGAAAAACGGCGCGGAGAGCAGGAAACCGAGTGGTTCAAGTCGCTGCTCGAACGCGAAATTTTGCGCAGATTCTACCGCCGCGACGGCATGGAGGAGGCAATCGCCCGCTACTCGAAACTCGTCTCCGACGCCGAAATTACCGCAGCCGCCGCCGTCAAAAAATTGATGTCCGACAATGGATAGCGGCGAACCGCAGATTTCCCCCGACCTCAAAAACACCGTGGCGGAGTTCCGTGCCTTTCTCAAAATGGAGCTTGGGCGGAGCGCAAACACGGTGGCTTCGTACACGTCCGACGTCGCGCAGTTCGCGGCGTTTCTACACGCGCGGAAAATAGAGTCGTTCGCCGACGTCGACGCCGACTCGCTTGTCGAGTGGATTTCGGGGATTGCCCGCAACACAAAGGCTTCAACGCAGTCGCGGAAACTCAGCGCAATGAAGTCGCTCGCGGGCTTCCTCGTAGACGAAAGGGTTTGGTCGAAAAACTACTGCGACCTCGTCGCGCGTCCGAAACTCAGGCGCAATATCCCCGAAATACTCTCCGCCGGGGAAGTCGCCCGCCTTCTGGAAGCCCCGCCTACCGACACCCCAGAGGGGCTGCGCGACCGCGCCATGCTCGAACTGATGTACAGCAGCGGGCTGCGCGTCTCCGAACTTTGCGGAATCCGCGAAAGCGACATCGACGTCGCCGAGCGCATTTTGCGCGTCGTCGGCAAAGGCTCGAAAACGCGCCTCGTGCCCGTCGGGGCGTACGCGCTTGCGGCAATCTCGGCATACAAGGCGGCGCGGCGCGACATCTTGGGGGGCGCGGAAGTTCCCGAACTTTTCGTAACGCGGCGCGGCGGGAAAATTTCGCGCAAAACGTTCTGGTATAATATAAAAAGATACGCAATAGCCGCAGGGATAGAAAAAAACGTAAAGCCGCACATTCTGCGCCATTCGTTCGCGACCCACCTGCTGCAAAACGGCGCAAATCTGATGTCGATACGCGAAATGCTCGGGCACAGCGACCTTTCCACAACGCAAATCTACACGAACCTCCTCAACGACGAAATCTGCGCCCAGCACGCAAAAAAACACCCGCGCTCGAAGATGGACGTTCCCGATTCGCTATGATTGCGCCGCGCCTGCAAAATGTTTGCGACTGATTGCGGCTATCCCGTAATCAGGATTTTTATTCCGATTAAAACAAGCACTATTCCGCCCGCCACCGCGAATTTTCCGTCGTACGAGCTTCCTATCCGCTTGCCGAACTTTATTCCGCACACCGAGAACGCGAACGTCGTAAGCCCTATGAAAATCGACGGGTACAAAATGGGGTATTTCGCGCACGAAAACGACACCCCGATTGCGAGCGCGTCGAGGCTCGTTGCAATCGCAAGCAGGAAAAGAACGCGGTAGTCGAGCTTCGGATAGGCGAAGCATTCGTCGATTTCCTCCTTCTTCGAAAATCCGTCGAACACCATTTTTCCGCCGACGAGCGCGAGCATCAAAAAAGCAATCCAGTGGTCGAACGCCGCGATGTACTCGTAGGCGAATTCGCCCAGATTCCAGCCCGCAAGCGGCATTATCGCCTGAAACAGCCCGAACGCCCCCGCGACTATCGCCGCGTTTTTGTTGGCGATTTTCGGCGCGCTTATTCCGCAGGCAATCGACACCGCAAACGCGTCCATCGAAAGCGCGATTGCGATAAATACCAGTTCGACAAAATTCATATCTTTCCGATAATGCCGCGCGCGCATTTTGGAACAAGAAAATTTTTGAAAATGGTTGAAAAACACCGCGTGTTTTGCGCTAATTGCCGCATGGAACGACTACTTCTCGACGGCGCGGAAATTTTGAAATTCAAAGCGGGCGCGTCAACATATCTTCTCAACCCAAAAGAGGGCGCGCGGCTCGTCAACTGGAACATTTCGATGGCGGACGGCGTCGTCCGCGACATTATCTACTGGGACGAAAACGCCCCGCTTTCGGGCGCGGATTTCGTTTCGGCTTCGGGCGGCATGTTCCCGATGTTCCCGTTCGGCGGGCCATCGTACGTCGACGGCAAAAAGGGCTTTTGGAAAAGCCCCGACGGCCGCGTTCTGCCCATGAAGCTTCACGGCTACGCATACGACGGCGTTTTCGAAACCGTCTTTTCCTCCGACTTCGACATTCGCCTGCGCCTCGTCCCCTCCGACGCCCTGCGCGAGGCTTACCCGTACAAGTGCGAATTTTTTGTCCACTACCGCTTCGGCGAGCTGTCGTTCTCTTGCGAGCTGATTCTCTCGAACGAATCGCCGGAAAAAATCCCGTGGGGCTGCGCGCTCCACCCTTATTTCTACCTGCCGTGGATTGGCGGAACTTCGCGCAAAAACTACCGCCTCCTCTCCGACGCAAAAAAGGCGTTTTCTTTCGACGGCGCAACGGGAACGTCGTCGCCCGCCGACATCTTCAAAAACTCTTTCGACGACCCCTCCATGGTCAACAAAGTCTGGACTTCCCTCAAACAGGCGTCCGCAAAGTTCGGACCGAAAAACGGCGAGGAGGACATTACCGTGAAAATCGGCGGCGGCGGCAAAGAGCTCGGCGCGTCGTTCATAACGTGGTCGAAGCCCGACGCGCCGTTCTACTGCGTCGAGCCGTGGATGTCTCCGCCGAATTCTGCGGCAAAACCCGTGCATTTTGTCGAGGCGGGTGAGACAAAATCTTTCTCGGCGGAATTTTCTCTCATTTAAAACGATATGCGGGCTGTATTTCAAAGGGTAAAAAACGCGGCGGTCGATGTTCTCGACGAGCCGCAGCACCGTTCAGCCGAAATCGGCGCGGGCGCGCTGATTTTGCTTGCTGTCGAAAACAACGATACAGAGGACGACGCAAAATGGCTTGCGTCGAAAATCGTCCGCATGCGCGTTTTCGGCGACGCGGAGGGAAAGATGAATCTTTCGCTTTTGGACGTCGGAGGCGACGCGCTTGTGGTGAGCCAGTTCACGCTGTACGGCAGCCTGAAAAAAGGCACAAGGCCGTCGTTCAACCGCTCGGCGAGGGCGGAAATTTCGAAGCCGCTGTACGAAAAATTTTTGGAATGCTTGGAGGCGGAGCTGGGAAAGAAAGTGGGAAGAGGCTTGTTCGGGGCAATGATGAACGTAAGCCTAACCAACGACGGGCCCGTAACCATTATCCTCGATTCTGACGGGGCGTGAAAATACCCCTCTAAGAGCGTTTCGCGAATGTCTCAGACTGCTCGCGTACATAAGTACGCCACGCACCCTGAGCCACTCGCAAAGCCACTCTTATAGGGGCATTTTGACGCCCCTAACAAGTGAGCGCACGGCGCGAAGATTTTTAGGTTGCTTTGGGATAAAAGCGGAGTAGGGCGTTTGTGTAGCCGACTTATGTTTGCGGATTGCTCGCGTACATAAGTACGCCACGCACCCTGAGCCACTCGCAAAGCCACTCTTATGGGGGCATTTTGACGCCCCTAAAAACGGCGCGTGAAAGCACCGTTGATGCGGCGTTTCCTCGCACACTCAGACCGCTCGCGTACAAAAGTACGCCACGCGTCCTGTCTGCGCGAGAAAGCCACCGCCTGAACGGCACTTTGACGCGCCTAACAAATGAGTGCTTGCGCACGAAGATTTTTTAGAGTGCGTTGGGGTAAAAGTTTCGTAATTAGTTAGCTGAGATTCCATGTTAGCGGATTTCCGTTTTCCCTTTTTTATCCGCGCAAAGCGCGTCTATTTTAATTTGTTTCTTACAAAACAGAGAATATCCCAACGCAAGTAATTGGCGAAGCCAATACGAACTGATACAAAAAAGGCGCGGTTATAGCCGCGCCGAATAATAACTATAAGGAACGAAGTTCCGTAGGGTGGCGCGACTCGCGCCTAGAAGCCGATGGAGGCTTTTGTGCCGAACCAAACTCTGCTTGCAGTGGATTCAAGTTCGGTGTAGTCGTTGTTGTATGCGTAGCGAACACCGACGGAGAGCGTGCAGTATTCGTTGATGGCAACGACAGCGTCTGCGGAAGCCGCAAAGTAGCTGTATCCGCCGCTTGTAGCGGTCGTCGTCCAGCCGTAGACGGCAGCGAGGTCGATTGTGCCCCAGTTTCTGTCGGCAATCCACTTTGTGACGGGAGCCGAGTAAGTCGCGCCGGCTTCGAGCGTGTAGACGCCGAGAGTGAAGTCGTAGTAGGCGGCGGCGGTCGGGCTTACGTTGAAGTCGCCGAGGAAGTCTACGGTGTCGTAGGAAACCGCGAATTTCATTTCGTGCGAGTTCGGGTCGACAGCGTTGTCCGTGTAGGTGTATGCCGTGTAGCCGAGGTCGAACGTGAAGTTCTTGATTTCGTATGTGATGCCGGCATAGAAGTCAATCTCGTCGGAAACGCCAGCCTTGGTGGGGGTGTTGGCCCAAACGCCGGCATAGGCCGCGAAGCCGTGGCTGAGGTCGTACGCCGCGTCGATTTGCGGATTGAGGGAAGCGCCCGCGAGAGCCATGCCGCGGAAGACGTATTCCGATTCAAATCCGAGCGTGAGCGACGCCGAGAATTTGTCGAGAACCTTCGCGCAGACTTCTTCGTCGGCGAGAGTGTTGATTGCTTTCGCTTCGGGCTGAGCTGCGGGAGCGGCAGCGGGAGCCGCGGGGGCTGCTACAACCGTAGCTTCCGCCGCGTAGGACGCGCATGCGCATGCGCATGCGATTAACGATGATATTGCTGTGATTGTTTTTTTCATGATGTTTGTAGTTTGAAAACGGGTAATAATTATTATTTTCTTACGTCATGCAACAAAAAAATGCAAACGCATTTACGTTTGCATTTTGGGGAAAAGGGCGATTCCGCCGGAGCTTGTCCGACGGAATCGCATGGTGGTTATTCGTTCGAGAAAATTTGGAATCCGTGGTAGGCTTCCATACCGTGTTCGCCTACGTCCAGACCTCTGAGTTCTTCGGAGTGTTCCACTCTCAGGCCGATTGTCTTCTTCAAGATGTAGAAGATGATTCCGCTGCTTGCGATTGCCGCAACCGCCACCGCGACTATGCCGATGATTTGCGGGACAAGCTCGTGGTCGGGCGAGAAGATGCCGACCGCCAGCGTTCCCCACACGCCGCATACCAAGTGTACGGAGAGCGCGCCGACGGGGTCGTCGATGTGGAGCTTGTCGAAGAAGTAGACCGCGAATACAACCACGACACCCGAAATTGCTCCGATTACGCAGGAGGCTGTAATCGAAACACAGTCCGCCGAAGCCGTGATGCCTACGAGACCCGCCAAGCAACCGTTGAGAATCATGGAAAGGTCGGGCTTCTTTTGTACGAACCACGAGGTGAACATAGCCGCCATCAAGCCCGCGGAAGCGGAGAGGGCTGTCGTCGTAAAGACGTATGCGACCATTGTGGTGTCGGCCGAGAATACCGACGCGCCGTTGAATCCGAACCAGCCGAACCACAGGAGGAACACGCCGAGTGTTGCGAACCCGAGGTTGCTGCCGGGGATTGCGTGCGTTCTGCCGTTTACATACTTTCCGATGCGCGGGCCAACCATAATCGCGCCAACAAGAGCCGCCCAGCCGCCGACCGAGTGCACGAATGTCGAACCCGCGAGGTCGTAGAATCCGAGGTCTTTGAGCCAGCCGCCGCCCCAGCCCCACGAGCCGATGAGCGTGTAGCCGAATGTGGCGTAGAGGATTGCAAAGACGATGTAGGCGTTAAACTTGATTCGTTCCGCAACCGCGCCCGAGACGATTGTCACGGCAGTCGCGGCGAACATGCCCTGAAAGATGAAGTCGGTCCAGTAGGAATAGAGGCCTCCGTTGTAGTCTATCGCCGCGCCTTCGGGGGCGGCGACTCCGAGACCTCCGAATCCGAGGAACTTGCCCAAAATCCAGGATTCGCCGGGGTACATCAGGTTGAAGCCGATTACGACGTACGTCAGAAGACCGATTGCAACCGTGATTATGTTCTTTGTTAGAATATTCACGCTGTTCTTTGCTCGGCACAAGCCCGTTTCGACAAGCGCGAACCCGGGGTGCATCGAGAAAACGAGAATCGCTCCCAAGAGAATCCAGAGATTGTTTACTGTGAACATTTCGGCGGACACCTTTGCGGGAGCCGCCGCCGCCGCTTCCTCTGCCCGCGCCGCGAGGCATGCGAGCATGGAGAAGACGGTGGTAGCCGTTAAAATTTTCCTGTTCATGATAGTGTAAATATAGAGTGTTAGTTTTTTAGCCTATTGCTTCGGGACCCGTTTCGCGCGTGCGAACGCGTATGCATTGCTGCATGTCGAGAATGAAGATTTTTCCGTCGCCGATGTGGTCGGTCTGCGCTCCTTTTATGATGGACTCGACCGTGATGTCGACAAATTCGTCGTTGACGCCGATTTCCAAGCGAACTTTTTTGAGCAGGTTCACTTCTATTTCGTTGCCGCGATAGTTTTCGCTGTATCCTCTTTGCCTTCCGCAACCGAGGGCGTTTGTCACTGACAGCCTGTAAATTTGGTTCTTGAAGAGTTCCTTCTTCACTTCGCCTAATTGTTCGGGCTTGATGTATGCTATTATGAGTTTCATTGGAGTATCTTTGTTGAGATGCTTTTTTATGATAAGCAGACCCTGTGCCAGTTTTTGTCTGGTTTTGTAAATTGCTTTAAATCATTGTTTGCGCGTTTTGCGGCAGTTTTTGCGCCAAAAATGTCGCTACCATTTTGTAGCGGTTTCAAGAGTGTCGCTACAAAATTGTCGCAATCGGCGGGCGGACTTCGGGAGAGTTCCGGCGCGGCGTTGCCGAATGTCTGCGAATTTTCTTGCGGTTTTGCTCCGAAAATGCGAAATCTTCGGGCGTAATACAGCCATGAAAAATACTACAAAATTGCCGACAGTACAAAAACGCAGAACCGACAAGTTTTTCGTGTTCGTCTACACTCTCGTCGCGCTGATGTTCGCCGCACAGATTGCGATTGTTGTTTGGGGCTATATTTTGTAGGGGAGGGACGATGTTTCAGGATAATCCCGTATTTTCGCTGCTTTCGCTCGGCGTCGCGGCGTGGCTTTTCTCCATGTGGGCGGGCGATTTGCGCCACTTCCGCAAAACGGGCGATTTGCGCAGGGGGGCGTTCGAGGGCGCGACTCCCGCGCCGTTCGGCTTGGTCGCAGCGGGGGTCGTTGCCGCGCTTGCGTTGCTTGCGGTAAACACTTGCGCCGAGCTTGCGGCGGGGGTGGAATCCGACCAGACGAAAGTCGCGCCGTGGGCGCTGCTTTCGTGGGTAGGGGCGGCGTTTGTGGAGGAGCTTATTTTCCGCGGATATTTGGTCGTGAAGAACCGCGGTCGGGCGGCGCTGGTCGGCAGTATTTTTCTGTTCTCGTTTCTTTTCGCGGCGGGACACCCGTTCCTTTGGGACTACACAGTTCCCAAAGGCGCGTCGGTCTTCGGCGGAACGTGGACTTTCGATTTTTCCGCGCAGCCGCTTATCAATACGCTTGCGGTTTTCGAGTGCTCGCTTCTGTTCTACGCGCTGAGGTTTGTGCCGCAGAACAAAACGCGCTCGCTTCTGCCGTGCGTGTGCGCCCACGCGGCGTACAACTGCGGAGTTTTCGCGGTGAAAGTGTGTCGGGGATTCGTCGAATGGTAGAGTTCCCCGAAGGGAAAAAGCTGCTGTTTTTGGCTCCGATGGCGGGCTTTTCCAACGAGCCTTGCAGGCGCATTTGCCGCGAGTACGGCGCGGACGTTTCCGTCAGCGAATTCGTGTACAGCAGGGCGGTTTTGAGCGGCGCGGCGCGGGTTTTCGAAAAGCTTTCGTTTACGGAGGGCGGGCGTCCGTTCGGGGTGCAGATTTTCGGCTCGGACCCAAAGGAGGTCGCCGACGCGGCGTCGCTTGTGGAGGAGAGGGTTGCGCCCGACTTTATCGACATAAACTTCGGCTGTCCCGCGCCGAACGCGGTTTCGGCGGGCGCGGGGGCGGCTCTGCTTAAAAATCCCGAACTCATGGGCAAGATTGTTGCGGCGGTGGCGGGGGCGTTGAAGCGCATTCCGGTATCGGCAAAAATGCGCATTGGCTGGGATAGTTCTTCCATTATAGTGCCCGACGCCGCCCGCGCCCTCGCCGACGCGGGCGCGAGCTTCATAACCCTCCACGGACGCACGAAAGCCCGCGGCTACGAGGGCGACGCCGACTGGGACTTGATTGAAAAAACCGCGCAGTCGCTCTCAGTGCCGCTAATCGGCAACGGCTCGGTCGAAAAGCTCGAGACCGCGCGTTTGCGCAATTCCGCGTGTGCGGGCTTCATGGTGGGGCGCGCCGCCTTGGGGAATCCGTGGGTCTTCGGGGAAATCCGCGCAAAAATGGACGGAACGGAATTCGTCCCGCCGACCCCCTCCGACCGCGCAAAGCTCGCCCTCCGCTACGCCGAGCTTGTCTCCGACGGCTCGTATTCGGGCATAGACGCGGGCAACCTGACGTTCGCAAAAGTGCAGATAATGCGCTTTTTGAAGGGCGCGGAGGGATTTAAAAGGTTGCGCGTCGGGCTTAAAAGCATAAATACTTTGGAGCAATTAAAGGAAATGCTATGCGACTACGTCTGATTTTTTCCGCAACGTTTTTTTGCGCGTCCGCGCTCTGCGCCGAGACCGCCGCCGACTACTTTGCAAACGGCATGAAATTCTTTCTGCGCGGCGACTTTCCCGCCGCCCGCGAGATGTTCGCGCTGTCGAAGTCGGACTCCGGCGAGTACGGCGCGCTTTCAAAATTCTACCTTGCGTCAATCGCGGCGAACGCGGGCGAGGACGCCGCGTACGGGCTTTTCGAGGAGTCGCTGAAAAACCCGCCGAAAGACTCTCTAAACAAAGTCGCCGCGCAGTACGCAAAGTACGCTTCGGCAAACGGCGAATACGGACGGCTTGCCCGCGCCCTCGCGCCCCTTGCGGAGTCGGACGCGGCGGATTCGCTTACAAAGTGGTACTACGCCGACGCGCTGTTCAATTCGGGCGAAGCAAAAAAGGCGGAGTCGCTGTGGTCGGCTTCTCTGAAAAAGTGCTTCGAGTCCGCCGATTCCGTCGGCGCGGACGTTTTTGCGCAGTCGTACTTTGACGGCGAAAAATTCGCGCGCAGCTTCGACATGTCGCGGCTTCCGGCATCGACCCCCGCGGCTCTCGCGCGCACCGAAATCATGGGGGGCAAAAAGATAACCCAGCCGCAGGACAAAATTAGCGCGTTGGCGCAAATCGCGCTTGCGGAGTCTGGCGCGGCGGTGGACGAAAAGCTCCTTGCCGAAACCGTCTACAAGTTCAGGGACGCCCCCTACGCGTGGCGCGGCTCGCTCGCGCTTGCGAGGATTGCCATTGAAAACAGGGACTACAAACAGGCGTACGTCTACGCGCACGACGCCGAGCGCCTTGCGCCGCCAGACTTCGACGCGCCGCTTTTCATCACCCTCGGCGACGCCGCGCGGCTCGTAAAAAAATACGACGAAGCCCGCTACTACTACCAAAAGGTTTTCATGAAGCGCAAACTGCGCGGAGAGCCGCTCGCGGAGTCGCTTTACAAAAACGGGCTTTGCTGGTTCGAGCAGGGCGACTGGGGCAAGGCGCACGCGTATTTCGAGCGCGTCTATATAGGCTTTTTCAACTTCGAATACTGGGGCAGCCGCTCGTATTACTACGGGGCGCGCGCTCTGTATTCGCTCGGGCTGCGGCGCGACGCCAACGCGGTGCTCATCGAATATTTCCGCCGCGCAAAAGACAAAAATTCCGAAATCTACAAAGAGGCAAAAAAGTTTTACGACGCAATTTAGGCGCACCCCTCCGCAACTATCCCTACACCCGTCGGAGCCGATTTATTCCGCCTGCGGAGCGGCACTTTTTTAAGTCGCAAAAATATTGGAAAATTTGCGTATTTTTGTGATTGACATGCCGGTGTTTTGCGGTTAGCTATTGCTATATGAATATTAAACGACGCAATTTCTTGGGGAGTGCGGCGCTGCTGGCCGGAGGTCTTGTTTCTCCGAAAGCGTTTGCCGCGGGGGACAATTCCGAAAGCGTAAAATTTTCGGTCTTTGCCGACATGCATTTCAGGGTTGGAAACTACAACTGGACTGTCGAGCGCATGGCGCAGATTCTCGAACGAGCCCGCAAAAACAAGGTCGATTTCATAATACATTGCGGCGACTTCTGCCACGACGTAAGAACCGCGGGCCCCGTGCTCGACCAGTTCAACAACTTCGAGCTTCCCCACTACCACACAATGGGCAATCACGATTTCGAGGGCACAAAGACGCTCGAAGAAGTTGTCTCCGCCTACCAGATGAAAGACGGCAATTTCTACTCTTTCGACAGGGGCGTATTCAGGTTCATCGTTCTCGACACAAACTATTTCCACCGCCCCGACGGTAGCATTATGCACTACGCGTCTTCGACCGCGTACGAAAAGTGCCACCAAAAAGAGGCGATTCTTACGCCCGAACAGCTTGTGTTTTTGCGCGAAAAACTCTCGACGGCAAAAGGTCCGTGCGCGATATTCTCGCATCACGGCTTCAAGTACACAAGCGGCATAACGAACGCCGCAGAGGCAAAGAACGCCGTGTTTGAATCGCAGAAATTCCCAGTAATCTGGATTAACGGACACCACCACAGAAATAGCCTCAAACTCGAAAAACAGGTCGCGTTTTTCAACCTCAACAGCACCACGAGCGAGTGGGTCGGGAAGCCGCACCGCGCGTATCCCGAAGAAATCATGAAAAAGTGCAACGTCTCGAAGCACGAGCTTCTTTTCGACACTCCCGTCCACGCAATCATCACGATGTCAAAAGACGGCGAAATAGACATCGACGGCATGAAGGGCGGAATGTTCATGGGTATCACTCCCGAAATGACGGGCAACAAGTCGCACGACGACGAGGGTTTGCCCGTCGAGGCGTATGTGCTTTCGTCGCATTTCAAGCTCTACCCGCCGAAGCGGGCGTAGCGTCGGTCCGCCGCGCGTTTTCCCGCAAACGGCGCGCGGGCGGTTCGGCGGACGTTTTTTTGCCGAAGCGTTGAGCGGCATTTCTTTGAACTGTTTTGACTTTTATTCCGATTCCGCGCGGTAAAATTTGACACGCGCGGAATTTTTTTTTACGCCTTTTGCGATGATTTTAATTGCAGACAGCGGAACTACCAAGACGGATTGGCGCGCGTTCGGCGAATCGGGCGAGTCGAAAATTTTGCGCACCGAGGGCATAAACCCCGTATTCCAGTCGCCCGAAATGCTCGACGGAATCCTTGCCGAAAACGTCAAGCCGCACGTTTCGGACGTTTCAAAAATCTATTTTTACAGCGCGGGGGTGGCGGCGTCGCACGAGGCAACCGCCGCGCTCCTTGCGGCGTTCGGGCGCAACTTCCCGAACTGCTCGTTTTTTGTCGAGACCGACAAGCTCGGGGCGGCGCGCGCCCTTTGCGGGCATTCGGCGGGCATTGCGTGCATAATGGGCACGGGGTCGAACTCGTGCTTTTACGACGGCGAAAAAATCACCGACAACAACGTGGGCGGCGGCTTCATCTTGGGCGACGAGGGCGGCGGGGCGTCGCTCGGCAGACGCCTGATTTCCGACTTTATCCGCAATCTCCTACCCGAGCGCGTTTCCGCCGAGCTTCGCAGCCGCTTCGGTTTGGACTATTTCAAGATTATCGACAACGTCTACAAACGCCCCATGCCCAACCGCTGGCTTGCGTCGTTCTCGCCGTTCATAGAGGAGTTTTTGTCCGACCCGTACATTTGCGAAATGGTGGATTCGCAGTTCGAGTCTTTTATCCGCAGGAATGTCCTGCGCTACGATGTCGCAAAGTACCCGATGAACGCGGTAGGCTCTGTCGGCGCGTGTTTTTCGGAAAACCTCGCCCGCGCCGCGGAGCGCACGGGCGTGAGGATAGGGCGCGTGATAAAGTCGCCGATAGATTCCCTTGTGGAATTCCACTCCGCCGATTTGTAGGCGCGGAATTTTCTTTGAAGGCTTTGCATAGCGGACAAAAAAAGACCGCCATTGGATTTCCTCTGCGGGCGGTCTTTTCCTTTGCGGTTTGCGGGAAGCGCGGCGCTTCGGCGGGCTACTCCACGGTAACCGCCTTCGCCAAGTTGCGCGGCTTGTCGACGTCGCAGCCGCGCTTGCGGGCGATGTAGTAGGCTAGCAGTTGCAGGGGAACTGTCGCCAAAATTCCGCGCACCGATTCGTGCACTTTCGGCAGGGCGATGATGTCGTCGGCGATTCCTCCGAAGAGTTTGGGCTGGTCGCTCACGACGATAATCGGGCCTTTGCGCGCCTTGATTTCCTGGGCGTTCGAGACGATTTTCAGCGCGATTTCATCGGAGTTTGCAAGCATTACCGACGGGCATTCGGGGCACACCAGCGCAATCGGGCCGTGCTTCATTTCGGCGGCGGGGTAGCCCTCCGCGTGTATGTACGAAATTTCTTTGAGTTTGAGCGCGCCTTCGAGGGCAATCGGGAATTCCGAGAGCCTGCCGAGGAAGAGGAAGTCGTCGAACTGCGCGTATTTTTCGGCGATTTTCTCGATTTCGGGGGCTTGCGCGAGCACGCTGTTTACCGCGTCGGGGAGCTCGTCGATTGCCTTGACGATTTCGCGCCCCTCCGCAAACGAAAGGTCGCGCATTCTGCCGAGGTATAGAGCGATTAGCAGGCAGATTGCCACCTGCGACGTGAACGCCTTTGTGGACGCAACCCCAACCTCCTTGCCCGCATACTGGTACAGCCCGCCGTCGGACTCGCGCGAGATTGTCGAGCCTACCGAGTTTGTAATCGCCAGCGTTTTGAAGCCCTTGCGCTGCGATTCGCGCAGCGCTTCGAGCGTGTCGAGCGTTTCGCCGCTTTGGCTGATTACGAACACGAGCGTGTTTTTGTCGATGGGGGCGTTTTTGTATCTGAATTCGCTTGCGTATTCCACCTCCACGGGAATGCGGGCGTATTTTTCGATGAGGTATTCCGCCGCAAGGCAGGCGTGCCAAGCCGTTCCGCAGGCGCAGAAAAGAATGCGGTCGAACTGCCTAAGCTCGTTGGGGGTGAGGTTCAGCCCGATGAGGCGGGCGGTCGAAAGGTCGTCGGAGATTCTGCCCCTTATAGCGTTTTTGAGCGATTTGGGCTGTTCGAAAATCTCCTTTTCCATGTAGGTTTTGAAGCCGTCGAGGTCGGCGTTTTCCAAGTCCCAGTCGATTTCGTTTATGCGGACGTCCACGGGCGCGTTTGCGGTCGTGATGATGTCGCAGTTGTCGCGCGTGAGGCTTGCGATTTGCCCGTCTTCAAGGTAGATTACGTTTGTGGCGCGTCCCGCGAAGCCGAGAACGTCGCTCGACACAAGGTACTCGTCCTTGCCGACGCCTATGATAAGCGGCGAACCCTTGCGGGCGGCAATCATTTCGTTGGGGGCAAGCTTGCTTATTACCGCGAACCCGTAGGTTCCCTCGACGTGCCTTAGCGTCTTGCGGACGGCTTCAAGAAACCTGTTTTTGTCGGCAGGGGACGTTCTGTTTGTGTAGTGGTAGGCGATGAGATTTACGAGGGCTTCGGTGTCTGTCTGGCTTTTAAACGTGTAGCCCTTTTCGATGAGGAACTTTTTTATGTTTTCGTAGTTTTCGATAATGCCGTTGTGGACTATCGCGAAATTGCCGTCGCTCGAAACGTGCGGGTGCGCGTTTGTGTCGGTCACCGCGCCGTGGGTTGCCCAGCGCGTGTGGCTGATTCCCATGGTCGCGTAGAACGGGTGCTCTTCGACCTCCTTTGCAAGAACGGCAACGCGTCCCTTTTTCTTCATGACGTCGAGCGTTCCCTTGTCGTCGAGAAGCGCAAGCCCCGCGGAGTCATACCCGCGGTATTCGAGCTTCAAAAGTCCCTCTATAAGAATCGGCGTCGCGTCCCGACACCCAATGTATCCCGTGATTCCGCACATAAATAATCTTAATTGTTGTATTTAAAAGGCGAATATTTAGATTTATTTGACACTTGCAAGCCTAAATTGTCGCGCGGGTTTCCGTCCGCGCCCCAAAAAAGCGCGTTTGCGGCGGAAATATGCTTGAACACGACGGCCCGCGCTATAAAAATAGCGGGAAATCGCAAAACAATAATACCGGATTTATAAAATGATGAAGACTTTTAAACTCGCCGCCGCGTTGTCGGCGGCATTCGTTGCGGCGACGCCGCTCTTTTCGCAGTCTCTCGGAGACATGCAGCAGGACATGGCTCTTTTGAAGCGCGAAGTGGGCAACCTCAGGCTCGAAGTCGAACAGCTTACGCGCCAAAACGAGGCTCTCGAACGCAAAATAAGGCAAATGCAGTCGTCGAATACGTCGAGCGACTTGGTTCGCTCGCAGGTGGCGTCGGTGCGCTCGGACGTGTCGTCGCAAAACGAGGCGATGAAGCGCGAAATCATAAAGCTTGTCAAAAAGGACATCGAAAGCCTCGCCTCGCAGACGAACGACGCAATCGAAAAACTCGCCAAGGCGATAGGGCAACGCCCGCAGGCTCCCATGCCGACAACTTTTGGCGACGACTACCCCAAAATGGGCATTACCTACACCGTGAAATCGGGCGATACGCTCGGGAAAATCGCCCGCGCCAACAACTCGAAAATCAAGTGGATTCAGGACGCCAATAAAATAGAGGATCCCAACCGGGGTCTGCGCGTCGGCGAATCAATCTTCATTCCGCAAAAATAAAGAACATGTCTATACAACGCAAATCTTTGGGCAGGGGGCTTAGCTCCATAATCTCGGCGGGCGCGAAAAAGGCCGCCGACAGCGGCGCGCGCAAGGTCGCCGCGCAAACGCAGTCCGCGCTAGCAAAAGACGTGAAAATAGCCTCGCACGGACTGTTCAGCGAAATCGCCGTAGATAAAATCATTCCCAGCCCCTATCAGGCGCGCGCACAGTTCGACGAGGAACAGATTTCACAGCTTGCAGATTCGATTGCCTCGGAAGGTCTTTTGCAGCCGCTGCTCGTCCGCCAGCTCAAAGACGGCACTTACGAGCTTTTGGCGGGCGAACGCCGCTTGCGGGCGTGCCGCAGCCTGGGCATGAAGAAAGTCGTGGCGTGCGTGCAGTCGGCAAGCGACGCGTCCGCCGCGGCGAAGGGGCTTATCGAAAACCTCCAACGCTCCGACCTCAACCCGATTGAAGAGGCGCGGGGTATCCTCAACATGATGGAGAATTTCCATCTGACGCAGGAGGCGGCTTCGCAGCGTTTGGGCAAGCCGCGTTCGAGCATTGCAAACTCGCTGAGGCTTCTGAAACTTCCCGAAGAAATACGCGGATACATTTCGAAGGGGCTGCTTTCGCTTGGGCACGCCAAAGTCATAATGGGCGTGGACGACCCTGTAAGACAGACGATTCTCGCGCGGAAAATCATCGAGGGCGATCTCAACGTACGCGCCGCCGAAGACGCCGTCAAGCGCATGAAAACCGCCGCCGACGGAATTTCCGCAACGTCGCCGGCGTCGGTTGTGGCGCAGAACGCGGTCATACGCGACATTCAGAACAGGGTGTCGTCGAAGCTGAACGCGGAAGTGGAAATCAAACACAACCAGAAGCGCGGGAAAATCATAATTTCCTACGTCGGCAACGACGACTTGCAGCGCATTCTCGACATTTTCGGCGTCAAGATTTAATGAAGAAATTTGCGGCAGTCGCGGTTTTGGCGGCGGCGTTCGCGCTTCCGTGCCTCGCCGTGAGAAGCAACGACTTCACAAAGGCGTCGAACTCCTATTCGCGCAAATACCAGAGCGACAAAAGCCGCTACGGCGAGGAGAAATCGCGCATGCAGGGCGAACGCGCCGGCATGGGCAAAAGCTTTTCGCCGAAAACCGAAACGTCGCGCTTTCAGGGCGAAGCGGCGCGTCTCGACGGCGCGGCGGCGGAGTATTTTTTCGACAAGACCGCGCCGGACGCCTCCAAAAAATTCGGCGTAAAAGACTATTCGGGCATGTCGGGCGATTGGAGCAGAGGCGATACCCGCGCAAGCCTCAAAAACTCCGACGTGAACCTCTCGAAAAAATACGCGGGGAAAATCGACGTCTACCGCCGCGATACAGACAAACAGCGCGAAATAGACGCGTACTATTCCTCGATTTCCGAACGCTCGATGTCGGAAATCAACAAATTCTACTCGCGCACTCCGAACAGTTCGGCGAACGACGACATGATAAAAAAAGCGGGCGCGCAACTCGGAGGGGAGGGCGACGACGGCGGATTTTTCGACTTCCTCTCCTCTCACGAGAAAATCAAACGCGCCCCTGTATCTTTTAAAAGCAGACCCGCGTCAAGTTCGGAATTTTCGCGCAAAGGCTCTGCGCCCGCCGAAACCGTCCAAACTCCGACGCCCGCGGCGGTTTCGGAAAGCGCGGCAGCCCGCCGACAGTACGTTCCGCAGGAGACGTCGGCGACGGTTTTGTCGCGCCCGACGCAGTCAATACGCTCGAACGTTTTGACGGAGGAAATTCCGCTTGAACGCGCCAAAAAACTGCGCTTCCTAAACGTCCCCGAAGAGCTGCGCTCGAACGCGTCAATCAAAGTCCGCGTGAAGGAGGACTGAGCGCGTTAATTTTGAATTTTTTGCGTCGATTTTGTTTGCGGGCTGGGCGCGGATTTGTAAGCTTTTTGCGTATGAAATTAATCGGAACAGTCGCCGTTTTGGGAACGGGTTTGCTCGGCGCGTCGCTCGCGCGGGCTTTAAAAAAATTCGGGGTTGCCGAAAAGGTCTTCGCGTGGTCGCGCTCCGAATCGACGCGCGAAAAATGCGCCGCGCTTCCGTCGGTCTTCGACGGCGTTTTCGACTCTCCCGAAGCCGCCGTCCGCGACGCCGACATGGTCGTGATTTGCGCGCCGACCGCGAACATTCCGCAGCTCGCCGAACGTATCGCCCCGAGCCTCAAAAAAGGCGCGGTGATAACCGACGTCGGCAGCGTGAAAAAATCCGTCTGCGAACAGTGCGAAAAGGCTCTCGCCGGTAGCGGCGCGGTCTTCGTAGGCTCGCACCCCATGGCAGGCTCCGAAAAAATCGGCATAGACCACTCCGACTCCGACCTCTTCGCTGGGCGTCCGTGCTTTATAACGCCGTCCTCCGATGCGCAGGCGGACGCCGCGGATTTGCTCGAAAAAATCTGGACGGCTGTGGGCATGCGGGCATACCGCGCAACGCCCTCCGTGCACGATTCGATTGTCGCGCGGGTAAGCCACCTGCCGCACATCGTGGCAGGGCTGCTTTGTTGCAGCGCGGCGGATTTCGAAAACGGCGACCTCCGCAACTACGCAGGCCCCGGGTTCAGAGACTCGACCCGCATTTCGTCGGGCAACCCCGAAATTTGGGATTCCATAATTGCCGACAACCGCGCGGAAATCCTCGCGGCGTTGAAAATATTTTCGGACAAGCTTTCCTCCATCATCGACGCCGTAGAAAATTCCGACTCCGAAAAAATCGGCGCAATGCTGCGCAAGGCGAAATCGTACAGAGACAAACTTTAATAACATTCCACATGAAATCCGAAATAATAATAAAACCTTTCCGCGCCTGCGCGGCGTCGGCAACTCCCCCCGGCTCGAAAAGCATTACGAACCGCGCAATGATGCTCGCGGCTCTCGCGGGCGGCGACACGCTTTTGGAGGGCGCGTTGTTTTCGCGCGACACGCTCATCATGGCGGACTGCCTCGCAAAGCTCGGCTACATCGTAAAGCCCGACAAGCTCGCGGGGACGGTCGAAATAGACGCGGGGCTTGGCGGCATTCCCAATTCGGAGGCTGAAATCGACGTGGGCAATGCGGGCACGGCGGCAAGGTTCATTACGGCTCTCGTCTCTCTGCGCAATGGCGGCAACTATCTGCTCGACTCCGACAACGCGATGTACGCGCGGCCGATTAAGGGGCTTATAGACGCGCTGAAATCGCAGGGGGCGGCTTTCGAATTTCTCGGCGAGCGCGACAGATTCCCGTTCAGAATACGCACATGCGGATTGCGCGGAGGGACGGCGGAAATCGACGCGGGAGAGTCGAGCCAAATGCTTTCGGGGCTGTTGATGGCGTCGGTTTGCGCGCAGTCGCCGATGGAGGTTCGCCTTTCGGGCGGGACGGTCTCCAAGCCTTTCGTCAAAATGACAATCGAGATGATGCGCGAGTTCGGATTCTCCTGCGAGACCGACGGAAACGTCTACAAGCCCGCGCTCAAAAAGGGCGTGGTGCAGTCGCCGCGCGTGTACAGAATAGAGCCCGACGCAACTGCGGCGAGCTACCTTGCGACGCTTCCGATTGCAGTCGGCGGCGTTTCGGAAATACGCAATTTCGGGGCGTGCAAATTGCAGGGCGACGCCGCGTACATCGACGTGCTCAAATCGATGGGGCTTGTCGAAACGCGCACTGTCGGCGACAACCTGCTTGTTTTCGCAAAGGACGGCGGGGCGTATCCCGAACTCGTGGAGGTTGATTTCAACGACATTTCCGACACATTCCTTTCTCTCGCGGCGGTGTCAATGCTGCTGCCGTTCAAGCTCCGCATTACGGGCATTGCGCACACGCGCAGGCAGGAGACCGACAGGGTGGCGGCGGTTGCCCGCGAGCTGCGCAAATTCTGCGCGTCGGTCGAAGAGTCGGAGGGCGGGCTTTTCATTGCGCCGTACCCCCGCGCCGAGCTTGCCGAAAAAATCAAGGGCGTCGTTTCCGTCGAAACATACGACGACCACAGAATCGCAATGAGCTTTTCGATTGCGGGTTGCGCCGACATTCGCGGCGACGGCTCGCCGTGGATTAAAATCGAAAATCCCGAATGCACGTCGAAAACTTGGAGCGAATTCTTCGAGGTGCTCTACACCGCGCGGGAGGATTCGCGCAAGTTCAGGATTGTGTCGGTCGACGGCGGCGCGGCGGTCGGGAAATCGAGCGTCTCGCGCGAGACGTCGAACATCTTGGGCTACATGCACGTCGATACGGGGGCGCATTACAGGACTGTCGCCTACGGGCTTCTCGAAGCGGGCGCGGACTCCGCCGACTTGGCGGGGGTGCTCGCGAACCTCGCAAAGCTCGAAATCGGCACGAAGCTCGACGGCATGTCGGCGAAAATCACGCTCGGCGGCGGGGTCGTACCAGACTCCGAAATACGCAACGAGCGCATAAATTCGAAAGTTGCCGAATTTGCCGCGATTCCGCAGGTGCGCGACTTCCTCAAAAACTACCAGCGTTCCATGGCGGACTTCGCCCGCAACAGCGGCTTCGGCGGCATGATTATGGAGGGGCGCGACATCGGCTCGGTCATTTTCCCCGACGCCGACGCCCGCATTTTCCTCGACGCCGACGAGCAGACCCGCGCCGCCCGCCGCGCCAAGGAGGGCATTACCGACTCGGTCAAAAAACGCGACGAGCTTGACAAGTCGCGCAAAACCGCGCCGCTTGTGTGCCCCAACGGCGCGACGCTCATCGACACCTCGAAAATGTCGAAGTCGGAGGTCGTCGAAAAGACGCTTTCAGTAATTCTCGAATCGTAAATGAGAACGCGCTTTTTCAAGGTAGGGAAGGGCAAATACATCTACAAAGGCTGGTGGATTTTGTCGTCCGTAATCTGCGACGTGTTCGGCAGAATAGAGCTTTACGGCTACGAGAACGTCCCGAAAGAGCCGTGCATAATTGTAGCCAACCACGTCAGCTATCTCGACCCCATGGCGGCGGCGTTCTTCCACGAGACGGAGCTTTGCGCCGTCGCGCGCGACACCCTCATGGACGGCAAATTTTCGGGCGCGTTCTTCCGCAGCCTCAACGCGATTCCGATTAAGCGCGGGCAGTCGGGCAATCTGGGCGCGTTCCGCGAGGTGCTCGCGCGGATAAAATCGGGCGTGGGCGTGATAATTTTTCCGGAGGGCACGCGCAGTTTCGACGGTAAATTGCAGCGCGGAAAGGCGGGCGCGGGCTTGCTTGCGATAAAATCTGGCGCGCCGATTCTGCCGCTGAAATTCGTGAACATGTACGACATTCTTCCTCGAACGGGCAGGCTCCGCGGCGGCACGCGCCTTATTCTTTGCGCTGGGAAGCCGATTAACCCGAAGGAAATCGACCCCGGAAAGGACGCCCCCGACAGGGCGCAAATTATAGTTGATAGAATAATGGAGCGGATTGCGGAAATCGAACCGCCCGTATTGAAGGAAATTTAAAAATGATAAACTGGATGTGTCTTTTTGTCGCGGGATTGCTCGAAATTGTCTGGGTGGTCGCGCTGAAATACGCCGAAAACTTTTCAAAGCTTCTGCCCACTGCGGTGTTTGTGGTTTCGATTGTATCGAGCTTTTTGCTGCTCAATTTTGCAATCCGCACGCTTCCGATCGGGCTGTCCTACGCCATTTGGACGGGCATGGGCGCGGCGGGCGCGGTGGCTGCGGGCATAATTCTCTTCGGCGAACCGACGGGCTTTTGGCAGCTGCTCTTCCTCTCGATGATTGTCGTGGGGATTATCGGAATCAATTTCGTCTCCGAACACTAAGCGGCGCGGTTTGGGCATGGACGCGGGGCGCAAAAGGGAATTTTGCGCCCGCCTTTTTGCGGCGAATCGGCGTCTTGCGCGTTCGTGAAGCCTGTCGGCAAAGGGCGCGGCGGCTTAGCCGAGGTATTTGGTAAGCTCCTCCAAGATTTCCTTTTCGGCGGCGATTCGGCGTTTGATTTCGCCCGCGTATTCGGGAATGTCGCAGGCGTGCACGCGCGGCGGGAATCCCTTTTCCTCGCAGCCGCATTTTTCGCTTACGAAAAATCCGTCTTCGTCGCGGTGTATTGTGATGAAAATTTCCTGCTTGCACAGGCGGCACTTGCGCCCCATCGACATCGTGGTTATTTCCTGATTCATGCGTTTCCTTTCTTGGCGGAATTAAAAAGCGTTTTCGCGGTTTTTTCAAACCGAATTTTTCACGCGCCGAATTTTAAATCGGAATTATTTTCCGATAAAAAAGCATGAACAATACTTTGTATAATTTTACGCTGTTTTTCATGCGCCTCGCGCCGTCGCTTGCCATGCTCTACTACCACGGGGCGGCGAAGGTGTCGATGGTTTTTGCGGGCAAGACGCAGGGCTTTCCCGACCCGCTCGGCATGGGTTCGGGGGTGTCTCTCTACGCAGCGACTTTTGCCGAAACGCTGTGCCCCGCGCTCATAATTCTCGGCGTCTTCACGCGTTCGGCGGCGTTGATTGCGTGCGTCAACATGGCGGTCGCCGTTTGGTATTTGCACACGCAGGCGGGGTCTTCGTTCGAGCTGCCCGTTCTCTACTTGGCGTTTTTTGCGGCAATCGCGTTTGCGGGCGCGGGCGAGTGGTCGGTGGACGGCGCGAAGTCTTGGAGCGGTTGGTTTTACCGCGATTCTAAGTAAGGCGGAAGTCGCCCGAAGCGAGCCCGCCGAATTCCTCCGATTCCGCCGAAACGTAGCGCGTGTGGATTTTCTCCGAGACCCGCTCTCCGCTTTCGATTTGTCCGACTATCGCGCGGCACGTCTTTTCTATTAGTTCGGTTGTAGACGAAAATATTGCCCCCGCGACATTTTCGCCGTTCAGGAAGCTTCCCGCGCAGTTTGCGTGCGCGAAGATTTTGCCGAAGCCCCCGATTTTCCGCATGGCGCGGAGCGTCAGCCAGCCGCTTGCGAAAACCGCGTCGGGCTTTGTTTTTGCGATTTTTTCGAGCATGGCGAAGCGTTCGTCGGGCGGCGTCGGCAGAATTTCCACGTCGGCGTTTATTCCGAGTCTTTTTGCGCACGCCTCGAACGCTTTAATCCAGAGCGAGTGTTCGAAAAATAGACCGAGCGTTTTTCCTTTGAGGTTTTCCATTGCATCGGCGAGCGCGCCGGAGATATCGAGATTGATTTCGCACGCGCCGGCGATGTGCCTGTCGTTTACGGCGACGGGGATTTGCATGCCGCTTGGGGGCTTTCCCGCGCCTGCGTAGATTATGCCGTCAACTTCGCGCGAAAGCAGCGATTGCACGGGGTCGTAGTCGGGCGATTCGAGGGCTATCAGCAGTTGGTAGTCGCGCGGGCGCAGTTCCTTCAACGCCAAGTTTGCAATGTGCGCGTAGTACGCGTTTGTGAGGTCGCCGACGACAAGGCCTATCGCCTTGCTCCTGCCGTAGCGGAGCGCGCGCGCCGCCGCCGACGGGCGGTAGTCGAGCTTCTGGATTGCGCGTTTTATGCGCTCCCGCGTTTCATCGGTCATACGCGTCTGCGGATTCGCCGTCAAATATTTTGAAACGAGCGTGAAATTCACGCCCGCCTCTCTGGCGACGTCTTTCAATGTGATTCTCGATTTCACTTGAAACAACAATCGTTAGAGCGTTTTTGTTGTCAAGAATTCTTGTGCGCTTTCGGGAGTTTTTTACGGGCGGAGGCGCGTTGAATTTGTATGCGCGGCGGCTTTTGTAAGCGAGAATTTCAACAAAAAAAACCCGCCGCGAAAGCGGACGGGTTTTGCGTTTGCCGCGCATGTCGCGCGGTTTTGCCGAAGCTTATTTATTGGGCAAGACGCGCTTCCTTAACCTTGGAAGCTTCCTTGCCGATACGGTCGCGCAAGTAGTAGAGGCGGGCGCGCATCGGGACGGATTCGCGGTCTACTTCAATCTTTGCGATGTTGGGCGAGTTTACGGGGAACACGCGTTCAACGCCTTCGCCGTAGGAAATGCGGCGAACCGTGAATGTTTCGTGGATTCCGCTACCCTTGCGGGCGATTACGATGCCTGCGAAAATCTGGATACGTTCCTTGTCGCCTTCGCGTACTTTCGTGTGTACCTTAACGCCGTCTCCGACCTTGAATTTGGTCATGTCGGCTTTGATTTGGTCTTTTGTGATTTCTTTCAACAAGTCTTGGTTCATTGTTTTTCTTCTTTCTGATTTAAAATGTCTGCTCTGCGTTCTTTTGTCTTTTCGATTTGTCTTGCGCGTCTCCACTCCGCGATTTTTTGGTGGTCGCCCGACATCAGCACTTCGGGAACGTCCATTCCCCTAAACGACGCCGGTCTTGTATATTGTGGAAACGACAGGAGGTTGTCGTTAAACGAATCGAAGGTCAAGGAATTTTCTTCACCCAAAACGCCTTTGACATACCGCGCCGTAGCATCCGCAACGACCGCCGCTGGGAGTGTGCCGTTCGTAAGAACGTAGTCTCCTATCGAGATTTCCCTGTCTATGAGACAGTCCCGAATGCGTTGGTCAATGCCTTCGTAGTGTCCGCTCAGAATTATCAGATGACCCGCCTCGGCGAATTCCGCCGCGTGTTTGGGCGAAAATTTTTCGCCGTCGGGGCACATGTAGATTCTTGTGCAGTTCGGTGTTTGGAGTTCCTCAATGGCGGCGAACACGGGTTCGGGCTTCATCAGCATTCCGGGGCCTCCTCCGAAGGGGCGGTCGTCGGTATTCTTGTGTTTCGATGTCGCCCAGTCGCGGATATTGTGGACTTTGATGTCCAGAATGCCCGCCTCTTGGGCGCGTCCGAGCATGCTTTCGCTCAAAAAGCCTTCGAGCATCTTCGGAAAGAGCGTAAGGAAGTCGATTTTGAGGTGCGCTGCCATGTTTTCGGCTTAAACCGATTCGTTTGAAAAAAAACGCGGGAGCGGAGCTTATTCCGCCTTTGCCTTTGCCAGACGCGCCTTCTTGATGACGGTCTTTGCCGTGTCGCTGGGGAGAGCGCCAACGCTCAGCCAGTAGTCTACGCGGTCGAGGTTGACCTGTGTTTCGACGTCTTTGCCGCGCGGCTTCGGGTTGTAGAGGCCGAGGTTTTCGACGAATTTTCCGTTGCGGCGCGACGCGCTTTCCGCCACGACCATGCGGTACATCGGGTTGTGCACGGAGCCGTGCCTTTGTAATCTTATTCTGAGTGCCATAATTTGGTGTTTTTGAATTTTGAAAGCGCTTCATTTCATCTCGTTTTTTCGTTTTGTAAAGCTTATTTTTTCAATTTTTTACGAAAAAACCCATCTCGCGTTTTTCGACCCCGTTTTCGGGGCTTTTTATCGCCGTTATTTGGAACAGTTGTTTTGCGGCTTTCGGGCGCGTTTTGCCGTTTACGCATCGACTTTTACGATAGACTGTTAGGCGATGTCCGCGCTCTCGTTTTTTTATGTCTGTTTTCCCCGAATTTCCGCGCTTTTCGTCATGCCGGAATTTTCCGCCACGCGCTTCAAAAAAACAAAAAAGGCGCGGAGTTTTTTTGCTCCGCGCCCGCAAATTTTCGGGAAAATCGTTCCGCAATCCGCGCTATTTTACGATATCCACGCCTTTGGGTTTTTCGATTTTGCTCGAAAACGTGCCGTCGGCGTTTTTGCGCCATTCCACTTTTATATCGCCCTGCGGCGTGGGGTAGACGACTTTCGCGTAGTCTTCGAAGAAATTGGGTTTGAACGAAATTTTCGTCCAGCCCGCAGCCTCCTGCTTAACGCCGCCGAGGATTTGCGGCAGCATGAACACCGGGTGCGCGCTCCACGCGTGCGAGTGCGTGTTCCACGGCTTTTCCTTGAAGTCTTCGAATGTCGTGCCGTATTTTGTGTAGTTTTCCCAGTTGCGTTTGATGTATTCGTAGACTTCGCGGTTGTAGCCTGCGTCGCACATGACTTTGATGACGTACACGGTCCAGAACGCGGACGGCGGAGCTTTGAATGTTTTTTCGCCCTTGATGTAGGGCAGTAGGATTTCGTTTTTCGCCTTTTCGAAGTCGAAGCCCTCTATGTTGCACATGCGTGCGAGCACCTGCGCGTGGACGCCCGTTTCGGGGTTGAGTTTGCCGTCGGGCAGAATGCCGTCGGAAATCAGGCCGTCTTTCCTGAGCAGGTTGTCGGTGATTGCCTTGCGGACTTTTGCGGCGCGTTCTGCGTACATTTTGGCGTCGCCGCCGATTCCGTTTTCGGCGCAGAGCTTTTGCATGCTTTCGAGCGCGTTGAGCAGCCAGAAATTCAGGATTGCGGGCTGTCCGTTTTTCTGCGTGGGAGTCCAGTCGAGGAAGAGCCAGTAGCGGGGATCGAATTCGGCAAGCCCCGTCTTGGGGTTGGTGATTCCGTCGAAGTACGAGAGAATGGAGGCCACCGTGTCTTTGTGCGAGAGGTAGGCTTCGGGGTTGCCCGTCTGCCAGTAGTGGTCGTAGACGGTGAGAATCCACGTCAGGGCGAAGTCGGGCAGAATGCAGGAGTGCGCCATTGTCGGAGCGTGCCCGTAGGTAAGCCCGTTGGGGGCTTTTTGCATCGAGATTGAGCGAATGCCGCGGCGCATCAGACGCGCGTCGCCCGAAATGAAGAATGTGTTCCACGACTGTACGCGGGCGTCGCCCCACCACTGCGCCTGTTCGCGGTATGGGGTATCGACGTAGGCGTCGAGCGAGCATATTTTCTGGGTGTGTTTGCAGGTTTTCCAGATTTCGTTGACGAGGGCGTTTGAGGTTTCGAATTTGCCCCTGTCGCCGAGCGGGTACGCGCTCCACATGAGAGACGGCGTGATTTTAAGCGTCGAGTCTGGATTGTTTCTTACCCTGATTGTCATGTAGCGGACGCCCATGATGTTGTAGAACTGGTGGGTTTGGTCGCCAGCGCGGCAGACGAGCCTGTTTCCGTAGGCGGGGGAGGAGCCGCCTGTTGACAGTCCCGTTCCGTTTTTGAGGATTTCAGTCGTCAGGATATCGACGATTTCCCCGCCTTTCGCGCCTTCCACTTTAAGAATCGGCATGCCGACCTGCATTCTGCCCATGTCGAAAACGAACGACTGCACGGCGTCCTTGCTCGGCTTTGCCTCGACGCTCTTGACGTTTTCGGTCTTCATGACGTGCGGGACGTTTTCTTCGCCGATGAGCTTTGCGACGTCGAACACGCGTTCGGCGTTCGACCCAGATTTCCCCTCGCCGCGAGAGACGAGGGCGGTCGGGAAGATTTCAAATTCCTCCAACATTGGAATCATGCGCGACTCCATCGAGTAGTAGGGCATGATATTGTAGTGGAAGCATTGGGGGGTGTTCCAGCCGGAGTCGTCGAAGTCGGCGTTTATCCAGTCGGGATTTTCAACGCGCAGGTCGATGTGCTCCTGATTGTTCAGCTGGATTGTGAATTGGGCGGTGTTTCTGTCGCAGCCGCTTTGGCGGCGCACTTTTACCTTGCCGTCCGACAAAATGTTTTTGCCGTTGCCGAGTTCAAGCGCGAAGATGAAGCCCGCGCGTCCCTGCGTGATGTAGCCGAATGTGCTGCGCCCCGCGTTGTAGGCGCGGACGGCGATTATGTTTTTGCCTTTTTTGAGGTATTTGGCAACATCTATTTCGTCGAAAGGCCACGAGTGCTGGTAGCCGCGCGCGGGGCCGGAGCACACGAATTTGCCGTTAATGAAGAGCCTGTAAGACTGGTCTGCTGTGATGAAAAGCGGGGCTTTTTTCGGAACTGCGTCGAGGTCGAAAGTTTTGCGCCCCACACAGTATGTGTTTACGATTTCGGCGAAAGCCGCGGGGTATTTGTCCCACAGCCATTTTGCCGATTTGAGCGATTCGGGAATGTTGCTCCAAATTGCGGGCGTTTCCTTTATCGGCGTGAATTTGTTTTCAACCGCAAAAAGCGGCGCGGCGAGGGTCGCGGCGGCTGCGGCAAGCAGAATTGCGTTTTTTATCATGTGCGTTTTTTCCTCCGTAATGTGTGAATCTTTTTGAAAGTTTGACATTATTGCGCTTTTCGGCCGCTCTTTCAAGCAGAAAAAAACGTTTGTGGTTGACAAAACCGCGATTGAAAAAAACATCGTATTCAATGGCATCAAAAGCGGTATACTTCATTACGGCAGACGACGATTTTATCGCCGCCAACCGCGCGCGCGAAATCTTCGACGAACTCTCCGCCGACGTTCTTGACGAAATGTCCCTCGAAATCATTGACGGCGCGGCGGGAAAGACCGACGAAGCCGTTTCCGCGTGCGAAAAAACCATTGCCGCCGCCGCGACTCCCTCGATGTTCGGCGGCAGGAAAGTTGTGTGGCTCAAAGGCGTGAACTTCATTTCCGACGGCGTGGCGGGGCGCTCCGAGGGCACGAAAGCCGCGCTCGCAAAACTTGCCGAATTTCTGGAAAAGCTCGCGCCCGACGTCGCGTCGGTTGTGGTAAGCGCGTTTCCGGTGGACAGGCGCAAGCCGTTTTTCAAAAAGTTGCAGTCGTTTGCAGAGTGCGAGGATTTCCAGAGCAAAGATCCCGTTTCGGCGTGCGCCGAAACGATTTCGCGCCACTGCCGCGTAAACAAAATCGCAATCGACGGCGGCGCGGCGGAAACGCTTGCGGCGATTGTCGCGGGGAATCCGCGCATGGCGGTTTCGGAAATCGAAAAGCTCGCGACCTACGCCGGCGGCGAACGCCCGATTTCCGAGCGCGACGTTATCGAAATGGTGCCGATTTTCGGCGAGGGCGGCTCTTTCGACATCTCAAACGCATTCTATTCGGGCGACTTGGCGGCGGCTCTCGCTGCGCTCAAACGCTATTTCTTCGCCAACAAAAAGGCGTCGGCGCGTCCGATAATCACTTCGTTGCAGAGGCAGAATTCGCTTCTGATTCAGCTGAGGTCGCTCATGGACGGCGGTGTTTTGGCGAAGTCGGCGTATCCGCAGCCGAGGGGCGCGGTCGAGGCGGCGGCGGGGCGTTTTGCCGAGGCTTTCGGCGACGCCGACGAAAAATCGAGCTACAACATTTTTTCGCAGAACGCGTGGTATGCGGGCAACAAGCTTGCGCCGATGGCGGGGGCGACTTCGCTCAAAAGGCTTATCGACTGCCAAATGAACCTCGCAAAGGCGTTCGAAGACCTCATCAACAGACCAAACTCCGACGAGCAGGTTATGCGCGATTTGTTCGTGCTGTGCATGTCCAAATAGAAATGCGGCGCGTGTTCAAAGTGGTGTTCGTTTTGCTCGCGGCGTTCGCGCTTGCGGGGTTAGGGCTGTTTGCGGCGGCAAACCTTGCGATTGCCTCATACGGGGTTTCCGACTCTCTCGACAACGTGCTTCCGCGCAAATATGCGCTTCTTTTGGGTACGTCGAAGTTCACGCGCAGCGGCATGGTGAACCCGTATTACAGGTACAGGATTGTCGCGGCGGTAGAGCTGTACAAGGCGGGGAAGGTGAAAAAGATAATCGCAAGCGGCGATAATTCCTCCAAGTACTACAACGAACCCGCCACCATGCGCGACGACCTCGCCGCGGCGGGCGTCCCGAAGGACGACATTTTAATGGATTTTGCGGGCTTCCGCACGCTCGATTCCGTCGCGCGGTGCAAGTCGAAATTCGGCGTTGAAGACCCCCTTATAATCACGCAGGCGTACCACGCAAAACGCGCCCTCTATTTGGCGGACAGGCTGGGGCTCTGCGGCGCGGCGGCGTATGCGGCAAAAGCCCCCGACAGCGCGTCGTACAGGCTGCGGAACGAACTGCGAGAGTCGCTCGCAAGGACGTTGGCTTTTTTGGATACCTCCGTTTTCGGCACGCGCCCGAAGTTCGAAGACTGACGCGTTTGCGGGTAGGGCGCGCGGTTGCTTTTTCTTTTGCGGCTTAGCATGCAAATTTGCGCATTGTGTTGGCGGCTTCGATTGAGCTTTTCCGCAAATCGGCGTTGGGAATACGGACGCGCTGCGCGGCGCGTTTTACGCGCAAAGGGCGCGTGTGTTTTCTTTGTCGGCGGATTTTTTTCGGCGCGGGAAAATCGCGGTAGTTTTGTTTTGCGGAATCGGATACTTCGCGCTTTGCCTTACTTTTTTCGGCGTGTGAAACGCCGTCCGCCGTAGGCGCGAACGAGTCGGGCGTTTTGCGTTTTGCGCGGCGCAAAAAAAAGCCGAAAGCGGTGCGGCTTTCGGCTTTTCGATATTTGCGTGTTTTGTTATTTCACGTTTACGATTTTGAACTGCTCCTTGCCGTCCTTGTCGAACCACGAGAGCCTGTACTTGCCCTTGAAGCCGCGGAATTTTACGTTGCCGTCGGCGTCGGGAGAGGCTGAGAGGTTTGTGCGCCATTCGCGGTTTATGAGCTCGTCGAGCGCGTAGAACGCGGGCTTGGGGTTCATGCCGCGCGTGAACAGCCCCGAAAGCGAGGGTTCGCCGGGCGCACCGCAGTCGTCTACGACATTCCACCATGTGATGCCCATAAGCGGCTTTATGCTGAACCACAGGCGGTAGATGTTGCGCGTGATGATAGCCTGAATCATGCGCCCGCGTTCGGTTGTGTCTACGGCGGTAATCGTGATTTCGCTCAGGTGGATTGGCCTGCCGACGTCGATTGTCTTCATTGCGGCGTAGACGTCCTTGGGGTTGATTCCCGCGGGAATCTTGCCTTCGGAGACTTCCCGACTCGTCTTGGGGTTGAAAAGGTGCATTTGCGCTCCCACGATGTCGATTTTGCAGCCGCGCGAGATAAGCTCCTTTATCTGCTTGCGGTAGGGCGGCATGAGATGAAAGTCGTTTATGTTGAGCTTTACCTTTTCAGGGAAGCTTTTTTGCGCCGTCTGGAAAGACTTGTAGGTGAAGTCGGAGGGCATAAGGCCGCCCCACGCGCCGAACGTCTTCATGAGCGTTGCGCCTTTCGCCTCGTCGAAACGCCCTTTCGAGTACGCCATTGCCGATTCGTTTACGACGTCCCAGCTGTCGACCGTGTCTCCGTAGTATTCGGCGATTTCCCTGATGTGCTTTTCGAACGCGCGGTTGAGGTTTTCGGCGAAGACGGGGAATTTTTCTGAGAGCTGTTGGGGCGTCGTATTTTTGAACGCCTCCGTGTACTGTTCCGAAAGGCTCTTGTTGCCGTAGACGGGGTAGGCTTTGAGCATTTCCTTTTCGAATGCTTCGCGCTCCTTCGGGTCTGTCAGGCAGCTTTTGATGAGCCAAGCAGGCATGTGCCACGAGCGGTTGTCCCAAATGAGCGGGTGCCCGTGTATGCGGATTCCCATTTGCTTGCAGAATTTGATGACGTTTTCGGGAGCGGGGCGACGCCAGTGCGGCTCGGTTTTGGGCGATTTCGTTTCAGCCCAGAATTTCTGTCCGTCCCAGTATTCGGAGTTGAAGCGCGGGCGTCCCTGCTGCATTTCGAAAGTATACCAGTAGAATGAGACCGTTGCGGAATTGAAGAGCGTGCCGTAGAGAGCCTTGTACTTTGCGTCGAGGGCGGGGTCGCCGAGCTGGTCGAAGTTGAAGATGTGCGCGCCGAAAATGAAGTCATGCGAAATCTGCTCTACGACAACCTGCGTGCCGTCCTTGACTTGCCCGACGTTTACGACGGCGTCCGCCTTGCGGTTCGCCTCGATGTCTGCGTCGATTCGCTTTTGAAGTTCGGGGTTCCAAATGTCCCAATACTTTTGGGTCATGATGTTGCCTGTATCCTCAGCGGCGTTCTTTGGGATTTTTACGTCGCTTGCGAGCGAAGTAAATGCGGTTAATGCTGCGAGCGCGCCCGCCATCATATATTTTATCCTCATAATGCTTCCTTGTTTTAAGGTTATTTCACGTTTACGATTTTGAACTGCTCCTTGCCGTCCTTGTCGAACCACGAGAGCCTGTACTTGCCCTTGAAGCCGCGGAATTTTACGTTGCCGTCGGCGTCGGGAGAGGCTGAGAGGTTTGTGCGCCATTCGTGGTTTATGAGCTCGTCGAGCGCGTAGAACGCGGGCTTGGGGTTCATGCCGCGCGTGAACAGCCCCGAGAGCGAGGGTTCGCCGGGCATTCCGCAGCCGTCAACAACGTTCCACCAAGTGATGCCCATCATCGGCTTTATGCTGAACCACAGGCGGTAGATGTTGCGCGTGATGATTGCCTGAATCATGCGCCCGCGCTCGTCGTCGCCGGCGGCGGTGATTGTGATTTCGCTCAAATGAATGGGTCTGCCGACGTCGATTGTTTCCATGATTTTCCTTACGCCGTCGGGTCTGATTTTTTCGGGAATGTTGCCTGCGGCGATATTGAGGCTCGCCTTGGGGTTGAAGATGTGCATTTGCGAGCCTACGATGTCGATTTTGCAGCCGCGAGAAATCATTTCCTCAATCATATTGCGGTAGTCTTTCGACATTATGTAGTCGTTGATATTAAGTTTCACTTTTTTTGGGAAGTGTTTTTGCGCCGTTTGGAACGCGTCGAACACGAAGTCGGCGGGCATGATTACCCCGAAGCGCGATTTCATCAGCTTGTCGCCGTCTTTGAAGCCGCCCTTGGAGTAGGCTTCGGCGGCCTCGTTTACGACGTCCCAGCTGTCGACCGTGTCTCCGTAGTATTCGGCAAGCTCTATTATGCGTTTTTCGAACGCCTTTTTGAGGTTTTGCGCGAGCACGGGGAACATCTTGGAGAGGTCTTTGCCCGTGAGTTTTTTGTAGTTTTCCGTGTACTGTTCGGGCTTCGGGCGCACGCCGAATTCGGGCAGTTTTGTGATAATGTCGCGCATGAAAACCTCGCGCTCCTGCGGGTCCGTCAGGCAGGAGTCGAGCAGCCAAGTGGGAATGTGGAAAAACCTGATGTCCCAAATGAGCGGGTGCCCGTGTATGCGGATTCCCATTTGCTTGCAGAATTTGATGACGTTTTCGGGAGCGGGGCGACGCCAGTGCGGCTCGGTTTTGGGCGATTTCGTTTCAGCCCAGAATTTCTGTCCGTCCCAGTATTCGGAGTTGAAGCGCGGGCGTCCCTGCTGCATTTCGAAAGTATACCAGTAGAATGAGACCGTTGCGGAATTGAAGAGCGTGCCGTAGAGAGCCTTGTACTTTGCGTCGAGGGCGGGGTCGCCGAGCTGGTCGAAGTTGAAGATGTGCGCGCCGAAAATGAAGTCATGCGAAATCTGCTCTACGACAACCTGCGTGCCGTCCTTGACTTGCCCGACGTTTACGACGGCGTCCGCCTTGCGGTTCGCCTCGATGTCGGCGTCGATTTGCTTTTGAAGTTCGGGGTTCCAAATGTCCCAATACTTTTGGGTCATGATGTTGCCTGTATCCTCCGAGGCGTTCTTTGGGATTTTTACGTCGCTTGCGAGCGAAGTAAATGCGGTTAATGCTGCGAGCGCGGTTGTAATGATTATTCTTTTTGCCATATGCGAAAACCGTTATATGCGTTGCGGATTTTTTTCAAACGTATTGTCCGAAAAATTTGTTAAACTGTTTACTTGACTGGGAAGCGCCGCTGGTCGGGCGATATGGCGATGCTCGGGGGGGGGGACGGCAAAATAATCTTGTGTTTTCGGCGGGGATATATTTTATTCCAATTAGCTTATTCTACATCAGACAAGTAAACACACCAAGGACAATATATGATAGGAAAAATAGCACTTGCCGCAGTTCTCGCGCCGACCGCGCTTTTCGCGCACTGGTCAAACACAACGGGCGGAAACGGCGACAGCGTCGACAAGGGAAAATACGCGTGCGCCCTCATTTCTAACGGCAGCATTTCCACGCAAATCGACAATCTCGGCGTGCAACGCCAAAAGAAATACGTTTCGTTCACGCCGCAAGTCGCATGGGAGGGGCGCCGCTACGGCGCGCCGAAAGACGCGCTGATTTCGCACGGCTACTTCGACACCGCCTTTTCGGTGGACGGCAAGGTTCAGGACAAACCCGTGAAGTGGTCGCAGACGCTCGACAACAAGTCGGCGTTCTCCGAAAACACCGTGGAATATCCCGACGCCACAGTAAAGACCGTAGCGTTCGTTCCGGCGGGGCACGACATGCTCGTGGTAAAAAAAGTCATCACCCCCAAGAAAGAGGGCGCGGTGAAGTTCGATTTCATCTACAAGTTCGCGCCGCAGACGCGTTTCAAGGAGCGCGAACGCGTATCGACTGTAAACAAAATCATAGAGCCGAACCGCGCGACTTTCGAATACGTGGCAATCGGCATGAAGACGTACAAGGGCATGATTTCGATTATGTCCGACTTTCCGTCCGCACCGAGCTTCCCCGACGGCGACACCGCCGTTCTTGCGTCGGAGGCAAAGGCGTCGCCCGCAAGCCCGATTGAAATCAACTATTTCGTCTCGTTCAACGACAACTACGGAAAGCCCGACTACAAAGCCGCCGACTCCGCCGCAAAGGCGTTCGTGCTCGCAAACGGCTACGACAAAATTTTCGCCGAGCACAAAAACGCGTGGGCGAAATACTGGCAGGGCTCGCATATCAACATTCCCGACAAGGAAATCGAAAAGACATACTACACGGGTCTGTACCACCAGCGTTGCAACTCCACAAAGTGGTCTTTGCCCGTGGGCGTGTTTGTCGGCTCGCACTGGGACGGCAGATTCTTCGGCTGGGACGAGGCTTTCAACTCGATGGCGTTTGCAACAAGCGGCAAGTTCGAGCACTCGCGCAAGGTTTCCGACTTCCGCACAAGCCGCATCTGGAAGGCGACTTATTGGGTGAACAAAGACGGCAAAAAACGCAGCAGCGGCGCGCGCTTCGTATGGGAATCGACGGAGGAGGGCGACGAAGCCGCGCCGTTCGGCTTTTGGATGGAACACATCTTCCACATGTCGAACATGGTCATGGCGACGTGGGGGCACTACCTCTATTCAAACGACGTGGACTTCCTCAAAAAGAACTACGAACTCATGGTTGAATCGTGCCTCTACTACGTCAAGAACCGCCTTTACAACATCGACGGCAAGCTCAAAGTGGGCTACTGCACCGACCTCGAAAGAATGGGCGAGGCAAAGCTCAACCCCTTCATGACCTCCTGCGGAATCATCTATTCGCTCGAAAAAACCGCCCAAGCCGCCGACATATTGGGCGTAGACAAAGACCTCGCAAAGCAGTTCCGCGAGACCGCCGCAAAGCTCAGGCAGTCGCTCCCCAACGACGGCGAAAAATACGTTCCCTACGAAGGCAGCAAAGACTACTCCATCGGCAGCGTCGGCGGATTCTATCCGTATTCCGTTCTCGACCCCAACAACCAGCTCGCAAAAAAAGCCGTCTACGACTTCCACAAGAATATCGACAAGGGCGGCAACATGTATGAAATGGGCAAGGGCGTAAACGCATGGTACGCGGGCTGGATGTCGTCGGCTCTCGTGAACTTCAACGACAGGGAAAATCCCGCCCAGCTGCTCGCGGGCGCGGCAAAGGAGGTCGGCTCGTTCTACGACACCTACGAAATCAACGAGCCCGCCAACAAAGTCCAGAAGTGCCCGTGGTTCTCGACGGGTTCGGGCAACTTCGTCTACGCGCTCAACCAGATGCTCGCGCGCTGCACGGAGGACGGCAAAATCTACGTCTGCACCTCCGTTCCCGATTCGTGGAACGACATCGACTTCAACCTGCCGTGCTACGGCGGACTTTGGCTGAAAGCCGACATCAAGGACGGACGCCTCGCTTCCGCCGAGCTGTACGCCCGGGGCAAGGGCAAGAACGGGGCGGAACGCACGGTCGTGATTCCCTCGCGCTTTGTGGATACTTCGCGCATTCTTGCCAAATGGGTCAAAAACGGCGACTTTATCGAAATCAAAGCCGAATCGGGCAAAAAGTTCTACAAATAGTCTCCGTTTCGGAGCGCAAAAAGGCGGATTTAAATCCGCCTTTTTTTGCGCCTGCGCTCCGCGCCTACAATCGCGCGACGAATCCGAATGTTTCGCGCAGCGCCGCCGCGTATGCCCTGCCGTGGCATTCCGATATGTACATATGCGCGGCGTTCGCAATTTCGACATGCCGCGCTTTCGAAAGCTTCTTTGCAAGCTCTCGGCACTGGTCGCGCAGAATGTCGCAGCCCGACGAAACCAGAAGCGTCGGCGGAAGCTCCGCAGTCCTGTCGTAGAGCAGCGGCGACGCGTATTGAGAGAGCCGCTGTTCGGGCTTCGGCAGGTACGCGAGCGTGAACGATTCCATCAACTCGGCGTCGAGCGCGAATCCGCTTCCGTATTTCCGCCAAGACTCGCAGTTTTGCGGCTCAAACACGCTTGCCACGGGGTAGTATAAAATGAGTCCGTCGGCTTGTTTTTGCGATTTTTCGATGAGTTTTATTGAGACTGCAAGCGCAATATTTCCGCCGGAGCTGTCGCCCGCAAGCGCGAATTTTCCGCTCGAAATCCCCAGCTTTTTCGCGTTTTCGCGGACGTATTCGAACGCCTCGAAGCATGCGCGGGGCTGTTCGGGGAATCGGCGTTCTGGCGCGAGCGGGTAGTCTACCGACACCACGGCGCAGTTCGCTCCCGCGGCGAAATCGTTGCAGAATTTCGACTGCGCCCGTCCGAGCGTCCAGCCGCCGCCGTGGAAATACACCGCGCATTTGCGGCAGTTTTTCGGCGCGTAGACGAATGCCGAAAGCTTGCCGCAACTTGTGGGGATTTCCGTTTTGCGTATTTCTATGTTCAGGTCGGGCGTGAACGGTTCGGCGGGCATTGCGCGTGCGCAGCGCAGAAATTTTGGCTTTCCGCCGATTGCGTCGGCTATCGCGTTGCGGAGGATTTCCGTTCGGCGTTGCGTAAATTTTTTTACGAATTTCGCGGTTTCCGACTTCGGAACGGAAGTGTCGATGAGTGGCGTAAAATATTTTTTTTGCATTTTCTGTCGGCGAAAAATTCGGGCGGGGAATTGCGGTTTGCCTGCGCCGCTTGCCGCCGCCCGCGTTTTTATTCATACAAAAAAGCGGAGGGCGCAAAGCCCTCCGCCTTTTGCGGAATGCGGTTTTTATTCTTCCGTCAGCTGGGTATCCGCGCCGTCGGGAGCGTCGTCAGAGGCGTTTGAGGAAGCCTCCGCGCCCGCGTCGCCGTCCTTGATGTCCACAATTCGGCAGATGCCTATGAGCTTGTCGCCCTCCGCGAGGTTGATAAGCCTTACGCCCTGCGTGGTGCGTCCGATTACGCGAATGTCCTTTACGGGCGAGCGAACCGCCTGTCCCGCGTGGGTGAACATCATGATTTCGTCGTCTTCGCGAACCGAAAGCGCGCCCGCGACTCCGTGTGTTTTAATTGCGATTACGCCCGAACCGCCGCGGTTTTGCAGTCTGTATTCGTCGTAGTTCGAACGCTTGCCCTGACCCATTTCGCCCGCGATGAGCAGCGTGGCGTCGGGGTCTACAACGACAATCGCCTTCACGCAGTCGTTTTCCTTTTTGAGGCTTACGCCGCGCACGCCGCGCGTGTCGCGACCCTGCGCGCGCAGGTCGGCTTCGTTGAACCTAATCGACATGCCCGCGTATGTAATCAGGACTATGTTGGAGTCCTGCTCTGTGAGCACAACGCCGATGAGGTCGTCGCCGTCGTCGAGGTTGATTCCCTTGATGCCTCCCTTGCGGCAGTTTTTGTACTCGGAGAGCATTGTCTTTTTGACGACGCCGTTTTTGGTAGCCATCACGAGGGCGTGTTTGTCGTCGTCGAGGCTCTTTACGCAAATCATTGCGGCTACTTTTTCGTCGCTTTTGAGGTCGAGCACGTTCTTGATTGAGCGGCCCTTCGAGACGCGCGAGCCTTCGGGAATTTCGTAGACCTTTTCGACGTACACGCGGCCGTTGTTCATGAAGAACATGATGTAGTCGTGCGTGGAGGCGGTGAAGATGTGTTCGATGAAGTCTTCGTCGTACTGTCCGCTGCCGATTACGCCCTTGCCGCCGCGTTTCTGCGAGCGGTACGCGCTTACGCCAGTGCGCTTGATGAAGCCGTTGTGCGAGACGCTGATTATGCAGCCCTCGTTCGCGATGACGTCTTCCATGCGGAATTCGCCCTCGGCGGCTATCAGTTGCGTGCGGCGCGGCGACGCGTATTTTGCGCGCATTTCCATCAGCTCCTTTTTGATGACGGAAAGCAGTTTCTTTTCGCTTTCGAGAATCGAGCGGTACTCTTCGATGAGCCTCATCAGCTCCATGTATTCCTGCTCGATTTTCTCGCGTTCTAGACCCGTCAGCTGGTGGAGTCGGAGGTCGAGAATCGCGTTTGCCTGACGTTCCGAAAGCGGGTATTTTGCCATCAAAGCGGTTTTCGCCTCGTCCCTGTCTTTCGACGCCCTGATGATTTTGATGAAGTCGTCGAGGTTGTTGAGGGCGATTTTATAGCCCTCCAAGATGTGCGCCCTGTCTTCGGCCTTGCGCAGCAGGAACTGCGTTCTGCGGTAGACGACCTCGCGGCGGTGCTCGATGTAGCATTCGAGCATTTCCTTCATATTCATCTGCTTCGGCTTGCGCTTGTCGATAGCAAGCATTATCACGCCGAACGACGATTCAAGCTGCGTGTGTTTGAAGAGCTTGTTGAGCACAACCCGCGGGGCTTCGCCGCGTTTAAGCTCTATCACAACGCGCGTGTTTTCGTCGGACTCGTTGCGGATATCGCTTACCTCTGTGAGCACTTTTTCCGACACGAGTTCCGCGATGTTTTCAACCAGCGAGTTGCGGTTTACGTTGTACGGAATTTCCGTGATTACAATCTGCTCCTTGCCGTTTTTCAGCTCTTCGACCGTCGCCACGCCGCGCACTTTCACGATTCCGCGACCCGTGCGCATGTAGTTTTCGATTCCAGATTTTCCCACGATTACGCCGCCCGTCGGGAAGTCTGGGCCTTTGATTACGTTCATCAGCTCCGCGAGCGGAACTGCGGGGTTGTCGATGAGCATGCAGATTCCGTCTATAAGCTCCTCCAAATTGTGCGGGGGAATGTTCGTCGTCATGCCGACCGCGATGCCCGTCGAGCCGTTCATCAGGAGTGTCGGCAGGGCGGAGGGGAGAACCGTGGGTTCGGAAATCGTCTCCTTGTAGTTGGGCATGAAGTCCACGGTGTCGCTGTCGATGTCGGCGAGCAGGTCTTCCGAGATTTCGGCGAGTTTACATTCGGTGTATCGGTAAGCCGCGGGAGAGTCGCCCTCAATCGAGCCGAAGTTGCCCTGCGGAATCACCAGCGGATAGCGCATAACCCAGTCCTGCGCGAGGCGCGTGAGGGTGTCGTATACGGACGAGTCGCCGTGCGGGTGGTAGTTTTTCAGCACTTCGCCGACGACGCCCGCGCATTTGTCGAACGCGCGGTTGTGGAGCAGCCCTTCGCGGAGCATTGCGTAGAGCACGCGCCTTTGCACGGGTTTGAGGCCGTCGCGGGCGTCGGGCAGGGCGCGGGAGATGATGACCGACATCGAGTAGTCGATGTACGCGCTCTGCATTATCTGCGTAATGCTCGATTCTATTATTTTTTCATTTTCGGTATACATTTTAAATTCCTTCGGTTAGATGTCGAGGTAGGACGCGTTGAGCGCGTTGTCTTCGATGAACGCGCGCCTAATCGGAACGTCCTCGCCCATGAGCATTGAGAACGTTGCGTCCGCCGCCGCGGCGTCTTCGATTGTGACTTTCAGGAACGAGCGTTTTGCGGGGTCCATCGTGGTTTCGAAGAGCTGTTTTGCGTTCATTTCGCCAAGCCCTTTGTAGCGTTGGATTGACATGCCCGTTTTGCCGAATTCGCGGATTTTCGCCACCAGTTCGAGTATCGAGAAAATCTTTACCGACTTCGCCTTGCCCGATTCGCCCTTTTCGGCAATCACGTAGCGCGGCTCTTCCGACGGTCTGAACGACTCCTCCGCAAGTCCCGATTTTGCGACCTCCGCGAGCATTTTTTCAAGCGGCGCAGATTCGTAGATTTCGTAGACGTTGATTCTCTGCTGGACTTTCACGCCGAGTTCGTTCACGACTTCGCGCACCGTGTTGCCCTCGAAGATGTCTTCGGGGTTGCCGTATTCGATGTAGAACGACGAGCGTTCGTCGTCGGAGAACAGGTATTTAAATTCCTCCTTGTTGCCCGTGCGGATTCTTGCGATGTACTTGGGCAGCTTGCCGTCGCGGTTGGTGTCGAGGTATGTCGCCAAGTCGCAGCCGTAGCGGGTGATTCCGTGCCCGAGCGTTTCGATTCTCGCGAACGCCTCCACGAGCTTGTCGAGCTTCGTTTCGGGGAATTCGAAGTTGTCGGAAAGCCTTGTGAGGGTTACGTCGGCCGAGCCGAGGTTGAGCAGAATTTTGTTAAGCTCGGCGTCGTTCATGACGTAAGTTTCCTTCTTCTTCCTCTTGATTTTATAGAGCGGCGGCTGGGCAATGTAGACGTAGCCGTTTTCGATAAGCCCGCGCATCTGGCGGAAGAAGAACGTAAGCAGCAGCGTGCGAATGTGCGAGCCGTCGACGTCGGCGTCGGTCATGATTACCACCTTGTGGTAGCGAGCCTTAGAGGCGTCGAACGCGCCTTCGCCCGATTCGCCGATGCCCGTGCCGCACGCTGTGATGATTGTGCGCACTTCCTGATTGTTCAGAACCTTGTCGAGCCTCGCCTTTTCGGTGTTGATGATTTTGCCGCGAATGGGGAGAATTGCCTGATATTTTCTGTCGCGCCCCATCTTCGCCGAACCGCCTGCCGAGTCGCCCTCGACGATGTAGAGTTCGCAGAGAGCGGGGTCTTTTTCGGAGCAGTCGGCGAGTTTGCCGGGGAGTCCGCCGCCCGACATTACGGTTTTGCGGACGGTTTCGCGCGCCTTTCTTGCGGCGTCCCTCGCGCGGGCGGCCATCACGCATTTGTCGATGATTTTCTTCGCCGTGGACGGGTCTGTCTCGAAAGCGTATTTGAGCTTTTCGCCGACGATTTTCTGGACTATGCCGTCAACTTCGCCGTTCGAAAGCTTTGTCTTTGTCTGCCCCTCGAAGCGAGGTTCGGGAACTTTCACCGAAATCACCGCCGTCAGACCCTCGCGGCAGTCGTCGCCCGAAATGGACGGGTCTTTGTCTTTGAGCAGGTTGTTTGCCTTTGCGTAGTTGTTTACCACGCGCGTGAGAGCCGTGCGGAAACCGCTCAGGTGCGTGCCGCCCTCGACGTTGAAAATGGAGTTCGCGTAGGCGTAGACCTGTTCGGTGTACGAGTCGTTGTATTGGAGCGCGATGTCAACGACGATGTTTGAGTCGCTCCCTTCCGCAGCGGGCGCGGAGCCGCCGAAAGCTATTACTTTCGGGTGCACCGTCGTCTTGTTGCGGTTGAGGAATTCGACATATTCCGCGATGCCGTTGCTGAATTTGAATTCGTCGGAGTGGTTTGTGCGTTCGTCGCTGAGCGAAATCGTGATTCCGGGGTTGAGGAACGCCAGTTCGCGCAGACGCTTGGAGAGGATTTCGTACTTGAATTCGCGCGTGAGCGTGAAAATTTCGGGGTCGGGCAAAAACGTGATTTTCGTGCCCGTCGATTTCGTGTTGCCGATTACCGTCATCGGCGTGATTGTCTTGCCGCGCGAAAATTCCATTTTGTAGATTTTGCCGTCCTTGCGGACTTCCACTTCGAAGTGTTCGCTGACCGCGTTTACGCACTTCGCGCCGACGCCGTGCAGCCCGCCAGACACTTGGTACGCGCCCTTGCCGAACTTGCCGCCCGCGTGGAGGTTTGTCATCACGAGTTCGAGGGCGGGGATTTTGTATTTCGGATGTATGTCCACGGGAATGCCGCGTCCGTTGTCTTCAATAGAGCACGAGCCGTCGGAGTGCACAGCAACCTTGATTTGCGTGCAGTAGCCCGCGAGGGCTTCGTCTATGGAGTTGTCGACGATTTCGAATACGCAGTGGTGGAGTCCGCGTTCGTTTGTGTCGCCGATATACATGTCGGGGCGTTTTCTTACGCCCTCCAAGCCTTCGAGCTTTTGGATTTTCGACGCATCGTACCTGTCGTTTTGTTTGATGTCTTCTGGCATATTTTGATGTATTTTATTGTGTTTAAATTGGAAATTCGCGCCGCGTTTTCCGTGTCCGAAAAGCGGAACGCGCCGCGGTTTTTGCGGCGTTGCGGAAAGTGCCGCCGTGCCCCGAAAAAACAGGCACAGCCCACCTTTGTCCGAATCCGTATTTAATATATAAGAGGGGGCGCGGCATGCAATACTTTTAATCCGAAATATGCAAAAAAAACGCCGGTTTTTCTTCGCGAAAATCGGCGTTTTAAAACGGACGGCGAATGCGTTTTTTGTCTGGTTCGCGCAACCGCCTTTTTTGGGAAAAGAGGGGGGCTTATTTTGCGGGCGGTTCGGTCCACTTGCCCTCCGCCTTGATGAATGCTATCAGGCGTTCGATTGACTCCTCCTGCGGAATGTTTACCTCTATGCACTTGCGGCCTTTGTAGAGGTTGATTTTCCCCGGAGCGCCGCCGACGTAGCCGAAGTCGGCGTCGGCCATTTCTCCCGGTCCGTTTACGATACAGCCCATGACGGCGATTGTAACGTCTTTGAGGTGCTTTGTCGCCGCCTCGATTTTCGCGACGGCGTCCTGAATGTTGTAGAGCGTTCTGCCGCAGCTTGGGCACGCGATGTATTCCGCCTTCGAGCGGCGGGCGCGCGCGCCCTGCAAAATCGCCAGCGCGTACTCCGCGTTTTTGTCGGGGCAGGGGCAGATTTCGACCGACGCGATGTCGCCTATTCCGTCGGCGAGCAGCGAGCCTATGTAAATCGACGCCTCGTTGAGTTTGGAGAGCTCGTCGGCAGATTTGTTCGCGAGTTTGCTTTCGTCGAATTTGAGCCAGAGCGGATTTTTAAGCGAGTTTTCGCGAAGGGTTGCCGCGAACATTCTCGCCTCGCCGACCGCGTGCCTTGCGTCGGCGGGCGCGGGCGCGATAAACACGACCTTTGCGTTCCGCGCGGTGTCGGCGAATTTCGCGATGTCGGCGGTCGCGATTTCCGCGGCGACTGTCGCTCCGTCGGACAAGTCGGCGGCGAGTGCTTCGGGCGTTGCGTATTTGCCGATTTTAATTTTTCCGCCGAAGTCCGCCGCTCCGTTTTCGACCGAGAAGTCCGCCTTGACGCTCTTCCCGAACGACGCCACCGCGGGCACTGCCGACGCGCCGATTTTTCCGCCGGCAAGCGACGCCGTTTCGCGGCGGTTGTAGTTGTAGAAGTCTATTCCCTCGTCCTTTTGGGCGACTGCGCGTTCGGCGCGGATTTTCTCGGCGAGTCTCGCCAAGTCTTGCGCAACGGGGATTTCCTGCACGGGGTCTTCGGTCAGCGACACTCGGATTGTGTCGCCCAGCCCGTCGAACAGGAGTCCGCCGATGCCCATCGAGCTTTTGATTCGCGCGTCGATTCCGAAGCCCGCCTCTGTCACTCCGAGGTGGAGCGGGTACGAGAATCCCTCCTCCTTCATGCGTTTTGCCGCAAGCCTGTACGCCTGCGTCATCACGCGCGTGTTGCTTGCCTTGAACGAGAAGAGGAAATTGTGGAAGTTCAAGTCGCGGCAGATTCGCGCGAATTCGAACGCCGCCTCGACCATTCCGTATGGGGTGTCGCCGTATCTGAGGCGGATTCTGTCGGACAGCGAGCCGTGGTTTGTGCCTATTCTAATGGCTCTGCCAAGCTCCTTGCAGCGCAGTACGAGCGGCTCGAATTTTGCGCGTACTTTTTCAAGCTCCGCCTCGTATTCCGCGTCCGTATATTCGGTTTTGCCGTCGATTTTCTTGTCGGTGAAGTTCCCGGGGTTTACCCTGATTTTTTCGACGTGTTCCACAGCCTCCATCGCCGTTTGCGGCAGGAAGTGAATGTCGGCGACAAGCGGGGTGTCGAAGCCCGCCGCGCGGAATTTTTTCGAAATGTCTTTGAGTGCCCGCGCCGCGTCGAGGTTTTGCGCGGTGAGCCTTACGATTTCGCAGCCCGCTTCGGCAAGCTGAATGCACTGCTTCACCGAGGCTTCGACGTCGCATGTTTTTGTGTTCGTCATCGACTGCACGACGATGTGGTTGTTCCCGCCGATTTTCACGTTGCCCACGCTTACTTCGCGCGTGGGCGTGCGGACGCTGTTAAATCTGGATATGCAATAATTTCCCATGTTTAGAATTTTATTTCGTTCAAATAGTATTCGGAATTTTCCCCGCTTTCAAGCTTTGAATCGCCCGACCACCTCATGAATCCGTTGTAGACCACGAACGCCATGAGCGCAAGTAGCATTACCGAGAATCCGCCCTGAACCGCCGCGAAGAACGAGGGCGGCAGGGGTTTGCCGCGCAGTTTTTCGAGCAGGGCGAAGAGTATGTGCCCGCCGTCGAGCACGGGAATGGGCAGCATGTTGAGTATTGCGAGGTTTACGTTGAGAAGCACCGCGAACGACAGCACGAGCGCGAAGTCCGTAAGCGAAAGTTTGTAGATTACGCGCCCGATGTCCACGGGGCCGGCGAGGCTTTTTATGCCGACGTCGCTCTTGGGGTTCACGAGGCTCGACAGCGCGTTGTACGTTCTCGACAGGCTGTCGCCGAACTGTTCGGCGATTGTCGGGTGCGCGGTAATTGTCGAGGGGGCGAGCATGTAGCCTATCATGTTGCGCGTCTGCGGCGGCTCTATTTCCGCCTTTGCCGAAATCGGCATGGAGACGTCGTACATCTGCGGGCCGAGCATGTCGAGGCGCGGGCGCGTTTTTGCGCCGTTGACTGCCGCTTCGAGCCGCGCGAGCGAGTTTATTTCGCGCCCGTCGAGCGCGTAGAGCGTGTCGCCTACCGCGAATTTGTCGAAGACTTCCGCGCCGCGCTTTACCGAAAACACTTTGAGAAGCCCCGTGTCCGACTTCGGGTTTTTCCTGTTCGAAACCATGAACGAAACCGAGCCTTTTTCGTCGGGAATTTCAAGCGTTGCGAGGCTTTTTGTAAGCTTCACCCTTTGGGGCTTCGCCGAAATTTCCGTTTTCGCGCCGCCGCGCAGAATTTCGAGCTTCACGGTAGCCCCGTCTTTGAGGGAGTCGAGGTATGCGCCGAGTTGCGCGTTCGAGAAAATCCTGCGGCCGTCTATTCCGACAACTTCGTCTCCGACCTTTATTCCCGCCTTTCCCGCGGGCGAGTTCGGCATGATTTTCCCGACCGTCATCGGCGCGGCGGGCGACACCCCTATCATGCGGATTTCGTCGCCCGTGGAGACGTTTGTTTTTATTAGAATTGGATTGATTTTGACATTCAGTATTTTGCCATCGCGCCCGATTTCTAGGCTTGCCGACGGCTTTCCGTCGGCGTCGCGCCCAGAGCCGATTGCCACAAGTTCCACGATTTGCGAGAAGTCGCCTACTTTGCGGCCGTCGATTGAAACGATTTTGTCGCCCTCGCGCAGTCCAGCGAGTTTTGCGGGAGACTCGTGCTTGTTCCCGTCCACGTCGGTAATTTCGTTCGCCACAAAGCCCACCGTTGTGGACTCCATCGCCGCGCTCTGCTTTATTCCCATTACCCAGACTATCGCCGCCAACGCCGCCGCGAACAGCAGGTTGAAAAACGCCCCCGCCGCGCTCACTATGATTTTGTCGGCGCACGACGCCTTGGGGAGTTTTTCGGTTTCGCCGCCTTTGCCGCCTTCGAGCGCGCCCATGTCGGCAAGCTGGGGCAGGGCGACGTATCCGCCGAACGGCAGAAGCGAAATTATGTATTCGCAGCCGTCCCTGCCTTTTGCCGAAAAGAGTTTGGGCCCGAAGCCGATTGAAAAGCGCAGTATTTTCAGCCCGCGCATGCGCGCGGCGAGAAAGTGTCCGAGTTCGTGGACGAAAATCGAACCGCCGAAAAACAGCATCACGAGGGCGAATGCCCAAGTGTTCGAAAAAATGTCGGCAAACTCTCCCATGCTAAACAAGCGATGCTGCCGCTTCGCGCGCCTTTGCCCGCGCTTCGGCGTCCGCGGCGAGAACGTCGCCGAGTTCGGCGGGGTCTATTGCCGCCGTGGATTCGAGCGTCTTTTCAATCACCTGCGGAATTTTTATCCACGGCAGTTTTCCCGCGATGAAATTTTCAACCGCGACTTCGTTCGACGCGTTGAAAACGGTCGTCGCCGTGCCGCCCGCGCGGAGCGCAGCAAACGCGTGTTTGAGGCAGGGGAAGCGGTCGGTGTCTGGCGGGCGGAAGTCTACGACGAACGGCTTTGTGAAGTCGAGCGGCGGGCGCACGAAGTTTCCGCGTTCGGGGTAGAGCAGGCTGTGCGAAATTGCAAACGTCATCGACGGCGGCGACAAGTGCGCAATCACCGAGCCGTCCACGAACTGCACCATCGAGTGCACAAGGCTGTCCTTTTGGACGACCACCTGAATTTGGTCGGGCGAGACGCCGAAGAGCCACTTCGCCTCGATAACCTCCAAGCCCTTGTTCGCGAGCGTTGACGAGTCTATCGTAACTTTCGGGCCCATTTTCCAGTTGGGGTGTTTGAGCGCCTGTTCGGGGGTGATTGTGAGCATTTGCTCGCGCGTGTAGTCGCGGAACATGCCTCCCGACGCGGTGATGAGCAGCTTAGCGATGTCGCGCTTGCGCTCGCCGTTTATGCACTGGAAAATTGCGTTGTGTTCGGAGTCGAGCGGCAGCATTTGCACGCCCTTGCGCTCCGCGCCGCCCATCACGAATTTGCCCGCCATCACGAGCAGCTCCTTGTTTGCGAGCGCGATGTCCTTGCCCGCCTCTATTGCCGCGAGCGTGGGTTTGAGGGCGGTAGTGCCGACCACCGCCGCGACCGTCGTGTCGGCTTCCGAAAGGGTCGCGATTTCCGTAAGCCCCCCGATTCCGCCGTAGAGCTTGCGCCCCTTGAACAGCCCCGATTCCCGCGCTTCGGCGAGAGCCGCGTCGTCGAAAATTCCGACGTGCTTTACGTCGAACTCGTCGGCGATTTTCGCGAGTTTGCGGAAGTTCTTTTTGCCCGCGATTCCCACCACGTTGAGCCTGTCGCGGTTGCCCCTTACGACTTCGAGCGTGTTGTCTCCGATTGAGCCGGTCGCGCCGAGTATTGCCAAATTTTTTGCTTTCATTGTGCCTGTTATAAAATGATTGCCAAAATCAAAACGCCGAAAGGCGCGGAGAGCAGAAGCGAGTCCGCAAGGTCGAGCGCGCCTCCGATTCCCGGAATGAATTTGCCCGAATCCTTGACGTCCGCGCGTCTTTTGAGCACCGATTCGAGCAGGTCGGAAACAATCGCGACCGCCCCGATTAGCGTGCCCGCCGTCGCCGCGAGAATCGGCGTAAAGTTCTGCGGAAGAATCGGCGCGAAGCCCCGCGCGATTGCCGCCGACACCGCCGCCGACGAGAACAGTCCGCCGACCGCGCCCTCCCAAGTTTTGTTCGGGCTGATGTCGGGCGACATTTTGTGCCGTCCGAACGCCGCTCCTATGACGTATGCGCCGATGTCAGAGAATTTCGCCGCCGCCACAATCCAGACCGAGAGCACTACTCCCGTGTAGCGCGACGCCTCCGTCGCCGCCTCAACCCCCACGACCGCCAGCAGGTTCAGCGGGAGGGACACCGCAAACAGCGCGGCAATCGTCGGCAGAACCGTTTTCGCCGCGAAGTCGTCGTAGGGCGAGCGCACCGTGAGCATCGCAAAAAACGCCGCGAAGCACGCAAGCACAATCGCGCCGCCCGCGTTGTGGAGTATTCCGAAGTGCGGGAACGCCCACGCCGCCGCGAATGCCGCCGCCGCCGCCGCTTGCGCCGCGCCTTTCATGGGCTTCATTCCTAGCTTTTCGAGAAGTCCGAAAGTTTCGCGCAACGCGCCGCCCGCGAGAACCGCAAGCAGAGCCGTCCAGCCCGCCGCGCCGAAATAAATTACCGCGAGTATCGTGATTGTCCAAAGTGCGAGCGTGCTGAAAATGCGTGCGTACATAAAATTATTTGAGTTGGTCGCCCGTGAGTCCGTAGCGGCGTTCGCGGCGTTTGAATTCGTCTATCGCCTTGGCGAATTCGTCGCGCCCGAAGTCGGGCCAGTATGTTTTTGTAAAGTACAGTTCCGCGTATGACGACTGCATCATGAGGTAGTTGCTCAGCCGCATTTCGCCGGAGGTGCGCACAAGCAAGTCTGGGTCGGGAATGTCGGCGGTGTCGAGGTTTTCGGCAATCGTATCCCAAGTGATTTTGTCGATTTCGCCGTCGCGGAATTTTTTTGCAATTTTATTTACCGCCCTCGCAAGCTCGTCGCGCGAGCCGTAGTTGAGCGCGAGCACAAGCGTGCGTTCGCCGAAATTTTCGGTGAGTTTTTCGAGCCTGCGAATGTCGGCAATGCAGGCTGGGGGCAGGGCGTCGATGTCGCCTATCGTGCGGAAGCGGATTTTGTTTTTCGAAAAGTGTTTTTCGTTTTGCCTAATCGACGCCGACAGCAACGCCATCAGCGCGTCGACCTCCTCTTTGGGTCTGTTCCAGTTTTCCGAAGAAAACGCGTAGAGGGTGATGTATTGCACGCCGAATTCACGCGCGGCTTCGAGCACTTTTTCTATCTGCTTCGCCCCCTGTTTGTGCCCCTCTATTCTCGGCAGCCCGCGCTCTTTTGCCCACCTGCCGTTGCCGTCCATTATGATTGCCACGTGTCGCGGATTTTTGTCTTTCGGGGGATTTATGGCTGACGGTTCTGGCATAGGAAATTATAAAAAGGGGTCAGGCTTCCCACGGCACAGATGTCGTTTCACTACCGTTGCTTTCTTCCGAATCTGGCGGGGTTCGCGAACGGCAAATTGCATGGGGCCCGACCTTCCCCTTATTCCCTCAAATTTCCCCCGCCATTGCAAGACAAAAACGAAAAAATAGGGCGTTTCGTTTCGGGTTTTTTACGCCGTCTGTTCCGCCCTGCGCACGACTTTGCCGAAACCAAAAACCGCTCCCGAATTGGGAACGGTTTTTGAAGCGTTCTTCGAATGCGTCGGACTACGCTTGCGCCGCCTTTTTCGCGCTTTCGACGAGAGCCGCGAAAGAGTCGGCTTTGAGAGCCGCGCCGCCGATAAGGCCGCCGTCGATGTCTTTTTCAGCCAAGAGGGCGTCGGCGTTTTCGGGCTTCATCGAGCCGCCGTAGAGAATCTGGATTTTCTGCGAAACTTCTTCACCGAAGAGCTTTGCGAGAATCTTTCGGATTTCGGCGTGGACTTCCTGCGCCATTGCGGGAGTCGCCGTTTTGCCCGTGCCGATAGCCCAAACGGGTTCGTAGGCAACGACAACCTTTTCGGCGTCTTCCTTCGAGAGGCCTTCGAGCCCGCCGACGGTCTGCGTCGAAACGACGTCGATTGTCTTGTTGGCTTCGCGGTCTTCAAGTTTTTCGCCTACGCAGAGAATGGGCTTCATGCCGTTAGCCAAGACAGCCTTGACTTTCCGGTTGATGAGGGCGTCGTCTTCCTTGAAGTACTGGCGGCGTTCGCTGTGGCCGAGAATGACGTATGTGCAGTCGAATTCTTTGAGCATGTCGGCGGCGATTTCGCCCGTGAACGCGCCCTTTGCTTCGAAGTACATGTTCTGCGCGCCGAGCTTTACGGTCGAGCCTTTGAGGGCTTTGCTTGCCGCGTCGAGAGCCGTGAATGTGGGGCAAACCGCGACGTCAACCGAAGTTTCGCCGCCGATTTTCGCCTTGATTCCGTCGATGAGTTCGACGGCTTTCGCCGCCGTGTTGTTCATTTTCCAATTACCCGCGATGAAATATCTGCGTGCCATTTTTATATCCTTTTTTATTTTGAAGTTAGCATTTTTTGTCGAGAACCGCGACGCCGGGGAGTTCCTTGCCTTCGAGGAATTCGAGGGACGCTCCGCCGCCCGTGGAGATGAAGCTTACGTCTTTGGCAAAGCCGCTCTTCTTGATTGCCTTTACCGAGTCGCCGCCGCCGATGATGCTGATTGCGCCCGACTTCGCCACAGCTTCCGCGATTGCGAACGTGCCCTTTGCGCAGTCCTTGATTTCGAAGATGCCCATGGGGCCGTTCCAGAGGATTGTCTTGCTCTTGGCGATTTGTTCTTTGTAAAGCTCGACCGTCTTCGGACCGATGTCTACACCCGCCCAGCCGTCGGCGATGTTGCCGTCCATGACTTCCATCGGGCCGACTTTGCCGCCCGCGAAATCGATGGACTGCGTAACCGCGTTGTCGATGGGAAGCAGGAACTTTACGCCCTTCTTTTCCGCCTTCGCCAAAGCCGCCTTTGCGAGGTCGATTTTATCGGGTTCGACAAGGCTTGTGCCCGTCGTGCGACCCTGCGCGAGCGCGAAGGTGTACGCCATTGCGCCGCCGATGAGCATTGCGTCGCACTTGTCGAGGAGCGAGTCGATAACCGTGATTTTGTCGGAAACTTTAGAGCCGCCCAAGATTACCGTGAACGGACGGACGGGGGTTTCGGTCTTCGAACCGAGGAATTCGAGTTCCTTTTCGATGAGAAGACCCGCAACCTTAATCGGCAGGTAAGCAGCCACGCCCGCTGTTGTGGCGTGCGCTCTGTGCGCCGTGCCGAAAGCGTCGTTTACATAGGCTTCCGCGCCCGTGTCTTCGACAAGCTTCTTTGCAAATTCGGGGTCGTTCTTCTTTTCTTCGGGGTAGAAGCGCGAGTTTTCGAGGAGAACTACGTCGCCCGCTTTCATTTTCGAGCAGGCTTCCTTTACCTTTTCGCCGATGCAGTCGTCCACGAAAACGACGGGCTTGCCGAGCTTTTCGGACAGCGCCTTCGCCACGGGAGCGAGCGAGAACTGCGTGTCGGCCTTGCTTTTCGGGCGGCCGAGGTGGCTCGTGAGAACGACCATTGCGCCTTCGTCGAGAAGGTACTGGATTGTGGGCAACGCCGCCACAATGCGGGTGTCGTCGCTGATATTGCCCTGCGCGTCAAAGGGCACGTTGAAATCGACGCGAACGAAAACTTTCTTTCCCTTCAAGTCGACGTCTTTGATGGTCTTGATATTTGCCATAGTTCTTACCTATTGAGTTTTTTTGGAAAATTAAGCCTCCCATATTTATGCCCGCGCAAAAAATTGCAAGTTTTTTTAAACGCTTCGAATTTGCGCAAAATTGCCGCGCAGGGCGCGTGAAACACAACCATATCCGCCGCGCGAAAAAAAATCCGAATTTTTCCTCAAACGCTTGACTTTTTGCGGGAAAAACCGCCCAAAACGCCAAAACTTTCCTCAAACCGCCCCGTGCGCTTTTTCTTATTCTCCTGCGCAACGCGCGTCTATTCAAACCCGTTTCTTGCAAAACATCGCATACCCCAACGCGAGTAATTGCCGCAGGCAATACGAACTAAAACAAAAAAGGCGCGGTTATAGCCGCGCCGCATAATCACCATGAGGAACGAAGTTCCGTCGGGAGGCGCACCTTGCGCCCAGCCTTTTGGGGGCGGCAAGCCCCCTCCGTTTGCGTCAAGTAGCCTTGGGGGGAGCGGGTGGTGAATTTCGCAGAGCGAAATCCACCCCTGGGGGCACAGCCCCCAAGTTTCGAGTGGCGCGGCTCGCGCCCCGTGCAGACTGCTAGTCTGCTTATTTGGAGGGTTGTTTGATTTCGATGATGTCGTGGGGAGCGCTTTCTTTTTGACCCGCGCCAGTGAGACGGGTGAAACGCGCATTTTTGCGAAGCTCGGGGAGAGTCTTCGCGCCGAGATAGCCCATGCCGCTCTGAATGCCGCCGACAAAAATCTTCAAAGCTTCGTCGAGAGAGGAGGAGACTTCTTTGAGAGCCTCGACACCCTCGGCGGTAATTTTGTCGCTCTTGACTTTAAGGTCGTGCCCATAACGCGCGGCACTGCCTGCTTTCATCGCCGCAAGACTGCCCATGCCGCGGTATTGCTTGTACATCTTGCCGTTGATTTCCATAACCTGACCGGGGGCTTCGGGGCAACCAGCAAGGAGACCGCCGCAAATCATGGCGTCGGCGAGGGTGAGAGCCTTGACCATGTCGCCGCTCTTTGTAATGCCGCCGTCGGCAATGATTCTAACGCCGCATTTCTGGGCGGCTTTCGAGCAGACATAGAGGGCTGTGAGCTGGGGAATGCCTACGCCCGCAACAATGCGCGTCGTGCAAATCGAGCCTGGACCTTGCCCGATTTTGATGGCGTCCGCGCCGCATTCGGCGAGATACTCAACCCCCGCGCCGTTCGTTACGTTGCCGCCGATGAGCGTGAGTTCGGGGAAAGCCTTGCGGAGAGCCTTGACCGTAGAGCCGACGCCCTCGGTGAAGCCGTGCGCAGTCGAGACCGCGGCGACGTCCAAGCCCTCGTCTACGAGCGCGCCGACGTGGTTTATGATGTTTTCGAAATCGACCGAGCCGTCCTTGTTGCGCATCATCGCAATGGACGCGCCGCAGAGAAGCCTGAACTTGGAGTCGCGGGCGTTCTTTTGGGGAGCTCCGCGCTCTTCGGAAATTCTTTCGATGTCGGAGAGCGTGAAGAGCCCTCGGAGCGTATCGTTGTCGTCTACAACAAGGAGCTTGTGGACGCCGAAATGCTCGTCAAAGAAAGCGTCGGCAACGGCGATGGGATCCGCGCCGAGTTCCTTCTGGTTGACCGTGAAAACGTCCTTGCGGGGCGTCATGGTCTTGGCGACCGAAAGCGCTGCGTAGCGTTCCTTTACAATGCTTCCTGGGAGAAGCCCCACAAGCTTGTTTTGCCCGTCGACGACGGGGAAAGTGCGGAATCTGAAATTGCGGTCGGTTACGATTTTGAGGACGTCGCCGATATGCATTTCGGGCGAAACCTTGATTGGCTCTTGAATCAGACCGTGAATGTAGTTCTTGACGCGGGCAACTTCTACAAGCTGCTCCTTTTGGCTCATGTTGCAGTGGAGAAGTCCGAGACCGCCGTTGCGCGCCATGCCGATTGCCATTTGCGATTCGGTAACGGTGTCCATGTCCGAGGAGATCATGGGCAGGGAAAGCTTGATAGAGTCGGAGAGGGAGGTGTCGAGCCTCGTTTCGCGGGGGAGAACGTCGGAGTACTGGGTGGCGAGCGAAACGTCGTCGTAAGTCAGACCGTAGCCCGCGTTGGAGGTGAAGAACGCGTCGGCGTCCAGAAAGAATTTGTCGTCAATATTATTGCTCATAGCTAGATGATTTACCCTCACGGTAGTTAGAAGCATTTTTTTTGCCTGTCAAACAATTTTTCGCAAAATTCTGCGAAACTCCGCTCTACAAAAATAGCCTTTACAAAAAAATCCCGCTTGTTAATCGTTTGAGACATGAAGAAAATACACATTTATGGGAAATATACGCTAATCGCGCTGTCGTTTGCGGCGTGTCAAGTTTTCGCAAAACCCTACGCGACGCTCGACGGCGACACGCTTAAAATCGGCAACGACGAAATCGAAAGAACCTTCGAGTACAACGGCGGCGATTTGCGCACGCTCTCGGTTCTCGATAAAAAGTCGGGAATTTCCACTCGCTCTACGGCAAAATCGCCGACTTGGCGATACCGTCGCAAAACGGCGACGCGCGGGACGGCTACTTCAAAACGCGCGACGTGGCGGATTCGGACGTAGAGGCGGGGCGGCTCGAATGCGAAATCGGCTTCCGCAAGGGAAATTTGGAAGTAAAGAGGATTTTCAGAATATACGAAAAATCGCCCGCAATCGCATGCCAAATATATTTCAGGGGAAAGCCCGACGCGCGGGACTGGATAGGCTCGCGCGCGTCGTCGGCTGACATGCAGAATATAGAGACAATCACGGCGCGGGGCTTCGGACAGTCCGCGCTTGCGCTCGACACGCTGTCGTTTGCGGGTCGCCAGTGGAATCTGCTCGCCGCCGAGTTTTTCGACGTTACCGACCACCACAACAACCTCGTCCGCGAAGTCTCCGCGTTGTCCTACCGCAAAATGCCCCTGAGGGGCAACATTCTGTTCATGGAAAACAAGGAGACGGGCGCGGGCTTTTTCTGGCTTAAAGAGTCGCCGGTGTCGCTCGTGCAGCTGGCGTACCCCGCGGCGGACTTCTTCGCCGAGTGGGGAAAGTTTCTGCTCGTGGGCGCGGGCGTCGACGCCTCCGACATCTCCGCCGACAAATGGACGCCCGCATACGGCTATGTCTTCGGCGTCTGGAACGGCGGCGAGCGCGAACGCCTGCTCGCGCTGAGGTCGTACCAAAAGAACCTCCGCCGCTTGAAGGAGGGGCGCGACGAAATGGTCATGCTCAACACTTGGGGCGACAGAGGGCAGGACACGAAAGTAAACGAGGCGTTTTGCAAAGAGGAAATCGCCCGCGCAAAAAAAATGGGCATAACGCACTTCCAAATCGACGACGGCTGGCAGGCGGGCAAGAGCGGCAATTCGGCGTATGGCGGCTCGTTCCTGAACATATGGGCGAACCCCGACTACTGGAAACCCTCGCCCGAAAAATACCCCAACGGCTTGCAGACGGTCGTAGACGCTGCCCGCAACGCGGGAATCGAGCTTTGCCTGTGGTTCAATCCGAGCTGGCCAGACGACTTCGCCGACTGGCAAAAGGACGTCGCCGCCCTTACTTCGCTCTACGACAAATTCGGAATCCGCACGTTTAAAATCGACGGAATGAAAATCCGCACAAAGCTCGCCGAAGAGCGCGTCCGCGCCATGTTCGACGCCGTTTTGGCGCACACAAAGGGCCGCGCCGTGCTGAACCTCGACGTCACCGCGGGGCGCAGGGGCGGGTATTTCTCGTACTCGAAATACGGCAACATATTTTTGGAAAACCGCTATACCGACTGGCAAAACTACTACCCGTACTGGACGCTCCGCAACATCTGGACAATCTCGAAATACGTTCCCGCCGAGCGTCTTCAAATAGAATTCCTCAACAACGACCGCAACACCGAAAAGTACGGCGACGACCCGTTCGCGCCCGCAAAGTACGATATCCGCTACCTCTTCGCAACGACAATGGCGGCGCAGCCCTTGGCATGGATGGAGGCTACGGGGCTGTCGGACGAAAACATCGAAAAGCTCGCGCCGCTCGTGCGCGACTATAAAAAAGTGTCGCACGATTTCCACACGGGGACAATCATGCCGATTGGCGAAGAGCCGTCGGGACGCTCGTGGACGGGCTTCCAGTCGGTGAAGTCGCCGACTTCGGGGTACGTAATCGCCTACCGCGAGTTCAATCCCGCAGCGTCAAAGAAAATGGCGACGCGCTTCGATGCGGGCGCGGAAGTTTCGTTCGAGCCGGTGCTGGGAAGCGCAAAGGCGTTCAGGGCGGAAGTCGACGCCGATTCGCGCGTCGAATTTTCGCTTCCCGAAGAAAATTCCTTCGGCATGTGGAAATACACGGTGCTTAAAAACCCGTCCAAGAAATAGGGGTAGGGCTTCCCCGAACGCGAACCGCGCCGAACTGGCGCGTTTTTTGCGCGGGCGGATACGCCGCAAAAAACGAAAAAAAAGTGTGGCGGTTTCCGTTTTTTGGGTTCATTATGTTTTCCCGATGTGCGTTCTCGCGGCGTTCGGAGGCCGGGGGGGGCGCGCAACGCATAAATTTAACAAATCGCAGCACTATGAATATCGAAAACCTAAACGTTTTGGCGGCGTCGGCGTCGCCCGAAATAAACCCCGTCTTTTGGCTCGTGCCGACGGCGTCGATTATCGCGCTCGGCTTCGCGCTGGCGTTCTACAAAGGCATGAAAAAAGAGGAGGAGGGCACCGAAATCATGCGGAAAATCGCCCTGCACGTCCGACACGGCGCGCTTGCGTATTTGAAGCAGCAATACAAAATAGTGGGGCTTGTGTTCGTCCTGCTGTTCTTTTTCTTCGCGTTCTTGGCGTACGGTCTGAACGTCCAAAACGGCTGGGTTCCGTTCGCGTTCATCACGGGCGGCTTCTTCTCCGGGCTTGCGGGCTTCTTCGGCATGAAAACCGCAACATACGCTTCGAACAGGGCGGCAAACGCCGCAAAAAATTCGCTCGACCACGGGCTGCGCGTCGCGTTCCGTTCGGGCGCGGTCATGGGGCTTGTGGTCGTGGGGCTTGCGCTGCTCGACATCTCGGTATGGTTTTTCGTTCTCAACTATTTTATAGAAGACATTTCGCAAACGCATAAAATGGTCGTGATTACGACCACAATGCTTACTTTCGGCATGGGTGCAAGCTTGCAGGCTCTCTTCGCGCGCGTCGGCGGCGGCATCTTCACGAAAGCCGCGGACGTCGGCGCAGACCTCGTCGGCAAGGTCGAAGCGGGCATTCCCGAAGACGATCCCCGCAACCCCGCGACAATCGCCGACAACGTGGGCGACAACGTAGGCGACGTTGCGGGCATGGGCGCGGACTTGTACGAATCATACTGCGGCTCGATTCTTGCGACTGCGGCTCTCGGCGCGGCGGCATACATGACAGACCCAATCACGCAGATGAAGGCGGTTCTCGCGCCGATGGTAATCGGGGCGATTGGCGTTGTGCTTTCGGTTGTGGGGATATTTTTCGTGCGCGTCAAAAAGGGCGCGTCGAGCAAAGAGCTTCTGGACGCTCTGGGGCTCGGCGTAAACGCAAGCTCCGTGTTCATCGCGCTGGCGTCGGCTGGCATTCTCTATTTGCTCGGTCTTGAAAACTGGCTCGGCAACTGGGGCTCGATTATGGTGGGGCTTTTCACGGGCATTTTTATCGGCAAAATTACGGAGTACTTCACGTCGGAGGCGTACGCGCCCACGCGCGGCATTGCCGAACAGTCCAAGACGGGCCCCGCAACCGTTATAATCGGCGGCATTGGCACGGGCATGGTCTCCACGTTCTATCCCGTGGTGGCAATCGTAGTGGGCACGGCGTTGGCGTACGCGTTCTCGGCGGGCGGCGAATTCTCGAACATGAGCCAGGGGCTTTACGGAATCGGAATCGCCGCGGTCGGCATGCTCTCGACCCTCGGCATTACCCTCGCGACCGACGCCTACGGGCCTATCGCCGACAACGCGGGCGGCAACGCCGAAATGTCCGGCTTGGGCAAAGAGGTAAGACGCCGCACCGATATGCTCGACTCTCTCGGCAACACGACCGCCGCAACGGGCAAGGGCTTCGCAATCGGCTCGGCGGCGTTGACCGCGCTCGCCCTGCTTGCCTCCTACGTCGAAGAGCTTAGAATAGGGCTTGTGAGAATCAAGGACAGCTCCGCGCTTTCCGACTACGCGCAAAGCACTATCGACGCTTTCGAAAAGCTCGGCGGAAAAATCGAAACAGCCTCCCTTGCCGATTTCATGCAGGTCTATCAGGTGAACCTCATGAATCCGAAAGTTCTGATGGGCATGTTCGTCGGCTCGATGATGTCCTTCCTTTTCTGCGGTCTCACGATGAACGCCGTCGGCAGGGCTGCGAACCAGATGGTGAACGAAGTCCGCAGGCAGTTCCGCGAAAATTCGGGAATCATGGAGGGCAAGTCCGACCCCGACTACGCGCGTTGCGTGTCGATTTCCACAAAGGCGGCACAGCGCGAAATGCTCTTCCCCGCGCTTTTGGCGGTTGCGGCTCCCGTGATTATGGGGCTTATTTGCGGCGTTGCGGGCGTGCTCGGTCTGCTCGGCGGCGCGTTGGCTTCGGGCTTTGTGCTGGCGGTGTTCATGGCCAACAGCGGCGGCGCGTGGGACAACGCAAAGAAATACATAGAGCAGGGCAATTTCGGCGGAAAGGGTTCCGACGCCCACAAGGCGGCGGTAATCGGCGACACGGTCGGAGACCCGTTCAAGGACACGTCGGGGCCGTCGCTGAACATTCTGATTAAGCTGATGAGCATGGTAGCCATAGTAATGGCAGGGCTAACCGTAAGCTATTCCCTCTTTTAGACGGCGCGTGAAAGTACTTCCCTAAGGGCGTTTCCCTGTGCACCCAGACCGCTCGCGTACATAAGTACGCCACGCGCCCTGTGTGCACAGGAAAGCCACCCTTATGAAAGCACTTTGACGCGCCTAAATAGTGAGTGCTGGCGCACGAAGATTTTTAGGTTGTTTTTTGATAAAAGTGTAGTAGGGCGTTTCGTCAGCTGGCTAATATTTGTGGAAATCCGCGTACGCCACGCATCCCGCAAGCGCGTGAAAGCCACCGCCTGAACGGCACTCTAACGCGCCTAAAATTACACGGGGCGTGAAAACGCCCCTCTAAGAGCGTTTCGCGAGTGTCTCAGACTGCTCGCGTACATAAGTACGCCACGCACCCTGAGCCACTCGCAAAGCCACTCTTATAGGGGCATTTTGACACCCCTAAAATTACAGTGCTGGCGCACGAAGATTTTTAGCGGGCTTTGGGAGAAAAGTTTAGTAATTGTTTAGCGGAGATTCCAAGATTTTGGGGTTTCCGTTTTTTATTTTTTCCGTGCAAAGTGGTTTATATAGGGTTGCAATTATCTATGTGGGGTGTTTGAGTTTTCGGTGTGTATGGAAAGTAAAAAGACGACACTTGCGGACATTGCTAAGAAGTTGAAGATATCCAAGAGCGCGGTTTCGCTGGCTTTGAAGGATTCGCCCATGGTATCCAAGCGTACGCGCGACAGGGTCGCGAAAGCGGCGCGTTCCATGGGTTATGTCCGCAATGAGCTTGTTTCCTCGATGATGTCGAGCATGAAGAAGAACGCCTTCGGCGCGTTTGCCGAGTCTGTTGCCCTCATCAACGGCAACATTGACGAGTATGCCCTCACCAACCACCCGACGCTTCCCAAGTACTACGTCGGAATCAAGGAGGAGGCAAAGCGTCTTGGGTACAGCATAAATGAATTTTGGCTTCACGACCCGCGCCTGAATGCCGAAATTCTCGCAAAGACTTTCCGTTCGCGCGGCATACGCGGCGGCGTGATAATCGGGCACTCCGCCGACAACGTTTTTCCCGCCGAGTACGAGTCTGTTTGGCGCGACTTCTATTTCATTTCCGTCGGCATTCAGACATTCAATCCGACCCTCGAAATGGTTTCCGCCGACCAGTATGCCGTCGCCTACGGGGCGACAAAAAAGGCGGTGGAACTCGGCTACAAACGCCCCGCGCTCGTGATAGAAAAGCACATCGACGAAATCGTCGGCGGGCGGTTTGTCGGCGGCTTTCTGCGCGCGCAGTTCGACCTGCCCGCGGCCGACAGAATCGCGCCGTTCACATATTCCGACACGCTTTCGGGCTATGTAGACAAACTCTATTCGTGGCTCGACAAGCGCAAGCCCGACGTCGTTTTGTACCTGCTCGACTCCACCCGGGAAATTATCGCCGACAAGCCCAGAAACGGCGGGTGCATACCGCTTATCCAGCTGGAGCGGCGCGGCTACGTTCCAGAATGGACGGGCATGGAACAGAACAACGACCTCGTCGGGCGCGTCGCCCTCAGGCGTCTTTGCGACATGCTAAACCGCAATCCCGCGCGCGGCGGCGAGGCGTCAAATCTCCTGACGCTCGTCCCGCCGACGTGGATAGGCTCTTCGTCTGACTTGGAGCAGAAGATGTAGCGCGCGCTTCCGCGGCACGCGCGCCGCGCCGGGCGGGAGGCTCGGTGCAATGCATAGCGGCTTTTACTCAACTGTACAGTAAAAACGTTCTAAATTTTGGTTGAAGTCCGCGGGGCTTTCGAAATATTCGGTTTCTGTTGACGGGGGCGAACGCCGTCGGCGGAAATACCACTTTTGCGCGGGCATACCACAAATATGGATTGCGGAAAACCGGTTTTTAGCCTAAGATGCGGGCGTCCCGAAAACGCTTCGGCACAACATTCAAACACGGCGATAATTATGAAACAATGCGACTTTGTGGGACTCGGCTTTTGCAGCAACGACGACCTTTCCCTCCTGCCAGAAATCCCCTTCGACTCGAAGGTGAAAATCATAACCCACACAATTCAGGGCGGAGGCCCCGCCGCAACCTCGACGGTCGCCGCCGCGCGATTGGGCATGAGCGCGGGCTTCATCGGGGTTGTCGGCGACGACGACGCGGGAAAACGCATTCTATCCGACTTCGAGTCGGAAAAAGTCTCCACAGAGGCGATGGTCGTCCGACGCGGCAAAACCTCCGCCGTCGCCTACTGCTGGATTGACCAGCCCACGGGCAAGCGCAGCGTTGCGTGGGAGCGCGGCGACGCCCCCGAATTGGAAGCGTCCGACGTTTCGCTCGACCTCGTCGCAAAGGCGAAGATTCTGCACATAGACGGGCACAACCCCGTCGGCGCGCTTGCCGCCGCAAAGAAAGCGCGGGAGTGCGGCGTGCTTGTGAATTTCGACGCGGGCACAATGCGCGACGGCGTCGCCGAGCTTCTTCCGTACGCCGACATTTTGATAGCCTCCGAGGCGTTTGCGCGGGGCTGGACAAAGCGCGAAAATTTGGAGGACGCCCTCAAAGTCCTCGCCGAATACGGGGCGAAAGTCGTGGGTTGCACGATGGGCGCGGAAGGCTCGATGGTCTACGCGGACGGCGGGTTCATAAAGTGCCCAACGTTCAACCACATCAAGCCCGTCGATACCACGGGTTGCGGCGACGTCTTCCACACGGGCTTCGCCGTGCGCTACCTTGAAACGCGCGATTTGTACGAGTGCCAGCGGTTCGGCGCGGCGGTGTCGAGCCTCAAATGCCTGAAACTCGGCGGCAGGGCGGGAATCCCCACGAGGGCGCAGGTTGACGAATTTTTGGAAAACAACAAATAACAAAACAGGAGCGTAATTATGAAAAAGAAGTTTAAAATAGGGTTTCTTCCCCTCACGAAGGCGAACTGGACAAACGACGTAATGGAAGCGCAGCGCGCAAAGGCTCGCGAAATGCTCCAAGCCATTCCCGATGTCGAAGTCGTCGGCGGAGAGGCTATGATAGACGTCGAGCCGAAGGCGATGCGCGAATACGAAATTTTCGAAAGGGAGCGTCCCGACATCATTGTAGCGTTTTACGCCACGTTTGCGCTCGGCGTGATTGTTCCGCGCTTTGCGAAAAATCTGAAAACGCCCGTAATCCTCTGGTCGATACCCGAACCCGACCCCGCGGGCGGACGCTTGCAGGCAAATTCGTTCTGCGCGACAAACATGAACGCGCACTTCCTCTGGCGTTTCCACGTTCCGTATTTCCACGTCCACGGCGCGATAGACTCGGCCGAGGCGCAAAAGGGATTGGAACGCGCGGTAAGGATTGCGCGCGCGGCCGACACTGTTTCCAAAATGCGAATCGGGGTAATCGGCGGGCGCGTCCCCGGCTTCTACACGTCGTGCTGTTCGGAAATGCTTTTGCGCGACAAAATCGGGCCGGAAGTGAAATACATCACCATGCTCGAAGTCGTAAACGCCGCAAAGAACATGCCCGAAGAGCGCGTGGTTGAGGCTCTGAAAATAATAGAGTCGGACACTTGCTGCGCGCCGACCGCGTCGGCTGGCGACGTCCGCAAGTCCGCCGCGCTTTTTGCCGCCATTGCCGAAATGAAGGAAAAATTCCTTGTGGACAATTTCACGCTCCGCTGCTGGCCCGAAGTCATTTCGGAAGACCTCTACGGAATCACCGCATGCTCGACAATCGGACACCTCAACAACCACGGGCTTCTCACCGTCTGCGAGGGCGACGTCTACGCCGCCGTCATGCTGCGCTTGGAAAAGGAGCTTTCGGGGCAGGACCCGTTCTTCTGCGACATGATTGTCTGCGAGGGCGACCACGCCGTTCTCTGGCACTGCGGCGCGGCTCCGTGCTCTCTGCGCAAGGAGGGCTTCAAGAGCAAACTCACAAACAGCTCTACCGTCGTAAAGTGCGGCGTCACGCACGAGTTCCCGCTCAAAGCGGGGCGCATAACGCTTGCGCGTCTGGGCGAAACGCGCGACGGCAGCCGTTTCAGAATGTTCATCGCAACGGGCACGGGGCTTGATACCGACCTGTTTGTGCGCGGAAATCCGCTCAAAGTCAAATTCGACGCGGGTTGCGAAAAAATCCGCGACGTCGTGTTCAATCAGGGCTTCGAGCACCACTTCTCGATGGCGTACGGCGACATCTCCAAGGAGCTTCTGGAATACTGCCGCATAATGGACATCGAGCCCGTTCTTGTTCAATAAATTCGGTTAATTTAAACTAAAAATACATTATGAGCAAGGGAAAATACCTTATCAATCTTGCGCCCAAACAGGGCTACAATAAAATCTTTGACGTAGGCGAATACGGCATGAACCTCACGTCGTTCGGGCTGATAAAGCTCGCGGCGGGAACATCGTACAGGGGCGACACGGGCGGCTTTGAAGTCGCGCTGGTGGTGCTCGGCGGCAAGTGCTCGGCGAAGGGCGACGGCTTCGAATTCGCGGAGGTCGGCGGACGCAAAAATCCCTTCGACGGCGCGCCGCACACGCTCTACCTGCCGCGCAACACGAAGTACGAGCTTACCGCGACAACCGACATCGAGATTGCCTACAACGCGTCTCCCGCCTCGCGCGACACCGCAAAGCCTACTCTCATCACGCCCGACATGACGTGCTCGTTCGAGCTTGGCCGCGAAAACTTCACGCGCCGCGCGACCGTCATTTTGGACGAAAAATTCGAGTCGGAGCACTTCTATATCGGCGAGGGCATGATACCGTCGGGCAACTGGTCGGGCTATCCGCCGCACCGCCACGACATCGACAATCCGCCCGACGAAATCGACATGGAGGAAACCTACTTCTACATGTTCGATCCCGCGCAGGGCTTCGGAATCCAGAAGATTTACACGCCCGACGGGCGAATCGACGAAACCTACACCGTCAAGAACTACGACACCGTCGCAATCGCGGAGGGATTCCACCCGCTGTGCGGCGCGCCTGGGTACTCCATGTACTACCTTTGGACGATGGCGGGCAAAAACAACCGCGGTTTGATTTCGTCGCTCGACCCCGAACACAAATGGGTTGTCGGAAAATAATGGACGGAGTTCGCGACATCTTGCTCGGCGTCGATTTCGGCACGGGAGGCTGCAAGGTCTCGGCGTTGTCGGCGGCGGACGGGCGTTTGCTGGGCGACGCGTCGGTCGAATACGCAACCGAGTACGCGCATGCGGGCTGGTCGGAGCAGAACCCCGACGATTGGTATGCGGCGATGCGCGGGGCAATCCGCGCGGTTGCGGCGAAGGGTGTCGATTTGTCGAAAGTGCGCGCGCTCGCGTTCGACGGCTCGACCCACAACGCGGTTCTCATGGACGCCGGCTACAAGCCAATCCGCAAGACAATCATGTGGACCGACCAGCGCAGCGTCGCCGAGTGCGCCCTGTTGCGCGAAAAGTACGGCGAGACGATTTTAAAAACCGCATACCAGTCGCCCAGCCCGACGTGGACGCTGCCGCAAATGATGTGGCTTAAAAACAACGAGCCTGAAATTCTAAAAAAGACAAAGCGCGTGCTCTTCGTGAAAGACTACGTTCGCTACCTGCTCACGGGAGTCGCCGTAAGCGACTACATCGAGGCGCAGGGCACGCTGTTTTTCGACATGAAAACCATGTCGTGGAGCAGGGAGCTTGTGGAGCTTTCGGGGCTTGATTTCGACGCCCTGCCGAAGCTCGTCAAGCCCACCGACGCCGTCGGGCGCGTCGGCGCAAAGGCGGCAGCCGACACGGGGCTTCCCGAGGGCGCTCTCGTAGTCTGCGGCACGAGCGATTCCGCCGTGGAAGACTACGGCGCGGGTGCGGTAGAAGTAGGCGACTGCATCGTAAAGCTCGCCACCGCGGGCAACGTGAACGTCATGACCGCCGAACCGCACCCGTTCAAAACCACGCTCACATACTCGCACGTCGTTGAGGGCATGTGGTACACTGTGTCGGCGACAAACGCCGCCGCGCTCTGCCAACGCTGGTTTAGGGACGCGTTCTGCGGGCTTGAAAAAATCGAGGCGGAAAAGTCGGGCGGGCGCGTTTTCGCGATGATGGACGCCGCCGCGGCGGAGTCTCCCGTAGGCGCAAACGGCGTAATGTTCCATCCCTACTTGCAGGGCGAGCGTTCGCCGTATTGGGACGCAAACTTGCGGGCGAGCTTCACGGGAGTTTCGATTTCGTCCACAAAGGGCGATTTTATCCGCGCGCTTCTCGAAGGCGTGGCGTTTTCGCTCAAAGACTGCTACGGGGTAATCGCCGAAATGGGGCTTCCTGTCGGGCGCATATTTCTCATCGGCGGCGGGGCGCGGAGCGCGTTGTGGAGCGAAATAGTCGCTGACGTTTTCAATGTCGAAGTCGCGGTGCCGTCCCCTGGGGACGCGTCGTTCGGCGCGGCGCTGCTTGCGGGCGTCGGCGCGGGATTCTTCGCCGACGCGAAGTCGGCGGTCGCCAAGTGCCTTAAAATCGACAGGACCGTAAAACCCGACCCCGCGCGCGCGGCAAAGTACGCGGCGCTTTTCGAAAAATACAAGGCGGTGCACGACGCCCTCGCGCCCGTCTACAATTCAAATTTCCAAAAATAAAAAGGAGAAAAACAGAAATGTTCGTATCAAAAGACAGCTATATGTTCGAAATGATTAGAACGGAACTCGCCGACGCCGTCGGCGCGGATTTCGTCAGCACGGGAGATTCCGACAAGTTCGGGCACTCCATTGACTACTACTGGATTCCCGAAATGTGGCACGACCGCGGACTCCCAACTCCGAAGCCCGATTTCGTCGTCCACCCCGGAAGCGCGGAGGAAGTGGCGAAAGTCATGAAAATCGCCAACCAGTATAAAATTCCCGTCGTTACATGGGGCGGCGGTTCGGGCTCGCAGGGCGGCGCGTTGCCCGTCGCGGGCGGAATCGTCCTCGACACGAAACGCATGAACAGGGTTTTGGCAATCGACGAGGAGTCGCTGACTGTTACCGCGGAAACCGGCATCATCATGCGCCAGCTCGAATGGGCGGTCAACAAAAAGGGCTATTCGACAATGCACCTTCCAGCCTCAATCGCGTGCGCTACAATCGGCGGATTCCTCGCGCACAGGGGTACGGGCGTCCTCTCCACAAAGTGGGGTAAAATAGAAGACATGGTTATGAGCCTCGAAGTCGTGACGCCGACTGGCGAAATTATCAACACGCTTCCCGTGCCGCGCCACGCGTCGGGTCCCGACCTTACGATGATGTTCCTCGGCAGCGAGGGCACGCTTGGAGTAATCACGAAAGTCTGCCTGAAAATCCACCCCAAGCCCGAAGAACGCCAGTTCCGCGCGTATCTCTTCAAGGACTTCCACACCGCCATGAGCGCGGGCGCAGACCTCATGCGCAGCCGCCTGCGCCCCTGCGCCGTGCGCCTCTACGACGAAACCGAAACCCTCACGCACGTCAAAAAAGTGTTCGGAATCGACATCGGCTCGGGCGCGTATCTGGTCTTCGGTTTCGACGGCAACAAGGACATCGTCGAATTGCAGATGAAGCACGCCCGCGAAATCATGGAGGGCAAGTACAAGGGTACCGACCTCGGCAGCAAGGGCGGAGACCTCTGGTGGAAGAACAAGTACAAATTCTTCTACCCAGGCTACATGTTCCACCTGCCGCAGGCGTTCGGCACGCTCGACACGGTCGCCGACTTCGCCCACATCGAAAAGGTCTATTGGGCGATGAAAAAAGTGGTCAACGAAAAGTTCCCGAAGGCGCGTTTCATCGGGCACTTCTCGCACTGGTACGAGTGGGGCTGCATGCTCTACGCCCGCTTCATTTTCGAGGGCAAGGACGTTCCGCAGGATCCCCGCGAGGCGGCGGCTCTCTACAACGCCGTTTGGGACGCCGCAATCCGCGCGGCAATCGAAAACGGCGGCGTAATCAACGAACACCACGGCGTGGGCTTGAAGCTCGGCAGGTACATGAAAGACCTGTACAAAAACAGCTTCCCGATTCTCGAAGGAATCAAGAACACGCTCGACCCCAACCACATTATGAACCCAGGGAAAATGGGACTCTAATAAGGAAGGATATTTTAACATGAATATTGACAATTTTGTAGAAGACGTAAAAAAGTGCCGTTTCTGCTTCATGTGCCGCCACCTTTCGGGCGTGGCAAACGTGAGCTTCCGCGAGGCCGACACTCCCAGAATCCGAAGCTCCATGGTTTGGGGCGCAATGCTCGACAACTCGAAGCTCGCCAACCCCGACTTCATCGACACGATTTACTCGTCCGACATGTCGGCGGCGTGCCGCTTCCACTGCGTCAACAAGTGGGACGAAAACGGCATAGTGCTCGCCGCCCGCCGCGACATCGTGGAGGCCGGTCTTGCGCCTGCGGAGGTCGCAAAGCTTGCAAAGAAGCTTGCGGCAACCCCCGCCGCCCCGAAAATTTCGGGCAAGGCGGAGCTGCTCTACTACGTCGATTCCGACACCGCAGCTCTTGCGACGGAATCGGCGGCGTTCGAAAAACTCGCAAAAGCCGCGGGCGTTAAGTTCGCCACGGCAAGCGAAGGCAATTGCGGCAAGGCGCTCAAAGTTTTGGGATATGCCGAAGACGCAAATAAGAAGCTTGCCGAATTCGTCGAAGCCCTGAACGCGTCGGGCGCGAAGAAAATAGTGGTGTCAAGCCCCTATGTCTACGACGCTCTTGTAAACGACACGACTGAATGCGGACTTAAACTTTCGGCGAAAGTAATGCACGTCTCCGAATTTGCGGCGACAGCGAAAATCAAGTACGCAAAAAAGGCCGGCGCGCTCTACTACCTCGAAAGCGACTACCTCAAAAACTACAACGACAACCTCAAATTCCCCCGCGCGCTCCTCGCGAAAATCAAGGCGAAAAGCCCGCAGGAATTCACCACCGACATTCAGGAAACGCCGATAGACTTCATGTTCGGCACGAACAACGAAGAGTCGTACACATGCGGCGAGGGCGCGGTTGTGCTCAACATAATCCGCCCGAAGCTTGTCCGCAAAATGGCGAAGTATGTCGAGTCGAAAGCCGACGACGTCAAGAACGACGTGATTGCCGTCGCAAGTCCGTACACGAAAAGCCAACTTGCCAAGTACACCAAGCTGAAAGTTCTCACGCTTGCGGAACTCGCGGCGCAATGCCTGTAATGCCATGCCGCTTGTATCGTTAAGGGAAATTCTGCCCGAAGCGCGCCGCCAAAAGCGCGCCGTCGGGGCGTTCAATGTGGCGAACTACGAGTGCGCGCTCGGCGTTATCAGAGCCGCCGAGGGAGAAAAGTCGCCCGTGATAATTCAGGTGTTCCAGCGTCTGTTCCGCTCCGAAAAAGGCGCGGACTTGGCGGGAACGCTGCTGCGCATGGCGCACAGGTGCTCGCAGCCCGTCGCCGTCCACCTCGACCACGGCGCGGAGGCATCGCAGGTTCGCGACGCCCTCGCGGCGGGATTCTCGTCGGTGATGTTCGACGGCTCGAAGCTTCCGTTCGACGAAAACGCCGCTCTCACGAAATACTCCGCCGACTACGCGCACGCCGTCGGCGCGAGCTGCGAGGGCGAAATAGGGCACGTCGCCATGGGCGACGAAAGCGCGATTACGACCGTTGAGGACGCCGTGAAATTCTACGACGCCACAAAGGTGGACGCCCTCGCGGTGTCGGTCGGCACCGTCCACGGCTTCTACACCGCAGAGCCTAAAATCGAGGTCGGGCGTTGCCGCGAAATCGCCGACGCCCTTCCCGAAGTTCCGCTCGTGCTCCACGGCGGTTCGGGAACTCCCCCGCAGGACGTCCGCGCACTCATCGAAAACGGCGTTTCCAAAATCAACATCGCAACCGAGTACATGGACACTTTCCTGAAATCGGTAAAAAAACAGCTCGATTTGCTCGACGGAAAATTCAGGCCAATCGACCTGTTCATGGACCCCGTAGTCGACGACTGCGCCGCACACGTTTCGCGGCTGATTCGCTTCTTCGCGGGAAAATAGGGCATGCGGGGCGTCCGTCCGCGACTGCGGACGCCCCGATTTTTTTCGAAACTCAAACCACGGCGTTATTATGAACAGGGAAAAAAGCAACGAGATTTACAAATGGGTTCTGCTCGGACTTCTATGGGTGGCGTACTTTTTGCAGCAGGGCACGCGGCAGATTTACAACGCCGTAATTCCGCAGATACAGTCGGACTTCGGCGTAGATTCCGTGCACATCGGGCTTGTGGCGACGGTCTTCACTTTCACCTACGGAATCTGCGTGCCGCTGGCGGGAATCGCAAGCGACATTTTCAGGCGCAAATGGGTAATCGTAATCGGGGTGGGGCTGTTCAGTTTGGGGATATTCTTTTCGTCGTTCGCAAGCTCAATCGGCATTCTTCTTATCACATACGGCCTGCTGAACGGAATGGGGCAGAGCTTCTACTTCCCGCCCGCGTCGTCGCTGATGGGGCAGCTTCACAGCGAACGCCGCTCGACGGCGTTTTCGATACACCAAACCGCACAGTATTTGGGCGTCGTGATTTGCAGCTGCGTGGCGGGCTATTTGGGAATGCTAAAACCCGTGGCGGGCTTTTCGGGCTGGCAGTTGCCGTTTCTGCTCTTCGGCGGAATCGGCATAGTCTGGGCGTTGATTCTTGCGTTCACGATGCGCTATTCGCGCCCGACGCCGCCGACGGTCTCGCGCGTGGAAATCGCTAAATCCTTCAAGGAGGCGTCGCTGATGATGGTTCGCAAGCCGTCCGCGCTAATACTTTCGCTCGCGTTCGGCTTCATGGTCTACGTGGACATAGGCTTCAAAACGTGGATGCCGACATACCTCTTCGAGACCTACGGAATGTCAATCGGCGAGGCGGCGTTCAACGCCGTGATTTGGCACTACGCGGGCGCGTTCCTCGGCGTAATGATAGGCAGCAGGGTTATCGACAGGCTCGTTATGCGGAAAATCCACACGGCGCGTTTCGACGCCGACATCGCGGGCTACTTCTTCGCCGCGCCGTTCATATACCTGATGGCGAACGCGTCGGGGCTGCCGATATGCATTCTGGCTCTCTTCCTTTTCGGCGTGTTCAAGGGCGTTTGCGACGCGGGCATTTTTGCGTCGTTCCTCGACGTCATCGTTCCGCAGTACAGGGCGTCGGCGATGGGAATCATGCTCTGCGTGGGCTTTGTGATTGGCTCGACGGCGTCAACGGTGCTCGGCTTCATGCGCGACCACTTGGGGCTGACCGCGGGGATTTCCTCGCTTGCGCTGCTCTATTTTGTAAACGCCGCGATGATTTTTGCCGCAAGAAAATTTTTCTTCCGCCGCGACTACGAAGGTTAGGCGGGATAGTGTTGGTGAAAAACGCCCGACGTTCCCTTGCGGAGCGTCGGGTCTTTTTTTTGCGGGTTCGATTGCGGCGCGTTGCGCGGTTTTATTCGCGCACTCCGAATTTGTAAACGCAGGCGTGCCTGTATTCGCCGCCCGCGCGGAGGACGGGCGACGGAAAATTCGGCTTGTTCGGCGCGTCGGGGAAGTTTTGCGTTTCGAGGGCGATTCCCGCAAAACGCGCGTAGGGAAGCCCGTTCTTGCCGTTTTCGCGCGAGGCGAACGTTCCGCCCGCAAAAAATTGCAGCCCCGGCTGGTCGGTGAACACTTGCAGCTCGCGTCCCGACTGCGGGTCGTACAGCGCCGCCGCAAGCTCCGCCTTGCCCGATGCGCCAGCGTTCAGAACCCAGTTGTGGTCGTAGCCGCAGCCGCGTTTGAGCTGCTCGTTTTCGTCGCCGATTCGTTCGCCGATACGCGCGGGATTGCGGAAATCGAAAGGAGTGCCGCGCACGCCGGCAAGCTCGCCCGTCGGTACGAGGTTTTCGTTCACGGGGGTGTATCTGTCGGCGAAAATTTGCAGAATGTGGTCGGAGGTGTCGCCGATTCCCTCGCCGTGCAGATTGAAGAACGAGTGGTTGGTGAGGTTTACGATTGTGTCGGCGTCGCTTTCGGCGCGGTAGGAAATTTTCAGCGCGTCGTCGTCGCCGAGTTCGTAGCGCATGTCGACGGTCAGAGTCGCGGGGTAGCCCGCGTCGCCGTCGGGAGATACAAGGCGCATGTCGATTTTCCCTTCGTCGGCGTCGAGCACGTCCCAAACCCGCATGTCGAAGCCGCGCGAGCCGCCGTGGAGGGCGTTCGAGCCGTTGTTTTTTTCGAGCAGGTATGTTTTGCCGTTAAGCTCAAATTCGCCGTTTGCGATTCTGTTTGCGAAGCGTCCGACCGCCGCGCCGAAAAACCGTGCCGCCTTGAAATTCACATATTCGCCGAGCGTTTTGTGCCCGAGAACGACGTCGGCAAAACCGCCGCGCCTGTCCCGCGCGAACAGCTCGACGATTCTTCCGCCGAAGTTCGTTATGGACACTTCCGTGCCGTTTTTGTTTTTGAGTGTGTAAAGCGACGTTTTTTTCGAATCTACCGTCGATTCGAAGTCGGATTTTTCGATAGCGGAGAGCAACTTTTTCACGCCTAAAATTAAACGCGTTTCGCGCGCGGAAGTCGAGCCGAAAACGCCGTCTCCGCCGAATTTTCCGCGCCGCGTTTTCCGTTCGCTGCGAAGGGCAGACCGCAAAAAAAAATCCCGACGGGGCGCGTCGGGATTTTTTTGATTTAAAATGCGCGGATTTGTCAGTTTTTACGAATTTTCAAGGTTTTTCATTTCGCGGTGCGCCGCGCGGTTGCGGGCGTTCGCGTCGAGAATCCTCTTGCGCATTCTGATATTGTGCGGCGTTGCCTCTACAAGTTCGTCCGCCTCGATGAACTCGATTGCGCGTTCGAGCGAGAATTTTTCGGCGGGGGTGAGCACTACCGTCTGCTCTTTGTATGACATTCTGATATTCGTCAGGTGCTTTTCGCGGCAGGGGTTTACGAGCATTTCGATTCCCTTCGGCTCGTAGCCCACAATCTGCCCCGCGTAGATTTGCTCCTGCGGCTCGACGAACAGGCGTCCGCGCTCTTCGAGAATCAGCAGCGCAAAGCGCGTCGATACGCCGTTTTCGATTGAAACCAGCCTGCCCGACGGGTTTGTGGCGAACTCTCCGCAGTAGGGCGCGTATTCGCGGAAGAGGTGCGAGAACACTCCGTGCCCCGACGTCGTGTTCATCAGTTCAAGCTCGAAGCCGATAAGCCCGCGCGTTGGCATTCGCGCGGTAATGCGCGTGCGCTTGCTTATTTCGGAGGTTTCCATTTCCTCGATTTGCGCCTTGCGGGCGGCGAGCATTTTCATGATTGCGCCCGTGTTGTCTTCGGGAGCTTCGACGTATACGGTTTCGAAAGGTTCTAGCAGCTTGCCGTCGGCGTCGCGGTGCATGAGCACTTTCGGGCGCGACACGCAGACCTCGTAGTTTTCGCGGCGCATCGTTTCGACAAGAACCGCAATCTGCATGGCTCCCCGCGCGAAGATGTTGAAGACGCCCGCCCTGTCGGTGTCCTCAACCTTGATGGAAATGTTCGTGCGCATTTCGCGTTTGAGGCGTTCGCCGACGACTCTCGACGTTACATTTTTGCCGTCCTGCCCCGCGAGCGGGCCGTCGTTGATTGAAATTTCCATCGAGACCGTCGGCGGGTCGATTGCCACGAAGGGCAGGGGCTGCATGTCCTCGCGCCCGCAGAGCGTTTCGCCGATGTCCACGTTTTCGAACGCCGCGACGCCCACGATATTGCCCGCAACCCCGACCGCCGAGTCTTCCGTGCCGAGCTTTGAGTATTCGAAACAGCGCAAAACCTTTCCCGAAAACTTCGAGCCGTCGCCTTTCATGAGCCAGACGGTGTCGCCCTTTTTGACGCTGCCCGATGTAATTTTTCCGATTGCGACCCTGCCGACGTAGTTGTCCCAGTCGATGTTGGAAATGAGCATGCGGAAGTCTTTTTCGTCGTCCACTTTCGGCGCGGGAATGTACTCGACGATTTTATCGAGAAGCGGGGCGCAGTCTGCGCGCGGCGCGTCGGGTGAGTCGGCAAAATAGCCGTCTTTTGCCGAGCCGTAGAGCACGGGGGCGTCGAACTGTTCCTCCGTCGCGCCAAGCTCCAAGAAGAGTTCGAGCACCTTTTCGAGCGTGGCGTGCGGGTTGGCGTTCGGACGGTCGATTTTGTTTATCACGATAATCGGCTTCAAGCCCTCTGCGAGTGCCTTTTTGAGCACGAAGCGCGTCTGCGCCTGCGGGCCCTCGAAAGCGTCCACCACAAGCAAAACGCCGTCGACCATTTTCATGACGCGCTCGACCTCGCCGCCGAAGTCGGCGTGCCCGGGGGTGTCCACGATGTTCACGGTATAGCCGCGCCATTCGATGGAGGTGTTTTTCGCCTTGATTGTAATGCCCTTTTCGCGTTCGAGATCCATGGAATCCATGGCGCGTTCGGTGACGGTTTGGTTTTTGCGGTATGCGCCACCCGCGCTCAGCAGACGGTCTACGAGAGTCGTTTTGCCGTGGTCTACGTGCGCGATGATTGCAAGGTTGCGGAATTTTGAATGCATATTGAATTGGCGCATATCCAAGTACCATTCAAGAGTATAGTCAAGAATTATGCGCGTTTGCCCTCCGCCGCGCCCGCCGCAAAAAAAGCGAAAAAAAATTTGACAAAGCCGCCGATTCAAACATTTGATTGAAACATATGATTGAATGCGGTCTGATACAAAAAGTGGCGTCGGGCGACATGTCCGACCCGAAAGTGCGCATAGCCCGCGCCGCGATAGAGGAGTTTGCCATGCGCTCGCTCGACGGCGCGAGGATTAGGGAAATCGCAAAAAAATCGGGCGCGAACGTCGCGGCAATCAGCTACCATTTCGGCGGCAAAAAGGCTCTGTACAATGCGGTTGTGGAGGGCGTTTCCGACTATTTTGAAGACTCGGTGAAGCCCTTTTACGACAGGGGAGAGGCGGTTTTCGAAAAAAACGACTCCGCCGCCGCCACGAACCTCGCACGCGAATTTCTCATCGGCACAATCCGCAAATTTTCGGAGGTGGACATAGTTCCCGCGTTCTGCCTGATAATGGCGCGCGAAACGGCGTCGCCCTCCGAGTCTTTTCGGCGCGTTTACGACTCCATTTTCCGCAAGCCCGTAGACTTCCTCTCGCGGCTTTTGCAGGTTGCCTCAAAGGGGCGGCTCGCCCGCGATGTGGGGGTAGTTTTCGCGCAGGCATTGTGGTCCAACGTGCGCTCGTATTCGTCGAAAAGCGGCGCGATTCTTAAACTACACTCGTGGAAAAATTTCGGAGACGCCGAGCTTGAATTGCTCGATTCCGCGCTCTCGAAAGTGCTTTCAAAAACGCTGAAATAAATTTAAAAAAAGGAAAAACAATGAATATAAAATACGCATTCGCCGCATTGCTTGCGGCGTCAACCCTAGCGGGTTGCGGAAAAAAACAGCAGCCCGCACAACACTCGGCGGAGCTTCCGTCGGAGGTCGTCGTGTCGCGTCCGATTGTCCGCGATTTCGAAAAAAACGCCTCGTATTCCGCGAAAATCGGCGCGAACGAGTATGTTGAAATCCGCGCGCGCGTGGGCGGCTATCTCGATTCCGTCGAATTTAAAAAAGGCGCGAATGTCAAAAAGGGCGACGTGCTTTTCAGGATAGACAGCCGTCCCTACGCCGCCGCTCTTGCCGCCGCCGAGGCGAACGTCAAGGCGGTTGAGTCTAAAATAAAACTCGCCGAGGAAAACGCCTTGCGCGCGCGCGGGCTTTTCAAGCGCAACGCGATTTCGAAAGAGGCGTACCAGACCCGCGAGACCGAGCTTCTTGTGGCAAACGCCAAGCTCTTGGAGGCTAAGGCGGCCGAGCGCAACGCGCGTCTGAACATGGAGTTTACCGAGGTTGTCGCGCCCGTGTCGGGCAGGGTGGGCGAGAATTTTGTGGACGCGGGAAATCTGGTCGCCGCCCACGCCACGAAGCTTGCGCGGATTGTGGACAATTCCGTGGCGAAAGTCTATTTCGAGCTAAACAGCGCGGACGCCGTCCGCTATAAAAATTCGGGACTGCTCGCCGACATCGACGCGGGCAGGGGCGCGAAAGTTTCGGTCGTCATGAAGGGCGACAGCCGCGCCTACAAGGGCGTTCTGTGCTACTACGACAACGCGCTCGGCGCGGGCACGGCGTCGCTCGTTCTCCGTGCCGACATTCCCAACGCCGACGGCGCGCTGATGGCGGGCGCGTTCGCCGACATCACGGTTTCGGAGGGCGTGGCGAAGAACGCGCTTCTCGTGCCGGAGGACGCAATCGGAACCGACATGGTCGGACGCTTCGTCTGGGTTGTGGACGAAGCCGACACCGTGCGCCAGACTCCCGTCGTGCTCGGCGCGGCGGACGGCAATCTGCGCGTTGTCGAAAGCGGTCTCGACGCAAATTCGCGCGTCGTGGTAAAGGGGATACAGCGTGCGTCGTCGGGGCGCAAGGTCAAGCCCGTCGAGGAAAAATAGGCAATGAAAAACTTCTGCAACTTTTTCATCGACAGACCGATTTTCGCGACGGTCGTGTCGGTCGTCATAGTGCTTCTTGGCGCGATAGGCTTTTCGCGCCTGCCGATTTCGCAGTACCCCGACATCGTTCCGCCGACAATCGCAATCGACGCCGCGTACCCTGGGGCGTCGCCCGAAGTTCTCATGGAAAACGTCGTGACCCCGATAGAGCAGGAGGTCAACGGCGTTGAGCGCATGATGTACATCACAAGCAGGTGCAATTCCGACGGCACGGTAAGCATTGAAATCGCCTTCGAGCTTGGAACCGACATCAACGCCGCGCAGGTGCTTGTGCAGAATAGGGTGGAGGTCGCAAAGCCGCTTCTGCCCGAAGAGGTGCGCAATATCGGCGTGCGCGTTGTGAAGCGTTCGCCTAGCCTTCTCTTGGGGCTTGCCATTTACTCGCCCGACAAATCGCGCGACACAACCTACATAACCAACTACTACCTCACGCAAATGCGCGACAGAATTCTGCGCGTCGACGGCGTCGGCGACCTCGTCGCGTACGGCTCGCGCGAGTACAGCATGCGCGTGTGGCTCGACCCCGACAAGCTCGCCGACTTGGGCATATCGCCGCTCGAAGTCTACGCCGCCGTGCGCAACCAGAACAGGCAGGTTGCCGCGGGCAAAATCAACCAGTCGCCGATTTTCGACAAATCCGCCGCCCACGAGCTTCTCATCGAGACAAAGGGCAGGCTCGCCGACGTGTCGGACTTCGGAAACATCGTCGTGCGCAAGCTCGGAGACGGGCGCATTGTGAAGCTTCGCGACGTTGCGCGGCTCGAACTCGGCGCGTACTCGTACTCGAACGCCGCGTTTTACAAGGGCGGCGACGCCGTCGCGCTGCTCGTCTACCAGACCCCGGGCTCGAACGCGTCGAACACCGCAGGCAACGTGCTAAAACTCTTCGAGGAAATGAAAAAGGACTTCCCCGCGGGCTTGGACTACGACGTCGGCATGGACAACACCGTCTACATTGCCGACTCAATCATGGCGGTTTTCCGCACGATATTCGAGGCAATCGTGCTCGTGGTTTTCGTGATGATGCTGTTTTTGCAGAACTGGCGCGCGGCGGTGATTCCGCTTTTTGCGATTCCGATTTCGCTAATCGGCACGTTCTTTTTCATGCACCTTTTCGGCTTTACAATCAACAACCTCACGCTTTTCGGGCTTGTCTTGGCAATCGGGATTGTCGTTGACGACGCAATCGTGGTGGTCGAAAACGTGGAGCGCAACATGCGCGGCGGGCTCGACGCAAAGGAGGCGACGAAAAAGGCGATGGCGCAGGTTGCTGGCGCGCTTGTGGCAATCGTGCTCGTGCTATGCGCGGTGTTCGTGCCGACGGCGTTTGTGGAGGGCATTACGGGCGAATTTTACAGGCAGTTTGCGCTGACAATCGCGGCTTCGACGATAGTTTCGGGTCTTGTGTCGCTGACTCTCACCCCCGCGCTTTCCGCGCTTTTCCTGCGTCGCGCCGAGCGTCCCGACCTCTTCACACGCTGCTACGACTTCATACTCGGACGCCTGTTCTCTGCGTTCGACAGATGCTTTGAATGCGCCGCCGACCTTTACGGGCGTTTTGTGCGGGCAATCCTGAAATGGTCGTGGGCGTTGCTCGCGTTGTTTGTCGCGCTCATCGCGCTGACCGTCGTGGTTTTCAGGATGACTCCGAAAGGGTTTATTCCCGCGCAGGACACCTGCTACTTCTACATAGCCGTGCAGCTGCCCGACGGCGCGACGCTCGAACGCACGGCGGAGGTCATGCAAAAGGCGGAAAAAATCGTCGGCGAAACGCTTCCCGAAGCGCGGAAATACATGAGCTTGGCGGGGCTTAACATCGCAAACTTGGGGCGCATGTCGAACGGCGGCACGATGTTCATTCAGCTTGAAGGCAAGGAAAGCCGCGTCGCAAAGGGCATTCCGCTCGACGACAGTATCGGACGCCTCATGGACGCGTTCAATATGCGGATTCCCGAAGCGCAGTTTTTTGCGGTGAAGCCGCCCGTAGTGTCGGGCATAGGCATGGGCGGCGACTTCAAGGGATACGTTCAGGACAGGAAGTCGCTCGGTCTTGCGGCGGTAGAACGCAAGGTTTCGGAGGCGGTTGATTCCGCCCGCACGGAGGATTCCATATCGACCGCGCTTACCATGTTTTCAATAAAAAGTCCGCGCCTGAAACTCGACATCGACCGCGAGGAGGCGGAGCGGCTCGGCGTCGGCGCAAGCCCGATTTTCGACGCCCTTCGCTTCAACTTGGGCTCGACCTACATCAACGACTTCAACATTCTCAACCGCTCTTACAGGGTTGTCGCGCAGGCGGAAAGCCGCAACCGCGCCGCGCCCGAAGACGTTCTGAAACTGCGCATTCCCGCGCGCGGCGGCTCTTCCGTCCAAGTGGGGAGCGTCGCAAAACTGCGCCGCACGGTGGGGCCCGAAGTCATCACGCGCTACAATCTGTATCCCGCCGCCGAAATCATGGGCAACGTTTCCGCGGGGCATTCGACGGGAGGGGCGATTTCCGCAATCGAAAACATCTGCGCGAAAATCCTGCCCGACGGCATGGGTATCGAATGGACCGACTTGGCGTTTCAGGAAAAGCGCGTCGGCGGTTTCACCGCTTTGATAACGTTTGCGCAGAGCGTGGTGTTCGTGTTTCTGATTTTGGCGGCTCTCTACGAAAGCTGGCGGCTTCCGCTTTCGGTAATCCTCATTGTCCCGCTCGTTCTGCTGTTCTCCGTTTTGGGCGTGCGCGGCTTGGGCATGGACATAAACGTGATGACGCAGGTAGGGTTCATAGTGCTGATAGGGCTTGCGTGCAAAAACGCAATCCTGATTGTGGAGTTCGCAAAACAGCGGCAGGAGGCGGGAGAGGACGTCGTGGGCGCGGTGTCGAACGCCGCCCGAAACAGGCTTCGCCCGATTCTCATGACATCGTTTGCGTTCATTCTGGGAGTGCTTCCGCTTGTGCTAGCGCGGGGGACGGGCTCGGAGCTGCGCAACGCGCTCGGAACGCCCGTCTTTTTCGGCATGCTGGGCGTGACGGCGGCGGGGCTTGTCTTTACGCCCGCATTCTTCTACCTCATCAGGCGGAGCTTTTCTCCGAAAATTAAAACGGGCAAAAAACAATAGGAACGGTCTGTTAAAATGAAAAAATATTTGAAAAAATTTTCGCTTCTCGCGGCGGCGGTTCTGCCGTGCGCTTGCATGGTGGGTCCCGACTACGAAAAGCCCGACAATTCCGAATTCGTGGATTTCGAAAAATTCGCCAACGAAAACGGTCTGTGGAAAAACGCCGCCCCGCGCGATACCGCCGCCCGCGGCGACTGGTGGGAGGTATTCGGCGACGCGGAGCTTTCCAAATACATGCGCGAATGCGCCGAAAGCAACCCCGATTTGAAATCGCTTTTCTTCCGCGTCGAGCAGGCGCGCGAAAACGCCGGCATAAAGCGCGGCTCGCTCTACCCGCACGCGGGTGTGTCGGGCGACTGGTTCAGGACGGAAGTCGGAGACCGCTCCATTTTGCGCCCGCTCGGCTCGCGCTTCGAAGACTGGGCAATCGGGGCTACCCTCACTTGGGACGCCGACCTTTTCGGCAGAATCCGCAGCGTTCTGGCTGCCTCCCGCGCCGACGCTCAGGCGGCGCAAAACGAGTACGAAAGCGCGCTGCTTTCGCTGCGCACGCAGTTTGCTGCGCTGTACTTTTCACTGCGCGAGTTCGAGGCCGAGAAAATTTTGCTCGAAAAGACGGTGGAAATCCGCGAGTCCGAAACGCGCTTCGTGCGCGACAGATTCGAAATGCAGACCGCGACGGAGTCGGACCTGCAACGCGCGACTGAGCAGGAGTTTTCGGCGAAAGCCCAGCTTACCGACATGCTCGAAAGAATCGCGCTCGCAAAAAACCTCGCCGCAAACCTGCTCGGCACGACCCCCGCGAAGCTCGCAATTTCGCCCGCGCCCCTCGACGGCGTCGCGCCCGAAATTCCGCGCGTTCTGCCGTCCGAGCTTCTCGAAAGGCGCGCCGACGTCGCCGCCGCCGAACGCGCGGTTTGCGCGGCGAACTTCCGCATAGGCGCGGCGCAGGCGGCGTTCTTCCCGACGGTTTCGATTACAAGCTCGCTCGGCACGGAATCGACGGCATTTTCGAAGCTTCTCAATTCAAGTTCGTTCGCGTGGGGCGTAAGCCCGCAGGTCTACATTCCGATTTTTCAGGCGGGCAGGCTGAGCGCGCAGAAGCGCGTCGCCCTTGCAAAGCACAGGGAGAGCCTCGAAAAATACAAGGCGACCGTGTTGAAGGCGGTTCGCGAAACGGAAGACGCACTCGCGAAAGCGTCGCTTGCAAAACAGCGCGTCTCGGAACGCGCGGTTGCCGCCGCCGCCGCCGCGAAGGTGGAGGAGTTTGCCCAGACTCAGTACGAGGGCGGCGTTGCCGACTATTTTCAGGCGGGCGAAGCGCACCGCTACGCGCTCATGAACAAACTTGCCCTGATTAAGAGCAGGGGGGACGAGTTCAGGGCTGCCGTCGAGCTTGTCCGCGCCGTCGGCGGTTCGTGGACGCCCGAACGGCCCGAAGAGTCCGGCGTTGTCGAAAAGGCGGAAAGGGCGTTCGAGCGCGGATTGTAGCCGCTCGGCGTCGGCGACCGCGAAAAATTGCGCAGCTAAAACAAAAACCGCCGCGCGGGCGCAAATTCCGTTTCGGGAGCTGTCGGCATTGCGGAAATCGCGAAATGCCGTCTGCCGCTCGTCGCGGGAATGCAAAAAATCCGCAACCCGCCGCCGCTTTCAATATGTCGCTTCGTGCGCAAAATTACGACGGCGTTGGCGTTAGGCTTTTTTGCGCTTAAAATTTGGGCGGAGCGTGGGAATCCCGTTCCGCCTTTTTATTTGTCAAATTTTCGCCGCGTAAGCGCGCGTAGGTTCGGGAGGTTTGCGCGGAATCCGCTATTTTTCCTCTTCGGGCGCGGGGTATTTTACCATCACGACGTCTCCGACGAGCGCGGTGCCGCTCACCGTTTTGAACGACGCGCAGGCGCGGTGCACAATGCCGTCGCTTTGCAGAATCGCGGTCGGTCGCATTTCGATGTCGCACGCGTAGTACACGGGCGCGCGGCCTTTGACCGAGTTCCGCGAGAGCACGTTTACGATGACGTGTTCGCCGTGTTTTTCGACAATTCTTCCGACGTACAGGTCAATGTCCTTTTGCGGCGCGGCTTCCGCAAGACGGCGTATCGACGGCGATTCCGCCGTGCGCCCCACGAGTCCGCGCCGCGCCGACTGCGCAGCGACTTCCCCGACGCCCGCCGCGAGCGAAAAAAACGCCGCACACAAAACCGTGCGCGACGCGAGAATCGAAAGTCTATTCGGCATCTTTCGTCTTTTTGAAGTGGTCGAAGCCGGGGCCTTTTGCGTTGTCTTCGGCTTCGAAGAATCCGTGGAGCTGGCGGATACGGGTGGGGTGTCTCATCTTGCGGAGAGCCTTTGCCTCAATCTGCCTGATTCTTTCCCTTGTTACATTGAACTGTTTGCCGACCTCTTCGAGAGTCCTCGAATAGCCGTCCTGCAAGCCGAAGCGGAGCGTGAGCACCTTGCGTTCGCGCGGCGTGAGCGAGTCGAGAACGTCCATGAGCTTTTCGCGCAGGAGCGAGTATGCTGTCATGTCGTAGGGGTTTTCCGCGCCCTTGTCTTCGATGAAGTCGCCGAAATTCGTGTCGTCGGAGTCTCCCACGGGGCTTTGGAGCGAAATCGGCTGTTGCGCCATTTTCATAATCGACTGCACGCGTTCCACGGGGAACTGCATTTCGTTTGCCACTTCCTCCGGCGTCGGCTCGTGCCCAAGCTCTTGCAGAAGCTGTTTCTGAACCTGCATGACCTTGTTGAGCGTTTCAATCATGTGGACGGGAATGCGGATTGTACGCGCCTGGTCTGCGATTGAGCGCGTGATTGCCTGCCTAATCCACCAAGTGGCGTATGTCGAGAATTTGTAGCCGCGCTTGTATTCGAATTTTTCGACCGCCTTCATCAGCCCCATATTGCCTTCCTGAATGAGGTCGAGGAAGTTCAGCCCGCGGTTTGTGTATTTTTTTGCAATGGAAATCACGAGTCTGAGGTTTGCGCGAACCATTTCGGTTTTCGCCTTGTGCGCCTCGCGCATCGACTGCCGCACCGACTTCACCAAATCGACGAGTTCGGCGGGGTCTATGCAATATTTGTTCCTGATTTCGTTCAGGCGGGCGTTGATTGCGTTGCTGTCGCCGATTTTAGTTTTCTTGCCTATTTTCTCTATCGCGCGGAGTTTGTAGAGCAGGTCTTCGATTTCGCGCAGTGTGGGCGCGAGCGTGTCGAGAAATTCCTCGAAAACTTTGAGCTTGAATTTGAAGCCCTTGACGTAGATGTCTTTGAGTTTTGCTTCGAGGTTTTTGAAAAGCGTTATATGGCGCTTTTTGAGGGCGGTGTTTGTTGCGCTTTCCGCGCTTTCCCAAGATTTGTCGAGCTTCGTCTGAATGTCCTCCGCCTTTTTGATGTATTCGGGCAGTTCCGCAAAGTAGTTTTCGCGGACTTCGACCTTTTTATCGAGCACGATTTTATCGAAGCGTTCCTCTTTTGCCGCGAGCTTTTTTGCGATGTCTATCTGAAATTTGTTCGTCAGCGAGACCGAGAACAACGCCTTGACAGCCTTGTTTTCCGCCGCCTCTATGCGCTTTGAAATCGCCACTTCCTCCTCGCGCGTGAGCAGCGGCACCTGTCCCATTTGTTTGAGGTACATGCGGACGGGGTCGTCGAGAGTGTCCGCCTGCAAGGCGCGTGTCTGGCGTTCCTCGTTCTCCTCTTTGCGGGTCTTGTAGTTTTCGACCTCCTCGTCGCTGTCGAGAATTTCGACTTCGAGGTTTTCGAGAATATTGATTACGTTGTCGAATTCGCCGGGGTCGCTTAGCGTTTCGGTAAGGTACTTGTTGATGTCCTGATTTGTCAGATAGCCCTTTTCCTTCGATAGGTGTATGAGCTGGCGGATTTTGTCGTTGAGCTTCTTTTTGTGCTCGGCGGCCTGGTTTTTCGGCTTCTTCGAGCCTTTCGGTTCATCGTCGATTGCTTTCGCCGCGGCGGGTTTTGCGGGAGATTTCGCCTGCGCCTTCGATGGCTTTGCCGCCGCCTTTGCCGCTGGTTTTACGGGAGTTTTTGCCGCCGCTTTCGCGGGGACTTTTACAGGGGCTTTCGCGGTGGCTTTCGCCGCAGGTTTTTTCGCCGCCTGCTTTTTGGCGGCGGTTTTCGTTGATGTTTTCTTTGTGGCCATATTCGTTTCTCTTAAAGTTTAGAATTCCTCGATTTCCGACGGCGGTTTCTTCGACTCGCGCCGCAGCCGAGACAGCTCTTTGAGCAGTGCCATCGACTCCTCCGAATCCGTCGCCTGCGCCCTCACGAGCCTTTTGTTTAGCGATTCGATTTCGTCGGCGTAGAAGTTTTTGTATATTTTACGCACGCAGTCGTTTGCGTACTTTACGGGATTTTCTATCGAGGATTTCTCTTCCGAGCATATTTTATATATGAGGTTTTTTTCGTCGTCTCTTTCAAAGCACGTGTCGATTTCCGAAATTTCGAAGCCGACACCTTCGCGGTGCAGCGCCAGAAGCCGCCTCAGTGTGCGCGCCTCTACCGCATCGCCGCGAATCCAAACGTCGTCGAGAATCTGCGACAGACCCTCCGCGACATTTTCGTAATGCAAACTCACTAATAAAGCGTCGTATACGGCGTTTGTCAACATTCCTTGACTGCGATTTTCCCCGTTTTGTTCCGTTTCCTCCTCCGAGCCGCGTTTTATGTTGCGTTGCGACCATTCGGCGTAGTCCTGCGCGATGGCGGCGTAGTCGGCGATTGTGGCGGTCGAGATTTCCCTGAGGTAGTCGTCGCGCAAAACCCGCGAGCGGCAGGCGGCGACCATTTCGAACAGCGAGAGTATAGCGTTGCGCTTGTCCTGCGGGGTGGGGTCGGGGTTGTCGGCGAGAATGTATTTCGCCGCGAAGCTCAGCGCGGTGCGCTTTTTGTTTTCGACAAGCTCGCGCATGGCGTCGACGCCGTGTTTTTTTATGAAAGAGTCTGGGTCGTCGCCGTCTGGGATAACCGCCACGAACGGTTCAAGCTCAGCCTGAAAGCAGATTGGGATAACCCTCAACGCCGCGTGAAGCCCCGCGTTGTCGCCGTCGAAAAGCAGAACCACCTTGTTTGCGTAGCGTTTTATCAGCGCGAAGTGCTCCGCGCCCGCCGCCGTTCCCTGCGTGGCGACCGTGTTCTTGAAGCCGGAGCAATACATGCGGATTGCGTCGAGCTGCCCCTCCACGACTATGCAGGCGTTCCTTTCCTTTGCGGAGTTTTTCGCCTTGTCCATGTTGAACACGACAAGATTCTTCTTGAAAATTTCCGTATCGCGCGAGTTTACGTACTTGCCTTCCTCCGACGGCGCGACGGGCGTAAAGCGCGTCTTTCTTGCGGTGAATGCGATTACCCGCCCCTGAATGTCGCAGATCGGAATTGTCATACGGCCGCGGAAGCGCGGGTGGAAGTTGCGTATGTTTCTGTCGCCTTCGTGCGCGTAGAAAATGCCCGACGCCACGATTGCCTCCGGCTGGTACTTCTTTTTATAGAGCAGGCGTTTCAGCTCGATTGAATCGACGGGGGCGAAGCCTATGCGCAGTTCCTTTGCGTCGTCGAGGGTGAAGCCGCGGTCGTTGGTCCAATAGTCGCGGATTTCCTTTGCTTCGGGGGTGTCGGCAAAAAACTGCTGGGCGTACCACTCGGCGGCGTCCTCGTGAATGTCGAACAGCTGCTTTCTAAGCGACGGCGGAGCGCCGTTTCCGCCCGCCTCGTACTCCAAATTGATTGCGTATTTCTTTGCTATAAATTCGACGGCTTCGGGAAAATTCAGGTTTTCCTTGACCATCGCGAATTTGAAGAGGTCGCCGCCCTGCGACGTGCTGAAACAATAGTAGAATCCCTTTTCGGGGTAGACGAAAAACGACGGGGTCTTTTCGTGCGTGAACGGGCTAAGCCCCTTCAACGCCGAGCCGCTTTTTTTCAGCGCGACATAGTTCGATATAAAGTCGGCGAGGTTGACCCTCGCCCTGACTTCCTCTATCGACGATTGTTTGATTCTCGCCATTTACTGCTTGTTTTCGGAGAACTGTTTGTACTCCTCCTCCATTTCGTCGTAGAGAATGTGCTCTTTGGGGGTGTTCGCCAAGAAGTGGCGGTAGAAGAAAAGCGCGTTGCGCTTGTCGCCCATGAGCTTGTATGTCCGCGCCAAATCGACCCAGATTTCGGGGTTGTTGGGGAATTTCTCGTGCGCAAGGTAGACCTTGTTGAGGAATTTCTCGTTGTTGAGAACTCTGCTTGCGTTGCGGAGGTAGAATAGGGTTGCGTCTATGTCGTCGGGGTTGCGTTTGTACGCCTCCGATGCCGCCATGTACGAGTCGTTGTGTTTGTCCGACATTTCGTAGGCTTTTGCGAGCGCGCGCCACGCGGCTTCGGGCGCGGAGTTTTCGGCGATGGCAAGATGCGCCGATTTTTCAGCCTCCGCGGCGTCTCCCTTTGCGATTGCGTCGTAGCATTTCTGGATAAGCGTGTCGTACTCCGAGGGCTTCGCGGGGGTGTCGGTTTCGTCCTTGATGTCGGTCTTCTGCTCTACGGGAGCGTCTTCGGCTTTTTCCTCGACGGCTTCGTTCTGGGTAAGGTCTTGCGGTTTGGAAGCGTCGGCTTCGGGCTTTGCTTCGGATTTTTCGCTTTCTGCCTTTTTTGCGTCTTCGGCGACCTTTTGGGCTTCGGCTTCCTTTGCCTTTTTTGCCTCCTCGGCAGCTTTAAGCTCTTCCGCTTTCTTTCTTTCGGCGTTCTTGATTGCCTCTTCCGCGGCTTTGAGCGAGTCTTTGAAGTCTTGGAGCTGCTTGCGGAGCTTGGGATATTTCTGGTCAATCTCGTTGGGCGCAATTTTGTCAAGCTCGTTGACTGCGGTGTCGAGCAGGGCGGTTTCCTTTTGCGCAAGGTAGACGGTAATCAGCCCCACGAGAATTTCCCTGCGCGTTTCGACGTTTTCGGGAAGCGTCGCCTTGAATGCGGCTTCGAGCCATTTGCGGGCTTGGATTGCGTTGCCCGTTTTCACGAAAAGGTTTCCGATTTTCGCGGCTTCCGCCGTGTTGGGGTTGCGTCCTGATACGCGAAGCCCCTCCATCATCGAGTTGAGGGCTTCGGGGTATTTTTCGAGCTTTTCGTAGCACGAGGCGAGGGCGCGGCGCGCGACGGGGTCGGCGGGTTTGATTTTCAGGTATTTTTCGTATGCCTTTGCGGCGGAGTCGAACGCTTTTGACTGTTCGTAGGCTTTTGCCGCGCTGATTTGAAGCTCCGCGTCGCCGCCTTTTTGCGCCGCCGCGTTTTCGAAGAACATAGCCGCGCTTGCGAGCTGTCCGTTTTGCATGTACGCGTATGCGAGGTTTTCGCAAAGTTCGGGGCGGCTGCCGCATTTCTGGTAGGTTTCTTCGAGCAGTTTGATTGCCTCCGCCGACTTGTTTTCGAACATGAGCACCTGCGCCCGGCGCACTGACAGTTCGCTTTGTTTTTTGTTTTCCGCCGCGATTTGTTCGGGCGATTTTTCGCCGCAGCCCGAAAGGAGCGCGACCGCCGCCGCCGTTGCGCAGAAAATCAGACAAATGTACTTCGATGCTTGCATAAATTCCAAAATTCGCTTTTATAACCCGATTAATTTTATTATTCAGCCAAATTTTTTTCGGCGGGGCAATATAATTATGAAGAAATACATCAAAAAACTTGCAATTTTTCAAGTGTTGGCGGCAATCGGCATTGCTTCGCTGTCCGCCCAGACGCCCGACGCGCCTCGACAGACCGCCGCCGACCGCCTAAACGACACGCTTTTCGAATGCCGCGTTCCCGGCTTCGCCCAATCAAATTACGACAGGGCGGTTTCGGTTTTGTTCTCGGCTTTCGAGAGGGAATCTGGCGAGAAAATCGCGCCCGCCTCGAAGGGCAGGGTGGGGCTTAAAATCTACACGAATTCGGGGGTGGGAATGTGCACGCCGCGCGCGCTTGTAGACGCGGTGGTGTCGCAGCTCGAAAAGCGCGGCTACAAGCGCGAGAACATCACGCTTGTCGATATGAGCCGCCGCAAAATGCGCGACTGCGGATTCCTCCCGCGCGTCTCCGCCCTCCAAAACGGCACGCCCGACAACTACAAAGGCTCGCCGGTAGCAGACATCGAAAGCGGCAAATTCTTCGACAAAAACTGGTACTACGACAATTCGCTTATGCCGAAGTCGATGAAAAACATCAACATGTCGTCCGACCTCTACAACCCCGAACTGCGCAAAAGCTACCTGCCCGTGCCGCTTTTCCTGACTGTCGATTTTTGGATTAACCTGCCCGTCATCACCGACATGGAGGGCTTGGGCGTGTGCGCTGCAATCGGCAACGCGAGCATTTGGAACATGTCGAACAACGAGAGGTTTTTGAAACAGCCCGCGAACGCGTCGATGGCGGCGGCGGAAGTGTCGGCGATTCCCGAACTGCACTCGTCGAACCTGCTTACGATTCTGTCGTACGAGCGCGGGCAGTTCGTTGGCGGGGCGATATTCAATTCGCGCTGCTCGTTTTCCGAAAACACAATTTTGATGAGCTCGAATCCCGTCGTCATAGACTACTTGGCGTGGAACACAATCAACAAGTACCGCCGCAGCTTCGGCTTTGCGCCGATAGACCCCATGCCGCCGCTTCTGAACTACTGCAAAGAGCTTAAAATAGGAGATTACGACATGCGCAAAATCAGGCGCGTGAACGTGCCCTACGCGCCCGCAAAAACGAAATCGGGGAAATAAGCCGTGGCGGACGACATTTTCGACATTGTGGACATGTCCGACGGCGTCGTCGGGAACGCGCCGCGCTCGGTCGTCCACGCGAAGGGGCTTTTGCACAGGGCGTCGCACGTTCTGATGTTCAGGGGCGCGGGGGCTTCGCGCGAAATACTCCTGCAAAAACGCTCGATGAGCAAGGATTTGTACCCCGGAATCTACACAACGTCGTGCTCCGGACACGTCGATAGCGGCGAAGACTACGATACCGCCGCAGTCCGCGAAATGCGGGAGGAAACGGGGCTTTCGGTAGACATCTCTCGGCTCGAAAAAATCGGCAAAATTTCGCCCTGCGCCGAGACGGGCAACGAATTCACTTTCGTCTACGAGATGGAGTGCGACGGCTCGGAAAAATTCGAAATTCCGCCCGACGAAGTGGCGTCGCTCGACTGGGTGAAAGTGTCCGATTTCGGGCGCATGATTGCCGAAACTCCGCAAAACTTCACGCCGTCGTTTTTGCGCGTCTACAAATTTTATTTGTCGAAACGGCAAAAAACGCTTTAATTCGAAAATTTCAACATAGCAAAAATGAGTAAAGTAAGAGTAAGATTTGCCCCCAGCCCGACGGGCTTTTTCCATATCGGCAGCGCGCGCACCGCGCTCTTTAACTGGCTGTACGCCAAGCACACGGGCGGAACGTTCGTGCTGAGAATAGAGGACACCGACGAAGAGCGCAATTCGGTGGAATACCTCAACATTCTCAAAGACGGAATGAAGTGGCTCGGTCTGGATTGGGACGAAGGCCCCGATGTCGGCGGCAACTACGGCCCGTATTTCCAGAGCAAACGCGCCGACATTTACAGGGAATACCTCGAACTCCTCCGCAAAAAAGGCCGCGCGTACGACAAGGACGGCGCGGTGTTTTTCAAGGTTTCGGGCGAGGCGCAGGTGCTCCACGACGCCGTTTACGGAGACGTCGAGCGCACCGAGGAAAAAGACTTCCCGATTTTCCGCTCTAACGGAACTCCCGTGTTCCACTTTGTGAATGTCGTTGACGACATCTGCATGGAAATCACAAACGTCATCAGAGGTCAGGACCACCTTACGAACACCAACAAACACATCGAACTCTTCAAGGCGTTCGACGCCCCCATGCCGCAGTTTGCGCACATTCCGCTGATTCTCAAAAGCGAGGGGCAGGGCAAGATGAGCAAGCGCGACAGAGGCGCGCTCATCGAGGAATATCAGGAAAAGAACTTCATGCCCGAAGCCGTCCGCAACTACCTTTGCATGCTCGGCTGGAATCCGAAAAACGGCAAGGAGGTAATGCCAATCGAAGAGATTATAGAGCTGTTCGACTTTTCGGGAATCGTCAAGAGCAACGCGCGCTTCGACGAGCGCAAAATGGCGCACTTCAACACCGAACATATCCGCGCCCTTCCGCCCGCAAAATTCCACGAGCTTGCCCGCCGCGCAATGGCGACCGAAAGCAAGGTCGATTTGGGTACGGACGAAGAATATATCGGCAAGGTTTTCGACCTTTGCCAGCCGAAAGCCGCCAACATGGAGGGGCTGCCCTCGATGGTCGAATACTTCTTTACCGAAGACTACCCGTTCGACACGGCGGGGCGGGAAAAGGTCTTCAAGAAGGGCGAACCGCTCGCGCGTCTCGACGAAGCCCTCGAACTCTTCAAAAAGCTCGAAAAATTCGACCACGACTCCATTTACAACGCCGTTTGCGAAATGGCGGAAAAGGCGGGGCGCAAGTCGAACGAATACTTCCAGATTGTCCGCTACGCCGTAACCGGACAGGCGGGCGGCCCCGACCTCTTCCCGATGCTCGAAATCTTGGGCAGGGACAAGGTTGTCGCAAGAATAGAGGCGGCAAAGCCGAAGCTTGCACAGGGCGCGTAGGCAAAAAATTCCGAAATTTTTGCGGACGGCGCGGATTTTTCCGCGCCGTCTTTTTTTTCGAGTTATGAAACTGCCGAAAGCGCCGCAAATGCGGCTCGGCGGCGCGGGGGAGTTAACGGGCATAGTCGGCGGAAATTTCCGATTTTGCGGATATTTTGCAAATTCGGGACGAGTTTGTTGTTGACAATTCACGGACTGACCCTTTTTTTGTTATCATATTAATCTTAACCCATATTACAATACACATTAAGGAGAGAAATAAAAAAATGAAAAAGGCACTGCTAATGTCTCTAATAGCGGGCGCGGCGGCGGTTTCCGCAACTGCCGCAACCGTTAGCGAAGTAAGCTCGCCCATCACCGAAGGCACGACGTTTGTCGGCGAGCAGGTGTTCGAAGGCCAGCTTGAAATCAATCAGGTTTTGCTCCAAATCGGCACGCAAGACGGCTCGCAGACGGGCGTCCTTACAATCAAAAATGCGACCGACCCTCTCGCAAACAAAGGCAGAATTCAGGTAAACAAGGGCAGCACGCTCTACGTCTATACGGGTAATAACCCCGGTTGGAGTACGGCGTCGAAAGGCCAGCGCATAGACATTTACGGCACGGTTGAAACCGCGTACGGAACAAATTCGGCGCAAATTCCCACCGACACCAACGGCTACAACCTTGAAGTCGTCGGTTCCGGCAACGAAATGCGCGTGTTTGACGGCGGCGTTCTCAACTTCAAAAACGGCTCGATGAGGCTCAGGGACGGCGGGATTATAAACCTCAAAGAAGGTTCAAAAACAACGGTCGGAAGAATAATTTTCGGCGGCACCGGCGCTAAGCTTATCATCGGCGCCAACGACGTTCTTTCGACGGCAAGCGGCGGCAAACCAAGCATTGTTCTCGGTTCGGCAACAAGGGGCATTATCGACGTTTCGGCGACGACAGATTTGAAGCTCGGCAATATCCAATTTCAGGGTAGGTCGTCGCTTACAATCAACTTGTCCGCCACGCACGGTCTGCTCACTGCCGCAAAGCTCGACGTAAACGAAGTAAATACCTACCCGTTCGACGGAACGGAATCGCTTATTCTTAACGATTTCGTAAACGACACGTTCAAAATCAACGACACAAGCAACATTGAACTTGTAGGCGATGCCCTCCTGAAAATCACGAAACTCGGCAATACTTCCGTCGTAAAAAACATTAAGCTTGTAGCATACGACAAGGACGGCAAAACGCTTTGCGGAGAAGGCGAACACTGGGAAATCCAGAACGGATTCCTCAACATCGTTTCAAACATTCCCGAACCCGCCGAATGGGCGGCGATTTTCGGCGGCATCGCGCTCGCGCTTGCGCTCTACCGCAGACGCCGTTAATCCGGAATTTTTCTCATGGTCAAAGCCCGCATTTCGGCGGGCTTTTTTTATTTTTGCGCGCAACTCATTCTGCTTGCGTTTGTCAAAATATAATACATTAATAGTGGAAATTTTTTCATAAGCGTTTCCGCGCCCACTACTCTGTAAAAATGAATTTAGAAATATTTGACTGGAACTCCATTGTCCTCGGCGTCTTGGCGGCGTGCCTGTTTGCCGAGTGCATCATTCTGGTGGTGCGGGTAAATTCGCTCCGCAACAAAATGGAGTCGGAGGCGGAAACAATCAGAAACGACGAACTTGTCAAATACGAGAAAAAGCGCAACGAGCTTGAAATGCTCCTGAAAGAGCGCGAAATCGAGATGAAGTCGGAGTACGAGGACATGCTTTCGCTCGCCCGCGTCGCCAAGCGCGAGCAGGACGAAAAGCTCGCCGAGGCGAAAATCCGCGTCCAAAACGCCGAACGCGCCGCCGAACGCGCCGACGCCGAATTTACGCGCTTCGCAAAAATGAAGGAGGACTACCGCAGGAAGTCGGAGGAATATGCCGTCAAACTCGCGCAGCTTGCAAAGCTCGACATCGAGGACATTCGCGGCGACGCCAAGCGCGAAATCGAAAAGAAGTGCGTGGAAGACCTCGCCCTCTACCGCTCGGCACTCCTCGAAAAATCGAAAAAAGACGCGGACGACGCCGCGCAGCGCATTTTGGTTGACGCCATGCAGCGCATCGCAACCTCTCTTCCGCAGTCCGTTCAGGCGTGCGCCGTAAAAATTCCCGACGACGCCATGAAAGGCAGGCTCATCGGCAGGGAGGGGCGCAATATCCGTTCGTTCGAGGCGGCTACGGGAACGACGCTCGTAATCGACGAAACGCCCGACAGCGTTTCGGTGTCGTCGTTCAATCCCGTCCGCAGGGAGGCCGCAAAAATCGCGCTCGAAGCGTTGATAGCCGACGGCAGAATCAACCCCGCGTCAATCGAGCATGCGGCGGAGTCGGCAAAGAAAAACATGGAGCAGCACGTCTACGACATCGGCTCGAAAGCCGCCGAAGATCTCGGCTTGGCGCGTGTGCACCCCGACGTTTTGGCGACTTTGGGCAGGCTCTCTTTCCACCTTTCGCTCAACCAGAATACCCTTGCGCATTCCGTCGAAACCGCGAAACTCTGCGCGCTTATCGCGGCGGAATTGAACTGCGACACCTCGATTGCAAAGCGCGTGGGGCTTTTCCACGACATCGGCAAGGCTCTGCCCGATTCTGACTTGTCGCACGCAAAGGCGGGGGCGGCGTTGCTTGCGCATTCGGGAGAGTCGGACACTGTTGTGAACGCGGTGGAATCGCACCACGGTGAAGTGGGAGCGGCGAGCGTATACTCGGTGATTTTGCGCGTGGCGGACACCCTTTCGGCGACGCGACCGGGGGCGAGAATGGAGGCGACCGAGGGCTATATCCGCCGAATCAAGACGCTAGAAAGCATCGCGCTTGAATTCGACGGCGTGGCGGGCGCGTACGTTTTGCAGGCGGGGCGCGAACTGCGCGTCGTAGTTTCGCCCGACGCCGTAAGCGACGTCGAGGCGCAGGAAATTGCGGGAAAAATCCGCAGAAAGATAGAGGAGACGGTAGACAACGCCCTCGCCGTAAAAATCACCCTCATACGCGAACAACGCTTTACCGAATTCGCAAAATCCAAAGTGTAGCCGACTATTTTCGGCATTTGATTCAATTTCAAGTAAAACACAAACGCCGCGCGGAACATGCGCGGCGTTTTTCATTTAGCACTGTGCCGGCGCGTTTTTTTTTGATTCGGGTAATTTAGCTTATTTTTGAATCGCGCAGGTGTCGGGGCTTTTGGTTCCTGCGCCGCGCCGGCGCGGCGGCTATTTCAGCGGGCGCGGCTCGACGCCCTGTTCTGTCATCTTTACGGGCAGGATTTTGCCGTCGGCGTCGAAAAACATTTTGTCTATGCAGACAACGCGGTGGTGTGTGCCGCGGTTCGGAATGGGGCGGCGGTGGTAGCAGATGTACCAGTCGTCGGTGTTCGGAATGTTTACAACGCTGTGGTGTCCCGCGCCCGTCGCAAGCGGGCGTTCCGATTCCAAGACAGTGCCGAGCCTTTTGAACGGCCCGAACGGCGTGTCGGCAATGCCGTAGGCAACCTTGTAGTTGTTGCCCGCCCACACGCCTTCCGACCACATGAAATACCACTTTCCCCTGCGCTCGAACATCACCGAGCCTTCCGTGTAGCCTTCGGGGGTGATGTCTTTGTAGATAGAGCCGTCGGGCAGCTTGTCGAGCGATTTGAAGTCGTCGGCAAGTTTTACGATATTGCATTTTCCCCAACCGCCGTATGTCATGTAGTATGAATTTTTGTATTCGAAAACATACTGGTCGATAGGCTGCGCCCCGTTGTAAAATTCGTCCACAAGCGGCTTGCCGATGAGGTCTTTGTACGGGCCTTCGGGCTTGTCGGCGACCCCGACGCCGATTCCGCCGTATTCGCGCTCTCCGAATTTGCGTTTTGCCATGTTGCCGTTTTTTTTGTCGACGGGGGTTGCGTCGTTGCAGGCAAAAAACAGAAAGTATTTGCCGTCTTTTTCAATTGAATCGGGCGCCCAGAGGGCGCGTTTGAGCCACTTTACTTCGTCTGCGGTGATTATGTTTTTGTGGTGTGTCCACGTTGCCATGTCGGGCGACGAAAAGCAGTCAAGGAAAACCTGTTTGTCGTAGGCGTCGGAGTATGTCGCGTAAATCCAGTACTGCCCGTTGTAGATTCTTATTTGCGGGTCGGCGTACCAGCCGCCTATGGCGGGGTTGCGCGTAGTTTTTGTCCCGCCGAATGCGCATGCGCAAAGTGTGCAGGCAATCGCAAGAATTTTCAATGTGTGTTTTTTCATGGGGAATTTTTCTACCGTACCCTCCGATTTCTTGCAAGCATGAAAGCAAGAGCGGACGCCGCATTTTTTGAGGAGTCGGCGAGCCTCCGCAAGTCGCGGTGCTCCGCCGCGCGGGGCGCAAAAAAAAAGGACGCCCGAAATCGGGCGTCCCTGCGGATAGATGGAGATTAGTATATGAAAAGCAACTCCGAATATTTCGGCATCGGCCAGAGCGCGTCGTCCAGTTCGACTTCGAGCTTGTCCACAATCGTGCGGACATCGCCCATTGCCGCGAGCTTTTTGAGCGGGTCGGCGTTTTCCACAACCAGCTTTTCGAGCTTGTCGTTCGCGCTTGCGAGCTTGTCTACGAGAGCGTTAATCAGTTTGCCCTTGGCTTCCAAGCCCTTGTTTTTGCCGAACTTTGCGTCCGCGACGTTTTTCGCCGTTTCGGCAAGCTTGCCGAGGTATTTTTCCGCGGCGGGCATGATGATTGTCTTGGAGATGTTCAGCGCGAGAGCCGTTTCGATGTGTACTTTCTTGCTGTATTCCTCCATGAACACTTCGTAGCGCGAGAGCATTTCGCTCGAATTGAAGACGCCGTACTTCTTGAAAAGTTCGATGTTCTTCGGGTCTTTGAGCGGTTCGAGCGCGGCGGGAGTATTGGGCAGGTTGGGCAGACCGCGTTTTGCGGCTTCCTTCTTCCAATTTTCCTTGTAGCCGTCGCCGTTGAAGATTACGCGCTTGTGCGCCTTGACAATCGATTGGAGAATCTTTTGCAGACCCTTCTGGAAGTCGGCCTTCGGCAGGGCTTCGAGCTTTGTCGCGATTTCGTCGAAAGCCTCGGCGACAATCGTGTTCAGCACGATGTTCGGGCTTGCGCACGACTGCGACGAACCCGCCGCGCGGAATTCGAACTTGTTGCCCGTGAAAGCGAAGGGGCTTGTGCGGTTTCTGTCCGTCGCGTCCGTCGGGAGCGGGGGCAGGGTATCGACGCCGACTTTGAGGTAGTTGCTGTTCTTCGAGCTTTTCGCCGCGCCGGCTTCGATTTGGTCGATGATGTCGGCAAGCTGTTCGCCGAGGAACATCGAGATGATGGCCGGCGGTGCTTCGTTCGCGCCCAGACGGTGGTCGTTGCCGGCGCCCGCAGTCGCCGAGCGGAGCAGGTCGGCGTGTTTGTCTACCGCCTGAATTACCGCGCAGAGAGTCGTGAGGAATATCGCGTTTTCGTGCGGATTCGTTCCGGGGTTGAGCAGGTTTCTGTCGCCGTAGGAAATCGACCAGTTGTTGTGCTTGCCCGAACCGTTGATTCCCGCGAAGGGCTTTTCGTGCAGCAGGCATACCAAACCGTGTTTTTCCGCCACGTTGCGCAGAATTTCCATAATCATCATGTTATGGTCTGTCGCCAAGTTCAGCTCTTCGAACACGGGCGCGATTTCGAACTGCGCGGGCGCAACTTCGTTGTGGCGCGTCTTTGCGGGAATTCCGATTTTCCAAAGCTCCAAATCGACGTCGTGCATGAAATTGATGATGCGCGGCTTGATTGCTCCGAAATAGTGGTCTTCAAGCTGCTGGTGCTTTTGCGGAGGAGCGCCGAAGAGCGTTCTGCCCGTCTGCATGAGGTCGGGGCGTTGTACGTAGAGTTCGCGGTCTACGAGGAAGTATTCCTGTTCCGCGCCGAGCGTTACGTTTGCGCGGGCGTCCTCTTCGATTCCGAAGCACTTCATCAGGCGTTTTGTCTGCGCACCCAAAACCTGTATGGAGCGCAGAAGCGGCGTCTTTTTGTCGAGCACTTCGCCCGTGTAGGAACAGAACATTGTGGGAATGCAGAGCGTCGCGACGCCGCCGCTTCTTTTGATGAATGCGGGGCTGGTCGGATCCCAAGCGGTGTAGCCGCGGGCTTCGAACGTGGAGCGCAGACCGCCCGACGGGAAGCTCGACGCGTCGGGTTCGCCGAGAATGAGGTTTTTGCCCGAAAAGCGCGTGATTGCCTGACCGTCGCTTGTGGGGTCGAGGAATGCGTCGTGTTTTTCCGCGCTCGAACCCGTGAGGGGCAGGAACCAGTGGGTGTAGTGGGTCGCGCCGCGGCTCATAGCCCAGATTTTCATTGCGTGCGCCACGTCGTCGGCGACAGCCGCGTCGAGGGCAACTCCCTGCTCAATCGTATTGCGAAGTCTTTTGTAGATGGGCTTCGACAAGTACGCCTCCATCGTTTTGAGTCCGAACGTATCGACGCCGTACTGGGTGTCGATGTCGTAGGGAGTTTCGAGATTTTCGTAAACCTTGGGGGTTTCCGAAATCTTCGTCAATGCTTGTTTTCTTGCATTCATGATTGTCCTTGTGTTGTTTAAAATGGAACTGCTGATAGTGTAGCAGATGCCGTGCCAGAATTTTTCAAACGGCGGTATCGGCGTATTTTTATCGGCTTTCGGCGGTATTTTGCGCCTTTATGTTATATATACTATGCAGATTGTAGCTTTACCCCGAAATGTCAATTTTCAAAACGCCCAAACCGCCGATTTGCGCCAATTATGTTGCGACAATTTTGTGGCGCAAAAATGCAGCCCGCTACAAAATTGTCGTAAATCTGAAATGCGCCGCCGCCCCAAAATTGTAGTTTTGGCAATAAAACATTGTTCTGCGCTGGTTATTAGTAAATTGCGAAAAGTGCTACAAAATTGGCACGGAATGTGCTTGAAGTAAATCATAATTACCAAAACAAATATGCAACGAATACAAAACAGTTATTACCCGCAGCCCCAAGGGCTGTACAATGCATCTAACGAACACGACGCCTGCGGCGTCGGAATGGTAGCCGACATCAACGGCGTAAAAAAGCATTCCATTGTAGACAACGGCGTGCAGATTCTCGAACGCCTGATGCACAGGGGCGCGGTCGGCGGAGACTCGCAGACGGGCGACGGCGCGGGTATAATGGTTCAGATTCCCGACGAATTTTTTCGTGCGCAGATTTCTGGTTTGCCTAAGGCGGGCGAATATGCCGTCGGCATGATTTTCCTCCCGCGCGAGGAAGACCTTGCGCAAAAGTGCAGGGCGGTTGTGGAAGCGGCGGTCGCCGAAGAGGGAATGTCTATCATAGCATGGAGAAAAGTTCCCGTTGACGAATCGGCAATCGGGGGCGTCGCGCTTTCGACATGCCCGCGCATAGAGCAGGTTTTCGTTTCGGGGCGCGGCGAGCGCAGCGAGGCGGACTTCGAACGCGCCCTTTACATTTTGCGCCGCGTGATTGAAAAGAACATCGACGCCAAGACTTCCGCGGGCGACACATTCTACGTCTGCACGCTCTCGTGTCGCACGATAGTATATAAGGGACTTCTGAACGCCCCGCAGTTGAAGGCGTTCTATCCCGACCTCGCCGACAAGACTTTCAAGAGCGCAATCGCGCTCGTCCACCAACGTTATAGCACCAACACTTTCCCGACTTGGCAGCTCGCCCAGCCGTTCAGATATTTGGCGCACAACGGCGAAATCAACACGCTGCGCGGCAACATCAACCAGATGCGCTCGCGCGAGACGCACTTCGAATCGCCGCTGTTCGGCGAAAACATTTCCAAGGTAATCCCCGTAATCCGCGAAAACCAGAGCGACTCCGCCTGCCTCGACAACGCCGTAGAGCTTTACGCGTCGGCGGGCAGAAGCCTTGCGCACACAATGCTCATGCTTGTTCCGCAGGCGTGGGGCAAGAATTTCTACGTTAGCAAGGATATCGCTGGATTCTTCGAATACAACTCTGGCGTTTCCGAACCGTGGGACGGCCCTGCGGCTCTGGCGTTTACCGACGGCACAAAGGCGGGCGCGTTGCTCGACCGCAACGGCCTGCGTCCCGCCCGCTACACGATTTGCTCGGACGGTCTGTTCGTCTTGGCGTCGGAAACGGGCGTGCTCGACATTCCCGAAAACTTGGTGCTCCGCCGCGGCAAGCTCGGCGCGGGCGAGATGATCTACCTCGACCTCGAAAAGCACAGAATCCTTTTCGACAAGGAAATCAAGACGCTCGTTGCCCGCGCAAAGCCCTACCGCAGGTGGGTTGACGACAACCGCATTACCCTTAGCGGTATTTTCGAATCCGTGCCCGACCCGATTGTCGGCGAGAACCTCATTCAGCGCCAGAAGCTCTTCGGCTACACCGCCGAAGACATGGACATGATTCTGCGCCCGATGGCGGAAAATGGGCAGGAGCCGAACGGCTCGATGGGCAACGACGCGGCGTTGGCGGTTTTGTCCGACAAGGCGCAGCTGCTCTACGACTACTTCAAGCAGCTTTTTGCGCAGGTTACCAACCCGCCGATTGACCCGATTCGCGAGCAGCTTGTGATGAGCCTGATGACGTACATCGGCAACCAGGGCAACACGCTTGTGGAGCTTCCGTCGCACGCGCACCTCTTGAAGCTTCCGCACCCGATTCTCGCAAACCGCGACGTAAACTGCATTTGCACCTCGAAGGTCGAGAACTTTCAGGCGCGGAGAATCCTCGCCGAATTTTCGGCGGCGGGCGGCGCGCACGGCTTGGAGCTTGCCCTCGACAAAATCTGCGCCGAAGCCGAGCAGGCAGTCCGCGACGGCAAGAGCGTCATAATTTTGAGCGACAAGAACCTCTCCTACGGACACGCCCCGATACCGATGTTGCTAGCGGTTGCGGCGGTCAACAGACACCTTGTCGAAAAGAACATGCGCACAAGCGCGGGCATCGTGGCGGAAACGGGCGAGGCACGCGAAATCGCGCACTTCTGCCTGCTTTTGGGCTACGGCGCGACGGCAATCAACCCCTACTTGGCAATCGAAAGCATAGCCAACATGGTGGAAGAGGGTCGCATTAAGAACATCGACGCGGCGGGAGCGGTCGCCAACTACATCAAGGCGATTTGCAAGGGCATTTTGAAGGTAATGTCGAAGATGGGCATTTCCACGCTCCGCAGCTACCGTCAGGCGCAGGTGTTCGAGGCGGTCGGTCTCGGCGCGGACTTGGTGGACAAGTATTTTGCGCCCACGGCGTCGAGAGTCGGCGGAATCGGGCTTACGGAAATCGCGTCCGAGTCTCTTGCCCGCTACCACAACGCGCACTATCCGAAGCCGAACTTCGAAAATGTCCTCGAAAACGCAGGCAAGTACAAGTTCAAGAAGGACGGCGAACACCACCTCTGGACTCCGCAGACAATCACGCTTCTGCAACGCGCCGTCCGCGAAAACGACGAGGCGAAGTACCGCGAATACGCAAACTTCATCAACGACCAGTCGCACCACCTCTGCACGCTCCGCGGGCTGTTCAAGTTCAAGCCCACAAAGGCGATTCCGATTGAGGAGGTCGAACCCGTCGAATCCATTATCCGCCGCTTTGTAACGGGAGCGATGAGCTTCGGCTCAATCAGCCCCGAAGCGCACGAGACAATCGCGCTTGCCATGAACAGGCTCGGCGGAATGAGCAACTGCGGCGAGGGCGGCGAAGACCCCGCGCGCTACGCCAACATCGGCAAGGCGGGCGACATTTCGAGCGCAATCAAGCAGGTTGCAAGCGGACGTTTCGGCGTCACCGCCGAATACCTTGCTAACGCAAAGGAACTGCAAATCAAGGTGGCGCAGGGCGCGAAGCCCGGCGAGGGCGGACAGCTCCCCGGCTACAAGGTAAACGAAATCATCGCGCGGGTCCGCCACGCGACCGCCGGGGTAACGCTTATTTCCCCGCCGCCGCACCACGACATCTACTCAATCGAAGACTTGGCGCAGCTCATCTACGACCTGCGCAACGCAAACGAACAGGCGCGAATTTCCGTAAAGCTCGTTTCGGAAGTCGGCGTGGGAACTGTCGCCGCGGGCGTCGCAAAGGCTAAGGCGGATGTCGTGCTCATCAGCGGGCACGACGGCGGCACGGGCGCGTCGCCGCTTACAAGCATTAAGTACGCGGGTCTGCCGTGGGAACTCGGCATCGCCGAAGCCCAGCAGACGCTGCGCCTCAACGGACTGCGCGACAAGATTCGCGTTCAGGTTGACGGACAGATGAAGACGGGGCGCGACGTCGTAATCGGCGCGTTGCTCGGCGCGGAGGAATTCGGCTTTGCTACTACGATTCTCGTAACGCTCGGCTGCGTGATGATGCGCAAGTGCCACGACAATTCCTGCCCCGTCGGCGTCGCCACGCAGGACCCGCGTTTGAGAAAGTGCTTCAAGGGCAAGCCCGAACACATCGAAAACTTCCTGCGCTTCCTCGCAAACGAAGTCCGCGAAATCCTCGCGTCCCTCGGTCTGCGCTCAATCGACGAAGCGGTCGGCAGAAGCGACCTTCTCGAAACGAACTACGCAATCGAATTCTGGAAGTCGAAGAACCTCGACTTCTCCAAGATTTTCGAACAGGTCGGCGACGCGTCCCTGCCGCGCAGAAGCGCGGGACTCGCTCCGCGCGAACTCGCCGGCGCGTACGACAAGAAGATTCTCGCGCAGGTAGAGCCGAATATCCAGAGCGGCGAACCCGTCGAAATCAAGATGGAAATCCGCAACTCCGACCGAAGCGTGGGCGCAATGCTCGCAAACCACATCGCCAAGAAGTACGGCCACGCGGGGCTTCCCGCCGACACCGTGAAAATCGACTTTACCGGCGTTGCGGGGCAGAGCTTCGGAGCGTTCCTCCCTGCGGGGGCTACGTTCATTCTCGAAGGCGAAGCCAACGACTACATGGCAAAGAGCCTTTCGGGCGGCACGATAGTCGTGCGCCTGCCCAGAGACTCCAAGCTCGACAGCTCGTCGAACGTAATCGCGGGCAACGTCATAGGCTACGGCGCGACAAGCGGCAAGGTCTTCGTGAACGGCAAGGCGGGCGAGCGTTTCGCAATCAGAAACAGCGGCGCGACTTTCGTAGTGGAGGGCGTCGGCGACCACTGCTGCGAATACATGACCGGCGGGCGCGTAGTCTGCCTCGGCCCGACCGGCTTCAACTTCGCGGCGGGCATGACTGGCGGCTTCGCGTACGTCTACGACGAACTCGGAAACTTCGACATGCGCTGCAACTTGCAGTCGGTGGACTTGGAAAGCGTCGCGGAAGGCTCGGCGGACGACATCGAATTGAAGTCGCTCATCGAAGACTTCTACATCTCGACGGACTCCAAGCGCGCAAAGGAAATTCTTGTAAATTGGGAAAACGAACTGCCGAAGTTCGTCAAGGTCTTCCCGATTGAATACAGAAAAGTTCTCGGAAAGCTCGTCGGCGGCGACGAGGTGAAGGAGAAGCACGTCTAAAAAAACAATGTCGTCCGAATTCTTAAACATACCGCGCCTGAACGCGGGCTATCGGGAGGGGCGCACGGCGGACTTCGACGAGGTCGAAATCCACCCGACTCTCGAACAGGCGGAAGTTCAGGCAACACGCTGCATGGGCTGCGGCATTCCGTTCTGCCACGGAGCGGGGTGCCCTCTCGGAAACTCGATTCAGGAGTTCAACAAAGCCGTCCGCGAAAAACGCATGCGAGACGCCTACTATGTGCTCTCCGAAACGTCGCCTTTCCCCGAGTTCACATCTCGCGTGTGCCCCGCCCTGTGCGAGGCGGCATGTTGCGCGGGCTTGTCGTCCGATCCCGTTTCGATTCGGCAGATTGAATACAACATCATCGAAAACGCCTTCCGCAAGGGATACGTAGAGCCGTACAAACCGTACAGGCACACGGGCATGCGCGTGGCGGTCGTCGGCTCCGGGCCTTCGGGGCTGGCGGCGGCGGACGCGCTCAACCGCTGCGGGCACGAGGTCGTTGTGTTCGAGCGCAACGACAATTTCGGCGGACTCCTCCGCTACGGCATTCCCGACTTCAAGCTCAAAAAGAGCGCCGTAGAAAGGCGAATCGACGTGCTGTCGTCGTCGGGGATTTTGTTTGAGGGCGGCGTGGAAATAGGCTCGGACATTTCCGCCGAATACCTGCGCCGAAAATTCGACGCCGTGTGCCTCTGTCTCGGCACGCAGGTTCCGCGCGGACTGGGCGAAAACGTCGCGGGGCGCAACCTCGACGGCGTGCATTTCGCGCTCGAATTTCTCACTTCGCAAAACCGCGTAAACAGCGGCGAAATCGACGAGCCGACAGTTTCGGCAAAAGACAAACGCGTGCTGATTGTCGGCGGCGGCGACACGGGTAGCGACTGCATGGGTACGGCGTTTCGACAGGGGGCGAAATCGGTCGTGCAGGTGGAAATCATGCCCGAACCGCCCGCCGAACGCCACAGCTCCACGCCGTGGCCGGACTGGCCGTACAAGCTCAGAACTTCGAGCAGCCACTTGGAGGGCGGCACGCGCATGTGGGCGGTCAACGTCAAGGAAATACACGGCAAGGCGGGCGCGGTTAAGTCGGCGTCGCTTGTCGCGTGCGACTGGGCTTTCGACTCTCTCGGACGCCCCAAATCTTTCACCGAACGCCCCAATTCCAAATTCAAAATCGAGGCGGATTTGATTCTGCTTAGCATGGGATTTACGGGTGTCGATACGCGCGGAATCGTGGACAGCCTCGGCGTAATGCTCTCGCCGCGCTCGATGATTAAAGTGGACGAAAATTTCTCGACAAACATAGAGGGCGTTTTCGCGGCGGGAGACTCCGTAAGCGGGCCGTCGCTTGTTGTTCGGGCTATCCAGTCGGGAAAAAATCTCGCCCGCAGTGTTGACTTGTACCTGAAAAATTTGATAAAGTGAGCGCATATTAATTTATGAGCCTCCACGTAGAAGTAGCCGTATTAAACAAAATCAGCCATCTCGTCGCTTTGAGGACGAGCGTGCCAGACCTTTTGCGCGAAGTGCTGAAAATTCTCCATCTCGAAATGGGGCTGCTTCGCGGCACTCTCACCATGCGCGAGGGCGACGTCCTTGTAATCGAGGCGTCCGAAGGGCTTAGCAGAGAGGAAATCGACCGCGGGCTGTACCGCGTGGGCGAGGGCATTACGGGGCAGGTCGCCGCGACGGGCAAGGGAAAAATCATTCCAGACATCTCGAAGGAAAAGGGCTTTCTCAACCGCACAAAAGCCCGCGACGGCGAAAAGGGCGTGGCGTTCATCTGCGTTCCGATTGTCTATAAAGACGACGTAATCGGCACGCTCAGCATTGACCGCAAAGTCGAAAAAAATACCGACCTTAAAGCCGACTACCACCTCCTCGAAACAATCGCAAACATCACCGCGGACGCGATTTTCGCCGCATACTCCGCGCACGAGGAAAAGGAAAAACTTTTAAGCGAAAGCCTCGCCCTCAAACTCGAACTCGAAAACAAGCTGCGCCCGACGGAAATCATCGGGAATTGCAGCAACATGAAAAAAGTCTATTCGATGATTTCGAAAGTCGCCGCCTCCAACGCGACGGTTCTGATTCGCGGAGAGTCGGGCACGGGCAAAGAGCTTGTGGCAAAGGCGATACAGCGCAATTCGCTACGCAGGGAAAACCCGTTCGTGGTAGTAAACTGCGCGGCGCTCCCCGAAGGGCTTATCGAAAGCGAACTTTTCGGGCACGAAAAGGGGTCGTTTACGGGGGCGGTCAACCGCAAAATCGGGCTTGCGGAGCTCGCCGACAAGGGCACGCTCTTCCTCGACGAAATAGGAGACCTTTCCCTGCCCATGCAGCTCAAACTCCTGCGCTTCATTCAGGAGCACACTTTCTACCGCGTGGGCGGAAACGAGGAACGCAGGGTTGACGTGCGCATTATCGCCGCAACCAGCCGCAACCTCGAAGAGATGATACGCGCGGGAACTTTCCGCGAAGACTTGTACTACCGCCTCAATGTCTTCCCGATTTACATGCCCGCGCTCAGAAACAGAAAAAGCGATATCGTGCTGCTCGCGGAACATTTTTTGAGGAAATATAATAATATACACTCAAAACAGATAATCAGGATTTCTACCCCAGCAATAAATATGATGACTTCATATTATTGGCCGGGGAATGTCCGCGAGCTTGAAAACTGCATAGAGTACGCAGTCCTCAATACCTCCGACAACGTAATCAGCGGATACAATCTGCCGCCGTCCCTGCAAACCGCCGAAAACACCGAAACTTCGCTGACCTCGGCGACCGCGGGCGGAGACTACGAGTCGCTTGTGTCGAGCTTCGAAAAGGAGCTGATTGTGGAGGCCCTGAAACTCAAAAAGGGCAACGCCTCCGCCGCCGCCAAACACCTCGGCGCAACGCAGCGGGTAATCCTCTACAAAATCAAAAAACTCGGAATCAACCCCGAACTCTATAAGTAGACAACCCCGTTTGCGCGTTTCCGCGCGGGCGTGGGCGACTTTTGCGCGGGGCGTTTGCGTTTCTGGTTGCAATGCCTCTGCCGCCTGCTAAAATCGTCCGCATGTTTAAAGCTTTTAATTTTGCGGTTTGCGCGGGCGCGGCGGTTTTGTTGGCGGGGTGCGCGGCTTCTCCCAAGAAAGTCGTTTTTGTTTCGGGTAATTCAATCCACCTGTGGGGCGACCACGAGCACGCCATCATGTGCGAAGAACTCGTCGGCATGGTCAACGAGTCGATGGGCGGGAAAGTCCGCGCCGAATGGCTCGATACCGAAAAAACTCCCGACCTCTCCGCGCTCGCCGACGCCGACGCCATCGTGATTTCGACCGAGGGCGAGAAAAACCACCCGTTCGCCGGCAAAACCGACCTGCTCGAAAAACTCAACGCCAAGGGCGTGAACATCGGCGCATTCCACTACACGCTCATGTTCGACTCTCCCGCCGACAACGCCGCGTTCGATTCGCTGATTGGCGGGCACTATCAAAATGGCTTTTCCTACAATCCGTTCTACGCCGCCGATTTCAGGCTCGGCTCGCACCCCGCGCTCAGCGGCGTCAAACCGTTTTCGATTTACGACGAGTGGCACTTCAACATAGCGTTCTCAAAAAACGCGGCGCAGAAAATCACGCCGCTGATTCAAACGCAGGTTCCAGACAAAATCCGCAAACGCCGCAGCGCGCCGAAATCGGTGCAGGCCGAGCTGGGGAAGGGCAGGTTCGAGACAATCGCGTGGGTTGTAGAAAACCCCAACGGCACGCGCGGCTTCGGAATCATGGGCGGGCACGTTCCGTGGACGCTCGCGCAAAAAGACTATCGGAAGCTCGTGCTGAACACGATTGCGTGGCTTGCCGAAATCGACATTCCCGAAAACGGCTACGACGCCTCCTTGCCGCCGTTTGAAAGCCTTGCCGCAAAAATTAAGAAGCCGAAACGCGGCGACTACGACTATTATATAAAGGATTGGAGCGACCTCGACGCCAAGTGGCGCGCTGAAAAATAGGAAATCTTTCTCGAAACAACAACAACAATCAGGAGGGAATCAAATTATGAGAATATCTGTTATTGAGGGCGGGCTGGCGGCTTTTGCGCTTTGCGCGGTTTCGGCGTTTGCGTCGGAGATAAAAATTCCGAAAAACGGCGCGGAGGACACGCAGGGAATTATGGCGAAGTCGTACTGGGAACAGTGGAACGGCGACCTTAACTCCGACATTGACCGCGATATCGAGGCAAACCGCAAGGCAGACGCAACGCTTTATGTCGGCAAAATCGCGGCGGGAACAAAGGTGAAAGTCGCGCAGATTTCGCACGAATTCTATTTCGGGGCGCACATCTTCAACTTCGACCAGCTTGGCGACAAAACGCTCAACGCAAAATACAAGTCGCTCTTCGGCACGCTCTTCAATTCGGCGACGGTCGCATTCTACTGGGGCAAGTTCGAAATGCAGGACGGCCGCATGCGCACAGCGGGCGAATACTGGGACTCTCAGGATTTCTGGGCAAACGCCGAAAATCCCAAGACGCAAATCCACTGGCGGCGCCCGCCGACCGACCCCGTCGTGAACTTTTTGAAAGACAGGGGCGTGCGCGTCCACGGGCACGCGCTGATATGGGGTAATAAAACTTATCAAATTCCGGTTTGGCTCTACGACAAGTGCCTTACCGACGACGAACGCGAAAAATTCTCAAAACTTATCAAAACGCCTATGAAAGACGGCGTGAAAGTCGTCCGCGAACAATACACTCCGCTTTACAGGAAAATGTCCGCCGCCGACCTCGACGCCTACATTCCAGACTTCGGCAAAAACCTCAAACGCCAGTTCGCCCGCCGCATTGCCCGCCTTGCCGAATACTACGGCGACAAAATCGAAAGCTGGGACGTCGTCAACGAGAGCCTTGAAGACTTCGCCGACGGACATATGAACGTTGGCGGAATTTTCTCCAAGGGCGTCCGCTACGGAATTTTGCCCGCCGACTACGCCTACGACGGCTTCCAAGTTGCGCAAAAAGCGTTCCCGCAGAGCGTAAAACTCAACATCAACGAAAACCCCTACGGGCCGTTCCGCCTTGAAAAATACGACACTCAGATTCGCGACCTCGTCGCCCGCGGCTGCAAAATCGACGTCGTCGGCTGGCAAATGCACCTTTTCAAGCCCGAGGTCGTGAAGCTAATCGCCGACGGCAAGCCGACCGACAACAAACGCTTCCGGCTCGACATTCTGAAAATTTCGCCCCAACACATGCGCGAGGCGTTCGAAATGGTCGAACGCGCAAACCGCCCGATTCACATGAGCGAAATCACAATCAGTGCGCCCGATAATACCGAACGCGGAAAAATGATACAGGCTATCATTACGCGCAACCTGTATAGAATGTGGTTTAGCCGGAAGTCGGTGGTCGGAATAACGTGGTGGAACGTCGTTGACGATTGCGGCGCACCGGGCGAACCGTCGATTTCGGGTCTTTTCACCCGCGAGATGAACCCGAAACCCGCATACTACGCGCTATCGGAACTTGTGGAAAATGAGTGGCGAACGAATTTGGAAGCCGAGCCGAACGAAAACGGCGAAATAAAATTCAGGGGCTTCAAGGGGAAATACAGAGTGTCGTGGACGACCGAAAAGGGAGAGGAAAAATCCGCCTTCATCACGGTAAAATAGGGCGGCGGAACGCAGACTCTTAGTTGAAAAAATAGCGGGCTTCAAGCCTCTCAATGCCGTGCATGTTGACATAGCGCGAACGCAAAAGCGCGATGTCTGCATGCCCCATGTTCAGCTGTAAACGCGGCAGGTCGGAATAACGTTTGGCGTGGAAACTGGCGTAGGTGTGGCGGAGCACGTCGCAAACCCAGAGCTTGCGGAATCCCGAAATGTCGCGGATTCTGCGCCAGCGGCGCACCCAGCCCGTCGGGCAGATTTTAGACTCCTCCGATTCGGGGCATACCGCATTCAAGAGCCTGTTCAGGACGGGCGGAATTTCGACCTGCCGCACCCCGCCTGTCTTTGAGCATTGCGAACGCACGGTTATGACGTTTTCGGAGGTATCGATGTCGCGCCAGAGCAGGCGGCGCACTTCGCGCGGGCGGATTCCCGTGTAAATGAGAATCGCGGCGGCGACGGCGCATTGCGGACTTTCCTTGCGGGCGTTTTTTATCAGACGCCTTATCTGGAAAAGTTTTAGCGGAACAATCTCCCTTTCAACTACCTTGCGGCGTTCGATGTGCTTGATGGGGTTGACGTCGCACCAGTCGCGGCGGATTGCAAATTCGAACAAAGCGTGCAACATTGCCCGTCCTTTGTTTTGCTGGGGAAGGGTTGAGAACGCGGAATTGAGCCAAGTTTCGCACTCTAACACCGTAAGCTCCGAAAAATTGCGCTTGGAAAGTTCGGGATTCGCGCGTAAAAGACGGTTGCCGATGCAGCGGATGTCGCGAATAGAGTCGTGCCGCAAGTGCTGCTTGCTCTGATAGTAAATGGCGAACCCCTCCTCAAACGACATCTCCGTCGAGCGCATGTGCCGCACTCCGTTTTCGATTACCTTGCTTATGAACTGGGCGTCGGTCAACTTCGAGCCAGCAGGCTTTGCGTCTAAAATGTTGCGGATAAAACGCGCACAATCAATAGCCGAAACCTCGACATGCCCTAAAACGTCCGAAATAGAATTGAGTATAGTGTCCATCGTATTTAAAATACGAGTGTCAAATCTAAATTGCAAAAAAACTTTTGAAGTATTTGAAAAACGGCGATTAGACGCGGTTTTTGTTCCGCACATATTGTAGTATTCCGCCGTCCCGCCGCCGAAAACCGATTTCTTTTAAATTTTGCGAATCAATGTATTGTAATCAAATCAATGTATGTCGTATTTTAAATACGATAGTCATTTTTCAGTTTTTTTACTCCTATGGACTACGAAAAATTTATAGAGGAAATTCGAAAGATGCTTTCCGAGTATTCGGGAAACAAGTTGCTTGTACCCACATTAGGCGGAAAGTCTTTGTTCTTGGTTTGTATATCCGAGGGCAAACTTAAAATTGTTAATAAGGAGTGTAAGCCGTATTCATTCAGGGCTGACGAATACGAGGCTATAAAACAAAGGTTTGTTGAATCGCCAGTTTTTGCGTCGTTGAAGACGTGCAATTATACAAATACAAAGGGCAGCAGCGCGCGTTGCATAGGCTGGCGCGCCGAGAACGGCAATGGAAACGAAATATACTGGGGATACCTGCCCGCGGTTTTTCGCGAGCTTTACGCGCGTGAAGGAGTCTGCGTGGGAAATACCCCAAACTATCAGTCGGCGGATATGCGCTCATATGTTCCTGCCGATTGGAACGCCTTTGTCCGCACGGTAGATGTATGTAAAATATTGGAGTCTATTTCATATAACTCGTATAAGTTTAATATAACCGTCAGCGCACAGACTTTCGCGTCAGCTAAAAACGAAGTGCTGAAACTTTTGACCGGCGGTACTTGGCATGCCATCTGCAACCTTTGGAACGATGCCTTGTGCACAATAGGAGACGAAGTTTTGCGCTATGTGATTTTGTTTATTATGGGAGAAATGAGGGAAATAATTGTCGAGAAATTAAAAAAGTGGCGAACCCAAAGAAAAATAAACAAACACCCGAGCCGCAACTGCAATAACTGCGATAAAGCATCAAAATAGGACTATGTTTATGAAAAAATATCTAATTACACTTTCCCTCTTTGCCGCCGCCGCGGCATTTGCCGACAACGACGTACACACAGGCGAACTTAGCGGCGATTATTGGAAAGAAAGCCACGTGGACTCCATTTGGCGCAATACTTACGTTAAAAATGGATCGAGTGTTATATTTTCTCATTATGACAGTGAAACTGATTATACGAGAGCGGATTTTACAAATGCAAATTTAAGTTCGGCAGGCTTTGAAAGAGCAACATTAGCGGGTACAAATTTCCACAATGCTAACCTAACTGATGCAAATTTTTTGGTTTGCGACGTTGACAAATGCAGACTTTGCCGATGCAAATTTAACTAATGCTAAATTTACTGATGCGGCAGTAAATGGAGCTAATTTATCGAATACCGTAGCCAAAGGTTTTACAGAAAGCCAGTTGAAATCAACGAAGAGCTATCAAGACAAAGACCTAAGTGGAATAAAGCTTGGTTCAAACGATTTGAGTGGCTGGGATTTTAACGGGCAAAATCTGACTAATGCAAACTTTACCGATGCGATAGTAAACGGAGCTAATTTTAGGAATACTGTGTCCAACGGCTTTACAGAAAGCCAGCTGAAATCAACGAAGAGCTATCAAGATAAAGACCTAAGTGGAATAATCCTCACTTCAAACGATTTGAGCGGCTGGGATTTTAACGGTCAGAACCTAACTAATACAAACTTTGGTTGGTCGACGTTGACTAATACAGACTTTAGCAATGCGACAGTAAAAGGAGCTAATTTTTCGGATACCGTGTCCCAAGGTTTTACGGAAGCGCAGTTGAAATCAACGAAGAGCTACCAAGATAAAGACTTAAGCGGAATAGATCTTAGTTATAACGATTTGAGTGGCTGGGATTTTAATGGGCAAAATCTGACAAACGCAAAGTTTACCGACGCGACAGTAAACGGAGCTGATTTTTCGAATGCCAAAGGTACAGAAGTCGGCAAAGCATGGCATGACGAATATTATCCTTTCGAACAACGACTTTTCGGCTGCTGCTTGGAGTTTCGACGGCGCGGACTTGACGAATACAAAGCTTGAAAACAGTGAGCTTAGCAATGTGAATTTCAGCGGCGCAACGTTGGCTAATACAAGTTTTACCGATGCGACAGTAAAAGGAGCTAATTTTAGTTCAAGTGGTATTACAGAAATCCAGCTGGAATCGACGAAGAGCTATAAAGACAAAGACCTAAGTGGAATAAAGCTTGGTTCAAACAATTTGGAAAATTGGGATTTTAACGGTCAAAACCTAAGTGGTGCAAGCTTTGAGAATGTGACTTTTGGCGGCACAGATTTCACAAATGCCGACACAACCAACGCCAACTTCTCAAAGACTGCCGGCAAGGGCTTCACCGAATCGCAGTTGCAATCGACAAAGAGTTTTGCTGACAAAAATCTTTCTGGAATCAACTTCTCCGAAAACGATTTGAGCGGCTGGAATTTTGCGGGCTTGAACCTTTCGAATGTATTGTTCAAAAACGCGACGCTTGATGGCCTCGATATATCCGCCGCGAACCTTACCAACACGACGGCGGGCGGTCTCACAAAAGAGCAGTTTTACGCAACGAAGAACTACAAAGACGGCGACCTTTCGGGCATCGATTTCTCGCAAAATGACCTTTCAAATTGGAATTTTGCTGGCAAGGATTTGAGCAACTCGAAGTTCGCCTCCGCCAAGCTCGAAGATTCCGAGATCAGCGGCGCGAACCTCACGAACGTGGCGATAAAAGACCAGATTTCTTCGACCAAAAGCTACAAGGACAAGAACTTTGCGGGTACAAACTTCACGAACGTCGACCTGAGCGGCGTAGATTTGCAGGGGCAGGATTTCACTAACGCAATTCTCGCAAGCGCGGATTTTTCGAATGCGGAAATCGGCAGCGCGAACTTTTCAAACACCATTGCCAACGGTTTCACCGAATCGCAATTCGCTTCCACGAAGAACTATGCCGACGGCAATTTGCAGGGTGTAATTCTTGCGGGGAACAACCTCTCCGGCTGGAATTTCGCCGAAAAGGATTTGTCTGGCGCGGGCTTTGAAAATGCCGACATCACCAACGCCGACTTCGCAAGCGCAAACCTCTCGAACACGACTTTGAACGGCTTGACATTCGCGCAATTCGAGAAAACTTCGACGTACAAAAACGACAAGCTCGGCGGTTTGAATCTTTCAAACAACGACCTTTCGGGCTGGAATTTCGCCGAGAAGAACTTGCTTGGCACGAATTTTACCGACTCGAAAATCGCCGGCGCCGACTTGACTGCCGTAACATATTACGGCTTCGACAAAGCCCAGCTCTACGCTACGGCAAGCTATAAAAACGGCGACCTATCCAACACGAATCTTTCCGACAATGATTTCAGCGGATGGAGCTTTAAAAAACAAAATCTGCAAAACGCCGACCTCACTCTCGCGGTTCTCGACGACACCGACTTTTCGGGCGCGGATCTGCGCGGCGCAAGTTTCGACAAGAAGCCCGACGGTTCGCCGATTTACAAGAACACGATAATGAGCGACGGCGTAATCAAAAACTTTTCGATGGCTTCCGCCGCGGAAAGTTTTTCAATCCGCAAGTATGTTTCGTCCGCGCGTTCCTCCGCGATTTTCGCGAAGATTTCGGAAAGCGACGCGACAATTTCGGGCGGCGCAAAGCTTACGCTCGACCAGGGCGCGGCGTTCGAAATTACAAACGGCAAAACTCTGACGCTTGCTTCCGACGGTCAACTTCTCATAAACACCGATTCCGCAGGGTCGACGATTTTCAAGGTTGACGCAAATTCGGGCTTGGTTTTTGAAGACGGCGCGATTCTTACCGTAAACATTGTGGACGACATCACGACACGCGACGCTTTCACGATTGCGCTGATTTCGTTTGAAGACGATTCCCTTATTTCGGGTTTTAACAACTTCGTAAAAGACGAATCTCTGATTCTTACTATAAACGGCGAAAAATACGACGGCGCGTGGGACTACATCGTTAAAGGAAGCGGGTTGTACATTTCCGTAAACGTTCCCGAACCCGCGACGTATGCGGCGGTATTCGGCGCGATTGCCTTGGCGTTTGCCGCGTGGCGCAGGCGCGGGTAGGGCGCGTTGTCTTGAAATTGAAAGCCGTCGCGGGGAACGCGGCGGCTTTTTTATGGGCGCAAAAAATGCGGCAACAGCTGTTGCCGCGTTGCGGTTTGCTATTTTTAGTTAGAACTTTTGCAGGAGTTCTATGCCGATTCCGTCTTCTTCGACGAATGCCGCCTTGATGTGCGGGAACGGCTCGAACGGCGGCACAAGCACCTTTTTTGCCGCCTTCAATTCCGCGTCGAGGTCGTCCACAAAGTAGGCTATATGTGTCCGCTTTTGTATGACTTCCGGCATCGGGCAACCTTCCTCGAAATACAGAAATTCAAGGTTGTTTTTTGTGTCGGCGGGGTCGCTAACGTAAAGTTTCGCCCCCGCAAGATATGTGCCTTTTTCGGGCACGCGGTCGGTCGGTATACCGATATGTGCGATTGTTCTCATGTCTCTTATGAAACGTCTGCGCGGTGTTTCGCGCAAGCAATTTTTACGGAAAAATGCGTTTCAGTTGGTCTTTGAGTTCGTTGCGGATTACTATATTTCCCTTTTTATCGAACTCCACCATTCTGCGGCACTTGCGTTTCAGCTCGGCGGGGTTATATTTGACTATTTCAACGTCCCCCTCTCTCGCTCCCGCCCGCGGATTTTTTATGCGCTCGAATTTTGTCGGCATTCCGAACCATGTGAACGAGATATCCCAGCCGCATTTTTCGCCGTCGTTCGACACCAGTTTTGGATATTTTTTTACAAAATCGGGCGTTCGGCGTGTATAGATTCTTACGACGATCGCCACGGGCAGCGAGAGTATATGTCCTTTGAAGCCGTCGTCGATTTGTCCGTCTCTTGCCTTTGTGTAGAAGTCGAGCGGGTCGAAGCCCACGAGGTTGATTCCGTTATAGTTGCCGAAAAAGTTTTTCTCCTTAAAGCGTTTCGATTCGGTATACCACTTGTCGAATCTGTCGCTGAGCATGAGTCCGATTTCGAAGTGCAGGTGCGCCTGCGGGCGGGCGATGCTGTATCTTGCGCTGCGCCCCATTTGTCCGAGTCTTGCGCCAGCCTTGACTTGCGAGCCTATCGAAATATTCGGGTCTATTGCCGACATATGCGCGTAGAGTGTGTAGACTTCGACGTCGCACTGCGGGTGGATTAGCACGACGTATCTGCCGTAGCCGCTGTTGCCCGCGAGCTTATTGACCATTGCGACTTTCCCGTCCATTGCCGCGTAGATGTCGTCGAGCGGTTCGCCTTTTCTGTTGCGCTTGGTGGGTTTGATGTCGATTGCCTCGTGGAATCGGTAGCCGTTGTTGCGCACGTCGCCGAAGCCGCCGCTTGCGGGGTTGCCGCTGACTGTCGGTTGGAGAAACTCGGCGGGCGGTTTGCCTTGCGCGAAATCTTTTGAGGGGGTCGGCCAGCGGATATCGGCGTTTGCGGTAGCGAGGGCGGCGGCGGCCAGAATCGACAGCAGGAATTTTTTTGCGGGCATGGCTAATCGTTGATTTTGTGGGCGATTTCTATCGACTCGTTCAGGTCTTCGGCGGTCTTGTCGATTTTCGCGCCATTGGGGGCGTCGAAGACCATGAATATCTTTCCGTCGGCGATAGCCATGTCGATGCGGCGCAGGGCGAAGGGTTCGCCGTTGATTTTAGCCACGATGAAGTTGTTGAGGTTTGCGGCGGTTGCGGTGAAGAGGCGTTTTGTGCCGCGTTCGTTTGCGGTGAAGTAAAGCCCGTCGAGCGAGCCGCCTTCGGGGAGGTTCACTTTTGCGACGTCCACGCGCATGAGGTCGTTGTTATACATGAACGGCTCTTTGTTGCAGACGAGCGTGAAGCCCGAAGTGGGCATGAGCAGCGGCTCTCGCGCGAACGATGTCGGCATTGTTTCCGACGTTGCGACGTGGAAAGTTACGAGGTTTTTGATTTCGTTGCCCGCGCAGCCCGCGAGTGTTGCGAGCGCGGCGAGTGCCGCGAAAATTTTTGCGATTTTCATCATATGATAATGCTTCCGAGCTGGTTTTGGATTTTAAACACCAAGTCTTCGTCCAGATTTTTTTGCGGGACGAGAAATTCGCGTTTGGTAGACGGTTGGACGTATTTCTGGAATCCCCCCGCGGGGCGTCCGACCGCCCGCAGAATGCGTTTGCGTTCGAGGAGTAGGGCGAGCATTTGTTTTACGACGTCCGCTTCCTCTGTCTCGATTTGCGTGTCGGCGTCGAAGAGCGACACGAAGAAGTCTTCCGAGCTTTCGAGCGACATTCTTCGGGCGGCGCGTTCGTCGGCTTCGGGGTGTTCCGAGACCACGCGCTCCCATTTGCCGAGAATGCGTCCGCGCAGTTTGGAGTCGTCAAATTCGTCCTTGTGGCAGTCCATGCGGTCGAGCTGTCCGAGTTCGTTGACGTAGACGGCGCAGACGACGGTGTCGCCCGCCCTGATTTCGCGGTCAGAGAGGGCGGACTTTTTCGAAAGCGGTTTTATCTGCCAGTCGAGCACGGTTAGCCTTCGGCTTCTTCGTTGGGGAGCGTGTTTGCGTCGGCGGAAAGTTCGGCGCGTTTGCCGCGCTTGTACGCCCAGACCGACAGCACAATCGTGAGCGCGCCGCCCAGCCCGTAGGCATAGGCGAGGTCAAGCCCGAAGCCGACGGGGCCGCCGTGTTCGGGCGAAATCCACAGAATGTATGTAAGCACGATGAACGCCATGAACATTCCGGGAAGCAGCGCCACGAATCCGTTTTTCGAAAGCCTGAACAGCCAGACCGACGCCGCAAGCAGCGTAGACGCCGCGAGCACTTGGTTGCCCCACGCAAAGTAGTTCCAGAGGTTGTTGAAAGATTCCGCGCTGATTTGCGACCACGCCAAAAGCCCCGTCGTGCCGATTATAAGCGGGAGGGTTGTGAGCAGGCGTTTCGAAATCGGTTTTTGGTCGATTTTAAAGATTTCCGCAATGCTCAGGCGCATGCTTCTCATGGCGGTGTCGCCCGAAGTAATCGCCAAGATGACGACCGCGAACACCGTGACGATTCCCATCCAAGTGCCGAGGAAGTGTTGCGAAACGTAAATGAGGACGTCGGTCGGCGTTTTCTGGAAGTATTCGGGCTTCATGTTGTAGACGGCAAGCCCCGCCGCCGCCCAAATCATGGCGATTACGCCTTCAAGTACCATCATTCCGTAGAATGTGGAACGCGCCTCGCGCTCCGAGCGCATTGTCCGCGCGACAATCGGCGACTGCGTTGCGTGGAAGCCCGAAATAATACCGCACGCAATCGTAACAAAGAGCAGGGGAATCACGGGGTGTCCGTTTGCCGCGCACCATTTCATTTCGGCGAATTTCGCGCTTTCGCCCAGAACTTCGGGCGACTCAATCAGCTTGAAGCAAATCGACACGAAGACCGCGAGCGTTCCCACAAGCAGCATTAAGCCGAAGAGCGGATAGATTTTGCCGATGATTTTATCGACGGGAAAGAGCGTCGCCAAAACGTAGTATGTGAAGATTGCCCCGACCGTCCACCAGAAGATGCTGATTTGCGGAAATTCCTTGTCTATGAGGTTTGCGGGCACGTTGATGAACACCGCAACAACAAGCAGCAGCAGCAGCACCGTGAACGCCGAGAAAAATTTTGAGTACGCCGAGCCGAGGTTTTGGCGGATAAGCGCGGGCAGGTTTGCGCCGCCGCCGCGCAGCGACATCATTCCCGCCAAGAAATCGTGCGTAGCCCCCGCGAGAATGTTTCCGACGGGAATTATTATAAACACCATCGTCCCGAATTTTATGCCCAGTATCACGCCGATTACGGGGCCCACCCCCGCGATGTTCAGCAACTGGATAAGCATGTTTTTCCAGTGGGGGAGCGTGAGAAAGTCTACGCCGTCGCGCTTCGAGACGGCGGGCGTAGCCCTGTCGTCGGGGGCGAGGACTTTTTCGATAAAGCTGCCGTAGGCGAAGTAGCCCGCGACGAGCAAAAGCAAACCTAAGAAGAACAATAGCATATATGGTAATCCCGATAATTTAAGTGTAAGTTTTTGCCGTATTTTTCCGAACAACCGTTGGACGGCATAATCGCGAAAGTATCCGACTTTTCCTCCGTTATGTCAAGCTTGCGCCTGAAATTTTTATCGACAAACGGCGTCGGCGCGTCCACTTTTTGCGGAATGTTCAAATTCGTGAAATTGCGCACATTGGCTGCGGTAGGTCTCGGCGGCGCGATTGGCGCGTCCGCCCGCGTCGGCGTTTGCGCCGTTGTTGACGACGGCATTTTGGCGATTCTTGCGTGCAACATTGCCGGCTCTTTTCTGCTTTCCGCCGCCGTCGAGCTGCGCGAATCCGTACACCCCGATTTCGAAAAACTTGTAGCCGTCGGCTTTTGCGGCGGGCTTTCGGTCTTTGCGGGCTTTTCGCGCGATTCCGTTTCCTTCCTTTCCGCCGACGCCTACGCGCCTTTCTTCTTGAACCTGCTGGGGAACTTTGTGCTGTGCGTCGCCGCCGTTTTTGCCGCCCGCGCGTTGTTCCGTGTTTTTCGCAAGCCGACTCTTTCCGAAAAAATCGCGGGCTTTTTCGACAAGTCCGACAGGGGAGGGCGCGGCGAATGAACGCGCTTTTGATGTTTTCCGCTGCGGCTCTCGGCGGCGCGTTCGGCGCGCTTGTCCGCTATTTTCTTGCGGCGGCGTGGGATAGAAAGGCGTTTCCGTTCGGGACGTTCGCGGCGAATATGTCGGCGTCGTTCATTTTGGGGACTCTTACCGCGCTTGCTTCGCGCGGCGTATTGGAGGGCGACCTTGCGGTGTTTTCGGAGGCGGGCTTTTGCGCCGCGCTCTCCACGTTTTCGTCGCTCGCGTTCCAGATAGCCGAAATGCTTTCCGAAAAAAGGTATCTGAGCGCATCTTTTTACGCAACGACCACGCTCATGTTCGGCATGGCGTTGTTTTTGTCCGCCGAGCAGTGCATGCTTCGGCTGTTATAGAATCGTAATTGCGTGGCGCCCGTCGGGGAGTATCGACATCTCGATTTTTATTGCCTCCTGCGGGACGCATTCGGCGACGTTCTCCCACCATTCCACGCATACGCAGCGCGGGGCGGGGGCGACTTCGTCGAGGGCGAGGTTTTCGAAAGCTTCGGGAGAGTCGAGCCTGTACGCGTCGATGTGCGCGAGCTTGCGCCCGTCGGGGGCGTCGTAGAGCGAGAGTATATTGTACGACGGGCTTTTCACCCGCGCCGAAATTCCAAGACCCTCGGCGATTCCCTTGACGAACGCGGTTTTGCCCGTGCCCAAATCGCCCGAAAGCGCGACGAACGCGTCGTCGGGCAGGTTTTTTGCGAATTTTGCGGCGAACGCGCGGGTTGCTTCGGGCGAGTCCGAAACAAAGCGCGCGCCGCCTGCGTGGTTTTTTGGCATTAGAGCTTTGCGCAGAATTTCTTCGTGCGCTCTATTCCCTTTACGATTGTTTCGTCGGCGACGGCGTAGCTGAAACGAATGTTCGCGTCGGCTCCGAACGCCACACCCGGGACTACCGCCACAAGCTCCTCGTCGAGGAGTTTCGAGCAGAAGTCGGTAGACGAAAGCCCGAAAGACGAAATGTTCGGGAAAAGATAGAACGCGCCCTTCGCCCTGCGGCACGAAACGCCGTCGATTGAGTTGAGACCCTCCCAGAGCGTGAGTCTGCGCCTGTCGAAAACCGCGAGCATTGCTTCAAGCGATTCCTTTGCGGCGGCGGGATTTTTTATCGCCTCCAACGCGCCGTACTGCGCGAAAGTCGTGGCGTTCGAAGTCGTCTGCGTTTGGAGCTTCGCCACCGCCTTTGCGATGTCGTCGGGGGCGCACATAGAGCCGAGCCTCCAGCCCGTCATCGAGTACGCCTTGCTGAAGCCCGACACCATGATTGTGTGGTTGCGGGCGTCTTCCGAAAGCCCCGCGGGGCTGAACGCGTGCGTGCCGTCGTAGGTGAGGAAAGAGTAGATTTCGTCGCTCATGACGATGATTCCGTGCTTTACGACAACCTTCATGATGGCTTCAAGCTCGTCTTTTGTGTAGACCGAGCCTGTGGGGTTCGAGGGGCTGTTGAGCACAAGGAGCTTTGTCTTTTCCGTAATGGCGGCTTCGACCTGTTCGGGCGTGAGCTTGAAATCGTTTTCCTCCGTCGCCGAGACGAAGACGGGAACGCCGCCGCAGAGCTTTGCCATTTCGGGGTAGCTTACCCAGTAGGGCGCGGGGATAATCACTTCGTCACCTGGGGAGACAACCGCCTTCATCGCCAGATAGCAGCTGAACTTGCCGCCCGCGCTGATTATGATGTTGTCGGCGGAAATGTTTTTGATGTTCTTTTTCTCTCCGTAGAACGCCGCGAGCCTTTCGCGGAGTTCGGGCAGACCCGACGAAGCTATGTATTTTGTTTTGCCTTCGTTTATCGCCTTGATTGCGGCTGCCTTGATGAATTGGGGCGTGTCGAAGTCGGGCTCGCCTGCGCCGAATCCGCAGACGTCCTTGCCTTCCGCCTTCAATTTCTTCGCCTTTGCGTCGACCGCGAGGGTCGGCGACGGTGCTATATTCTGTGCCCAAACTGAGAGTCTGCTTTTCATAATTATCTGTCTCTTACTTAAAATTCGGATAACGCGGTTTATCAAAACTTTTTCGATATAATCGCCGATTTCCTACAAAAATGGACAAAGTTGCGCGGTTGTCGAGTAAGAATTTCGCTTTTGTTTCAATCTTTTCGGAGTCGCGTGAAAAAATTCCTCAAAAAAAAGCTTTACAAAGTTCAGTATACCCCCTACGGGTATAGGGTATAAATTTTGAGTTTATGAAAAACTGTGTCGATTACGAAAAGGTCGTCAAGCGTCTGAAAAGGGTTCAGGGGCAAATCGGCGGCATAATAAAAATGATAGAGTCGGAAAAGGACTGCGAAGACGTGCTTATCCAGATTGGCGCGGCAAAGGCCGCCCTCCACAAAACGGGGCAGTCGGTCTTGGAGGGGCACCTGCACCACTGCGTGCTCGACGCAATCAAGGAGGGGCACGGCGAGGAGGCTCTCGACCACCTCTCCGACGCAATCGAACAATTTTTGAAAATCTGACGGACATGGAAAAGATTGAAGAATTCATGGAGTTTCTCGAAAGCGGGAAAATGACCGTCGTCGGCGGCGTCTTCCTTGCGGCGAGCTTTGCTTTAATGATGTCGGGCGCGGATTTCCCGCTCGACCCCGCGTGGATTACCGCGCTAATCTGCGGCTTGCCGATGATGTTCGAGGCGGCGGAGGCATTGTTTTGCCGCCGCAAAATTTCGTCGCCGCTGCTGATTTCAATCGCGATGCTCGCTTCCGTCTGCATAGGAGAGGTTTTTGCGGCGGGCGAAATCGCGTTCATCATGGCGGTTGGCGAAATCCTCGAACACATGACGGTTGCCCGCGCGAAACGCGGAATCAAAAACCTCGTGAACCTCGCCCCCGACACGGGGCGCGTGATTGTCGGCGGCGCGGCGAAAACCGTGGCGGTTGCCGAAATCAAAGTGGGCGACACCGTGCGCATTCTCCCCGGGGAGACCATTCCCGTTGACGGGAAAATTCTTTCGGGCAACACTTCCGTAGACCAGTCCGTCGTGACGGGCGAGTCCATTCCCGTGGACAAATCCGCGGGCGACGACGTGTTCTGCGGAACGGTAAACCGCTTCGGGGCGATTGACGTTTCGACAACCCGCGCGGGCGGCGATTCCTCGCTCGACAAGCTTGTGCGGCTCGTCCGCGAGGCGGAGAAAAACAAGTCGCCGTCGGAGCGCATTGCCGACAAGTGGGCGTCGATTCTCGTCCCCGCCGCGCTGCTTGTGGCTGTCGCCGCATATTTCGCGACGGGCGACATCACACGCGCGGTGACGGTGCTTGTGGTCTTCTGCCCGTGCGCTCTCGTGCTCGCAACCCCGACTTCCGTAATGGCGGCGATTGGTCAGGCGACGAAATTCGGCGTGATTATCAAATCGGGCGCGGCTCTCGAAACAATGGGCAAGGTTGACTGTGTAGCTTTCGACAAAACGGGCACTCTCACCGTCGGAAAGCCCGTCGTGAGCGACCTGTTTTCGGAAACCTCGCAGGAGGAACTTTTGGGACTTGCGGCGTCGGCGGAGTCGATGTCGGAACACCCGCTCGGCGCGGCGGTGGTAGAGTGCGCAAAGTCGCGCGGGGTTGAAATTTCGGAGGCGTCCGACTTCAAGATGACCCCAGGGCGCGGGATTTCCGCGAACGTCGGCGGACGGCTTGCGGTCTGCGGAAACGCCGCGTGGCTTGCCGAAAACGGAATCGTAATTCCCCGCGCCGCGCTCGACAAATTCGAACTCTTTTCCGACGAGGGCAAGGCGTCGATTTTCGTCGGCGCTGGCGGAAAATTCGCGGGGCTTGTCGCGCTTTCCGATACCCCCCGACCCTCCGCAAGGGAAGTTGTTTCCGAGCTTGATTCGCTCGGCGTGGAAAGCGTCTTGCTCACGGGCGACAACGCGCGGGCGGCGGAATTTTTCGCAAAAAACGCGGGCTTGAAACGCGTCTGCGCGGGGCTGCTCCCCGCCGAAAAGCTCGAAAAAATCGAGGCTCTGAAAGCCTCAAAAAAAACCGTGTGCATGGTCGGCGACGGCGTGAACGACGCCCCCGCGCTGAAATCTGCGAATGTCGGGGTTGCAATGGCGTCGATGGGAAGCGATATCGCGGTCGAGGCGGCGGACATCGCGCTGATGGGCGACGACATTACGAACATACCGTATTTGAAACGCCTTTCAAACGCGACGGTTCGCTCGATAAAGGTGAATATCACGCTTTCAATGCTGATAAACTTTGCGGCGGTGCTGCTGTCGCTGGCGGCGGTGCTGACGCCGATAACGGGGGCGTTGGTGCACAACTTAGGCTCAGTCTTGGTAGTCCTGAATGCGGGACTTCTTTACGACCGCAACTTACGGCGCGGACACGGCGCGTGAAAGCACTTCCCTAAGGGCGTTTCCCTGTACGCCCAGACCGCTCGCGTACGATAAGTACGCCACGCGCCCTGTTCGCACAGGAAAGCCACCCTTATGAAAGCACTTTGACGCGCCTAAAAATACAGCGCACGGCGCGGAAGATTTTTAGAGTGCTTTGGGATAAAAGTTGAGCGTACAAAAAGCGGAAATTCCAAGTTGTGGGATTTCCGCTTTTCTTTTTTTCTCCGCGCAAAGCGCGTCTGTTTAAATTGGTTTCTTGCTTTGCAAGGAATAATCCTAATGTCAGTAATTGCCGTAGGCAATACGAACTGATACAGAAAAGGCGCGGTTATAGCCGCGCCGCATAATAACCAAAAGGAGCGAAGCTCCGTCGCCGTACAGGCTGCAGCTTGTCGGTTATAGCCGCGCCGCATAACAACTACAAGGAGCGAAGCTCCGACGGCTGGCGCACCTTGCGCCCGTCGCGCCAGAGGGATTCTATGCCGTAGAGGCCGCGTTGTTCGGGGAGGAAGATGTGAGCCATGAAGTCGAAGGCGTCTACAACGACCCAGCCGCTCGACGTGTTGTAGTCGCGCCCGACGGACTTTACGTTGAGGTCTTTGAGGGTCTTTTCAAGCTCGTTGGCGAGGGCGCGGAGGTGCGGCTCGGAAGTGGCGGTCGCGACAATGAAGTAGTTTGTGATGGGCGATTTCCCGCGAACGTCGAGAACGCTGATGTCCTCGGCTTTTTTGTCGTCGAGAGCCTGCCAACATTTCTTTACAATTTCGAGAGTCGGGTCAAGGTCGGCAACTTTTTTCGCCGCCGACTTTTTCGCAACAGTCTTTTTTGTCGCAACCTTCTTCGCGGGGGTCTTCTTGGCAACAGCCTTCTTCGCCGCTACTTTTTTGGTGGCAACTTTCTTTACCGCAGTTTTCTTGGCAACGGCCTTTTTCGCGGTTGACTTCTTCGCCGCGTTTTTTTTCGCGGGACTTGCGGCTTTTTTCGCCGCCGATTTCTTTGTGGCAGATTTTTCCATGACTTTATGTATTATATAATTTGTTTTTGAATATGTAGCTTTCGACGTCGGGGTCGAGCATTTTCAGATTTTTTTCGCCGCGGGCGAGCCGCGCCCTGATTTCGGTGGAACTGTAGGGCAGAGGGGCGAAGGCAAAAAATTCGAAATGCAGGGAGGGCGGAAGTTTCGATGTGTCGGCGTCGAAACCGTCGCGACGCGCGCAGATGAAGTCGGCGAGCTTCGCGATTGCGTCGATGTCCTTCCAGCCGTGGAGCTTTGCGATGTGGTCGCCGCCGAGAATCCAGCGCAGGCGTTTTTGCGGATATTTTTCGGACAGAAACTTCACGGTGTCTACGGCGTAGCTGATTCCGCCGCGGTCAAGCTCGAAAGTGCAGGCGGAGTGCGGAAACGGAAGCTTGGACGCGGCGATTTCGAGCATTTTAAGCCTGTGGACGCTGGCGGCGCGTACGGGGGCGTCGCGCATGGGCGCCTGAGCGGCGGGGACGAAAACTATTTCGTCTACGCGCCCGTCGTCGAACGCCGACTGCGCAAGCGCGATGTGTCCGAGGTGCACGGGGTCGAAACTGCCGCCTAAAATGCCGAGTCTTTTGGATTGATTCATTGTCCGCATATTATTGCGGATTTTTTGCGAAAAAAAATAAAAATTTTGCCGAACAAAAACGATTTTGCGGCGTCTATAATTATAGGTGTTTGTAGTTTGTAGTGGTTGGTGCGCCCCCTTTCGTAAGATGGGGGCGCATTTTTTTCGAAAAAATTTCGCGCAAACGCTATTTTTAAATTGTGATTTTGCGCACATTGTGCAAATTAGATTGCGATATACTACATTCAACTTTGCTTTTAATATGAAATTGAAATACGCAATCGGCGTCGATATCGGCGGCACAAACACGAAACTCGGAGTTGTTGACGAAAAGGGAACGGTTCTCAAACGCCACGACTTCAAAACGACCGACTATAAGGACTTTGCCACATACGTCGAAGCGCTCGAACGCGCAATCACATTCCTTACTTCCAACACCGACGGCGACTGTCAGGGCGTGGGTATCGGCGCGCCCAACGGCAACTACTACACGGGCACTATCGAATACGCCCCGAACCTCCCGTTCGGACGGAGCGTCCCGATTGTCGAAACGCTCCGCATGGCTCTCGGCTTCGACACAATCTGCCTGAGCAACGACGCAAATGCGGCGGCTCTGGGCGAAAAAATCTACGGCGGCGGACGCAACCTTTCGCACTTCATAGTAATCACGCTCGGAACGGGCTTAGGCTCCGGCATTATCACCGACGGCAAGCTGCTTCTTGGCGCGGACGGCTTCGCGGGCGAGCTCGGACACGTCTGCGCAGTGCCGAACGGCCGCCTTTGCGGCTGCGGGAAACGCGGCTGCCTCGAAACGTACGCGTCGGCGACGGGCATTAAGCGCACGTTCCTCGAAATGGTCGCAAAATACAACGGCGACTCTGCAATCGCGAACGTTCCGTGGGAAAAGCTCGACGCCCGCGTTATTGAAGACGCAGCCCGCGCCGGCGACAGGGCGGCGGCGGAAACCTATCAAATTACAGGCAGCATACTCGGCCGCGCTTTGGGAGACTTTGTGCACTTCTCGCGTCCGTCGGCGATTTTCCTTTTCGGCGGGCCAGTCAAGAGCGGCGAGCTTATCCTCGAACCCACGCGCATCGCGATGGAAAAGAACCTTATGCCCGTGTTCCGCAACAAGGTAAACGTTCTGCCGTCGGAACTTCCCGAAAGCGACGCCGCAATTCTTGGCGCGTCGGCGATGGTGTGGGCGGCAAACAACGGCGCACACTAAGCCGAATTTTTTTTACACTCCGCAAAACCGCGTCCGAAGGCGCGGTTTTTTTTGCGGGCGGATTGCGCGGCGGCGCGGAGGAATTGCGCGTTCGCGGGTTGCGCGTATCTCCGCAATCTCGGTATTTTTTTCAAAAAAACTTTTGACCGCGCCGCCCGCGCGGGACAATCTTTTGCGCATGGAAAATTTCGAAAAATACGCGCGGCAGACGGCATTGCCCGACTTCGGCGCGGAGGGACAACGGAGGCTTGCCGAATCGAGCGTTGCGCTCGTCGGGGTAGGCGGCGTGGGAAGCGCGGTTTTGCCGCTGATTGTCGGCGCGGGCTTCGGGCGCGTCGCGTTGTTCGATTCGGATACCGTTTCCGCCCACAACCTCCACAGGCAGACGCTCTACGCGGCGGCGCAGGAGGGGCGATTCAAGGCGGAGCTTGCGGCGGAGTCCGCAAAAAGGCTGAACCCCGACGTGCGCGTCGATTTCTTTTGCGAGAAAATTTCGGCGGAGAACTCGGCGGAGATTTTGCGCGAGTCTGCGCTTTGCATAGACGCTACAGACACATTCGAGGCTCGCGCCGAAGTGTCGGCGCTGTGCGCGGCGGCGGGTATCCGCGAGATTGCCGCAAGCGCGGCGGGCTACGTCTCGCAGAATTTCCTTTTCGGCGACGGCTTCTATTTCGGCGACGTTGCGAAATCCGACGGCTCGCCCGCGCCGCGCGGACTGCCGATTTTCCCCGCGGCGGCGCATTTGAGCGGCGTTTGGGCGGCGTCGGCTGCAATCCGCGCGGTCGCCGTAGGCGGCTTCGAAATAGGGCGGTTCTCGATGTTCGACCACGCGGCGTTCAAATATTTTTCGGCAAACATACGCTGACCGCGCCGCGCGTTATCTTCTTGAAAAAAACAAAAAAAACGCTTTCATAAAAGGCAATGAAAATTACCGCAAATTCGAAACAGTACGAAATCGCAGAAAACACGACGGTGGCGGCGTTCATAGAATCCACGGGCGTGAAAGCGGCGCGTTGCGTGGTGGAGCTAAACGGCGCGGCAATGCGCTACGACGCCTTTGCCGACATCGTTTTGCGCGAGGGCGATAGGCTCGAAATCATGCAGATAGTGGCGGGCGGCTAAAATGATTTATACCGATTTAAATACGGAAATCGACGTCGGATCGAGCGGACACCTGCTCGAAATAGGACGCTTCAAGGCGTTGATAGACTGCGGTCTCCACCCGAAATACATGGGGCTTTCGGCGTTGCCGAACCTCTCGAAAGTCGCACCCGAAACGCTCGACTTCATCGCAATAACGCACACGCACCTCGACCACTGCGGCGCGTTGCCCGTGGTTCTGCGCGAGCAAAACCACGCGCACGTTCTCGTAGCCGACGAAAGCGCGGATTTGCTCCCGCGCATGCTCCGCAATTCCCGCGCGGTAATGGCAAAACAGCGCGAGGAATTCGACATCAAAGAGTATCCGCTCTTCGACTCGTCGTCAATCGACGCTCTGAAACCGCGCATAATGCCGATGGCGTTCCACCGCGAGAGGCAGTTCGAAATCGACGGCGAGCGCATAAATATCACGTTCACGCCCGCGGGGCATATTCCGGGGGCGGCGTCGGTAATGTTCGAGCACAAAAAGCGGCGCATTCTCTTTTCGGGCGACATCTCGTTCCATTCGTCGGGAATCTTGAAGGGGGCTGTTCCGCCCGAGGGCAGGGTCGATACGCTTGTTGTCGAAACAACGCGCGGGTCGTACTCGCGCCCGAAGGGGATAACCTACGACAGCGAAGTCGAGCGGCTGGTGTCGTCGATATCGCTCGTTTTGCGCGGCGGCGGAAGCGTGCTGATTCCCGCATTCGCGCTTGGGCGCATGCAGGAAATAGTGTTCATTCTCCACAACGCAAAGGCGCGCAAATTCATTCCCGACGTGCCGATTTTCGCGGGCGGGCTGGGCTTGGATATCGCCGAGTATTTTATAAAAGGGGCGAAGAAATCGTCCACATTCTTCTTCGGCAAACAGCACATGGAGGGCGTCAAGCCGTTCAGGGGCGAAATCGTCCCCGGGCGCGACTTCGAAACGCAGGGCATTTACGTTTTGGGAAGCGGCATGATGGTTGAACACACGCCGAGCTATATTGCGGCGTCGGCAATGATGGACAACCGCGCAAACGCGATTTTCTTCGTGGGCTATTCCGACCCCGACACGCCCGCAGCGCGCCTCCAAAAAACGGCTTACGGCGACCAGTTTTCGTTCGGAGATCTATTCTATGTTGGCAATGTCAACTGCCGCGTCGACAAGTTCGACCTCACTTCGCACGCCGACAGGGAGGAGATTTTCGAGTTCATTATGGAGAAAGACCCGCGCTGCGTTGTGCTCACCCACGGCAGCATGGAGTCGCGCGAGTGGTTCATGGACGAAATTCTCGACCGTTCACCCAAAACCGCTGTGATAATCCCCGAACCGTCGGAATCGATAGAGTTGTAGCCAGTTGCGAAATTCCGCCGCCCCGAACCCGCGCTTTCGGGCGCGGAATAAATAGCCTAAATGCGCAAAAAATGAAGAAAAGAGCTTGACGCCGCGCAAAAAAACGCAATCATTCAAAACTTTAAATTTAAGCGGGCATAGTTTAGTGGTAAAACCCCAGTCTTCCAAACTGGTGATGTCGGTCCGATTCCGTCTGCCCGCACCATTTTTGTTCAACCTAAATTCAGGTAAATATCGTGAGTACTCCGCTTTTAATGTTAGGTTTGCCCAAGGGCAGTCTTGAAGAATCAACAATCGCGCTTTTCGGTAAAGCGGGTTGGAAAATCACAAAGAGCTCGCGTTCCTACAAGCCGTCGATTGACGACCCCGAACTCGACGGACGCTTCGTCCGCGCACAGGAAATCAGCCGCTATGTGGAACAGGGCTTCTTCGACTGCGGGCTTACGGGCTACGACTGGATTCTCGAAAACAACAGCGATGTCGTCGAAGTTTGCGACCTCATTTACAGCAAGGCGACGGCGTTGAAATCGCGCTGGGTTCTCTGCGTAAAGGAAGACTCGCCCATAAAGACAGTGAAAGACTTGGAGGGCAAGAGAATCGCGACGGAACTGATGAACGTCACCAAGAAGTACCTTGCCGACAACGGCGTAAACGCGGAAGTCGAATTCTCGTGGGGTGCGACGGAAGTCAAAGTGCCCGACTTGGTTGACGCAATCGCCGACATCACCGAAACCGGCTCGTCGCTCCGCGCAAACAACCTGCGCATTGTAGACACCATGCTTTACACAAATACCAAGCTCATCGCCAACAAGGCGGCTTGGGAAAACCCCGAAAAACGCGAAAAGATTGAGTCTATCGCAATGCTGTTGCAGTCGGCTCTCGACGCGGCGACAAAGGTCGGTCTTAAAATGAACCTGCCCAAGGCGAACCTCAGCAAGATTATCGCCGCTCTCCCCGCGCTCCGCAAACCGACGGTCTCGCAACTGTCCGACCCCGCATGGGTCGCCGTCGAAACGATTGTCGAGGAAAAAACCGTGCGCGAAATTGTCCCCACGCTCAAAGCGAACGGCGCGGAGGGCATTGTTGAGTATCCCCTCAACAAGGTGATACCATAAAAGGCTAAATTTTTGTTGTAAAAATCCGCATAGCGTTATTATATTAGTAGTACTATGAAAAAAACATTGTCATTTGCATTTGCGGCGGTCGCGCTCTTCGTGTGCGCCTGCACCACAAACGTTGTTGTAGACTCCGCCGCCCACCCCATGGGCACCTACGATAATATGACCGGCTCTTTCCACGGAAAGCTTTCGGGCAATATCAACACGGCGTTCAAGGCAACGAATATCGCGCTCGAACGCGACATGAAGCTTTTCCGCGTAGGGCAAATCCCCAAAGACAACGAATGGTACGTCTACGCCCGCGCGGAGCTTGACATTCAGATTGTCGTTTTCCTCAAACAGCTTCCGAACGACGAAGTTGACGTCAAAATCGAATACGGCGACGGCAACCTGATGAAGAGCCAGCAAATATTCAACGCAATCGCAAAGAATATGCGCGCGCTCGAACGCCGCTAATTCGGCGGGTTCGCCGGAATCTTTTTGAATTTTTCCATGCGCTCCGGCGGTTTCGCGGGGCGCATTTTTTATGCAAAGGCGGATTTCGCCGCAGGCGCGCCCCGCAGCGCGGCAATGGAAGGAATCGGCGCAGCCGGCGGACGGCTTCGACGGTTAGGGAAAGGCAGATTGCGCCGCAAAAATCGCGAATCGAAAGGGAAACTGAATGCACAAATTTTTGCCGTATTACGAGGAAATAAAACTGCTGGGGCATTTCGGCTGCGCGTTCGTCTCGGCGTATCTCGGAGGCGCCGCGCTGTGGTTTGCGTCTCTTGCGTCGAAATCCAAGCTGACATTCGAGAGAAGCTTTGCGTTCTCGCTCTTCGCGTCGGTCTGCGTGTGGATTGTGCCGTTCTACGCCGACGAGGAAAACTGCATTATTATAGCGGCGGCGATTTTGCTTGCGTGCCTGCCTATTTTAAAATTTCTATCCGATAGTAAATTCAAAACGGCGTCGATACTCTGGGCGGCATATACCGCCGCGCAGCTGGCGCAATTCGGACTTGTATATTATTCGCTAAACAAATGAAATTCGAAATTACAGATTTTATAGCGCGGCTCGTGAAATTCGAAAGCGTGTCCGCAGACTCTGCCCGCGCGGGACAGGTGGAGGCGTGCGCAAAGTTTTTGTCGGACTCGCTCGAAAGCTTCGGCTTCGAATCGACTCTGCACAAAACCGCGCTCCACCCGATTGTCTTCGCCGAACGTCCGTGCAAGTCGGGCGCGCCGAAACTGCGCATACTCTGCTACGGACACTACGACGTGCAACCCGTAGACCCCGTCGAAAAATGGAAAACGCCGCCCTTCGACGCAGTGATAAAAGACGGCAAAATCTGGGGGCGCGGCACCGCCGACAACAAAGGGCCGTTTTCGTGCCTCTTGGGCGGACTGCTCGCGTTCCTCGACAAACACCCCGACGCGCCCGTCGATTTCGGAATCATGCTCGAAGGCGAAGAGGAAATCGGCAGCCCCAGCATGGCGAAATTCATTTCCGACAACGCCGAACTTATCGGCGGCTACGACATGCTTCTGCTAAGCGACACCTCCGCAGCGTCGCACGACACCCCGATAATCACAATCGGGCTTCGCGGCACGGGCAGCTTCGACGCGGTTTTCAAAGGCCCACAAACCGACATTCATTCGGGCATGTTCGGCGGAATGGTCTACAATCCCGTTCAGGCTATGTTCGAAGTGTGCGCGTCGCTCCACGGCGCGGACGGGCTTGTAAACATCGACGGATTCTACGACGGCCTGGCGAAGCTCGACGACTGGGAAAAATCGGAAATCGCAAAAAATCCCTTCGGCGACGACTACGTTAAAAAACTGCTCGACGTGGACGCCCTCTACGCCCAGCGCGGACACACCCCCGCGGAGGCTGTGCGCGTTCTGCCGACCGTGGAATTTACGGGAGTCGGCGGCGGCTATCAGGGCGAAGGCTCGAAGTCGGTTATTCCGTCGGAGTGCTTCTGCAAAATTTCATGCCGAACGGTCGCGCCCCAAAAAACGGAGGAGGTCATGAAGCTCGTCCAGAAAACGATGGCGGAGCGCACGCCCAAGGGCGTGAAAATCTCGTTCGTGGAGTACGACTCCGCGGGCGACGCCTACTTTGTAAACCCCAAAAACTGCGGCTGCGACGCCCGCGGAAAAACAATGGCAAACGCGTTCGCCGCGGTCGATAAATGCTCGCTTGCGGCGTTCGGCAAAAAGCCGCTCTACCTGCGCGAGGGCGCAAGCATTCCGCTGATTTCGCGCATCAAGCGCATCACGGGGCTTGATTCAATAATGTTCGGGCTTTTCACTGCGGAAGACAATCTGCACGCGCCGAACGAGGGCTTCCCGCTTGCGACAATCGAACGCGCCGTAAAATACTACGGCATGTTCTTCGAGGAAATCGCGGAATCGGCGAATGTTAAAAACGGATAGAACGGGGCAGAAAATGCTTACATGTAGGAAAGTATACTTCGACATTCCCTTCGCCCACAGGCAGCACATGCACGACGGGCACTGCTCGTTCGTGCACGGGCACAACTGGGACATAGCAATCACTTTCGCCTGCGACAAAACCGACGAAAACGGCTTTGTCGTGGACTTCGGCAAGCTGAAATTCATCAAGGGCTGGATTGACGAAAATCTCGACCACGCCTGCGTGTTTTCCAAGTCCGACCCTCTGTGGCGGACTCTGCGCGACGCCGCCCCCGAAGCGTGGAAAATCTGCCTTGTCGACGAATGCTCGTGCGAGGGGCTTGCAAAATATTTCTTCGAGGTGTTCGGCAAAATGGTCTCGGAGGCGACTTCGGGCAGGGCGCGGGTCGCCGCCGTGGAGGTCAGCGAGGACAAAAAGAACACCGCAAAATACACCCCCGATTCGCTATGAAATACCCGCTCGACGAAACGTTTTTTTCGGTGCAGGGCGAGGGTTGCCACGCGGGGCGCAGGGCGTATTTCGCAAGGCTTTTCGGGTGCAACGTAAAGTGCCCGTGGTGCGACACCCGCGCGTCGTGGAACGGCAAACCCGCAATGTCGATGTCGGCAGAGGAAATCGCGGCGGAGGCCGCGGCGACTCATGCGGAAATTGCGGTGATTACGGGCGGCGAGCCGTGTTTGCACGACCTCTCCCCGCTGTTGAAGCGGCTTGCCGACGCGGGGATTGCGGCGCATCTGGAAACGTCGGGCACGCTCGAAATCAGGGAGTCCGACGAAGCGAAATTCGCGTGGGTCGCGCTAAGCCCGAAGCTTTTTGCCGCGCCGCTCGAATCGTCGCTGCGCCGCGCCGACGAGCTTAAATTCATAGTCTCCGACCTCTGCGAGCTTGACGCCTACGCGCCGTTTGCCGATGCCGCAACCAACGCCCAAGCCGTATGGCTTCACCCCGAATGGACCCGCCGCGCCGACCAAAACCTGCTCGACGGGCTTTGCGATTTTGTAAAGTCGCGCGGCGGCAAATATCGGGTCGGCTGGCAGTTGCACAAATGCTATTTTGCGCGTTAGATACTTCTTGCAAAAAGCGGAGTCCGCGCTTAGCGTGCGCGGTATGAAAATTTTAACGTCATCACTTGTTTCGTTCATAATCGCGGCGGCATGCGCGCACGCGTTCAGCTTCGGCGAGCTTGCAAAAAACGTAAGCGAAAGCGCGATTGCGGCAAGCGCGTCGTCCAAAAACATCGAAGAGCTTAAAACAAAGCAGGAGGCAACGCTTGCCAAATACAAGAAAAGCAAGGAGGACTTCCTGAAAGGCTTCGCGGAGGTCGCGGACTCGTGCGGCGCGGAGACTTACGCAAAACAGGCAAAGGACGCGCTCGGAAAAGTCGAGGCGCAGTCGGCAAAAACGCTCGACGTGCAGGGCGCGGCGCAGCTTACCGACGAGATAATCGAAAAGACATCAAACGGCACCGCGCTGAAACTTCCCGAAGACGCGGCGGCGGCGGCAAAAACCGCGGCAAAGTCGGGCCTTGCAACAATGGGAGAGGCAATCAAGGGCGAAATGGAGGTCGGGCGCGATGTCGCGGAACTTGCCGAGAAAGTCCGCGATGTCATGAAAAACGGCACGACCGCCGAAAAAATCGCGCTCGGCTCGACGCTTTCGCCGACGCTCGAATTGGCGAAACTCGTGCCGTCGGACATCTCGAAGTCGAAGGACGCGGCGGTATCGATTGCGAAGTCGCTCAAAGAGGGCGGGGTGAAAATTCCGTCGTCGCTGGCTTCGGCAATCGGCCTTTAAATTTAGAAAAAATTTCCGATTCATTACGTCGTCCGAGGGCATTTCCGCCCAGCGGGCGACGAATTATTTGCGGATATGACTACTTTGATTTTATTAAGACACGGCGAAAGCCAATGGAACGCCGAAAACAGGTTTACGGGCTGGACGGACGTCGATTTGACGCCGAAAGGCGAGTCTGAGGCGGCTCGCGCGGGCAGGGCGATAGCCGCCGCAGGCTTGGGGTTCGCCGCCGCCTACGCGTCGGTCTTGAAGCGGGCGGTGCGGACATTGCACATCGTAGAGCGCGAGACGGGGCTTGAAGCCGTCCCCGAATACAAAACTTGGCGGCTCAACGAACGCCACTACGGAGCTTTGCAGGGGCTGAATAAGGCGGAGACTGCGGAAAAATTCGGTGCAAAGCAGGTGAAAATCTGGCGTCGAAGCTTCGACGTTCGTCCGCCACTGCTCGAACCCGACGACCCGCGCTCGCCGCGCTTCGAGCGCAAATACGCGTTTGCCGACAGGCGCGTACTGCCGCTCGGAGAGTCGCTCAAAGACGCAATCGAGCGGGTGCTGCCCGTTTGGAGCGACTTTATCGCGCCCGATTTGAAGTCGGGCAAAAACGTAATCGTCGCCGCGCACGGAAACAGCCTGCGGGGGCTGATAAAATTCATAAAAAACATCGGCGACGCCGAAATCGTCTCGCTCGAAATCCCCACTGCCGTCCCCTACGTTTTCGAGTTCGACGCCGACCTGAATTTGAAGTCGGAGCGCGTTTTGCCTTAGTTCGTTCTTGCCTTTCGGCGGCGGGTTTGAGAATATCCGCGCGTTATGGACAAAGCGGAGCTTTCGAAATTCGTGCCCATGCGCCGCTGCGAAATGGAGGCGCGGGGTTGGGACGCAATCGACATTCTGATTGTGTCGGGCGACGCATACGTTGACCACCCAAGCTTCGGGGCGTCGCTGATTGCCCGCATTCTGCTTGACGCGGGGTACAGGGTGGGAATCGTCGCCCAGCCCGACTGGAAGAATCCCGAAAGCCTCAACGAATTCGGGCGGCCGCTAATCGGTTGCGGGGTGTCGGCGGGCAACATAGACTCCATGCTCAAAATCTACACTGCGGGACGCCGCATGCGCCACGAAGACATGTACGCGCCCGACGGCAAAACGGGGCTTTGCCCGCCGCACGCGTCGGTTGTCTACTGCCAGCTTGTCAGGCGGGCGTTCCCCAAACTGCCCGTAATTCTCGGCGGCGTAGAGGCGAGCCTGCGCCGCGTTGCGCACTACGACTATTGGCAGGACAAAATCCGCCCCTCCGTCCTTGTGGACTCGAAGGCCGACCTCCTTTGCTACGGCATGGGCGAGCTTACAATGCTCGAAATTTTCGACCGCCTCAAAAACGGCAAATCCCTCGACGGCATTCGCGGAACGTGCCGCTATCTGGGCGGAACGGAGTCGGCGGGCTTCCCGCCGGAGGGCTGCGTGGAGCTGTCGTCGTTCGAGGAAATGTGCGCCGACAAAACCGCAATCATGCGCGAGACCAAGACGGTTGAGTCGGAAATGAACCCATGGAACGGCAGGCGGCTTATCCAAAAAACAAACGGAAGAATTCTGCTCATAGAACCGCCGCGCGAGCCGATGACTTCGGCGCAGTTTGACAAATTCTGCGAGCTTCCGTTCACGAACCTGCCGCATTGGAGCTACTCGGCGAAAATTCCCGCGTGGGAGATGATAAAAGACTCCATCACCGTCGTGCGCGGCTGCCCCGGGGGCTGCGCGTTCTGCGGGCTGGTGTCGCACCAAGGGCGGCACCTTGTGTCGCGGACGCCAGAAAGCGTCGTGCGAAGCGTCGAAAAGCTCTCGCGCGAGCCGTATTTCAGGGGGACGGTCAGCGACGTCGGCGGAGCCGCGGGCAACATCTACGGGCACGTTCCGCGCGACCGCGAGCTTTGCAAAAAGTGCCGCCGCTACTCGTGTATATTCCCCAACTTTTGCAAAAACTACCGCGCCGACGGCGCGCCGCTCTCGAAACTGCTCGACAAGTTGAAGTCGATTCCGAAAGTAAAACACGTTTTCGTAAATTCGGGCGTGCGCCTCGACCTCGCGCTTTTGCAACCCGAACTCACCGAAAAAATCATAGCAAACCACGTTTCGGGGCAGATTAGCGTAGCCCCCGAACACCTTTCCGACCGCGTCCTTAAACTCATGCGCAAGGGTAAGGCGGGCGAGTTCGAGGAGTTCCGCAGAATCTTCGACAAAGTGAACGGGCGCACGGGCAAAAAACAGTACATGGTGCCGTACTTCATCTCGAATTTTCCGGGGTGCACAGAGGCGGACATGAAAGTTGTCGATTCGTACCTGTCGAAATCGAACTGGAAATTGCAGCAAGTGCAGGACTTCATTCCGCTTCCGATGACGATGGGCTGCGCAATGTACTGCTCGGAAACCGCCCCCGACGGCTCGCCGATAAAAGTCAACAAGGGGCTTGCCGAACGTCGAATCCAGCGCGACATGCTCCGCAGCGGCCACAAAAAACCGAAGCGCAAATTCGGCGCAAGGTAGGGCGTTTTGCCGCTTCCTTGCTTAAAATGAATTTTAATATCAAGTATAAATCTATATGAAAAACACACTAAAATACTTAATCACAACGCTCGCCGCCGCCGCGTTCCCTCTCTGCGGATTCGCGGCGTTTACGGAAGTGAGCGTTAAAGACAAACCCGTCGTGCAGGTGCCGTTCAAGCCCTTTGCCGACGAAGCTCCGAGCCTTCTGCCGCCGAACAAAAAGTGGAAGCTCGTCTGGAACGACGAATTCAACGGCGCGGAAATCGACAAGACAAAGTGGATGTGCCGCGAGTCGTTCTGGGGGCAGGATTTCCCCGCGTTCGCGCACAATTTCGAGGGCGTCGAGATGACGGGCAAGACCGTGCGCCTACACCTGCTCCGCAAGGGCGACGACTTCTGCTCGCCGCATTTGCAGACAGGCTCGCTCACCTACGACATTCCCAAAGATTCAAAGGGCTTCTGGCCGTTCGGCAAATACCGCAAGCCGCTTTTCATGCACAAATACGGCTACTATGAAATCCGCTGCAAACAGCCCAAGAACGCGGGTTGGCACTCGGCGTTCTGGCTGCAGTCGCCGGGGATTGGCTCGACGCCGAACCCCGAAGTCTCGGGCGTCGAAACGGACATCATGGAAAACTACAAGCAAGTTTCGGAGGGGCGCATTGTCGGCGGCAACGGCTGGAACGGCTACGGCAAGGACGGCAAGTGGTTCGGGCATTTTTCGTGGGAGTACGAGGCGGACGCCGACGGCTGGTGCTATTACGGCGTCGATTGGTCGCCGAAAGGCTACACGTTCTATGCAAACGGCAAGAAAGTAGGCGAGCAAAACAGCCCCGTTTCGCACGTCGAGCAGTTTGTTCTTGTTTCGACCGAGCCGCGCGGATACCGAAACGCGCAGGGCAACGACGGCGGGCTTTCCTCCGGCTCGCGCGTTTGGGGCAAGCCCGCGCCCGAACTCTTCAAGGCGGTTTTGCCCGACTATTTCGAAGTGGACTTCGTGAGAGTCTACGACGAAGTTCCCGACAAACAATAGCCGACTTCGCGCCCCGCTTAAACTCCGCGCGGTAATTTCGGCGACGTCGAAATGTTATTGCAGAAAACGTCAATCGCAAGACCTGCCGAAAACGGAATAGGGAGCGGTCAATTCAAACCGCGCCCGCAAAACCCGCCTAAATTACGGCGGGTTTTTTTGTGGCAATTTTGCGTCGCATTTAAATCAAAGCGAAAGCGGCGGAGGAACGTTTCCCGAAAAAAACAACCCGCGCGGGAAGTGTGCCACGCAGGTTAGCTGCGACGCCGAATGCCCCTATTGCGGCTTTCGTACTCCGAAGCGGCAGGTTTCCGAAATTCGGCAGTTATCCACGTTGACCGTCCGAACCGCGTTTGTCCATGGGGAATTTTTCCCCCTTAGCAGAAGTCGGCAGGCGTCGAACGAAATGTCTTTTGCGTGCAGGACAATCAGCGCGTCTGACGTGCATTTTACTTTGCGCCAGTCGTCCATGGTCTTTATCGGGACGGGGTTTTTGCAAATCAGCGAGCCGCCCGACATGACGAAGTCGCAGTTTTTGAAAGCGACGCCGAAAATGTTTTTATGCAGGTTCGCCGCAATTATGCTCGTTCTTGTGCCCGAAAACACGCAATTCGAAAACACCACATTCCCGATTGACGAAGTTCCGCCCGCCTTGCCCCAGTTAAAGCTGTCCGACATCATGTTGAGCGGTCGGGACGCGTAGACGGATACATTCGAAATATTGATGTCGGAGATGTCAACCCCGCCGTTCGAGTGGTACGCGCCTATGAATGAAATGCCCTGAAACGATTTCTTTATCACCACGTTGTTGATTGAACAGCGTCTGATTGCCCCCGTGCCGACACCTATTCTAATGCCGTTGCAGGTGGACTGCAACACGCAGTTAGAAACGACCACATCTTCGCAGGCGGCATTTTTGTTTTTCAGGCGCGACGTTCCCGCCCGCAGTGTCAGGGCGTCGTCCTCCGTTTGGATTATGCAGTCGCTCACTGCGACGTTGCTGCAAGAGTCTATGTCGATGCCATCGTTGTTGTGTCCGCGAGGGTCGTTTTTTATCAGCAGGCGCGTGATGAAAACGTTTTTGCAGCCGTGGAAAAACGACGTCCAGAACGGGGCGTTCAAAAGCCTTACGTCGCGGACGGAAACGTTTTCGGATTCGCAAAAAAACAGCATTTGCGCGGGACGCCATTTGGGGTATTTGAATTTCGACGGGTATTTCAGCTCTTTGTTCCCCTCGACTTGAAACCAGAAGTCAAGCCCGCTGCCGTCTATTTCGCCGCCGCCGAAAATCGACACGTTTTTCACTTCGACCGCGGAAATCAAATGCGCCCCCGACGCGTGCTCCTTTTTTATGACGCTGTTTTGCGGACAGTAGTCGTCGGCGTTGTAGGCGGAAGGGTCTGTCGTAGCTTTGAGGGTTGCCGACGGCAGGATTTCAAGACCTACGTTGTCTTTAAGGTAAATCGTGCCCGAAATGAATTTTCCGCCTTCGAGCCTTACGATGCCGCCGCCGTCTTTCGCCGCGGCGTCAACCGCTTTTTGTATCGCCGAAGTGTCGATTGAAACGCCGTCGCCTTTCGCGCCGAAATTTCTGCAATTATAGATTCCGCCCGCCGCGAAAACCGAGTTCGCTGCAAAGGCAAAGAGGCAAAGCCCGATAAATTTGCCGTACGCCATAAAGCTATCCAAACGTTAAAGGTTTTGTTTTGCGCTCAAAAACAAACAGCGCGGCAATAAAACGCACCCCCGAACGGATTCGAACCGTTGTCGCCTGAATGAGGTTCAGGAGTCCTAACCACTAGACGAAGGGGGCAGTTTCAATTTAAAGTTCGTATTATCTTCGACGTTCCCGCAGTTTGTCAAGCGTTTTTGTGCGCCGAATGCATTTTGGTGCGCATTCGGACGGATATTTTCACAAAAAACTTGAACGCCGTTCCGACGCGCTATTTTCTGTGTCTGTTATAAAGTGGAAAAACAAAAAGACAGTTCGTGGCTCGATTCGTTTGCGTGGCTGTGCGCGGCGGCGGCGTTTTCGCCCGCGGCGTACTGGCTGTATCTTGCGCTGTCGAAAAGCGGGCAGCTGCGCGACGCGGTCGTAGTGCTTGCGACTGCTCTTGCGGTGCTTGCAATAGAATACAAAATACGCCCGCACAAGCCCGCGTTTTCGGGCGACTCGGCTTGCTGGCTTGCGGGCGGCTACGCGGCGATTTTCTCCGCAAAATATTTCGGGGCGGCTGGGGCGATTGTGTCGCTTGCGGGTTTTTGCGCGGCGATTGTAGCCCTCGGTCTTGCGTGTTTCGACAGGCGCAGGTACGTCTACGCGGGCGGCGGCGCGTTTTTCGTCTTCGTGCTGCTTTCGTTTTTCCTAAGGGCGTTCGACCTGCCGCTGCGGATTCTGGCGGGCAGGCTTTCGGCGCGGATTCTCTCGCTTTTCAACGATTCCGTAGCGCTGGTTTCCTACGGCGGAGAGTCGGCGCAGATAGGTCTGCGGGCGGGCGGCAGAAGCTACCTTGTGGCGACGGAATGCAACGGCTTCGGGATAATCGCAGGTTGCGTGCTTTTGTCGGTAGTCTGCGCGATTTTCGCAAAAAACGTTTCCGTCTGGAAGCGCGTCGGGGCGGTCGCGCTTGCGGGGATTTTTGCTTATTTGGTAAATTCGCTCAGAATCGTCGCGATAGTTTCGCTTGCGCCGTTCGTTTCCGACTACCATTTCATGCACGAAACCGTGGGCTACATATTTTTTGCGTCCGCGCTGCTTGCCGTATGGACGTTCTCGCGCAAGTTGTAGAAAGGGGGGAGGGGCGTTTTTTGCGTCAAATATTTGTTGATATTTGCGCCTTGTTGTATTGATATTTCCGCCGACAAATAATCGGAGCTTTGTCCGCAAACCTTATAAAATATGGACTCCCATTCCTCGACCCTTTTATTGAAAGACTTGGCGATAATCGTAGTTTCGGCGACGGTTTCGATGCGCATCTTTTCGATGCTGAAACTCCCGCTGCTGCTGGGGTTCATAATCGTAGGCATTCTGCTTGCGCCCGTCAGCGGGCTGATTTCCTCCGCGGGCGACATCGCAGAACTCGGCGAACTCGGCGTGATGTTCATGATGTTTTTTGTCGGCATGGAGTTCAACCTCGAACGCCTGAAAAAGGTTTTTGCGCCGAGCGTCTTGGGCATCGCGTTCCAAATCGGAGCGATGGGCGTGCTCGGCATGATTGCGGCGGGGCTGATGGGGCTTTCGAAAATCGACGGCGTGTTTTTGGGCGGCGTGCTGGCGATGAGCTCGACAATCGTAATCGTCGAAATTTTCACCCAAAAGCGCGACCTCTCCAAGCTGTACGCGCAAATCGCGATAGGCATTCTCATTATAGAGGATATTTTTGCTGTGTTTTTGCTCGTCGTGCTTTCGGGACTGTCGTCGGGCACGCTACCGTCGGGAATGGAGCTGCTACGCTCGACCATCGCGTTGCTAAGCTTCATGATAACGATTTTCGTTGCGGGCAAGCTGTTTATTCCCAAGTTGCTGCGCAAATTCGCCGTCAGCGGAAACCAGCAGGAGATGATAATGCTCATTTTCTGCCTGATTATGGGCTTGGGCGAACTTGCCGAGCTTTCGAATTTGTCGCTTTCGCTCGGCGCGTTCATGGCGGGTTCGATTATATCGGGTTCGGACGTTTCGCGGCGGGTTGAGCACATTACCGACCCGTTCAGAAACCTGTTCGTTGCGCTGTTTTTTGTGTCGATTGGCACTCAGATTAACCCGCATTTGATTCTCGAACTCTGGTTGCCGATTGTCCTGATTTCCGTCTGCGTAATCGTGTTCCAGACTCTCGCGTGCTTCTGCGGAATAGTGCTCGGCGGCGTGAGGTGCCGCGACGCTTATTTGGCGGCAATCAACAAGGCGCAAATCGGCGAATTCAGCTTTGTCATCGCGGGCTTGGGGATTTCGAGCGGCGTGATGGATTCTTCGATTATGGCGATTGCCATGGGGGTGTCGTTCCTGACGGTGTTTTTGAACCCGCTTGTGGCGGGGCAGTCGGAGCGCGTCATGAGGGCGGCGCATGCCGTCGCGCCGAAGAAGTTTCTCGACTTTTTGGAGGTTTACAGGCGTTCGGTCGGCTCGCTTTCGAAATCGACTTCGGGCAATTCGAAGCTTGCGGCGTTTCTGCCGAACATCGGCGCGATATTCGTCTACACGCTCATGTTCAGCGCGTTGATGTTTGTTGCCGCGCACTTTGCCGACATCGTAAAAAGCGAGGACACTCCGTATCCCGACTGGATTGCGTTCGGAATCTGGGTGGCGGCGGCGGCGTTGTCGGTGCCGATGCTCGCGGGCATTTTGAAGTCGTCGAGCGCGTGCGCGGCGAAAATCGTCGACGGCGTGGACGCGCACTACGGGCTTGCGTCGGGCGCGGGCGGCAAACTCCACGCGCTTTTGCGCGGCGTGTTTTCGGCGTTTATCATGCTTGCGTTCGCCGTGGTGTACTTTGCGTTTGTGTTCAATTTTCTGCCAATCGGCAACGCCCTCGCGCTCTTCGGCGGGACGGTCGCGCTGATGGCTTTGTTCTTCCGCAAAATGATGTCGAATTTCAGGCATTCGATGGAGGGCAAGTTTGCGACGGTTTTGAAGCGGCATCTTGAAAACGCCGAGCACAACAAGCGCGAGCTGTTAATCGACAACGTTCGCGCAAGCCACAACTGGGCGAAGAGCGTCTCGGAGGTCGAAATCGGCGAATTTTCCGACGCCGCGGGCAAGACCGTCGGCGAGCTTGCCGTAAGGCGTCGGACGGGCGCGGAAATTGCGGCGGTCAAGCGCGGCGCGTTCTCGATTTACGACATTGCCGCCGACACCCGCCTTTATCCCGACGACATCGTGATTCTCTGCGGCGCGGAAAGCCAGCTTGTCGAGGCTGAGAAAATCCTCACGCGCCCCGCGGAAATTTCCGGCGACATTTCCGAAAATTCGGGAGGCGCGGCGCGGCTTGCCGATTTTGAAGTGTCGGAAAAATCGGGGCTTGTCGGCAAAAATCTGCGCGAGCTTGCCTTGCCCAAGAATTTCGGAATAAAGGTGATGGGCGTTTTATGCGAGGGCGACGTAGAGTCTACACAGCCCGATCCCAACAGGGCGTTTGTAGCGGGCGACAGGCTTCTTTGCATGGGCACAAGCGCCGCGTTCAACCGCATTGCCCACGAGCTTAAACTTGCCGAAATTGCAGAATAGGGCGCAACGCCCCCGCGCGGATTGCGTTTTGCCGATTTCTGCGCGAGCCGCGCAAAATAGGAAGCTTGCCGGAGCGCAACGCCCGCGCGGCGGCTTGCGCTAAGGGGTCTTTTTAGGCTCTTTCCAGAGGACTGTTTCGCCGAGGGCAAGCGTCTTTTTCAAGTCTATTATCCGCTGGTTTGACGAGCCTCTGTACGCAAGCGAGATGTCTTTGAGACTTTCGACAAACGGACCGTCAACCAAAATGTCGATGTTCGCAAGAAGTTCGTCGGTCGCCTCGCAATGCGCTCGCCCCGCGAGAATGTCGCGTTCAAGCACGCAGCCGCTGTACGCCCAAATCGTTTTTTGCGGAAACGCCTTTTTTACGCGCCTTACAAGCGGCAGAAGGGCGCGTTGGTTTTCGGGTTCAAACGGCTCGCCTCCGAGCAGCGAAAGCCCCGTCAAATGGGGCGGTTCGAGCAGTTTCAGGATTTTCTCCGCCGCGTTTTCGTCGAAAGGCTTTCCGTAGGAGAAATCCCAAGTTTTCGGGTTGAAGCAACATCTGCAATGGTTGCGGCAACCCGACACGAACAACGAAACCCTGATACCCTCGCCGTTTGCGATGTCGAGTGGTTTAATTTCGCCGTAGTTCATTGCGGAAAGCCCTGCGCCGCGCCCTTAGAGGTGCAGGACGCGCTCGCGGATTTCCTGCGTGCGTCCCTGATTCCAGAACTGCGTGCCGATATATCCGCATGTGCGGCGGGCGACGTTCATTTTGCTTTCGTCGGTATTGCCGCATTTGGGGCAACGCCAGATAAGCTTGCCGTCTTCGTCCTTGACGATTTCTATTTCGCCGTCGAAGCCGCAGACTTGGCAGTAGTCGCTCTTTGTGTTCAGCTCCGCATACATGATGTTGTCGTAGATATATCTTATGACAAGCAGTACGGCGGGAATGTTGTTTTGCATGTTCGGCACTTCGACATAGCTGATTGCCCCTCCCGGCGAAAGCGTCTGGAACTTTGATTCGAGCGAAAGTTTCGCGAACGCGTCTATTGGTTCGGTTACATGCACATGGTAGCTGTTTGTGATGTAGTTTTTGTCGCTGACGCCTTCGATTACGCCGAAGCGGCGTTGGAGTGCCTTTGCAAATTTGTATGTGGTGCTTTCAAGCGGCGTGCCGTAGAGAGAGTAGTCTATATTTTCGGCTTCCCTCCACTTTTTAGTGTACTCGTTGAGCTTGCGCATGATTTCCAAGCCGAGGGCTTCGCCTTCGGGGTCGGTGAGCTTCTTTTTGATGAGGCTGAACACGCATTCCCAAAGCCCCGCGTAGCCGAGCGAGAGCGTCGAGTAGCCGCCGTGCAGGTACTTGTCTATCTTCTCTCCCTTTTTCAGGCGCAAAAGCGCGCCGTGTTGCCAAAGGATAGGTGCGGCGTCGGAAAGCGTTCCGCTGAGTCGTTCGTGGCGGCATTGGAGCGCGCGATGGCAGAGATCCATGCGTTCGTCGAAAATCCGCCAGAAAGCGTCCATGTCGCCTTTTGCCGAAAGCCCGATGTCGGGCAGGTTGACGGTGACCACCCCCTGGTTGAAGCGTCCGTAGTATTTCGGCTTGCCGTTTTCGTCGACGTAGGGCGTGAGGAAACTGCGGCAGCCCATGCAGGTGTAGCAGTGCCCCTCGCCGTTCTTGTCGATTTTGTTGCGGAGCATGATTTTCTCCGAAATGTAGTCGGGCACGAGGCGTTTTGCAGTGCATTTTGCCGCAAGCTCTGTGAGGTAGTAGTAGGGCGAATCGGGGTTGATGTTGTCCTCTTCGAGAACGTAGATAAGCTTGGGGAACGCGGGCGTGATGTATGTGCCAGCTTCGTTCTTGACGCCCTGATAACGCTGTTTTAGAACCTCCTCTATGATTATCGCCAAGTCCGCCTTTTCGCGTTCGTTGCGGGCTTCGCCGAGGTACATGAAGACCGTCACAAACGGCGCCTGTCCGTTTGTTGTCATCAGTGTTACAACCTGATACTGGATTGTCTGCACGCCGCGCGCAACTTCCTCGCGCACGCGCTGTTCGAGAATTTTCGAAAGGTGCTTTTCCGAAACTTTTGCACCCGTTTCCGCGAACTCCTCTTCAAGCTCCTTTCGGATTCTTTCGCGCGAGACTTCCACAAACGGCGCAAGGTGCGTGAGCGTAATGCTCTGCCCGCCGTACTGGTTGCTTGCCACCTGCGCGATAATCTGCGTTGCGATATTGCACGCCGTCGAAAAACTGCGCGGCCTGTCAATCATCGTGCCCGAAATTACCGTGCCGTTTTGGAGCATGTCTTCGAGGTTCACGAGGTCGCAGTTGTGCATGTGCTGCGCAAAGTAGTCCATGTCGTGGAAGTGGATAATCCCCGAATTGTGCGCTTCGACGATATCCTGCGGCAGAAGGATTCTCGACGCGATGTCCTTGGAGACTTCGCCCGCCATGTAGTCGCGCTGTACGCTGTTGATGGTGGGGTTCTTGTTGGAGTTCTCCTGCTTGATGTCCTCGTTGTTGCATTCGATGAGCGTGAGAATGCGCTCGTCGGTGCTGTTGGAGCGGCGGACGAGACTGCGGACGTAGCGGTAGGTGATGTATTTTTTCGCCACTTCGAACGCGCCCGCCTTCATAATGCGCGTTTCCACGATGTCCTGAATTTCCTCGACGGTCAAGGCTCTGTCTCGGGCGGCTGCGATGCCTTCGATGAAGTCTGCAATTTCCCTGATTTGTTCCGATGTGAGCGCCGAGTTGAAGTCTACCGTCTGGTTCGCCTTTGTGATGGCGTTTACGATTTTGTTGACGTCGAACACGGCCTCCGCGCCGCTTCTCTTTAAGATTTTCATTTTTATTCCTTGTTGGTTGGTAGCTTGTCGGTTGTGTCCGCGCGTTTTTGCGCGCGGGGTTCAATGGGTGTTTTCCGTTCGGCAAAAGCCCGCTTTGTCGGAAATTTTTTCGGCGCGTTCGACGCGTTTTTTTTCGATTCCCGTATTTTTTGAAGTCCATTCAAAGCAAATAGGGAACACACGCAAGCGATTTTTTTAAGTTTTTTGCAATGCTTTGAATATCCGCCTATTATTTGCTTTTATTTGAACGGCTTTACATTATCCGAAAGCGGCGTTTTTTTTACGCCGAAAGCGCAAACTCCGCAGTCGAATTTACTTCCGCCCGCTTTTTGAAAAACGGCGGGGTTTTGGGACGCATTTGCGCCCGCGCGGACGCCCGAAAATGCTATGGTCCGAGGAACTCGGCGACCAGCTCTTTTACCGCAATTTCGGTGTCGGGCGCGACCAAAACGTCGGAGACTGCCACAATGCGTTCCGCGCCCGCCGACCTTACCGCCCGCGCCGTTTTTTTGTTCACGCCGCCGATTGCAAACCACGGCAGAAAGGATTTTTTGCCCGCAACGTATTCCACAAGCCCAAGCCCGACGGGTTTGCGCCCCGGCTTTGTGTTTGTGGCGTAGACGGGGCCCACCGCGAAATAGTCGAGAATGACGCGCAGTTCGTCGGCGGCGTCCGCCTGTTCGGGCGAGTGGGTTGAAAGTCCGAGAACGCGGTTTTTGCCTATGAGTTTGCGGGCTTCGCGCGGGGGCATGTCGTCCTGCCCGACGTGCAGACCCGCGTTGGGAATGAGCCGGCAGATTTCGGCGGCGAGTTCGGGGGAGTCGTTAATAATGAAAAACGGGGCGTTTGCGGTCTTGAAAAGCGGGAGGATTTCAAGCGCAAGTTCGCGCTTTTCCGCCTCGCTCTCCTTTTTTGCCCTCAGTTGGACGATTTTCGCGCCCGACGCCAGCAGTTGGCGGCATTTTTCGAAAATGTTTTCCCGCGCGACGTAGCCCGTGTCGAGGATTCCGTAAAAAGTCGCGTTCCTCAGTTGGTCGGAAAGCTCTGCCATTAATTGTCCGATTCGTCTTTTTTGATGTCTTCGCCCGAATTGAAAACGGTGTCGGAAACAGACAGGACGTCGTCGTCTTTGATGTCGGGGGCGGGGGGCAGGAATTTTGTTGCGGGCTTGTAGATTAGCCCTTTGAAGCCCGTCACGCGCACGTCTATTCTGCCGAGCTTTTCCACGCCCAAGTGTTCGCGGAAAGCGGAAGTCAACGCCGACTGGATTTCGCTTGTGGCGTCGGTGAGCTTCTGTCCGGATTCGAGTTTTAGGGCGACGTTCATGCAGAGTTTGCCGCGCTTTGTGTAGATTGAGACGTCGGGGCGGTTGAGCGCGCCGAGGCTATAACAGACGCTTTGCACAAGCTCGTCGAGAGCCTTGCGCGAAACTTCGACGACCCCCGCGCGGTTGTCGAAAAGCCTAATCGGCTTGCGGAAATTCTTGATTTTGCGGTAGAGCACAAGCAGGACGAACGCCGCGAGCGCGCCGCCGAGCATTTCGGGCGCGTAGGGTTGTTCCCATGCGGTTTTCACCAGTTTGATTGCGTTTTCAATCCATTCTCCCGCGGTTTTGATGTAGGCGTCGATATTGTCCATTTTTATTCCTTAATTACGGTTATTTAAGAGTCGGAATCGTTTTTTTTCAAGTTTATTTGTCGAAGGAGAGGTCGTCGGGCCACTCGCGCGTGTGCCCGTCGGCGGCGTTCTTTTTGCAGGCGTCGAGCAGGCAGGGCTCGCCGAATATTATATCGCGCGACGGGTCGGTATTGTTAAAGATTTTCCAGAGAATTTTCGAGTTGTCGGAAATATCGACTTCCGGGTCGAAAATGGCGGCGACCTTGAAATGTTCGGCGAGGTCGGGCGCGTGTTTGAGCTTCTCCAAAATGTCTCTCCCGCGAGACTCTCCCTTTTTCACCGCGACCGCGCAGAAGAAATCGCGCGCGCAGAGCCTGTCGAACTGCGGAAGTTCGGCTTTCAGGTACGCCCCGATTTTCGCGACTGACGATTCGTCGGCGGGCGAAAGTTTTTTCACGCTTCGGGGGGCTTCGCCGTCGGTTCTTTCGGTGAGGTCGATTGCGATTTTCGCGCCGTGAAGCGGGTTTGGCGCGGAGTGGTCGAGCGCGTCGAGAACTCCGCTTGAAATCATAGCGTCCGACTTCGGGTCGAAGCTTTCCACGAATTTGCGCCAGACCGCCCGCAGGTCGGACGGGTCCACGCTTTCGTCAACCACCGTGAGCGATTTGCAGAAGCTCATCTGCCCCTGTCCCCACAGCCCCGACGCCAGTTTCTGCGCGTGCGCGGGGAATTCCTTTTCAATGGAGACTACCGCGATGTTGTGGAAAACCCCCTCCCACGGCAGGAAATATTCTTTGATTTCGGGCATGACGGTTTTCAGCAGCGGCAGGAAAACGCGCTCCGTGGCTTTTGCCATGTAGCAGTCTTCCATTGGCGGCGGGCCGACGAGCGTTGCGCAGTAAATGGGCTTTTCCTTTCGGGTGATTGCCGTGAGGTGGAAGACGGGATACATGTCGGCGAGGGAGTAGTAGCCCGTGTGGTCTCCGAACGGGCCTTCGAGCCGCCGCTCGTCGCAGTCCACATAGCCTTCGAGAACGAACTCGGCGTCGGCGGGAACTTCCATGTCCACCGAGATGCACTTTGCCATCGGCACGCCTTTTTTGCGGAAGAAGCCCGCCAGAAGAAGCTCGTCTATTCCGCGCGGCATGGGGGCTGTCGCCGCGTAGATTGTGGCGGGGTCGGCTCCGATTGCGACCGCCACGGGCATGCGTTTTTTCGCTTTTGCGTACTCTTTGAAAAAGTGCGAGCCGTCTTTGTGGACATGCCAGTGCATGCCCGTAGTGTCGGCGTCGTAGACTTGCAGTCGGTACATGCCCAGATTCCGCTTTTTGCCGTCGGGCGACTTCGTGAAAACGAGCGGAAGGGTGATGAATCTGCCGCCGTCGTGCGGCCAGCATTTCAGCACGGGGATTTCGGAAAGGTCGATGTCTTTGCCCGTTTTTACGACCTCCTGACACGGCGGGCAGCCTCGGAATTTCCTGGGCAGAATGCGGGCGAGCGGGAGCGTCTTTTTTGCCAAGTCCCAAAAGTCGGCAAAGGATTTCGGCGGGTTTGCCTCCGTAAGCTCGGCGATTTCTCGACCCGCGTCGGCGAGCCTTTCGATTCCGAGAGCCGCCGACATGCGCCTGTCGCTGCCGAAAAGGTTGACCGCTACGGGGAAGGACTTTCTGCCGTTGTCCACCACGTTTTCGAAAAGCAGAGCCTTGCCGCCGTCGGGCTTTTTCGATTCGGCGTCGGCGTATTTCGAGATTTCAACAATCGGCGAAACCTCGTCTTTTATGCGCACGAGTTCCCCCGCCGCGTCGAGCATGTCGATAAATTCGGATATGTTTTTGTAGGATTTTTTCACAGTCCCCACTCCCTTATGAACGTTTGTTTGAAGCCCATCGCCTGCACGATTCGCGCGGCGATTGTGTCGGCGATGTCGTCGGCGGTTTTCGGTTTTCCGTAGAACGACACGCACGGCGGAAGCACCGTAGCCCCCGCAAGAAAAAGCGTTTCCATGTTGCGGATATGCGAGAGCGCAAGCGGCGTCTCGCGCGGGCAGACAACCAGCCTGCGGCGTTCCTTCAAGGCGACTTCCGCCGCGCGTACAATCAGGTTGTCGGCGATTCCGCACGCGAGCTTTCCGAGGGTTTTCATCGAGCACGGCGCGATTGCCATTGCGTCGAATAAAAACGAGCCGCTCGCGGGAGGCGCGCGGAAATTGCACTCGTCGAAAAATTTTACCGTCCGAGCGGACACTCCGAGCCGTTCGAGAGCTGCGGCGGCGTCGGACGCGCCGTCGATTTCGTCGGGTATGATTTCCGCGGCGGCGTCGCTTACAATGCAGTATACTTCGGCGGCGGCGCGGACGAGCATCGCCGCAGTCCGTATCCCGATTGTCGCGCCCGAAGCCCCCGTAATCGCCACGACCGCGCGTTTTTTTTGTGCGCTATCCATGTCGAAAAATTATGTTGGAAAGCGTTCCCGCGAAAATCAGCGCGGAAATCGAAACGCTTTCGTAGAAGAAAACGAGCTGGGTTTTAGCCTCGCCGAATTTCGTAATCGCGTAGATTCCGTAGGCATACATGGCGGCGATTGCCGCAACGCATGCGTAGTAAACCCAGTTCAATCCGAAGAGAACGCCCGTCGCCGCAAGGCACGCCGCCGCCGCCGCGAACGAAACCGACGCAATGCGGAGCGTGTTTTTGCGCCCGAACCTCGCGGGCACGGAATGCAGGTTGTGGGCGATGTCGAACTTTTCGTCCTGCAAGGCGTAGATGAGGTCGAATGCGGAAATGTTGAAAAACAGGGCGAAGCCGAGAGCCAGAATGCGCGGGTCGAGGGAGTCCGTCGCCGCAATCCACGCGCCTATCGGCGCGAGCGCGAGCGCGGCCCCCAAGATGTAGTGCGCCGCGCAGGTGAAGCGTTTTGCGTACGAGTACCCCAGCAGCACGACGAGCGCGGGGAACGACAGCCAAAAGCACAGCCGGTTTATCATCGCCGCGGAAAGCGAAAAGACCGCTACCGAAATCGCCGTAAAAACCGCGGCGTCTCGCACGGAGATTTCGCCCGTGGCGGTGGGGCGGTTTGCGGTGCGCGGGTTGAGAATGTCGAACTTTCGGTCTGCGATTCTGTTGAAGCCCATCGTCGCCGACCTCGCCGCCGCGAACGCAACGACCGTCCAAAATATTTTGCCCGCCCCGAAGCCGAAGCCCGCCAAATGCGCCAAACACAACGCCGAAAGCGCGAACGGAAGCGCGAACAGAGTGTGCCCGAGCTTTATCATTTCGGCGTAAATCTTTGCGGATTTAAAGAAATTCATTGTATCCATCTTTGCGTTTTCGGAAAAAATCGCAAACCAAAAGTGGCGGACGTCCGCCCGAAGCCGCCGCCGAGCCGCCCGCAATTCGCGGAGGAGAGGAGTGCCGGAGCGTTTGTTCCGCGCCTGTCTGCTTGACAAAAGCGCGGCTTGTGCCATGCTTGTCCGAATGGAAAATTTTGCAGACAGAAGCGGATGCATCGGACGCGAAGAGGCTCTCGAACTTTTGAAATCGGGCAGTCCGCTCGATTTGGGCGAACGCGCCGACGCCGCCCGCAGGGCGCGCCACGGCAACAAGGCTTATTACGCGGTGAACGCGGCGATAACGTATTCGAATATTTGCGAGGCTCTCTGCCCCATTTGCTCGTTTTCCAGAAAGGAGGGGCAGGAAGGCTCCTACCTGCTTTCGCCCGACGAAGTGCGCGAAAGGGCGGCGAACTTTTCGAAAATGGGCGCGGAGGAAATCCACATCATCGGCGGCATGTACTCCAAGCTTCCGCTGGCGTACTACATCGACGTTGTGAAAGCCGTGAAAGACGCCGACCAAAAGCTCAACGTGGTGTCGTTCACGGTGTCGGAATGCGTGCTGATGTCGCGGGTGTCGGGGCTGCCGCTCGAAACCGTAATCCGCATGCTCATGGACGCGGGAACGGGCGCGCTCCCCGGGGGAGGCGCCGAAATTTTCGACGACGCCGTGCGCGAAAAAATCTCGCCGAACAAGCTCACCGCCGACGAATGGCTCGGCGCAATGCGCGTCGCCCACCGCTGCGGCTTGAAGACAAACGCCACAATGCTTTACGGGCACATCGAAACGCCCGAAACGGTCGTAGACCATCTGTTCAGGCTGCGCGAATTGCAGGACGAAACGGGCGGCTTCAAGGCGTTCGTGCCGCTTCCGTTCAGGCGCGGCGCAAGCGCGATTAGCTCGAAGGCGTCGGGCGTGTACGACCTCAAAATATGCTCGCTTGCGAGAATCGTTCTCGACAATTTTCCGCATATCCGCGTGCCGATTCCGCACTTCGGCGACAGAATGGCGCAGATACTGCTTAACTTCGGCGCGGACGACATCGGCGGAACGCACTGGCATGAGGAGGTCGCGGCGGCGGCGGGAGCGGCTAAAACGGAGCGCACCGAAGAGTTCATGCGGCGCACGATAGCCGGAGCGGGCTTCGAGCCGGTGAAATGCAATTCCAATTATGGCGCATAGTTTCGGCAGGGTTTCGTACATCAACAGCATTCCGCTTTTCTGCGCGGAACCGCCGTTCGACGTGCGCGAGGCAGTGCCGTCGAAGCTTAACGCCGCGGTCGAAAGCGGCGCGCTCGACATCTCGCTAATCTCGCGCTGGATTTATCCGAAAGTCGCAAAAGACTATGCGGTTATCCCCGATTTTTGCATAGGAGGCGACGGCGAAATAATGTCGGTAAAGCTGTTTTCGCGCGCGCCCCTCGGGCGGCTCGGCGGGCGCAAAATTTTCATCACTTCCGAAAGCGGCACGTCAATCAGGGCGTTCCGCTACGCGATGGTCAAAAAATACAAAATCGACATCTTTGCGCTTCCGCGCGCCGACGGAATCGCCGATGCCGACGCCGTTTTGCTTATCGGCAACCGCGCCCTTTCTTTCGACGCCTCCGACTACGGCTTTGTCGCCGACTTGGGCGAACTCTGGAAAGAGGTTGCGGAAGTGCCCATGATTTACGCGGTGGCGGTTGCGCGGCGCGGAATCTTCGGCGGGGCGGAGGGCGAAGTGCGCGAATATTTCGGAAAGTCGCTCGAACTGTTCGAATCGCAAAAGCCGCGCTGGCTCGACGTCGCCGCAAGACGCTTCGAGCAGTCGGAGGGCGTGCCGATTGCGCGTTCGGTTTTGGAAAAATACTACTCGCGCCTGATTTACAGATTCGACGGCGGCGAGTTCGAAAAATCATTTAAATATGTGGAGGCTCTCGATGGATATATCGGATAAAATCGCAAACGGCGGGCGCGTTTCGGAGGCGGAGGCCCTCGCGCTTTTCGACGCGCCGCTCTTCGAATTGGGGCGCATGGCCGACGCCCGCAGGCGCAGTCTCGACCCGTCGGGAGAGGCGGGGTATATCGTCAACCGCATGGTGAACTATTCCAATGTCTGCAAGGCGATGTGCGCGTTTTGCGCGTACCACGCAAAGGCGGGCAGAATCTCGCCGTACACGCTTTCGGACGACGAAATTTTGCGGCTTTGCGGCGACGCCGTCGAGCGCGGCGGCGTCCAGCTGATGTTGCAGGGCGGCCTCCACCCCGACTTCCGCCTCGAATGGGCGGAGGGTCTTTTGCGGCGGATAAAGGCGGCGTATCCCGATCTTTGGCTGCATGTGTTTTCGCCGTCCGAAATCGTCTGGTTCGCGAGGGGCGCGGGGATTGCGATTGCCGACTGCGTGCGCCGCCTCAAAGACGCGGGCGCGGATTCCGTTCCGGGGGCTGCCGACATTCTCGTGCCGCGCGTGCGCGCCGAAGTTTGCGGCAACAAGTGCACTGTCGAGGAATGGACCGAGGTTATGCGCTCGCTTGCGCATATCGGCATGTACTCGTCGGCAACAATGACTTTCGGCATAGGCGAAAACCTTTCCGAGCGCATAGAGCACCTTTCGCGGATAAGGAAAATTCAGGACGAAACGGGTGTCTTCAAGGCGTTCATCGCGTGGCCCGTCGCCCCCGAAAACACCGAAATAGAGGGGAAAGTGGAGCGCGTCGGCTCGCCCGAATTTCTGAAAATGCTGGCGGTCTCGCGCATATTTTTGGACAACGTAAAATACGTGCAGTCGGGCTGGCTGACCGAGGGGCTGAGGGCGGCGGAAGTCGCGCTGCTTTTCGGGGCGAACGACGTCGGCGGGGTGCTCATGGACGAAATGGTGGTCCGCGCAGCGGGAATCGACAACAGGGCGACCGCCGAAAACATGCGCAGGGTTATCCGCAACGCGGGTTTCCGCCCGCGCGAACGCGACGGTCTCTACAATACAATACGCGCATTCTAAAATGAAATTCGCAATCACACCCTGTCCCAACGACACGTTCACATACTTCGGGCTAATCGACGGCGCGGTTGAGTCGGACTTCGAATTCGTTTTCGACGACATCGAAAACCTCAACCTCGCCGCCGAAAACGGAACGTATCCGATTACAAAAATGTCCTTTGCCCAGTACGCGAAGTGCGACGGCAAATACGAGCTTCTCGACGCGGGCGCGGCTCTCGGAATGGGCACGGGACCCGTGCTTGTCGGGCGCGGGGAAATCGACGCCGACTGCGTATTCGCAGTCCCCGGCATAAACACGACGGCGGCGCTGCTGCTCAAACACAAATTCGGCAAAAACGTAAAAATGCGCCCGATGCACTTTCGGAAAATCGCAGACGCCGTGGCGGCCGGCGAATTCCGCGCGGGAGTGCTCATTCACGAGGGGCGTTTTGTGTACGAATCTCTCGGACTCGAACTGCTGTGCGACTTGGGCGCGGAGTGGAGCAACTCGACGGGGCTTCCCGTGCCGCTCGGCTGCATCTGCGTGCGCCGCGATTTTTCGGAACGCCGCCCCTCGATCGAGTCGGCAATCCGCGCAAGCCTGAGCGCGGCGTTCGCCGACCCCGAAAAAACCTACCCGTATGTCGCAAACATGGCGCAGTACCTCGACCCAGACGTGCTGAGAAAACACATCTACGCGTTCGTCAACGACTACTCTTTCGACATCTCCCCGATAAGAAAAAAACTTCTGGATTCTCTATGCTAAGAGCCGTATTTTTCGCAACCCGAATGGAGGCCGAGCGCGTTCTCGCCGAAAAAAAATTCGGATACAAACAAATCTGCGCCGAGCCGTTCAGGGTCTGGCGCAATCGGCGGAATCTGATTGTAATCACGGGAATCGGGCTTGTGAACGCGTCGGTCGCGTTCGCGTGGGCGGCGCGGAAATTCAGGTTCGGCGACGTTCTCAACGTGGGCGCGGCGGGGGCTACGGCGTTCGGCGGCAAACCCGTCGAGATGGGGAAATTCTACAAAATTTCGAAAGTGGTGTGCCTCGAACCCTACAACGAAATGACGTTCAGGCTCGGACGCGCGGGCAGGGCGTTGGTGTCGAGCGGCAGCCCCGTTTCGACGCGCGAGGAGCGCGAGTATGCGGGAAAATTCGCGCCGCTTGTCGACATGGAGGGCTACGCGCTCGCGCGGGCGGCGGAGGTTTTCGGCAAAAAAATTTCGATGGTGAAAATGGTGACCGACTTTTCGCACGAATGCGATATTTCCGGAAACATAAAAAAGATGTCCGAAAAATTCGCGCAAATGGAGGGCGTCTGGATTTAACGCTTGAAAATCCGCGGGCGCGGCAAAATAGTCTTCGTTTTTTATGAGAAAATTTTTCGAAAGCAGAAAGGCAAAACTGGTTCTCTTCGGCGCGGCGGCGGTCGCGCTCGTATTCGCGTGGACGCTCTTTCTTTGGCGCGACGAAATCATGGGGGGTGTCGCCGAACTGGGGGTCTATTTCCGCGACAGTGTGAAGATTCTCGACGGCGTGCCGCTCGCGTTCTACGCGCTTGCGATTTTCGCCCTGCCGCTGTTTTTCCTGCCCGTAACCCCCGTGTTCGTCGTGGCGGCGGCGCGTCCCGAACCCTACTGGGTTGTGCTGCTGTTCTGCCTTGCGGGAGTTTCGGCAAACGTTGTGGTGTCGTATTTCATCTCGCGGAAATTCGGGTTGTTTCTCAGGCGGGTGCTCGAAAAGCGCGGCGTGAATATTCCCGAAATCCCGCCCTACGAGCAGTACGAGCTGACGTTTCTGATGCGCATGATTCCCGGAAATCCTCTGGCGGTGCAAAACTACGTTTTGGGCGCGGCGAACGTTTCGTTTTTCAAGTACGTTGTGGTGTCGCTGCCGATTCAGTATTTGCAAATTTCGGCGTATGTGTATTTCGGCGAGGGGATTTTCGAGGGCGGAATTTCGAAGATAATTCTGGGGTCGAGCCTGCTGATGGTCGTCGCCGTAATCGCCCGAATGCTCGAAAAACGCTACGGGCACAAACTCAAAAAAAATGGAATTTCTAAAACAGAGCGATGAAATTTTGAGCGTCGGCGAATTCTCGCGGCGTTTCAAAATGCTGGTAAAAACGTCGGTTCCCGAACTGTGGCTAAGCGGCGAAATTTCGAACCTCAAAACCTATTCGAGCGGACACACATACTTCACGCTCAAAGACGAGGACGCCGCGATTTCGGCGGTGCTCTTCAAGGGCAACGCCCGTGCGGTGTCTTTCCCCCTGCGCGAGGGCATGAAGATTTTCGCGTACGGCGAAATCTCGGTCTACGAACAGCGCGGCAACTACCAGCTTATTGTCCGCGCGGCTCTGCCCGACGGCGCGGGAAGCCTCGCCGAACGCTTCAACGCGCTCAAACGCAAGCTTGCCGACGAGGGGCTTTTCGACGCGGAGCGCAAAAAACAAATTCCGACGCTTCCCAAAAACGTGGCGGTCATAACTTCGCCGACGGGGGCGGCAATCCGCGACTTCTGCCGAATACTTACGCGCCGCGGCTGGCGCGGCAACGTGTGGATTCTGCCGTCGAGGGTTCAGGGGGCGGAGGCGGCGCGGGAAATAGTTTCGCAAATCGAATACGCGCAGACGCGCGCCGCGCCCGACGGCTCGCCGTTCGACCTCCTTGTGCTCATGCGCGGCGGCGGAAGTTTGGAGGACCTGTGGCCTTTCAACGAGGAAATCGTCGCCCGCGCCGTCGCGGCATGCCCGATACCCACGATTTCCGCGGTCGGGCACGAGATTGACTTCACCCTTTCCGACTTCGCCGCAGACCTCCGCGCCGAAACTCCGAGCGCGGCGGCGGAACACATTTCGAGCGCGTACATCGAGGCGTCTTCGGCATTGCGCGAGACTTTCGAAAATATCGCAAAACGCGCGCAATTCAGACTGGCCGCGTTGCGCGCGGAGCTCGACGCAAAGGCGGGCGTTTTGCGGGCGAATTCGCCGACGGAAAAAATCGCAAACTACGCGCTGAGGCTCGACGAAATGTCGGCGCGGCTCGATTTTTCGGCGGCGCAAAGAATCCACGCGCTCCGCTCGGAGCTTGCCGAAGCCCGCGCCCACTTCGCCTCGGTTGCGCCGCTTCCGCGCTTGGCGGCGATGTCGGACAGGCTTTCGGCGATGTCGAAACAGCTCGAAATTTTGGGCGTTGAAAACACGCTAAAACGCGGCTTCGCGCTTGCGACCGATTCCGACGGCCGCGCGGTTTCGGCGGCGACGGCAAAAGTCGGCGAAACTCTGGACGTGCGCTTCTCCGACGGCTCGGTTTCCGCGACGGTCGGAAGCGTGGCGCGGCGTTAGCAAAGCGCGTCCGATTGCGCCGATTTTCCAATTAAGTATTGTAAAACGAAAACGGAAAACTAATCTTGCCTTTATGAAAAAATCGCTTTTTATTCTGTCGATATCGCTTGCGGCTATGCCCGCATTTGCCGAATCCGCGCTTGACTCCGTCGCCTGCATGGGCAGGGTCGCGCCCGCCGAGCGCATTGCAAAGCTCACTGCGGCGTCGCCGACGGGCGCGCAGCCCGTTGTCAAAACGCTCTTCGTGAAAAAGGGAGACTTTGTCGAAAGCGGCGCGAAGGTCGCCGAAATGGCGGGGATTGACAAGGCGAAGGCGTCGCTCGAACGCGCCGAAGCCGTGCTCGCGGCGGTGAAGAGCGCGTCGGCAATCCGCGTGCAGCAGCAGAAAAATCTTGTGGACGACCTCGGCGGCTCGTTCGCGCAAAACAAAAAAATTCTCGACGAAAAAGACCCGCCGCGCCGCGAGCGCGAGGAAATCGAGTACGAGCAGGAGTCGCTTGCCCGCAAAATCGGACAGGCAAAAGGCATGCTCGCGCTTGTCGAGGCCAACGAAAAGAACGTCGTTGCGGAAGCCGAAAAAGTCGTCGCCGAGTCTCGCCGCCATTTCGAAGAATTCACACTGCGCGCGCCCGTTTCGGGCGAAATCGTCGAACTCAACTGCGAGCGCGGAGAGGCGGTCGGCGCGGAGGGCGTCTGCGAACTCGCAAACACCCGCGAGATGTTCGTAAACGCCGAAGTCTACGTTGCCGACATCGCGAAAATCAAGGTCGGCGACAGGGCGGAAATCACCGCCGACGCGCTCGGCAAAAAGGTTTTCGGCGGGGCGGTCGTGCAGATTTCGGGCTATGTGAAGTCGAACAGGCTGTTCAGCACCGACCCAAGCGAGTACTCCAACACCCGCGTGATTGTCGCAAAAATCAAGCTCGACGACGCTTCGAGCTTCAAAAACCTCATCGGCTCGCAGGTAAACGTGCGCATCCTTTTGAAGTAGCAAAGTGGCGCGGAACAAAAAAAGTCTTTTCGAGAAAATCGTGCCGCTCGGCATTCCGCTTGCGTGGCTACAACTGGCGTCCGAAAGCAAGCGGTTTGCGGTGGCGCTTGCGGGCATCACGTTCGCGGTGGCGATGATGCTCTTCCAAATGGGGCTTCAAACCGCGCTCTACAAACAGGTTGTCGGCCCGCTCCTGCTGCTCGACGGGCAGGTTATGATTGTAGGCTCGCACTACGAATATTTCGGGGTGGGGCGCGGCTTTGCAAACGTAAGGCTGCATCAGGCTCTCGCGAACCCCGACGTTGTTGAGGCGAATTCGATAAAGCTCGGCTGCGCGTCCTTCAAGAGCGTAGGCGACGGCCGCGAGCGCGACATCTTCCTTATCGCCTTCGATCCGTCCCGAAAGGTCTTTTTATCAAAAGATATTTGCGAACAGCAAAATTTATTAAAAAACCACGGAACGGTTCTGTTCGACTCGCTCTCGCGCTCGCAGTACGGCGACGTCGGCAGGCTGTTCGAAAGCGGCGGAAAAGTCCGCACGGAAATCGCGGGCGAAAAGTCGGACATTGTGGGGCTTATCGAAATAGGGCCTACGTTTGCCGCCGACGGCAACGTGCTTATGAGCCTTGCCACGCTCGAAAAATTCTGGCACTCTCCGTCGGGCGTAAGCGATGTGGGTGTCCTGAAACTGCGCGAGGGGGCGAACCCCGACGAGGTTGCGGAGTCGCTGAAAAAGATTTTTCCGCAAAACGTGAAGGTGATGACAAAAGACGAGTTTGTAAAGTCGGAAAAGGCGTACTGGGGCAAGCGCACGCCCATCGGCTTCGTAATCGGCGCGTCGATGGCGGTTGCGATTTTCGTCGGAGCGGTTATCGTCTACCAGATTTTGTACACCGACGTTTCCGACCACATTCCCGAATACGCTACATTGAAAGCAATCGGATTTGCCGACTCTTTCTTTGTGGGGATAATTGTGCAGGAGTCTTTCATTCTGTCGTTCTTGGGCTTTATCCCCGGGGCGTTGCTCGCCGAGCTTCTCTACATTATGACGCGCGAGATTGCGGGAATGCCGACGTACATGTCGCTCGACAGCCTGCTTATCGTCTTCGGTCTGTCGCTTTCGATGTGCGTTTTTGCGGGGCTTTTGGCGACGCGCAAGCTCCGCAAGGCGAACCCCGCCGACATCTTCTAAGCAAGCCGCCGAAGCGCGTCTGCATGGGCAAGAAAAAAGCCGGCCTTCGTTAAGGTCGGCTTTTCTTTATTTGGCGTTTCGTTTTTTTGCGAGCTTTCTGCGCTTTGCCGCGTAGATGCGGAAGATTCTGTCTTCCGAAACTTTGAGGTTGGGGTCTGCGGCAATCGCCACGCCGCTTCGCATGTAATAGGGCGTGCGTTCGGCAAGCAGGGATTTTATCTTTTCGAGCCTGTTGTCAACGTTCAGAAGAGGGCGTTTGTCGTTGCCCGAAACGCGGGCCAAAATTTCGTCGGGCGAGCTGAACAAAACCACGCTTACGCCTTTCGATTTCACAAGTTCGGGCATGTCGCCGCGGCAGCAAAGCCCGCCGCCGCACGCCACCACGCAGCCGTGGTCGGGGTGTCCGCTTTCGATGAATTCGCGTTCGAGCTTTCTGAAATATTCCTCGCCGTATTTTGCGAAGATGTCTTTTGTCTCCATTCCGCACTTGCTCTCGATTTCGGCGTCGGAGTCTATAAAGCGGAAGCCGAGCCGTTTTGCGAGCCTTTTGCCGAGCGCACTTTTGCCCGTGCCCATAAATCCGAGGAGATACAGGTTGGGCGAAAATTTTTTGTCGGAGCTTTGCGGCATGGTATTTTCAATATTTCACATACCGCTTTTATTGCAAGCCGAAAACGCGCCCGCCGCCTCCTAAAATTCCGACAAGCGCAAAAAAAAAGACGGCGCAATGCCGTCTTTTTTTTGCGGAGACGAATCTCCGCGTTCGAATGCCGCAATTACTTGGCGATAACGCGAGCCATTTCGAGAACCTTGTTCGAATAGCCCCATTCGTTGTCGTACCAGGAAACGACCTTGACGAAAGTCTTGTCGAGCTGGATACCGGCCTTTGCGTCGAAGATGGAGGTCTTCGGGCAGTTGCGGAAGTCCGTCGAAACGACTGCGTCTTCGGTGTAGCCGAGGATACCTTTGAGTTCGCCTTCGGAAGCAGCCTTCATAGCGGCGCAGATTTCGTCGTAAGTGCATTCCTTGTTGAGTTCAACCGTGAGGTCGACAACCGAAACGTCGGAGCAGGGAACGCGCATCGACATACCCGTGAGCTTGCCGTTGAGTTCGGGGAGAACTTTACCGACAGCCTTCGCAGCACCCGTCGAGGACGGAATGATGTTTTCGAGGATACCGCGGCCGCCGCGCCAGTCCTTCTTCGAGGGACCGTCAACCGTTTTCTGGGTAGCGGTTGCAGCGTGGACAGTCGTCATCAAGCCGCGCTTGATACCGAACTTGTCGTTGAGAACCTTCGAGATGGGAGCCAAGCAGTTGGTTGTGCAGGAAGCGTTCGAGATGATTTTCTGACCGGCATAGGTCTTGTCGTTTACGCCGTAAACGAACATCGGAGTAGCGTCCTTCGAGGGAGCCGACATGATGACTTTCTTCGCGCCGGCTTTGAGGTGCGCCGAAGCGAGTTCTTCCGTGAGGAAGAAGCCCGTCGATTCAACAACGACGTCAGCCTGAACTTCGTCCCATTTGAGGTTCGCGGGGTCTTTTTCAGCCGTGATGCGGATTTTCTGGCCGTTTACGACGAGGAAGTTGCCTTCTACGGAAACTTCGCCGTTGAATCTGCCGTGAACCGAGTCATACTTGAGCATATAAGCCAAGTATTCGGGGTCGAGCAGGTCGTTGATGCCGACGATCTCGATGTCCTTCGAGAAGTTTTCGAAAGCTGCACGGAAAACCATGCGGCCGATGCGTCCGAAACCGTTAATGCCTACTTTAATCATTTTATTTTCCTTTTCTATTGGTTTAATAAAAATTGAAGCTTCGCATTATCGCGCGGACTTTGATTCTTGCAACTCTTTTTTTCGATTTTTTCTTCTCCCGTCGGAAACGGCGGGCGGGCGCAAAAAATTCTCGACTATTCCGCGGACTTCCGTTTATTTATCTGCGCAAATACCAACACACATATCTGTATATGAGAAAAAAACTGGCATTTTTTGCGGGACTTGCGCTTGCGGCTTCCGCGCTTTGGGCGAACGTGAGGCTCGAAAACGGCAAGCTCGCCGTCGAGTTCGACGACTTGGGCAATCTTGCATTGCTCAAAAACAAAATTTCGGGCGAAAACTATGCGGGCGGGCAGGGGCTTTGGCGCATAATCTACACGCAGAACGAGCTTCTCGAAGAGCCCGTCGAGTCGGAGAGCGTCCCCGTGAGGGTTGAAAAAAAGTCCGACACGCTCGCGACGCTTTCGTTCGGCGGAGAATTTCCCGTGGAGGTCGCGTGCCGCTTGGAGGCCGAGGAAGTCCGCTTTTCGGCGAAAATTTCGAACAACTCGAAAGACAAAATCCTGCGCGAATTCCAGTTCCCGATGATTAAAAACGCGGGCATCGACAAATCGGCAAGCCTCGTGAATTCGGGCGGCGGCGGCGCGCTTGTACCCGACTTTTACAAGCATGTGGAGCGCGCCGAAACCCAGTACAAATCGCAGGACAACATCGCCGTCGAGCACTACGTCCCGTACCCGATGTCCCGCACGATGAACATGTTTGTAATTCAAAACCCAAAAGGCTCGCTCTACTTCGCCTCGATAGACCCGAATTTCGAGCTTACCCTGCATTTGGCAAGATACCGCAAGGAAAACGGCAAATTCAAGTTTCTCGACGTCGCCATGGTGAAGTACCCGTTCATAAAACCGGGGGAATCGTACGCAACCGCGGAGTTTGCCGTCGCCCCGACCGTCGGCGATTGGCGCGAGGGGGCGCGTCTGTACGCCCGCGCGTGCGAAAGCTTCTTCAAAATTCCCGAGCGTCCCAAATTCATAGAAAATATGAACGGCTGGCAGCGGATAATTATGCGCCACCAATACGGGCGCGTGTTCTTTCCGTATGCGAAGCTCGACTCCGAAATCGGCACGGCTGGCTTCGAATGCGGACTTGACACCATTCTGCTTTTCGGCTGGTGGAAAGAGGGCATGGACGCCGGCTATCCCGACTATTCCCCCGAAACGGAGCAGGGCGGCGACGCCGTTTTGCGCGAAAACATCAGGAAATACCAAGCCCGCGGCGGAAAAGTGCTGCTCTATTTCAACGGACAGCTCATCGACGTTTCGACCGACTACTACAAGAGCGGCCGCGGAGAAAAAGTCTGCGTAAAAACTCCGAGCGGGCTGCCGCACATCGAACGCTATCCCTTTGGCGGCGACGGCACGGGACTCCGTGTGCTCGGGCACAAGACCTTTGTGACGGCGTGCCACGGAACCGACGAATGGGAGCGCGTGCTCAAAGGATATGTGGACCGCGCGGTGTCGCTGGGTGTCGACGGAATATTTTTCGACCAGCTCGGAAGCGGCAGCCAAATATGCTGGGACGCTTCGCACAAGCACAAAGTGCCGTGCACCGACATGATGAGGCACAAGTCGGAAATGCTCGGAAAAATCCGCGCATACATAAAGTCGAAAAAACCCGATTTGGCGTTCGGCACGGAGTATGTGGGCGACGCAACCTCGCGGCACATCGATTTTGCGCATTCGTGCGGCATGGACTATTCCGCCGCGAAAAAGCGCCCCGACGGCAAGCCGCTTATGCGCTACGTTCCCCTTTTCAAATACGCTTTCCCGAAGGTGATTTTTTCGGACCGCACAATCCGCGACGACTCCGACATCGAACGCCGCGTGAATCTCTGCCTGATGTGGGGCTGGACGAGCGACGTCGAAATCTACCGCTGCCGCGCGACGATAGACGAAACCCCGCGCTACAAGGCGTATCTTTCCGCCGCAAACGCCCTGCGCGGCAAATACCGCAGTCTCATTCTCAACGGGACATACCGCGACCGCGACTTGGCGGAAGTCTCCGACGACAGGCTCGACTACACCACATTCGAAAACGATTCGCAAATCGCTGTGTTCGTCGCCAATTTGTGGCTCGACAAACCCGTGTCGGCAAAGGTCTCCGTGGACGGCGCGACGTTTGCGAAATCCGAAACTTTGGGAAAGGCCGAAGCTTCGGGCGGGGGAGGCAACGCGGAAGTTTCGCTCGGCAAAAACGGCATGGCTCTTTTGATATTCGATAAAAACAAAAAATAGCGCAAAATATCATGAAAAAACTTACGGTCCTTCTTTTCTGTGCTTTCGCCTCCCTTGCCGCGTCGGGCGCGAATCTTGCGGATTTTCCGCGCCTCGACGGCGAAACTTCCGACTCGCCGCGCCTTGCCCGCGCCGTCGCGAGCGTGCCGCTCGGCGTGCTCGACATTCCCGAAGGCAGGTACGAGATTGACTCCACCCTAAACGTCGCAAACGGCGCGTCGCTCCGCATGGAAATTACCGCGAAGTTCGTCGCCGTAAAGCCCATGGAGTTCATGCTCTACTACGACGCCGCAAGTGCTTCGAAAAGCCGCCGCAACAACGCTTTCATTTCGGGCGGGGAATTCGACGCAAACGGGCTTGCCGACGGCTGCGTGAAAATCGTAAACTTCCAGCATTTCACCTTTCGGGACACGCTTTTCCGCAACCCCAAAAAGGCGGGGCTTACCGTGGGCGATGCCGAAAAGCGCGGCGGCTACGAGCTTGTAGCAAACAACCTGTACTTCCGCAACACAATGCGCGGTCTTGCGGGGAACGCAGGCATGCAAATTTACAGCGGCGACTGCCATTTTACCGACTGCATTATTGTAGACTACACAATAGGAATCGACCAGCGGCGCGGAGGCTCGAACCGCTACACGCGCTGCCACGTTTGGGGCGGGCCGATACCTCCCGCAAAAAAGGGCGGGCTGCCCGAAATGCTTGCCGATTCAATCTGCTTCAAGCTCTCAGGCGGCGACACGCTTTTGCGCGACTGCTACGCCGACACGGGGCTTATCGGCTTTCTTGTCGAGGCGAATACGCGCCTTTTGGGGTGCTCGTATTTCAACAACTACAAGACTTTTAAAATGGACAACCCCGTAGCCATTGTGCACAGGCGCGGAACGCTCATAGTATCCGACGGGTATTTTACGAAAACGTCGCCGAACGCGCGCCTGTACAAAGAGGAGTTCGAGCGGAAAGGCTCCGGAAAGCTCGTCTGGCGCGACAACTTTATAAACAGATTCAATTCCGAAGATTTGCACCTGCCAAGCTCCGTAAAATAGGCGTCGGACGGTCGAACTTGGGCAAAACAAAATGCGCTTCGTTTGAAGCGCATTTTTTGTAGTAGGATTTCCCCGCGTTCCTGATTTCGACGCGTGCAAAGCCCAACGCATAAAAAAGGGGAAACCCCCGCCGATGCCGCCTTGCCAGTTAGGTTAACGCAACCTCTTTTTAACGAGGTGGGTGCGGCCGGCGCGACTTTTGCCTTCCGTTCCGGACGGCTTGACAGCCACCGCGCGCGGCATGCTCCCTGAATTGATGTCATTAAGGATGGGAACCGAGTCGGCAGTATCGAACAACGCAGAGGTTTCTTATTTTTCTTATCTCAAAACCGCGTCGGATTTTCAAGCAGTTTTTTTCTTTATTTCTCGCAAAAAACGTCGGGCATTCTCCGCCGCGAATAATTCTTCGATGCTTTCCATGCCCGCATTCCGCAGGCAATTTTGCGGAACAATTACGCGCATTTTGCAAGACGGGCAGTCCGCCCGCCTATGCGTTGTTTTTGCGATTGTTTCGAGATATCGAATATGAAAATCGAAACAACAAGGAAAATGAAGAATTTTAAATATGTTTTAATGGTGTTTGCGGGCGGCGGTTTTGGGCAAAAGGGTGGAGGCACTCCAAGTTGCGGGAATCGTCGCAATGCTTTTCGGAATCGCCCTCATGAACCTCCGCAAGGCGCGGGCTGGCTGACGCCGAACGGCACGGATTCCGCGCCCGCGCCCCGCGCTATTTTAGCGAAATTGCTTGACAGTATTGCCGATATTATCAGGATATTCCGACTGATTTTTTATTTTAAAAACACTTGCATATGGCTCTGATTGTACAGAAATACGGCGGCACGTCCGTCGGCGATACCGACAGAATACTCAATGTCGCAAAGCGAATCAAAACGTTCGTGGACGGCGGAAACAGCGTCGTCGTGGTCGTCTCCGCCCGCAGCGGAGTGACAAACGAACTTATCGCCAGAGCGAAAACGTTTTCCGCAACTCCCGACGAGCGCGAGATGGACATGCTCCTTGCCGTCGGCGAACAGGAGACAATCGCGCTTACGGCGATGGCGTTGCACTCGCTGGGGCTCAAAGCGGTGTCGAGGACGGGCGCGCAGGCGGGCATCATTACAGACGACGCCCACACCCGCGCAAGAATAGTCGAAATCACGGGCGGCGACATTCGCGAATGCCTGTCGCGCGGAGAGGTCGTGATAGTCGCGGGCTTTCAGGGAATCGACCGCCACGGCAACGTTTCCACGCTCGGACGCGGCGGAAGCGACCTTTCTGCAATCGCGCTGGCGGCGGCTCTCAAAGCCGACATCTGCCAAATCTACACCGACGTCAGCGGCGTCTACACCGCCGACCCGCGCGTGGTCAAAAACGCCCGCAAAATTCCCGAAATGTCGTACGAGGAACTTTTGGAAATGGCGTCGCTCGGCTCGAAAGTCATGCAGGCGCGAAGCGTGGAATTTGCGCAGAAGCACAACGTAGTTTTCGAAGTGCGCTCAAGCTTTAACAACGAACCCGGAACAATAGTGAAATCGGAAGCACCATCATTGGAAGACGTCGTAATCAGCGGCGTGGCAATAGACAGAAACCAGACGAAAGTTACAGTAAGCGACATTCCCGACAAGCCCGGCACCGCGGCGGAAATCTTCCGCGAACTCGGCGAGGCGGGAATCGTGGTCGACATGATTGTCCAGAACGTCGGACGCGGCGGCAAGGCGAACCTCACCTTCACGGTCTCGAAAGACGACGCGGCGAAAGCCGAAAAAGTCCTGCGCGCGCATTGCGAAACTATCAAGGGCGCGACGGTTTCGATTACGGGCGACATCGCCAAGGTTTCGGTCATCGGCACGGGCATGCGCTCGCACAGCGGCGTTGCGGCAAAGTTCTTCCGCACGCTCGCCGACAACAGCATAAACGTGCAGATTATCACGACGAGCGAAATCAAGATTTCGGTCGGCATCTCGCTTGAAGACGCCGACGCGGCGGCGAACGCGCTCCACGCGGCGTTTGCGCTCGACAAATAGTTTCCGCGCCCCGACGCAAAGCGGTGCGCTTTTCAAATTTTGCGTTCGAAAAAAATGTTTCGGACCAAGGCAATGCGCCGTTAACGCGGCGCAAATTGCCTATAAAAAAGACAGAACAGACAGGCTTGAAATGGAATACATAAGCACACGCGGACAAAGCAAAAAACTGGCGTTTTCGGAAGCGGTTTCCGAGGGGCTTGCGCCCGACGGCGGCCTCTACGTTCCCGCGTCGATTCCCGACATTTCCGGAAAACTGGCGTCGTGGGAGGGCTTGACGTACCCCGAAGTGTGCTTCGAGTTCCTAAAAATCTTCGCCGACGACATTCCCGAAGCCGACCTCAAAAAAATCGTGGACGCGTCGTATAAAAAATTCGACGACCCGCGCATTGCCCCGCTTACGAAGCTCGACGAATCGCATTATCTGCTCGAACTCTACCACGGTCCGACGCTTGCGTTCAAGGATTTCGCGCTCCAATTCGTGGGGAACCTGTACGAATATCTGCTTTCGAAAAGCGGCGCAAAAATCAACGTGCTCGGCGCGACGAGCGGCGACACGGGCAGTGCCGCAATCAACGGGCTTTTGGGCAAGAAAAACGTAAACATTTTCATACTCTATCCCGAAGGCAGAATCTCGCCCTTGCAGGAACGTCAAATGGCGTGCACGGGGGCAGAAAACGTTTTCCCGATTGCAATCCGCGGCACGTTCGACGACGCGCAGGCGATTGTAAAAGGGCTTTTCGGCGATTTGGATTTCAAGGCAAAGTGGAATCTTTCGGCCGTAAACTCCATCAACTTGGCGCGAATTCTCGCGCAGTGCGTCTACTACGTCTACGCGTGGCTTAGCCTGCCGAAACAAAAGCGCGAAAGCATCACGTTTGTAGTGCCCACGGGCAATTTCGGCAACGTGTTCGCGGGCTGGCTTGCGCACAAGGCGGGCTTGCCCGTAGCGGGGTTCAGGGTTGCGACAAACCGCAACGACATTCTCTGCCGCCTCTTCAATTCGGGCGTCTACGAGCTTTCGGGGGTCGCGCCAAGCTACGCGCCGTCGATGGACATTCAGGTTGCGTCGAATTTCGAGCGTTTCATCTACTACTTCACGGGCGGCGACTCAGAAAAAGTCCGCGAGATAATGTCGGCGTTCAAGCGCGACGGCAAGTGGTTTTTCGAAGACTTCAAGGCGGGCGAATTCAGCGCGTCGAGAATGTCGGACGAAGAGATTGCGGCGACGATTTCCGAAATATACAAAAAGTACGGCGTTGTCATAGACCCGCACACGGCGTGCGCGTTCAAAGACCTGCCCGAAAGCGGAACAAAGGTTGTGCTTTCGACGGCGCACGCGGCGAAATTCCCTAAGCTCATAGAAGACACGCTGGGGATTCACCCGACGGCGGAGTCGCTCGAAAAGCTTCTCGACAGGAAAATCGTAAAGGAAATTTCCGACGCCGACGCGGGGAAAATCCGCGCATACATAGAGGCGAAAGGCATTAGATAGCCCGTCCGATGCAAGGCGGGCGGGCGTTTCCTCACTCCCAAACGGCGGCGGATTGCGCCGCGAAAAAAAATAGTGTCAAAAGCCAAAAAACTATGGGCAAAAATAAAATTTTCATATACGATACAACACTGCGCGACGGCACTCAATGCGAAGGCGTTTCGCTTTCCGTCACGGCAAAATTACGACTCGCCGAAAAGATGGACAAGTTCGGCTTCGACTTCATCGAGGGCGGCTGGCCGGGGTCGAACCCGCGCGACATGGCGTTTTTCGAACAGGCGAAAAGCCTCAAACTTGCCCACGCAAAAATCGCGGCGTTCGGCTCGACGCGCAGGGCGAATACCGCGGTTGCGGACGACAGGCAGGTTGCGCTGCTTCTCGAATCGGAAGCGCCGGTCATAACGATTTTCGGCAAAACGTGGCTTCTGCACGTCGAAGAGGTCATAAAAACCACCGCCGAGGAAAACCTCAAAATGATTGAGGAAACCGTGGCGTACCTCGTGTCGCACGGCAGAACGGTCTTCTACGACGCCGAGCATTTCTTCGACGGCTACAAGGACAACCCCGAATACGCGCTCGCAACCCTCGACGCCGCAAAGCGCGGCGGGGCGGCATTCGTCTGCCTTTGCGACACAAACGGCGGCACGATGGTTGACGAATTCGGCGCGATTGTCGAAAAGGTCGTAGCCCACATGGACGGAATCCCCGTGGGCGTGCACTGCCACAACGACTGCGGACTGGGCGTCGCGGTTTCGCTCGAAGGCGTCCGCAGGGGCGCAACCATGATTCAGGGCACGATAAACGGGCTTGGCGAACGCAACGGAAACGCAAATCTCTGCACGATTATCCCGAACCTCGTTCTGAAAATGGGCGAGAATGTTGACTGCGCAAGAAACCTCGCAAAACTGCGCGACCTCTCGCTGTTCCTCGACGAAATGGCGAACCTTAGAAGCGACACGCGCCTGCCATACGTCGGCGCGTCGTCTTTCGCGCACAAGGGCGGAGTGCACGCCGACGCCGCAAACAAGGTAAAGCGCAGCTACGAGCATATCGACCCGTCGCTTGTGGGCAACCGCACGCGCGTGCTTGTAAGCGACATGTCGGGCAGGGCGTCGGTCATGATGAAGGCGCGCGACATGGGCGTTGACGTAAACTCGAAAGACCCGGTAATCGGGCAGTTCCTCGACGAGCTTAAAAACCTCGAATTCAGGGGCTACGAGTACGAGGCGGCGGACGCGTCGTTCGAGCTTCTCCTCTCGAAATTCCTGAAAAAACACAGCGACCACTTTGTGGTGCGCGGGTACAGGGTCATTGTGGAGCGCGACGAATTTGCGAGAATCACGAAGTCGGAGGCAACGGTGAAGCTCGAAATCGGCGGCACTATCGAACACACCGTCGCCGAGGCGCACGGGCCTGTCGCCGCGCTCGACCTTGCGCTCCGCAAGGCGTTGGTCGAAAAATTCCCGCAAATAAAAGACATCGAGCTTTCCGACTTCAAAGTGCGCATAATCGACAGCGGCGCGGGCGCAAACGCAATCACGCGCGTGCAGATAGAGTCGAAAGACTCGAAGCGCGTCTGGGGCACGGTCGGCGCGTCCGACAACATCATCGTAGCCTCGTGGGAGGCGCTCAAAGACGCAGTCGAATTCAAACTTTCGGAAGAGGATTGATTTCTTCGATTTTTTGTGCCAACATAAGCTCCCGATGGATTCAAACGAAGAATACAAAGTCGTCGATATTGGCTCGGCCATCTCGAACAAAACCCTCAAAAAATTCTACGGCTTTATAAAAAAGCCGTTCGAGGGCTTTCTCGGCATCACAAAGCTGAACTCGACATACGATTTTCTCAAAAGACACACGTCGGGCAACTTTTACGAACGCGCAATCAAGGCTATCGGAATTAACTACGAAATCGACGACGACGACTTCAAGAAAATCCCCAAAGACGGCGCGCTCGTGGTTGTCTCGAACCACCCGCTCGGCGGAATCGACGGAATCATAATGGGCGCGGTGCTCCTGCGGGCGCGTCCCGACGCAAAGGTAATCGTCAACGGGCTTCTCGCAAAAATGCCCGAAATCAAGGAGTGGTCGATTTGCGTAAACCCATTCGGCGGCAAGGCGGCGACGGCGCAAAACGTGTCGTCGATGAAAGACACAATCCGCCACCTCAAAAACGGCGGCTGCGTGGGAACTTTCCCGTCGGGCACGGTTTCGCACATCCACCTCCGCGACTGCTGCATTAGCGACCCCGAATGGAACACGAACATCGCGCAAATCGCCCGCCGCACAAACGCGAACATTCTGCCCGTCTATTTTGAGGGGCGCAACTCGTGGCTGTTTTATATCGCCGGTCTTATCCACCCGCGCCTGCGCACAATGCTGCTAATCCGCGAAATGTTCGGAGTGGCGAAACGCAGGAAAATCAAGATGAAAGTGGGCGGCGTGATTTCGGCGCGGAAACTTCCCGAATTTCCGACCGACGACGAGCTGACGTCGTGGCTTCGCATAAACTCGTACGTCTTGGGCGGGCGCAACAACAAGGGCGAAAAACAGAACCCCACACAGTTGCAGATTATCCAGCGCAGCATAGAAAAAATCTTCCCGATTATGCACAGGGAAATGCAGGAGCTTATCCTGCCAATCGACCCCGACAAAATGGCGAAGGAAATAGGCGCGCTTCCGCAGTCGGCGTGCATGATTCGCGGCGGGAAAATCTCGGTATTCTGCGCCGAGGCGTGGCAGATTCCGTGGACGCTTCTGGAAATCGGGCGGCTCAGGGAAAAGACTTTCCGCGAAGTCGGCGAAGGCTCGGGCAAGAGCGTCGACAACGACGAGTTCGACCAGTACTACCTCCACATGTTCATGTGGGACGCCGAAAACAGGAAAATCGCGGGCGCATACAGAATAGGGCGCACCGATAAAATCATGAATTCGCTCGGCGTGCAGGGGCTGTACGCGTCGACGCTCTTCCAAATTCAGCGCGAACTTATCGACAGAATCAACCCCGCGCTCGAAATGGGGAGGTCGTTCATCGCGAGCGAGTACCAGAAAAAACGCTCGACGCTCGCGATTCTGTGGAGGGGAATCGGCGAATACCTCTACCGCAACCCCCACTACCGCACGCTCTACGGGCCTGTCAGCATAAGCACCCACTACAATTCGATTTCGAAAGACCTGATGGTTCAGTTCCTGTCGGAGCGCAAAACTTCGGAAGAGCTTGCAAAATTCGTCAAGGCAAAAAAGCCGCCGAAAGTGAAGATGAAAAACATCGACAAAAAGGCTCTGCTTGAAGGCGCGCACGACATCGACCACATCTCCGCGCTCGTCTCGGAAGTGGAAATCGACAACAAGGGAATCCCGACGCTGCTCAAACACTACTTGAAGCTCGACGGCGAACTGCTGGCGTTCAACGTAGACCCCGATTTCGGCTCGTGCATAGACGGACTTATCATGGTGGACATGCTGCGGGTAGACCCCAAACTGCTGAAATCCTACATGGGCGACAAGCAGGCGGTCGAATACCGCAAACACCACGGCTTGGATACCGAGCTTTTCGAAGCCCGCCAAGCCGAAAAATAGCCGCGCAAAAGCTCCGCCGCAAAATCGCGGGCGGCGCAGGCGCATACTAAAAAGCGGGAGGGCATTTCCGCCCGTATTCCCCGAAAACCGTGAATCGTCCGCGAACATTCGGACGCTTTTTTATTGCGTCTTTTTAAGCATCAGGCGCGTGCGGGCAATTTGGTCTTCCAGAAGTTTTTTTAGGGGAGAGTCGGCGTCGGTTTCCGCCAAGACCGACTCCAAAACATCTATCGACTTTTGAAACTTGCCGTTTTTTGCAAGCAGCGACGCATAAATTCTGCGCGAGTAAACGGTGGGGGCGGGGCGCGTAGCAAGCCGCGCGTAGCACTCTTCCGCAAGTTTGTTGTCGCCGATTGAAATTGCTATTTGCCCTTTTTGCAGCCAGAGCTGCTCGCTGTCGGGGTGCAGCTTCAAGCCGCGCTCGACAAGTTTCAGCGCAATCGCCGCCTGACGCTTTTTCAGCAGGCGCAGGGCGGATTCGTCGCGCTGTTTTGGCGGCAGTTTTTGAAGAAGCCAGTGGGGGGTGTCGAATGCAATCATCGCCGCGCCCTGAGTCCAAAACGTAATCATGGAGGGGTCTATTTTTGTGGCGAGGTCGATTGCCGCCATGCAACCGGCGACGTCCTTTTTCTCCCAGTCTATGTAGCCCTTTATCCACGCGAAGTCCGAAACAAGGGAGCGGTACCCGCCGAGTATTCCCCAGAGCGCGCCGCCGCCCGCGCCTCCGAGCGATTCCGCAGAAAGCGTTTCGCCGCCGACAGCTATCGCGTTTTTTACTGGCATGCCCGCAATCGCCGCCGCGCCGAATGCCGCCGCCGCAAAGAGGAAAATCTGCGTTTTCTCGAACATGCTAAAATTCCCTTTTGGAAAACGCGAATGCCGCAGCCGCAATCGCCGCCGCAGAATAAGCCGCGGCATAGGCTAACGCAGCCGCGAACGCGCCGCAGTCGACGGGCGCAAACGCGAACTTTTCGAGGGCGTTGAACATGTTGAAATCGGGAAAAGCATAGGAGGCGATTTTTGCAAAGCCCTCCGTCTTTCCGCCGAGCCAGAGCGTGATTTCGCCCGCGGTCGAAACCGCAAGCGCCATGAAAGACACTACCGCCGAGAAGAGCAGGGAGGTTGACACCGAGCACACGAACGCCGCAACCGCCGCAACCGCGCAAAGCTTGCACCATTGCGCGAACGCGTACGCGCAGACGCCCGCATAGTTTGTTTCAAGCCCCCCCGAAAGTCGCTCCGCCGCCTCTCCGAAACCCGCCCGCGTGATGAAAAGCATAAGGCACGTCGCCGCCGCGATTACTGCGGCGAAAAGCGCGAGAGCCGCCGCCGCGCCCAGAAACTTTCCAGCCGCAAACTGCGCGTACCCGACGGGCTTTGAGAGCAGGGTGATGACCGTCTTGTTTTCAAGCTCCGAATGGAAAATCTGGCAAGTGGCGACGACCGCGATAATCGAGCCGAAAAATCCGAGCGCGCCCGAACCGAAGTCGAACACAAAGCGCAGCTGTTCGTGCCCGAGGTCGAGCGACAGCAGGTATTTCGAGGAGAGCACGAGCGCGAGCGCAACGAGCGCCACAAGAATCATCAGCTTCTGCCTGAGCGTCTCGCGCAGAGTGTTTGCCGAAATCAAAAAGACGTTTCTCATTTTCCCTCCACGGTTTTTTTGAAAAATTCTTCGAGCGAAATTTTAGACGCCGATTTTTTCACGACATTCGCGCCGAGCGACTCGGCGAAGGCTGCTATTTTCGCAAGCCCCTCCGCGTCCGCGCCGTCGATGTCGAGGCTCGTGCGCCCGCCGATTTCAAGCAGTTTGTCGATTTCGCCGATTGCCGCGATTCTGCCCGCGCTAAGGACAGCCACACGAGAGCACAGCCGCTCGACCTCGCCCATCATGTGCGAGCACAAAAGAATGGTCTTGCCCGCGTTTTTGAGCTTCACGACGATTTCCGCCATCGCCGACGTTCCAACGGGGTCGAGCCCCGACGCGGGCTCGTCGAGAATGACGACTTTCGGGTTGTGGACAATCGCCTGCGCAAGCCCCGCCCGCTGTACCATTCCCTTTGAATAGAGGGAAAGCGGGCGGTTTGCGGCGTCGGAAAGCCCGACAGTTTCGAGCGCGTTTTCTGCGGCGGCGCGGGCGGCTTTTTTTCCCAGCCCGCAAAGTTCGGCGTAGAACGAAACGAGCTCAAGCCCGCTTAGGAACTTGTAAAAATAGGGGTTTTCGGGAAGGTAGCCGACTTCGCGCTTTGTAGCGCGGCTTGTCGGATTGCCGAGAATTTTGCATTCGCCCGAATTTTGCCTGAGTAGCCCCAGCAGAATTTTAATAGTCGTGCTCTTGCCCGCGCCGTTCGGCCCGACAAGCCCGAAAACTTCGCCTTCCGCAACGTCGAACGACACGCCGTCGAGGGCGCACACGCCGATTCCGCGTATGCCGTAGCGGTAATATTTTTTGAGATTTTTTATCTCTATTGCGTTCATAGTCTGATTTCGAATCCCTTGTAGGAAACGTCGGCGGTGTCGGCGCGTTCGTCGGTCGATTTAATGAAGTCGCGCATGACTTTCGCGATTTCGTCGGCAAACGCCCGCGTTTCGGATTCGTCCCCGACGGCAAGCAGGTGCACGCGCCCGTCATCGAGATTTTCCACAAAGCCGCACACGTCGAAGCCCGCCGCAATCTGCGTAGTTTTGTATCTGAACCCGACGCCCTGAACGCGCCCCGTGTACCAAATCTGCAATCTGTGTTTTTCCGCCATGGCAGTTTCATCTCATATAGTCGGCGGGCTTGCAACTTTTTTTACGCCGCAAACCGCAGTTCGGCGCGGGGGGAAATTTTGCGCTTGAATTTTGGAACGCCGGCATATTTAATTTGTCTTAAAAGTCGTCGATTACATTTTGTAAACCGACGTTAATTTATAACAGAAAGAACTAAATTGAAAAAGACATTCATCTCGACAATGGCGGCGCTCGCCGCGCTTACGTCGGCAACATACGCCGCCGACAATACGAACGACGAATACATCAAGACCTTCGGCATGATGATGTTCGAACGCAACGGACTTTCCGACCTCAAACTTACTCCCGCCGAATTCGACGTTTTTGTCGCGGGTATGAAAGACTCTTTCGAAGGCAAGAAAATGCCCGAAAACATTCAGGAAATCGGCCCGAAAATGCTCCAATACCTGAGCGCGCGCGCCGAAGCGAACATCGCAAAGGAAGCCGCAAAGGCGGAAGCTGTCGCCGCAGAATACTGGAAAGAGCTTGAAAAGAAAGAGGGCGTCAACAAAACCCAGAGCGGTCTTGCGTACGAAATCATCGCAAAGGGCGACGGCCCGACGGCTAAGGAAGACTCCGACGTTACAATCAAGTACACGGGCAAACTCATCGACGGCACGGTTTTCGACACCACCGAAAAGGCGGGCGGCAAACCCGCAACTTTCAACCTTTCAAAGGTAATCCCCGGCTTCCGCGAAGGCTTGCAGAAAGTGGCAAAAGGCGGCAAGGCTCGCCTGCACATTCCCGCAAAGCTCGGTTACGGCAACCAGCCCGTCCCCGGAATCCCCGTCAACTCGACGCTCATTTTCGAAGTCGAAGTTATCGACGTAGATTCCGCGCCCGCGAAGATTCCCGCCGCTCCCGCCGCAAAATAGCGCGACAGATTTTTTTTCGAAACCGCCTCCTGAATCGGGGCGGTTTTTTTGTTTCGCGGCGGCGGCGCAATGCCGCAAAATTCCGCAAACGCGCCCACAGGAAAACGCAAACTTGCTGCAAAATAAAAACGGGAAGCGTTATATCTTGACATTTTCGACGCAATTCAAATTATCTTCCGAATATTTTGTACGGGTGGTAGCGCAGCCTGGCTAGCGCATCTGGTTTGGGACCAGAGGGTCGTGGGTTCGAATCCCACCCGCCCGACATTTGGCAAACGCTTTTCGGTCAGAGCGCCGCCACTTCAAAAACCTGCTACTCTCGCGTACCCAAGTACGCCACGACCAGCAGGTTTTCTTGTGTCTGCGCTCTGCCTCAAAAATCGTTGCGCCAAAACAAATCCCGCGCGTTGAAAGTTCCTACAATTATTTGCGTTTATTGTCGCAAAAAAAAATGTTCCGCAACGTTCCGCATTTTCGGCGAAAAAAAAACGGTTGACAAATTTCCGCGCATAATTTTTTTGTCTTAACAGTTCATTTAACAGGGTGGATTTCGATTCCGCCTACGACATTTTTCAGACAAACGGAAGCCCGTGAGAATCGGGCGCGGTCGCGCCGCTGTAAGTGTCCGTTTCGCGCTAAACATTTTGCCACTGCAACAGCGGGAAGGCGTTTTGCGCGGGGACACAAGCCAGAAGACGAGTCTGAAAGATTCACCCTTTGATTCCCGCGCAAGGATTTCCGAGGGCTTGTCGCGATGTTTCCGCGGGGCTTTTTATTTTTTTGTTTGCCCCGCAGTCTTTTCGCGTTCGGGCTTCACGGTTTTCTCCGCGGGGCAACCAACGGAAAAGACAAGCTATGAAATACCAATTAACATCAATACTCGCTTGCGGCGCGCTCATCGCGGCCTCAGCAAATGCGGCTACAATCTCGTTCGAAGACGTTTCTCTTCGCGGCGACTGGAACTACGAAGGCGTTGACTACTCCGTATACGGCGGGGAAGACTACTATACTTGGAAGCCCTCTTCGAGCGGCAAAGTTTCGTCGTGGCAAAAGATGCCCGAAAGCGTCGGGCGCTTCGAATGGAATTTCGGAAAAATCACGAGCGGCCTGCATTTCAAGACAACATCGTATAATTATAATTACTATAATGCGGGCGGATTCTTGCTTTCGAATTCGACAAACAAGTCCGACACAACCTACGCGAACGACCTTTGCTCGATTACGGGCGGCGGCGCGGGCGGTTCGTCGCAGTACGGCGTATTTTTCGGAAGCGTTGCGGACTCCAATTATGTTGCGCAAAAGCAGACTTACAAGGGCAGGGAATATTATTCCACGCTTGCCGGCGAATATCAGCTGACATTCGACGACGTTTACAATGTCAAGTCAATCGACATCACAAACACCGCCGTTAACGGAAAAATCTTCGGCTCGCCCGACTCCGCCAGCAACATGGGCTACACGACCGACGACAACGGGAAAATCACATACAACAGCGTGTTCAACACCGAAGACGCGTTCATTGCAGTTCTCGTTCGCGGCATAGACACAAACGGCGAGCTTACGCCGCTTGACGACGCCGCGACTTTCGTGCTCGCCTCCTACGGCTACCTCTGCGCCGATTGGGGCACGCTCGACTTGTCGAACCTCGCGACCGACGGTCTTATCGGGCTCGACTTCCAGATTATTTCTTCGTTCGGCAACACATACGGCATGACTTCGCCCGCATACTTTGCCTTCGACAATATTCTCCTGAACGTACCCGAACCCGCGACATACGCAATGTTCTTCGGAATAATCGCGCTTGCGTTCGCCGTTCGCCGCAGGTCTTTGCGCAAATAAAAAATAGCGGGGCACAAGCCGTTTTTTTTCGTTTTCGGCTTGCGCCCCGCTTTCCATTTTTTTATAAAATAGAAAAACAGAAGAATGTTTGACTTTATCGGAAAAACCGCGTTTGCGGGGGCGTTTGTAGCGTTCCCGCTCGTTTTGTTTTGCGCGGAGCCGCAAATGCTCGAACCCGTCGAGGCAACGGCGTACCGCTTCGAAACCGACGCGCTCGACCAGCCCGTAAATTCGACCGTAATCACCTCCGAACAAATCGAAAAAAGCGGGGCTATTACCGTTCCCGAACTTTTACAGCGCACGGGCAATATACGCTTCATGAGCTACACGGGGGATTCGTCGAACAGCAATATTTCAATGCGCGGCTTCGGCGAAAATTCGCAAATGCGCGTGCTTGTGCTCGTGGACGGGCAGAGGTACAACCGCGCCGACATGTCGGAAACAAACTGGCTGCAAGTGCCGCTTTCCAACGTCGAAAGCATCGAGATTTTGAAAGGCTCGCAAAGCGCGATGTACGGCAACAACGCAATCGCGGGGGTCGTAAAAATCAACACGAAAAAGGGCGCGCCCGAAAACACGCTCGAAGTAAACGGCATGATTGGCTCGTACGGCTTGTACAACGTGGACGCCGCCTTCAAGGGAAGCGCGGGCGACTATCTCTACAACCTCGACGTCAACCGCTACAACAACGACGGCTACCGCGAAAATTCGCGCTCGTGGGCGGACACCGTAAACGGGGCTGTCGGAATGGACATTACGGATTCGATAAAGCTCGAACTCACGGGCAACTTTTCGCTCTCCGAAACCGAATACGCAAGCGGCGGAAATTGGGAGGACGACCCCCGCAAGGCGGACCTCCAAATGCTCTATAAATACAAGGGCGGAGTCTATGCGGCGACCCTCAAAACGGAGTCGTCGGCGGGCAGGGGGGAAGTCCAGTTCGGCGCGAATTTCAGAAACAGGATTATCGAAGAGCCGAACGCTCTCATCAAAACGCAAAAAGTCAACGACCAGCTTACTTTTACGCTTTCGCCGCGCTTCGAGCTGGACAAATTCGAAGACTGGACTTTCTATACGGGCATAGACTCCGACTTCACCAAAATCGATTTCGACTCCCTCCGCTTCTCTCGCTATGGGCTGCAAAAACCCGACACCGCCGACGTCGAACGCGGCGACATCGGCGGCTATATCGGCGCGGAGTACGATTTTTCCGAAGACCTGATTTTCTCGGCGTCGGGACGCGCCGAAGGCTCGTTCACAAGCGTCGACTACAAAAAATACCGCTATGTCGGAGCGCGTCCGCCGCAGTTCCTTCCCGATAAATCGTACGACGAAAGCCAGTGGCAGGGCGGTTTTGCGGGGTCGTTCGGCGCGACATACAAGCTCGACTCCGAAAATTCCGTCTACGCCCGTTTCGACCAAATCTACCGCTATCCCTCCACCGACGAAATCGCGTTCTATCAGGGCTACGACACGGCGTCGTTCCCGTTCAACAAAGACTTGAAGCCCGAAATTGGGCAGAACTACGAGCTTGGCTACAAATTCATTTCGGGCGGCTGGAACGTAAACGCGAGCGGCTACGCAATGTTCCTCGACAACGAAATCATGTACGTCAAATCCACAAACCTCAACGAGAACCTCGCGCCCACAAGACGGCTCGGCGCGGACGTGTCGGTCTCGTACGACGCCCGATATTTCGGCGTCTTCGCGGGAATGTCGGCGGTGGATGCGCGTTTTTGCGGGGGAATTTACGACGGCAAAAAAATCCCGCTCGTCTCGCCGTTTTCGGGTTCGGCGGGGGTCGTGGCAAAGCCGCTCGAACGGCTCGACATCACCGCCCGCGGCAACTGGTCCGTCCCGCAGGTCATGGGCGACGACTTCCGGAACGTCCAGCAAAGCGTTCACGGCTATTTTACTTTCGACCTCCTTGCAAACCTGACCCTTTGCGACTACGCCTCGCTCTTCGGGGCAATCGAAAACGTCTTCAACGAAAAATACGCGGTTTTCGCATATTCAAACAAATACTATTTCTGCGCGGGTAGAACTTTCAAAATAGGAATTAAAATAAGGTATTAAAGATGAAAAAGACACTTGCAATATTATCCATAATACCGTCGCTGCTATCGGCGGGCGAATATTACATTCCGCAAAACGGCGAAAGCTACACCATCGACGACTTCGGCATTCAGTATTGCGGAGCGGCGGGCGAAGACGCCTCGAAAACGTCGGAGGTCTTTTGGAGAAACAGCAAAATCAAGGCATGGGCGACGGGCTACAAAGACCTTGCCTACGGAGCAAACGTAATCGACAAATGGAAGACGCCCGAAAAGGCACTCGGCTCGGCGGGGCTTACCGACTACGGCAATACGGACCCGTCTTCGCCCAACTACGACCCAGACGCAAGCTCGCTTTACCATATTGTTTCGCTCGGCGACGGCGGCTCTATTACAATGACTTTCGACCGCGCAATCACGAACGGGGGCGGATTCGATTTTGCGGTTTTCGAAAACGCGGTCAACGCGGGATTCCTTGAACTCGCATACGTCAGCGTTTCGACGGACGGCATAAACTTTGCGACCTTCCCGAATTTCTATGTAGGCGGAGACCCGATAGGCTCGTACGACAACGTGAACTATCCCGAATACGTCTACAATCTGGCGTCGAAGTACGTCAACGAATTCGGGCACGGCTTCGACCTCTCCGAGCTTGAATTCGCCTACAACTACGCGAAAGCGCACTACGACCCCGAAACGGACTCGGTTATCAATAACAGCGCGTTTTCGCTCGAATACACCAAGCATATCATGGAGTCTTTCGAATTGATAGACATTAACGAAATCAACTACATTAAAATAGACGACATCGTAGGCGACGGCTCGTGCGTGGACAGCGCGGGCAACCCGATTTACGACCCGTACCCGACTTCCGAAAGCGGCGGCTTCGACCTGAACGCAATCGGCGTGCTCAATCAGGTTCCCGAACCCGCCTCGACCTGCGCGGTATTCGCGGTTGCGTCGCTTGCGATCGCCGCGTTCGCAAGAAGAAAACGCGCATAGCAAGCCTTTTCCGAAAACGGAGTTTTGGGCGCGTCCCGAAGCTCCGTTTTTTTATGCAAACACGGGCGGCGCGGATGTAAAACGCGTTTTTGTTTGACACGCTCGGAGTATGTTTTAACATCGAATTTTTAAATCTGTTGTTATCTAAAAAGGGGTATTATGACTGTCAAAGGATTGGGAAAAATCGTTTTGATTGCGGCGTTTGCGGGCGTTTTCCCGCTGTCGTGCTTCGGGGCGCAGGCCGCTTCCGCGCCGGCCGACGGCGGAAACAAAATGACAAAGGCGGATTTCAGGCGCATTAAAATTACGCACGGCCCGTGGGTGCATTCGCTCACAGACGCAAGCGCAATCGTCCTGTGGACGACCGACTGCGACGCCGTCTCGTGGGTGGAAGTCGCGCCCGACGACGGCTCGCACTTTTACGAAAGGGAACGCAAAAAATTCTATCAGTCGCCGCTCGGAAAAAAGGCGGCGGGCACTTTGCACGCCGTGAAAATCGACGGTCTGAACCCCGACACCCTCTACAATTACAGGGTGTTTTCAAAAAAAGTGATGTTCGAGCAGGGCGAGGCAACGTACTACGGCTTCACCGCCTCCACGAGGGTATACCGCAAAGATCCGCTTAAATTCAGGACGCTTGGCTCGTCAAAAAAGGAAATCAGATTCTCGGTTCTGAACGACACGCACGAGCGCGTAAAATACATTAAAAACATGCTCTCCGTCGTCCCCGAAAAAACGGACTTCCTGTTGCTAAACGGCGACATGGTTTCGAACATCGTCTCGCGCGACGCCTTCCTTTCGTCGTTCGTGGACGACTTCGCCGCGTTCTGCGCAAACGGGACTCCCATGTTCTACGCCCGCGGCAACCACGAGACGCGCGGGGCGATGGCAAAGGACATTCTCGAATACTTCCCGACCGACACAAACAAGACATACTACACGTTCAAGGTTGGGCCTGCAATGTTCGTCGTTCTCGATTCGGGCGAGGACAAGCCTGACAGCGACATCGAGTATTTCGACCGCGCCGACTTCGACAGCTTCCGCGAACGCCAAGCCGAGTGGTTCAAGCAAGTTGTGGCGTCAAAAGAGTTTAGGGAAGCTCCCGTGAAGATTTTGATTTCGCACATTCCGCCCGCGTGGGGGAATTGGCACGGCTCAAAGCACTTCCAGAAGCACTTTGCCGAAACAATCAACGGCGCGGGATTCTCGCTGATTTTGAGCGGGCATCTGCACAAGCACGAATTCTACGCGCCGTCGAACTTGATTAACGTGCCGAACATCGTAAATTCGAACAAGGAAATGCTCAATGTAAAAGCGGGCGAAAGGAAAATCGAAGTGGCGTTTGTCAACGAAAAGGGCGAAAAGGCTCGCGACACTCTTGTGTTCGACGTCAAGTAAACCGGAACTCCGAGTTGCGGGAGGCGGCGCAATTCCCGTCGCTTCCGTCGTCCACGAAAAGAAAGCAAGCGCAGGCGGGCGCGGACTCCGCAAAAAAACGGTCGGGCTTTCCAGCTCTACCGTTTTTGCGACTCGATTTTTACGTTCGCGCGTTCGGGCATTTACTCGGAGCGCGGCGGAAGGCATTCGGCAAATTCGATATTTCCCGAAACTGAAATCCGACCCTTCAACTTGTGCGGCAGCAGAAAATAGTCTCCCTTTGCGAATTTGCGCGATTTCGAACCCCACGACAATTCTCCGCTTCCGTCGGTTGCTATGTAGATTGCGGGCGCGGAGGGCAAAACCGCCGACGCGCCGGTGAGCCGAAAGCGGTTTACGGCAAAGCACGGGGTGTCGTCGTAGCCTATCAGCCGCTCGATTTTTACGCCGTTTTTTTCGAGCAGTGTGCGGGGCGTCATGGCGCATTTTTTCACGGCGTCGCTCCCGAATGTATCGAAGTCGAAGCACTCCATTGCCGCCTTTTTGTCCAAGCCGAGGAAGCGCGTGGTGTCGTCGATTTTCCTGCCGAGGCACCACGATTCCGAAATAATCGTGAAGTCCGTCGGCTCCTGCACCTCCAAAATCAGGCAGCCCGCGCCGATTGCGTGGACGATTTTCGGACGTATCAGAAACACGTCGCCGACTTTCGGCGTAATTGCGTTCATGCGCTTTTCGAACTCTTCGGGCTTTTCTTCGGCGGCGTCTACGCGCTCCAAAAACTCTTCGGGCGTCATCTTTTCCTTGAAGCCGAAATACAGCTTGGGATTTTCGCGGACGCCGAGCACAAGCCAAGACTCGGTTTTGCCGTAGCCGCTGCCGAAATATTTTTTCGAAAACGGCTTGTCGGGGTGAACCTGCGACGGCAGGCGGATTGCGCTGTCGAGCACTTTCACGAGCACGCCGAAATCTTCCGCGCCGCCGAGAATTTCCTCCCCGCGCGTTTCGAGAAGCTCGGCAAGCGCAATGTCCGTTCCCTCAACAACCGACATTCCCTCGTTCGGCGGGCGGTTGGGCTTTATGGATTTCACGGCGGAGGCAACCCATTCTTCGGGATATTGCCCATCGACTTCCTCGTCGCCGAAGAAATCTCCGAAGAGTTTTCCGCCGCTGTAAAGGCGGTAAACCCTGTTGCGTTTGAAAAAAATCGGGGAGTCTATTTCGTATTTCATGCGCGTAAACTTCGCCCGCAAGTCTATCGGTTTCGGATATTTCGCGCCATAAAAATAAATGGTATGCGCCCGCCGATGTGGTATGCGGAATTTGCGCCGAACGGGCGACTTCAACCCTTTTCCCGACGAGCCGCCGACGGCGTTGTCCCGAAATGCCGCTTGAACGCGCGCGAAAACGCGTACTGGTTTGCGTAGCCGAATTTCTTCGACGTTTCGGCGACTCCCGCGCCGTTTTTTAGCATTTGCATTGCGCCGTCAAGGCGCAGTTTGAGCGAAAGTTTCGCGAAGCTTAGCGAGTACTTCAAGCGGCAGAATTTTTCGAGAGTGTCAGGCGAAACTGCAAGCGATTTCGCCGTCGCCGCCGCCGAGCGGAAACGCGCTTTTCCCGCCGAAATTTTTGCAAGCTCCGTCTCGATTTTGCCCGCTTTTGCGTCGGGGGAGGGCGAGCCGCAGGCGATTCTGCGCATGATTTCGGTTATCGACTGCGCGGTGTTTGCAAGAACGGACGGCGACTGTCTGCCTCTGAAAAGTTCGCACTCGTAGGCGTGAGCAAGGGCGAGCAGGGTTTCGGAGTCGGAAGGGGACTTTTTTACGGATATTTCGGCGCGGCTTTCGTCGAGCCAGTCGGGGGCGATGTGCGCCCAGAGAATCGAGGCGTCGGTTTTTTCGGCGCGTATTTGAAGCAAATCGGTTTCGGGCGGCGCAATCAAAACGTCCCCGCGGGCGAGGACGCCTTTTTTGCCGCCGCCCGAGAATATTAGATTTCCGCTTTCCACAACAAACAATGTTATGAAACGCTGCCTGCTTATTATTTGGCAGTAGCCGCGCGCCTTGTTCGAGAAGCCTATTCGCATGATTCCGCAGCGTTCGAAAAACTTGGGGACCGGTTTCTCGGAACGCTTTATATGCCGCCCCGCATCGCGTTTCAGGAAAGAGTCGGACATCAACAGCGGCGAGCCTTCGAGGTACACGTTTGTGGAGCGTTCCGTCCAGCGGAAGAGGTCGTTGTCTCCGCCGTATTGCCAGACGTATTTGCCGCCGCATTGTTCCGATTGTTCCATGAGGGCGACTATTTTCAAAATCGCCATTCACCGCAAGAAAATATTTTCTTCCGACCGAATCGCGGGCTTGCCGCATTGCGGGAGCATATGAAAACGGCGTCATAGAACTTTGTTTTTTGTAGGATTTGTATGATTAATGTGTTGACGCGTTCGGGGCGCATGGCAGAATTGAACGCAAATTAACGGGGGCGGAGGAATGCCCCGTTTTGTTGTAAAAAAGGCATCTATATGAAGAAATATTATGCAATCTTTGCGGGGGCATTTGCGCTTGCCTGCGCGTCGTGCGTGTCGGGCGTTTTCACGGCGGGCGCGCCGACCGATTTGACTGTCGGCGAATTTTTCGAAAACCCGCTCGGCTATTCGCTTGAATCGCCGTCGTTTTCGTGGCGTTTGCCTGCGGGCGACGGGCAACGCCAGACCGCCTATCGGATTGTTGTTGCGGGCGAGCCGTCGATGTCGGCGGAATCCGTTGTGTGGGATTCGGGCAAGGTTGAATCGGCGCAAAATATAAAAGTGCCGTTCCCCAAAAGCGTGAAGTCGCGCGAAAAGCTTTACTGGAAAGTCCGCTTCTGGAACGCCGACGGCAAGCCGAGCGCGTGGTCTGCCGTCAACCATTTCGAGGCGGGGCTTGACTCCGCCGACTGGCGGGCGAGCTGGCTGTCGTCGTCCGACGAGCCGCAAGCCGCAGACAGAAAGTTCGACTTTCAGGAGCGTCAGGGCGTTCTGAAATACCGCAACGTTCCGCCGGCCTATTTCAGAAAGACTTTCGTGCTGAAAAAGGACGTCAAAAAGGCGCGCCTCTACCTCGCGTGCAGGGGGATTGCAAAGGCGCATGTCAATTCGGAGAAAATCGGCGACGACTATTGGTGCACGGGTTGGACCGAGTACCCGATACGCGTCCAGTCTACAAGCTACGACGTTTCCGAAAACCTCAGACGCGGCGCGAACGCAATCGGCGTCGAGCTTGCCGACGGCTGGTATTGCGGCATTCAGGCGTGGTGCTACCAGCTAAAAGGGCGCACGTCGCTCAACCGCTACAAGCCCGACTTCATTTTACAGCTCGAAATCGAATACGCCGACGGCACACTCGAAACCCTGCTCAGCGACGCTTCGTGGAAATTCTCCTACGGCGCGAGGCTCGACGCCGACATCTACAACGGCGAAAAATACGACGCCCGCCGCGAGTTCGGCGCGTGGGTTTCCGCCGATTTCGACGACTCCTCGTGGCGCAAGCCCGCTGTCGAACAACGCTCGGAAACTCCGCTCATCGAGCCGCGCCGCTGCGAGCCGATTCTCTGCACCGACACATTCAAACCCGTGTCGATTCGCAAGACGGGCGAAGGCGTTTTCATTGTCGATTTCGGGCAGAACTTTGCAGGCATAGAACGCCTGAACTTCCCGTCGCTTCCGTCGGGCACGTCAATCAAAGTGCGTTGCGCCGAAATTTTGAAGCCCGACGGCTCTTTCCACACCGAAAACTACCGCTCGGCGGAATCGACCGACGTCTACATTTCAAACGGAAAACCCTTCGTTTGGGAGCCCGCCTTCACATACCACGGTTTCAGATATTTGGAGCTTAGCGGGCTGCCCGCAGACTTCGAGCTTAAACCCGAACACATTGCGGGTCTTGCGCTCCGCACCGCCGCGCGAATGGCTGGCGGCTTCGAGTGTTCCGACCCCCTCATAAACCGACTGCAAAGCAATATCCAGTGGGGACAGCGCAGCAACTTCTTTTCGACCCCCACCGACTGCCCCCAGCGCGACGAGCGCATGGGCTTCACGGGCGACGTGCAGGTGTTCATGTCAACCGCGCTTTACAACATGAACCTCGACGCGTTCTTCGTCAAGTGGACGACCGACCTAATCGACGCGCAGGGCGAAGACGGCATCTACCCGTACTTTGCGCCGAATCTGCCGAAGTATTTGTACGCAACCCCGGGGTGGTCGGACTGCGGCGTCACCGCGCCGTGGGACGTCTACCTTTTCTACGGCGACAAAAAAATCTTGGAGCGCAACTACGGCGGCATGGTCAAATGGGTGCTCTACCAGCAGAAAAATTCCGACGGGCTGATAGCTCCCAACAGGGGAATCGGCGACTGGCTTCAACCCAACCCGAAGCCCAAAAAGCGCATGCACGGCAAACGCTACGCGCCCGACACCCCCGACGACCTCATCGGCACGGCGTACTTTGTCCGTACAGCCGACATTCTCTCGAAAACGGCGGCGGTCTTGGGCAGGGCGGAGGATTCGCGCAAGTTCGCGCAACTCGCCGAAGACGTCCGCGCCGCGTACATCAAACGCTTTGTGTCGCCCGACGGCTCGGTTGTTTCGGACGCGCAAACGGCGTATCTGATGACGCTCTCGAACGACATAATAAGAGACACCGCCCTGCGCGAAAAGTGCTTTGCAAAGCTTGTCGAAAGAATAGCCGCCGACGGCTACCAGCTGAACACGGGCTTTCTCGGCACTCCGCTGCTCAACCCAACGCTCTCGCGCTTCGGGCGCAACGACATTGCGTTCAGGCTGATGACGAACCGCACAATGCCCTCGTGGCTCTACGCCGTAGACAACGGCGCGACCACCATTTGGGAAACATGGGCGGGCGAGCCCGACATGTCGTTCAACCACTACGCGTACGGCGCGATTGGCGAATGGCTTTACAGATACATCGGCGGGCTGTGGCTCGACGAATCCGCGCCCGCGTTCAGGAACATAATTTTTGCCCCGAAGCTCGACGGCGTTTCGCTAAGCTACGCAAAAACTTTCCATATCACCCCCAACGGAAAGGCGGAAAGCTCGTGGCGCAAAACCCCGAACGGGCTTGTGTGGGACATCGCAATTCCGCCTAACTCCACGGGCACGATAGAGCTTCCGTGCTCCGACGCGTCAAAGGCGAAGCTCGACGGCAAGCCCGTAGATTCGCTCGTGATAAAGAATGTCGCGAGCGGCTCGCACAGGGTCGAAATCGCGAAATAGATTCGCAACGCCGAGCCTTTGCGGGTTCGGCGTTTTATCTGCAATAAACAAAAAAAAGGACGCCGCGTCCGCGGTGTCCTTTTGTTTTGCCGAATGCGTTTGACGCTTAGAAAAGCCTGCTCCAAAACGACGGCTTGAAAAGCCCGTACGACTTCGCCTTTACCGTCTCGCCCCGATATTCGAATGGAACGTCGCGGTAGTTGCAGAGCACTTTCTCGCCGTTCGAGTACTTGACAAGAAAAACGTCTTTTGCGATTTCGCGGTGGTCTTCGATGAACTGGAATTGCAGGTGGCGGAGTTTCATGTAGTCGTCGTACGCGCGTTTCATGGGCGCGAAGTCGGCGTTGTTGTAGTCTATGTAGTAGAACGTTGGCCTGCCGCCGAATTCAATCATTTTCAGATAGCGGTTTTCGGTCGAGCCGAGGTAGTTGAAAGACTCGTTGCTGTCGGAAAACTTCTCCGTATTGTGCGGGTAGGACGCGTCTATTGTGGCGTAGAACGGCCCGCCGCTCATGATTATTCCGTGGTAGACAACCTGCCAGAGCGGAACGGAGGTTTTGACGAATTTAGGATTTTTGAAATCGCCGCCGACCCAATCGACATACAGCGCGTAGTCGGTAGCCCCCGCGATGTGGTCTATGCCGCCCTCGCTGCTGAAACCTCCGAAAGCGTCGATGTACTTTTGCGAAACCCTGCGCTGCCATTCCGCCATTTCCTTTCTGTTGTTGGGGTGGAGCGGATTGTTGCAGGTTGCGGGCGGGCGCGCCGTCGTAACGTCGACGTGCATTACGCCGTCGATTCCCAGACGCTTTATGCCCGCGATGTCTTCGTCGAGCCACCTGTCGTGGACGACCTGAAAGCATGTGAAGTAGACCTGCCCGCCGGGGAGCACGGTGTATTTGAATTCGTTGCCCTTTTCGTCCCAAGCAACGTCCAGCTTGTTGTAGCGCGACGCCGACTGCACGGCGTCGTGGTTGTTGCCGTGCAGTGTCATTTGGAAACCGAGTTTTTTGCCGAAATCGATAGTCTCAACCATGCCCTTTTCGCCGCCAAGCTCTTGGGGAATCGGGAAGAGGTCGGGGTAGGGGCCGTCGTGCCCGCCTTTCTGCCAGCCCACAAAGCAGAATTCGACGTCGTCCATGCCCGCCTTTTTTATGCGGTCGAGAATCTTGCGCCCGTCTTCGAACGTGTACTGGACGGTCATGGGAATCTTCGCCCATTCCGAGTAGGGCACACCCCTGCGCACGCGCGTTGAAAATTTGACGCGCACATATATTGAGTCCGCCGCCTTTTTCAGGCTCTTGCTGTCCTTGACCCTCTCGGCAAGCGGGCGCACCTCGCCGCGCGAAAGCTGGTAGTTGCGGTAGACCTTTCCGACGTCCACATAGCTTGCGCCGTTGCCGAGCTTGTAGAAGTCTACCACGATGTCCTCGTAGGGGTCGCAGCGGATTTCCTTGATTTTGAAGCGCGGGAAGACTTCGTAGTTGCCGCCCGACGCCTCCGCCGTAGGCTCGAATTCAAGCCCCAAGCCCTTTACGACGACCGCCGCGCTTCCGCGGGGAGTCTTGAAGCCGAACAGCGGCATGCGTCGGCGGCACGAATATTTGCCGCTATCCTGCGTGAATTCTACAAGCGAGCCGTCCGCCAAGACGTACCAGCCGGCCTCGCCTTTTTTTGCCTTTGCGGCGTCGGCGACTACGTCGAGATACAGCGCGCCGCGCGGAATTTCGCGGACGGGTATTTTCACGCGGCGGACATCGCCGCCGTCGGGATTTTCGGCGGGTCTTTCCGCCTTTACTTGACGCGTTGAAACTTTGCCGTCGGGCATTGTGATTCGTATTGTCGCGGTATCGAGCGCGAACGCCGACGCCGCGCACAATGCCGCAAAAATCCCCGTTAATAATTTTTTGACCATCGTTATATTTATTGTTTGCGTTGTTGTTTTTAGCAGAGCGTTAAAATGCGCAGAAATCAAACACGCGCACGCGTTTTTTGTCAACTTATTAACGGCGGATTCCTCCCGACAAACGCCAATTTACTCTTTACAAACTCGACGTTCGCTCTATTAATTTTAGGCGTATTAACCTACGGCGCATAAACACAAAGAGAAACAAACAATACTATATATGAAAAAACTATTATTTGCCGCGCTTTTTGCGTGGGCTGGGGCATCGTTTGCGGCGGAGTGGCATTTTCCGCTGTATCTTGACGGCGGAGTTCCCGCGGCAAACAGAATTGCCGTGGACATTACAAACAAGGGAACGAAGCCCGCCGACGGCGACATTCTCAAAATTCCCGCGTCCGAGCTCGGGCTTGTCGGCAAAAAGAAAAAGTCGATAAGGGTAGTCGGCGCAAACGGCAACGAGCTTCTCTGGGCTGTGTCTCCCGACGCGGAGAGAATCGGCAAAAAAGCGTCGATTGTAGTTCCCGTCGAATGCGCCCCGCAAGGCTCTACGCGCGTCTGGATTTACTACAACGCCCCCGCCGCGCTCGAACAGCCCGACTACCTTGCCGTAGACAACGTGCTGTTCAAAGAGTCTTTCGAAAAGATGAAGTCTTTTGAAGAGGGCGGCTGGACGCAAAAGGACACCGACGAAAACCACGTCAATTCAATCACGACAAAATACGCCCATAAAGGCAAAAAATCCGTCCACACGCACGTAAAGGAGGGCTCGACGCCGAACTGGGTTGCGGTAAAGCGCACGTTCACGGTTTCGCCGTCAAAGGGCAGGGTCTCGATGTGGCTGAAATCGGAAAACGCGGTTGTCGAGAAAAACCACAGGGGCGTAAGCTTCTACGTCGCGCTCTTCCCGACCGAACGCGGAAAGAAAATCCTCTTTTTCTCTCCCAAAGTATGCCTGCGCGGAACGACGGACTGGACAAAAGCCGAGGCGTTTGTGGAAATTCCCGAAGGCTACAAAACAATGGCAATCGGAACCGTCGCGCAAATTTCGGGCGGCGACGCGTACTTCGATTCGGTGAATCTCGAATTCAAAAACGACGGCGTGGAGCTTGCGTACGCGCTCAACAAGCCCGAAAAGCTTTCGATTGAAAAAATACCCGAAGCCGACACTTGGGACGTTTCGCCCGACGAATACGATGTCCGCATGGTGTCGTCGGTCTACAACCTTTCCGAAAAACCGTCGATGGCGGGCTTGGGGTATATCCCGATTAAGCGCGTGTCGGCTGGCAATTTTTCGCAGTCCGACTTCGCGTTCTTCCGCGGCGGCAAAAAAGTGGATTTCATGCTGATGGGCGACTATATGCTCTTCGCCGTAGACCCAATCGCCCAGAAGTCCGAAATCCAATACTCGCTTTATTTCAAGCGCGACAGAAAAAACCAAATCGTGCAAACGGGCGGCACAAAGCAGTCGAGCTACGTCATGAGCGACCAGCAGGCGAACACCCGCACGGTTGTAGACGACGCGGCGTTCGAAAAAATCGTGGCGTCGCCCTCGAACATGCTCAAAAACCCCGTTTTTGCAAACGGGCTTGACTCGTGGCGAAAACGCGTGGAAACAAGCGACGAAGGCGCGGTCGTGGACGCCGACGGCAAAAAGGCGTTCCACCTCAAAATAACAAAAGACGACAAAAAATGGTACGGCGTGTACCAGAATATCGACGTGCCGCGCGGCTCGTACATCTATCTTGCAAAGCTGAAATCGAAGAACAAGACGGTAAGGATTCCGAGGCTTAGCCACTACAAGCGCGGCGGCAAGCAGCCGACATACCTGATGACGAAAACCGATGCCTCGGACGACTGGCAGTACAGCGCGCTCATCTCGCAAAACCGCTTCGACAGGGGAATATACACGGTAAACATCAACGAGTCGGGCGAGACCGACTGCCTTGTGTCGTCGGTCTATTTCGGCTCGGTGCGCCGCGCGGAAAACTACGATTACAGAACCGCGTTCGACGACGGCAAAAACGGAAAACTCGCCGCGTGGCAGGTAAATTCCGTCGCCAAGGTTTTCCCGTTCTACGCGCCGCCCGCAAAGAAAACTGCGGCGAAAATTTCGCTCGCCCGCAACGAGGTAGAAAACCTGCAACTCGCAGTACGCGCAAATACGCGCCTGAACGGAACGGAAATATGCGTCTCCGAAGCGGTCTCGGCTGACGGCTCGAAGCTGTCGGCTTCGCAGACGGCGGTCGCGGGCTATGTGGTCGTAGACTCGAAGTCGAACTACTACGGATTCTCGGAGCTGAAATTCCACGAGCTTTGCGTGCCGCCGAACTCCATGGCGGAAGTCTATCCCGACCCGATTATTCCGCAAAAGACAATCGACCTTTCGCCGAACAAAACGGAGTCGGTCTGGATTGAATTCAAGGCGGACGAAAACACGAAAGCGGGCGTCTACAAAGGGACTGTCGAATTCAAGGCGGACGGCAAGGTTGTGGGCGCAGTCCCCTACGAGGTCAACGTGTTCGATTTCACGCTACCGAAAAACACCCACCTCATGGCTCTTTTCGACAAGCGCAGCGAGGGCAGCAGCGGAACATGGCGTCAGCCCGCCACCCAGAGGGGCATTCACAACAAATTCTACGACCGCACCGCGCTCCAACGCTTCATGGCGACAAAACGCGTCTCGGTGGACTCGCACGACCGCCTTTCGTTCAAAATCGAGAACGGCAAATATTCCGCCGATTTCACCGAGTTCGACAAGTTCTGCAAGCTCTCGTTCGACGAGCTCGGACTGCCGATGATGTACCTGATGCTTCTGCCGGGGCACGCGTTCGGCATGCCGATTCCGAAGGTGGACGGCAAGGCTCCCTACGACACAAAATGGCCGTATACCGACACAAAAGACTACTCAAAACTTTCGCCCGAATTCGTCAACGCGGTATCGCAGCGTGTTAAGCTTGTCTTCGACCATATCCGAGAAAAGGGCTGGGCAAAAAACTTCATTCTGTTCATGTCGGACGAGCCGTATTATTGGAACAAGAACGTAGCAGACATGCTCAACGCGTACTTCGGGCTTATCCACAAAAACGCCCCCGACGCCCGCGTCTACACAAGCACGTGGGGCTACGCCGAACCGCTCGAAAAGCAGGTCGATGTCTGGGGGCTGAACGTCTCGGCGGCGGCGACGCCCGCGGAAATCGTAAAAATCGACAAACAGGGACAGCAAAAAGTGTTCACAACCGACGGCAACTATTGCATAGACACTCCCTACAACGCGCAGGAACGCATGATGGCGGCGTTCTGCTTCGCGGGCGGATTCCTCGGCTACGAATACTGGGGGGTTGACTGGTACATGCAGAACCCGTTTAAATGGGGCATGCACAAAGACAGAATCAGCGCGCCAGCCCCGGGAATCAAGCGGCGCAACCGCTTTCCGAACGGCGACGGCTACTTCATCTACACGGGCGAAATCATCGGCCGCAACGAGATTTTCTCTTCGGTTAGAATGGAGTCTGTCCGCGACGGACAGGAAGACTTCGAATACTTCGTCATGCTCGACAAGCTCGCAAAGGAAACGGGCGACAAAGACGCGCTCGCTACGGTAGAAAAGATAAAGTCGTACGCAGTCTACCCGAACCCCGGAGCGAGAAACTCCGCCGAAATGATGCCCGACCCCGACGCCTACACAATCACACTGCGCGAAGAGGTCGCAAGGCAAATCGAAAGGCTGTCAAAGCTCAAAAAGTAGCATTCCTCCCGACAAAAACAGGGCGACCATCACACAACAGCGCGGCTTAGCTCCGCGCCGTTGTTTTTATAAAAATGCGTTCCCTTTGCGGAGATTTATTCTTCCGAATTTTCCAGACGCTTTACAATTACTTTGTCGATTCTCGCGCCGTCCATATCGGCAATTTCGAACTCGAATCCGCCCCACTGGGCAATTTCCCCCGCGCGGGGAATGTGTTTTAATACCGAAAGAATCAATCCCGCAACGGTATTGTATTCGGCGTTTTCTCCGTCGTCCTCGACATCGAAGAAAATCAGAAAATCGTGAAACGGGCACTGCCCGTCCACAAGAAATGTGCCGTCGCGACGTTTGACTATATCCGTTTCTTCGTCGGCTTCGGGCATATCGCCGAGCACGGCGTCGATAATGTCGTTTAGCGTTACCATTCCGAGCGTTACGCCGAACTCGTTTGAAATTATGGCGTTTTTGAGCCGCAACTCGCGCATTTGTTCGAGCGCGCTGTAAACCTGCGTGTCCTCTTTGAAAAAATGGGCGGGCTTGACAACAGAAAGCACCGAAAAATTCGGATTGCCGAGTTTGCCGAAGAGGGATTCCAGCTTTACCGTTCCGATTATATCGTCGAGCGAGCCTCCGCGCGTTATCGGATACACCGAATGCTGGGTCTTCTCCACGATTTCCGAAATCTCCGCGTTTGAAAGCGATATATCTATGCTTTTCATGGCGTTTCGCGGGGTCATTATCGATTCCACGCATCTGTCGCCGAGCGTAAAAACGCGTTCTACGATGTTGCGCTCCACGGGTTGGACTTCTCCGTCGGATTCGCCTTCTTCGATTAGGGATTTTATTTCGCGTTCGGTGACTTTCGATTTTACGTTTTTTATCCCCAAAAGCCCGAGCACCGCCGAACTCGATTTGCCGAGAATCCAGACAAACGGCGCGGTTGCGACGGAAAGCGCGGTCATTGCGCCCGACACAAGCTTCGCCACTTTTTCGGGCGCGGCAAGTCCGATTCGCTTGGGGACGAGTTCTCCGAAAACCAAAGTTAAATAGGTTGCGGCAAGCAAAACCGCCGCCTGCCCGCCGAAAACCGCCCAGCTTGCGGGTATTCCGAGCTCGCGCAGGCGCGCTCCGAGCTTTCCCGCTATTGCGTCGCCCGAATAAATGCCCGTGAGAATTCCGATAAGGGTAATTCCGATTTGGACGGTCGAAAAAAACCTTTCGGGGTTTTCGGCGAGTTCAATGGCGCGCTTTGCCGATTTACTTCCGCGTTTTGCGTCCGCCGCCAGATTTGCCTTGCGAAGCGACACAAGGGCTATTTCCGACATTGCGAGTATTCCGTTTGAAATTATCAGGACGGCGATTATAACAAATTCCATAAAGTCCGCTGAATAGTACCTGCGCAAAATTTCGAGTCAAGAAAACTTTGACAGAAGCAGGGCGTTATTTGAATACCCCAGACATTATCGTAATTTTTCCCGAAAAACAACGGGCGGAAAGTGCGGGCAAAATATAGGCATAAAATCCAGACACCTCCGCGCCGAACAATTTTCTGTAAGTTTCAAAGAAAATGTTGGAAAAAGATTGAAATTTATTTGGGCGTTTGTACATTAAATTCCGTCAAACGATTTATGTCATTTATGAATTATAAAAAACTACCTTGCCTACTTTTCGCATTCGCCGCACTCGGAATGGGCGCGTGCACGGGCGGCGCCGACAACGCGCAATCCGCGCCCGAAAAAAAATGCGCGGTCGATTTGAACTACGACAAAAATTCGCAGTTCTCTCTTGAAGATTTCAAGAATCCGCCCGACGCGTACAGAATTGTTCCGTTCTGGAGCTGGAACGAAACAATGGAGCCCGCGGAGGTTCGCCGCCAGCTGCGCCTCATGAAAGAGGCGGGGTGGGGCGGCTCAATGGTTCACAGCCGCACGGGACTGCTGACCGATTACCTCGGCGAAGACTGGTTCAAGGCGGTCGACGCGTGCGTAGACGAAAGCCGGAAGCTCGGAATGTTCGTTTGGCTTTACGACGAAGACAAGTGGCCGAGCGGGTTCAGCGGCGGCACGGTTTTGCAAACCGACATCAACTATGCGATGAAGTCGCTCTTCGCCCGCCCCGTCGGCGCGGAAGTTCCCGCCGAAGCAACGCCAATCGGAAAGCCGAAGGACGGTATTCAAATTTATGTATACCGCGCAAAACAGGGCAATCCTTGGTTCAACGGTACGTCGTATGTCGACACGATGTCGAAAGCGGCAATGGGCGAATTCAAACGCTTGGCGTATGAGTCGTACTACAACCGCTACAAGGACGTTTACGGTTCGACGATTGTCGCAGAGTTTACGGACGAGCCTGCGATCTCAAACCGCAGTGTTTCCGAATGCTGGACAAACAGTGTTCCGTATTCGTCGGACTTCATCGTAGCATTCAAGAAAGCATACGGGTACGACCCTGTTCCGCATTTCCACAAGCTATTCAGCGATTGCGACGGCGCAAAAAAGTTCCGCCTGCAATATTTCCGCACGCTCAACTCGCTCTTTGAAAAGAATTTCATGGGTCAGCTTGGCGACTATCTCTCAGCCCGCGGCGCGGCTCTGACTGGCCACTGCATGGCTGAGGACGCTGGAACCATACAACACACTTGGAGTGGCAGGGTAATGCCGTACTACCGCAAAATGGGAATTCCGGGAATCGACCATTTGAGCCGCAGGGTATTTGGAATCCAGACGGGAAAACAATGCCAGAGCGTCTGCAACCAAATGGGTAAAACGCGCATGCTTTCCGAAATGTATGGTTGTAGCGGCGGTTCTTTGACATTTGAAGACCGCGAATGGATTACACACCAGCAAATGATTTTGGGGGTCAACCTCATCGTGCCACACTTGAGCCTTTTCTCTATGACGGGTTGCCGCAAGCGCGACTTTCCGCAAAATATCAACTACCAACAGCCGTGGTGGAATCTCAATTCTTATGTTGACGTTCCGCTCGCACGCGCCTGCTACGCGATGGCGCAGGGCAAATACGCCGCCGACATTCTCGTACTTCACCCACAGGAAAGCATCGCAATGAATTGGTTCCTTGCCCCCAAAGACGGCGGGCCTTATTCAAAACCGCGTGTCGTGCGCGAGCGCGTTTCGAAAATTTCGGAATCGTTTCACCCCGTTCTCGCGCAGCTTTGCGGCCAGCAGCTTACATTCGACTTGGGCGACGAGCAAATGCTTGAAGAAAACGGATTTGTAGACGGCAAGAGAATCGGAATAGGGCAGATGTCCTACGGCGTGGTTGTCGTGCCCGAAATCGATACAATCAGACCCTCGACCTTCGACAAACTCAAAAAATTCAAGTCGGCGGGCGGTTTGATTCTGCGCACGGGAAGCGCGCCGAAGTTTATCGACGGCGAAAAGTCGGCGGAGCTTGACACGTTCTTTGCCGACGTAAAATCCGTAAACCCCGAAGACTTGGGCGGCGAAATCGAGAAATTCTCGCCAGCATTCGTAAAGCTCGAAAAGAAATCGGGCGATTCGTCGCAACTGTGGACGCACGTCCGCAACCTCAACGACGGCTCGCGCCTGATTATGCTGGCAAACCTCAGCCGCGCCGAAAAGCTCGACGGCGTCGCGAAAATTCGCGGCGGATTCTCCCGCGCACAGGTGCTCGACGTCGAGACGGGAAAAATTGCCGACATCGCCGCCGCGAAAGAGGGCGACACTCTCGAACTTCCGATTTCAATAGAAACTGCGGACGCACTGTACGTCCGCGTTTCAAGGGAATCGCCCCAACCCGACGCCGCGCAGCCGAAAGCTGTCGCCGAACGCGAAATTTCGGGCTGGAGCGCAAAACGCCTCGACGACAATTCAATGACCCTCGACTACGTTTCGTTCTCGTACGACGGCGGCAAAAAGCGCATCGACGGCGAAGTTCCCGTTCTCGAAGCGATGAACTATTTGAATTCGATTAAGTACGACGGCGACGTAAAGGTTGTCTACGCTTTCAACGCCAAGAATTTCGACCCGAACCGCAAACTGCGCCTTGTGGTAGAATACCCCGAACGCGCGGAAATCAGGGTGAACGGAAAGGAAGTCAAGTACGCAGGCCTGCCTGCGTGGCGCGACTTCCGCTGGCTGCCCATTGACATCACGGGGCTTGTCAAGGACGGCAAAAACACAATCGAAATGCACTACCGCGACTTTAAATACGGCGACCTCGCCACATACAAGCCGCAGTGGCGCAGATACGGCACGGAGCTTGAAGCCGTGTACTTGGTCGGCGACTTCTCCGTCGTTTCGGTCGATACGGGAGCGCGCCCCGTCAACCCGCAGAACCTTGACTACAAGGCGAAAATTCCTAACATCGTGATGATAAAAAAAGACGCGCTCGCAATCACAAACCCCGCGCCGCTCAAACTCGGCGACGCAACTACGAACGGACTTCCGTTCTACGCGGGCAGACTCGCGTATTCCGCAAACGTCAAAACGCCGAAGAAAGAGGGCGAACGCATCGTGCTCAAACTCGGCAACCTCGACTGCCCCGTGGCGGAGGTTCTCGTTGACGGCAAACGCGCGGGCGTAATAAAGAACACGCCGTTTGAAATCGATATTACCGGTTCTGTCTCGAAGCCCGAAAGCAAAATCGAAGTAGTCCTGTACGCCTCGCTGAGAAACCTGATGGACTGCCCGCACCACGCGCTCGGCGAACTCATGAGCATCTGGCCGCGCTTCTACACAATCCAAGACCTGCCGCGCGGCGCAAAATTCTTCGATTCGCTCAAAGCGTTCGCAGACGGAACGTGGAAATCCAAGGATTGGAATTGGGACTATTGCCAAATCGAATTCGGCAACGTCGGCAAAATTTCGCTTATCACGAAAAAGTAGCGAATAAAACAAAAGCGGGGCGGCATTGCAACCGTCCCGCTTTGTGCGCAAAAACCCTTTTCAGACAGCGCAGCGCAACGTTTTGTTTGCAGAGCGTTTTCTCCGCTTCGAATCGGTAATTGTAAGCGTGCCTTGTCAAAAAAACAATAAACCGTGCCGAATGCATATTCGGCACGGCTAAAATCCTATTGTCCCGTAAGCTCGCGTTGGATTTCCTCGAGCGATTTGTCTTTCGTTATCGGAAGTTTTAGGGCGAATACGAACGTCAACGCCGCCATCAATGCGAAAAAGCCGAACGTGCATGTGGAAAGTCCGCTTTCGACGAGTATCGGAAACGCCCACGTCAGAAGCGCGCACCAGAACCAGTGTGTCATACTGCCCAAGACCTGCCCCTTCGCGCGGACGCTCGTCGGGAAAACCTCCGAAATCAGAACCCAAATTACCGCTCCGAGCGACAGCGCGAAAGCCCCGATAAACAGCATCAGCGAACCGAGCATAAAGTACCCGCCAAGCTCCTTATACTGGAAGCCCGCCGCCACGGAAAGAAGCGCAATAGTCATAAATACCGAACCGATGTAGAGCAGATTCTTGCGCCCGAACTTGTCGATAAGCAGCATTCCGAGCATCGTGAAAACAAGGTTTGTCATACCGATGAGGATTGACTGCAAAAGCGCGGATTCGCGGAACACGCCCGCGCTTTCGAGGATTCGCGGCGCGTAGTAGTTGATTGCGTTGATGCCCGAAAGTTGGTTGAATGTTGCTACAAAGAATGCGATTGCGATGGGCTTCCAGTATTTCTTCTGGAAGAGCGGCTCGGAGGCTACGGTGTCGGCGAGCGAAGTTTTGATGTCGGCAAGCGACTGCGAAACGTCGGTGTCGCCGATTTTGTCGAGCACTTCGGCGGCGCGCTTTTCCGCGCCGGTTTTTACGAGCCAGCGCGGGCTTTCGGGAATCGTGAAAAGCAGCGCGGCGAAGAGTACCGACGGAAGCGCGAGAACCCCTAACATCCAGCGCCAGTCGTTTTCGATTCCGAGCGTGCTAATGTACCAGTTCGAAATGTACGCGCTGACAAGCCCGAAAACGATGTTGAATTGGAAGAATGCAACGAACCTGCCGCGCCAGTTCGACGGCGCGATTTCGGCGATGTACATAGGTCCCACAACCGACGACGCGCCCACCGCAAGCCCGCCCATAAAGCGGAAGAATACGAGCGTCCACCAGTTCAAAATGACCGCGCAGCCGACCGCCGAAAGGAAGTACAAATACGCAACGACCTTCAGCGATTCGAGCCTGCCGTACTTTTCCGCGGGCTTGCCGCAAACGAGCGCGCCGACAATCGTGCCGAAGAGCGCGACCGCCATCGTAAAGCCGTGAACCCAACCCGAAAGCCCGTAGAATTGCTGAATCCCCTTTTCCGCGCCCGACACCACCACCGTGTCGAACCCGAAAAGAAAGCCGCCGAGCGACGCCACGAACGCCACATAAAACATATAGCCTTTTACTTTTTCCTTCATAAAAACAATCCTTTTCTACTATCCGAGGGCGAACTCGGTCCGTGCGATTACGTGGTCTTGGTAGCATTCGTCAAGCTCGACAAAATAGCCGCTCCAGCCCCAGACGCGCACGATTAGGTTGCGGTATTTTTCGGGATGCGCCTTTGCGTCCAAAAGCTTTTCGCGGTTGACTGTGTTGAGCTGCAACTGGTGTCCGCCGAGCGTTATGAACGTGCGCACAAGCATTGCAAGCTTGCGCACCGACTCCTCGTTGCGGAAGACCGACGCGTCGAATTCGAGCGTCAAAGGCCCGCCGTTTGCGACGTTTTTTAGGTGCGGCTTCGCAAAAGACTTCACAACCCCCATCGGGCCTTTCTGCGACAGGAAGAGGCTCGGCGAATAGTTGGCGGGCAGCGGTTCGCCCTCGAGCCTGCCGTCGGGCGTTGCGGGACGGTCCTTGCCGTGGAAGACGTAGAACATTGCAGTGCCCGTTCCCGCGCGGTAGCCGCCGCCGCGCTCGTTGCGCTTGTCCCCGAACGCGTCGGCGAAAGAATCCAGAAGGCGCACGGCGAGCGCGTCGGCGCAGTCGTCGTCGAGACCCATTTTCGGGGCTTCGTTGCGGAGTTTTCTCAGCAGCTCGGGCGCGTTTTTGAAATTCGTGCGGACGGCCTCGAGCATATCGGAAGCCGAAACGGATTTTTCGTCGAAGCAGTATTTTTTCACCGCCGCCAGCGAGTCAACCGCCGTCGAAATACCCGTTCCGTGCACGCCGTAGTTGTTATATTTAAGGCCGAACGAAATGTCGCGCCCCCTTTCGATTGCGTCCGACATAACCGACATCATCGGCGCGGGCTTCATATAAATGTTGCGGTGGCGCAGACACATTTCGTCGGCGCGGGCTTTGATTTGGCGCTCGACGAGCGAGTAAAACTCGTCGAAAGTTGCGCAGGTCGGCAGGTCGGCAAGCGCGAAGCTTACGCAGTCGACGAGCGAAAGCGCGTCGATGTTGGGAATGTCCGTGCCGCACTTGGGCACGATAAACTCCCAACACGCGGCAACCACGTATTCGTGCGCGTCCTCGGGCGAATAACCCTTCTCGATGAGGCTCGGAATCACAACGTCGTCGTTGCTGTACTGCGGGAAGCCGAGCCCGATTTTGGTAAGCTCCGACCCCTTTTCGAAAACCTCGAGCGGCGTTTTCGAATCTACGCGGATATTGATTTTGGGGTCGATTAGCGCAAGTTCGTAGCTTGCCCTCAGCGCCATTTCGGAAAGCTCGTTGAACATATATTCGCCCGAAAGCGAACGCCCGCCGAGCACAAGGCTCTGCCCGTTGTCGCCCTGCTGCATTCCGATGTAAAGGTCGCTGTCCTTGTTGCACGAAAGGAAAAATTCTTCGAGCAAATCGAACGCCTCATCTTTCGAAATTTTGCCGCCGTCGACGTCTGCGCGGTAGTACGGATAAAGGTATTGGTCAATCCGTCCGAGCGTGTTGTGGTAGTTGCCCGCCGCCCATATCGAGAAGTGCATAATGCGTAGCAGCTGCAACGCCTGGCGGAAGCTTTTCGCCGCGCCTCCGCGCACTGCCCGCAGGACTTCGGCGATGTCCGGCTGTCCGATTTTCTCCGCTTCTATCGCATACCTGTCTATCAAATTCTGAACGGCTTCAATCGAGCGGATTGCCGATTCCAGAAAGATGCGCCCCTGCGCGTCGGCCGTTTCGAGCCCTTTTTTTGCCGCGGCCTTGCGCGAGTCCAAACCCTCGGCGAGAACGCGCTCGTAGTCGGGCGAAAGGTTGAAGACCTCTCCCTTTTCGTGGATGAAATGCGTCGTCGAAATCTGCTCCCATTCCGACGGCGTGAAGTAGTCGGGAATGTCCCTTATCGTGCGGGTGAAAACTATTTTTTCGTTCGGCAGAATAACGGGAGTTTCCGCGGCGAGAAACGCCTCGAACATTCTGCCCGACCGCTCCTGCGCCGTCATTCCCGCCGCCCGGAAGTCCTCCGCCAGTTCGTCGAGACGCGCCGATTTCGCGTCGCGGCGGAAGGCTCTGTGAAGCCTGTCGTCCACGATATATTTTTTTAGTGATTGTATGCGTTTGTTCATAGAACAGTATATTTTATATTGTTTTTTGTGAATTCGTCAATAAAATGCGGTTGTTTCTCTGTGTCGAATGTCGGAGAATATTTTTTGCCTACCATGTAATATTTTGCGCCGGCCGTCTTGTGGTACGGCAGAATTTCGACGCGGACAAGGCTTTTCGCCCCCGCGAGAATCTCCGAGAGCGCGAGCATATTTCCGCGCGTGTCGTTGACCGCCGGAATCAGCGGAACGCGCACGATAAACGGGCGCGCTGCGGCGCAGAGCCATCGCAGGTTTTCGAGGATTTTTGCGTTGTCGACCCCCGTAAATTTTTTGTGCGTTTCGGAATCGACGGCCTTGCTGTCCATTAGAACCAAATCTACGGCTTCGGCGATTTTGCGGAACACTTTCGGCTCGGCATAGCCGCTCGTTTCGACCGCGCAGTGTACGCGCCCCTTGAGGCGCGAAACAACGTCGAAAAGGAATTCGTGCTGGGCAAGAGGCTCGCCGCCCGAAAAGGTTATTCCGCCCTCGTTGAGAGCGAATATTTTTTCGTCGCGCAGAAGTTTTTCGGCAAGCCAGCCCGACTCGACAACGCGCCCGCAGACCGAAGTTTCGCCGTTTTTTTTGACGAGCGTTTCGGGCGCGAACGAAAGCCCCTCCGGGTTGTGGCACCACTGGCAGCGCAGCGGGCAACCCTTCAAAAATACGGTCGTGCGAATCCCCGGTCCGTCGTTTACGGCGAAGTCTTCGATGCTGAAAACCGTCCCGAGCATTGCCGTTTAGCGTGCCGAAAATGCGTAGCGGCAGACGTGTTTGTAAACCCGCCCCTTTTTCAGAACTGTCGACGGAAAATCCGGCTGGTTCGGGCTGTCGGGGAAGTGCTGCGTTTCGAGCGCGAAAGTACCCCTGAATGCGTACGGTCTGCCGCTTTTGCCGATTTCGCCGTCGAAGAAATTTCCGCCGTAAAACTGCATTGCAGGCTCTGTCGTAAAGACCGACAAAACGCGCCCCGAAACGGGGTCGAAAACCTCGGCGGCGAAGTCGAGCGCGCCCTCCGCGGATTTGTTCAAAACCCAGTTGTGGTCGTAGCCGTTGCCGCGCTTCAGCTGGATGTCGACGCACCCCAAACGCGAGCCTATTACCGTCGGGCGCGTGAAGTCGAACGGCGTGCCCGCAACGTCCATAAGCTCGCCCGTGGGAATCATATTTTCGTCGATAGGCGTAATGCGCGAAGCGTCGATTGTCATAACGTGGTCGTTGATGTCGCCGACGCCCTCGCCGTGCAGATTGAAGAACGAATGGTGCGTAAGGTTTACGATTGTGTCGCCGTCGCTTGTCGCGGTGTGGACTACTTCAAAGGCGTCGTCGTCGGTAAGGCGGTATGTCATATCGACGGCGAGCGTTGCGGGATAGCCTTCGTCGCCGTCGGGCGAGAGAAGGCGGAATTTTATTTCCGATTCGTCCGCCGAAACGACGTCCCAAACTTTCATATCGAAGCCTTTGAAACCGCCGTGAAGCGAATTTTCGCCGTTGTTTACGGGCAGCTGATACGCCTTTCCTCCGAGCGAAAACCTGCCCTTTGCGATGCGGTTGCCGAAACGCCCGATTGTCGCGCCAAGAAAACGCTCGCCCTTGTAGTTTACGTATTCGTCGAGCGTTTTGTGCCCGAGCACAACATCGGCAAATTCGCCGTTCCTGTCGCGGACAAAGAGTTCGACCACGCGCGCGCCGAAGTTTGTGACCGACATTTCGGTGCCGTTTTTGTTTTTCAAAATGTAAAGCCCGACCTTTTTCGAATCTATTTGCGCGTCGAAATCGGCTGGGTTGAGTTTGCTGAATTGTTTTTTCCGCTGCATTAAAAGAGTTGAATACCCTTTTGACGTGTTTTGCGAGAAAAAAAACTCCTTTCGCGGTCGGAGTTTGCATTTCTCGCAGAAGTTGGAAATAATGGCAGAAAAGCGCGGGGTAGGGCTGTTGTCCTTTCTCCAACGCAAACATTCTTTTAACCATTGTTCCGATGGAAATCGTCGGTGAATACGCCAAACTTTGCGCTTTTCTTAATGATAAATCTTGTGCGATACGTTTGAATTGAGCATATTGGCGCGGAATTGGCGCGATTGCTGCTCATAACCCGTTAGAAAAGTGCGATAAGCCCCACGATTGAGTCAAAAAGGGGCGGTTTTTAGCTTATAATAGACAGACTGTTTAATAATATTTTCGCTATTTGCCGCGATTTTCAACCCAACAAACGCCTTCATAACTAATTTATATTACGTTTGTTATGTTTATTTTCGCAGGCCGGACACGCGAAACAAAACCCAAGCGCTTTTCGATTTTCACGAATTAGACATAATATATATTGTGCGACAAATTTGTTCGGCGGAGTTTGATTTATTATGCGCTTTTTTGGTGCGGCTTTCTTTGCAACGCGCTTTGTGTTGGCGCGTTTTTCAATAATTGCCGTTTAGAATTTGATAACATATTTTTTCAGGTCTTTGCGCTGGTCGGAGCTATATGAGTATATTTTAAGTAGCGACGTTGCAAACCATGCGGCGAATCCGATTCCCGTAAAAATCCACGGCGTCATTGTGCCGAGCACTTTTATCGGGTTCGGGTCTACCGCGTTTATTATCATGAAATTGAACGAAATCACCGCCATGGTGAAGTCTATTGCGAGCATTATGCCCAAGTCGAAAAAGCTCACGCGTTTTATGAAGTCGCCGCGTTTCGACACTATATGGTCGCCAAAATAGCTCAGCCATGCGAACGGTCCGACCAGCACGATGTCCGTCAGGAAAAGCGCGAGCGACATGAACATTTTATAGCCGTCCAGAAAAGCCTTGCGGAACGACAGGCTCACTTCGGGATATTGTTCGGCGACAAGCCTCAAATTCTCGTCGCTCGTGAAGTTAATATATGTCAGCGCAAAAAACGAAACGCCGAGCAACGCCCAAAAAAGTTTGCGCGTTATGCCTGCCGGTTTTCGATTTTGCGCCGCCATTTAGCCGAAAATGCGCTCCGCCGCGTCGATATCCTTAAACGACATCACCATTACGGGCTTGTCGTTTACGGGGCGCGTCATTGCGTACATATATTCCACATTCAGCCCGACTTCCGACGCCTTTCTGAGGATTTTCGAGAGTTCGCCGGGTTTGTCTTCAACTTCTATTGCAAGCACTTCGACGAGTTTTGCAAAAAATCCGTTATCTTTGAGCGTACGCGCCGCTTTTTCGGGGTCGTCCACGATTGCGCGGACAATTCCGTAATCTTTTGTTTCCGAGATTGTTATGGTGTGGAGATTAATGTCCGCCTCGGCGAGCGTCTTGCAGACTCTTTCAAGGTGTCCGGGGGTGTTTTCCAAGAATACGGATATTTGTTTTATTCTCATGTCGGGTTTTCCTTTCTAAATTTTTCGGTTGTCGATGACTCTTTTCGCCTTGCCGTCGGAGCGCGGGATTTTATTGGGTTCGACAATTTTCACTTCGATTTTGATTCCGACTATGTTTGCAATCGACGTTTTGATTTTCTTGCGGAGCGCGTCTAGCTCCGAAACGCTGTCGGCGTAGTATTTTTCGTCTACTTCCACTTCGACCGTCACGGTGTCGAGGTCTTTTTCCCTGTCGAGAATGATTCTGTAATTCGGCGTGCATTCCTCGACCCTCATCAGCGCGACTTCGATTTGCGACGGGAACACGTTTACGCCGCGGATGATGAACATGTCGTCGCTTCTGCGCCCTATTCTGCGAATGCGTCGGAGCGTTCTGCCGCATTTGCACGGCATGGTGATAATCGACGTAATGTCGTGGGTGCGGTAGCGGAGAATCGGCATCGCCCTCTTCGCCAATGTCGTGAGGACAAGCTCGCCCTCTTCGCCGTCGGGGAGCGGTTCGCCCGTTTCGGGATCTACGATTTCGGGGTAGTAGTTATCCTCCAAAATGTGGAGACCGTTCTGTTCGGAGCACTCGCAGCCGACGCCGGGGCCCGTGATTTCGGAGAGTCCGTAGATGTCGTGCGCGACGACGTTCGTGTTTTTCTGAATGAAATTGCGCATTTGCTCCGACCACGGCTCCGCGCCGAAAACGCCGTGCGAAAGCGGCAGTTTTTTCATGTCGATTCCGTATTTTGGCGCGACTTCAATCAAGTGGATAAAGTAGCTTGGCGTGCAGCAGATTGCGGTTGTGCCGAAGTCGCGCATAATCATGAGCTGGCGTTCGGTGTTGCCCGTCGATGCGGGGATAACCGTGCAGCCGAGTTTTTCCGCGCCGCCGTGCGCGCCCAGACCTCCCGTAAAGAGCCCGTAGCCGTAGCAGATTTGGACGAAGTCTCCCCTATTGATTCCGCTCATGAGCAGGCAGCGCATGACGGAGGTTTTCCAAACGTCCATGTCGTCTTCGGTGTAGCCTACGACAATCGGCTTGCCCGTCGTGCCGCTCGATGCGTGCAGCCTCACGACCTCGTTTGTGGGGACTGCGAAAAGTCCGTATGGATATGTGTCGCGGAGGTCGGTTTTCTGTGTAAACGGAAGCTTCGATATGTCGTCGATGGACTTGATGTCGGACGGTTTCACGCCCTTTGCATCCATTCTTTCGCGGTAGAGGGCGACGTTTTCATAGGCGTGCTCTACCATCGCCGAGAGCCTTTGGGACTGGATGAATCTGAGCTGTTCGCGCGGCAGGTAGTCCATCGCGCTTACGGGGTTGAATTTTCCGTTTTTGTCGTTCCAATTTTGAGCCATATGTGTACGGAAATTGTGCTGCTGTTATTTTTTCGAATTGCGCCCGAGCTTGAAGGCCTCCTCGTTTGCATCGCGGAGTTTTTCGGGGAAGAATTTTGCGATTGTTTCAAGCCAGCGGTTTTCGGGAATGTCGAGGTAGTTGCTGAGCACGCCGAGAGCCGCTACGTTTATAGCCTTCGCGCTTTTGAGCTTTGATACGTCGAAGTCGGCGGGCGAAATCACCACGCCGTCGGGCGCGAGCGACGACTTGTGGACGTCAGACCATTCGGGTTCGAGCGACAGCAAAAAGTCAATCTTGCCCTCTCCTATCATCGGGCTTACGACTTTTTTGCCGAAGCGCACGTCGCTTGATATCGAGCCGCCGCGTTGCGACATTCCGTGGACTTCCGCCTTTTTGACGTCGTAGCCCTCTTCGAAAAGCAGTTCGCTGAGAATAAGCGACGCCTTCAAGACGCCCATGCCGCCGAGACCCGCAGTGCGAATGTTTGTAGTTTTTTCCATGGTTTAAGCCTTTTTCATTTTTGCGAGGTTCGCCGCCGCAAGCAGGCAGGGCTGTTTGAGAATAATCAGCGTAAGCTCGTTCGTAGCCAATTTTTCTTCGAGGTAGCTCTTGATTTTTTCGCCGTCGCGCACGGGGTTGAACTCAACCACGTTCTGGACGCCGATTGCCTTTGCGACGTCCGCAATCGAAACCTTGTGCGGCGCGGGTGTGTGGTCGAGCTTTCTGCCCGTTCCGGGGTGTTCCTGTTGGCCTGTCATCGCGGTCGTGGAGTTGTCTACAACCACCACGACGTGCCCCGTTGCGGGCGGATTGTAGACCATTTCGAGAAGCCCCGTGAGACCGCTGTGCATGAAAGTGCTGTCGCCGATAACGCTTACGACTTTCCGCGCCTGCTCTTCGGGAAGGACTTTCCTAAGCCCTATTCCCATGCCGATTGACGCGCCCATGCAAATTTGCAGGTCCATTCCGCTTACGGGGCGCATTGCCGCGAGCGTGTAGCAGCCGATGTCGCCCGAAACTATGCAGTTGAGTTCCACGAGCGGCTTGAAGCTGAAAGCGTGAGGGCAGCCGTTGCAGAGTTGCGGCGGCTTCATTTTGAGAAGGAGCGCGGCGTAGTCTGTCCTGCCCTCTATTTGCGCCTTTGCCCTGTCGGAATTGAATTCGCCGAAACGCCACACTTCGTCGCGCGGCTCGACGTTTGCGCCGCCCGCAAGCAGCAGTGTAGACATGTAGGGGTCGCCCTCTTCCACCACTACGCAACGCTTGTATTTTTTCGTAAATTCGGCGATTTTCTTTACGGGAAGCGGGTTCGAGAACGAGACTTTGAAGAAGCCCGCGTCGGGAGCCGCCTCCATTGCGTGCTGGAACGCCACGCCGCTTGCGATTATCCCCAGCTCGTCCGACTTGCCCTCGATTATTTTGTTCGGCGATTCGCCGGACTCGTTCCACGCGAGCATGTCGGCGTGCTTCTTGCGGAGGCGTCTGTGCGCGGGCTTTGCGTGCCCGGGGACCATGACGTGCACTGTGATGTCTTTTGCGTAGTTCGCGGGGTGGATGTCTTCAACCGCGTCGAGGTCGTACGAAACAACCGTATTGCTGTGGGCAATGCGTGTTGTGGTTCTAATGATGAACGGAATCCCCCATTTGCGGGAAAGTTTGAACGCAAGGCGCGTGAGGTCGTAGGCCTCCTGCGAGTCGGCGGGTTCGAGGACGGGGAGTCCGCCCGCGTATGCAAGCGAGCGGGTATCCTGCTCGTTTTGGCTCGACGCCATTCCTGGGTCGTCTGCTACGACCGCTACAAACGCGCCCTGAACGCCGCTGTATGATGCCGTAAAGAACAGGTCTTGGGCTACATTGAAGCCGACGTGCTTCATTGTTACCATGGAATTTGCCTCCGCAAAAGCCGCTCCCAGCGCGACTTCCGCGGCAACTTTTTCGTTCGGCGCCCATTCGGCGTTTCCGCCGAGCAGGGAAAAGTTTTCGAGAATTTCGGTCGATGGCGTTCCGGGGTAGCCCACTCCGAGGGCGCAACCCGCGTGGCGTGCGGCGAGGGCTATTGCCTCGTTTCCGCTCAAAAGTTTCTTTACGATATTTGACATACTTTACGGATAATCCGACTTTTCGCGGAAATATTCAACATCATTTTCCCGATTTCGGAAAAATTTTTGTCTTTTGTTCTTTAAAAAACGCGAAGCTGTCCGATAATTCACAATTAAACACGGGGCGCGCGCGGGTCGGGAACAATCCGCGACGCTTGCATATTTTCAAAAAACAAAACACTATAATAATATATGGACTACAAATTCAAAGCGGAAGTAAAACAGGTACTGGACATCGTCGTAAACTCGCTCTACACCGACAGGGAAATCTTCGTCAGGGAGCTTGTCTCGAACGCCGCAGACGCTTCCGAAAAACTGCGCTTCACCAAACTTTCCTCAGGCGGGAAAATCGCCGACGACGAGCTTAAAATCACCCTCTCGACCGACGAAAAGGCGAACACTTTCACAATCGAAGACCGCGGCATAGGCATGACCTCCGAAGAGCTTGTCGCGAACCTCGGAACAATCGCGCATTCAGGCTCGAAGGCGTTTTTGCAGGCTCTCAAAGAAAACAAGAGCGACTTGTCGGAAGGGCTTATCGGGCAGTTCGGCGTGGGCTTTTACAGCGTATTCATGGTTGCCGACAAGGTTGACGTCTACACGAAAAGCGAAAACGGCGGCGGACTCCACTGGTCGTGCGCGGGCGACGAGAACTTCACGATTGAAGACTTTGACAAGCCCGAACGCGGCACGAAAATAGTCGCGACCCTCAAAAAGGAATACTCCGAATTTTCAAAGCCCGCGCGAATCAAGGAGATTGTCGAAAAGTACAGCGCGTACGTCGATTTCCCGATTTACTTCGGCGAAGAGAAAATCAAGACGATGCAGGCAATCTGGCTCAAAGCGAAGTCGGACATCACCCCCGAACAGTACGAAGACTTCTACAAATTCCAGACCCACTCTTTCGACAAGCCCATCGACTGGCTGCACTTCAAGGCGGACGCGCCCGTAGAGCTTAACGCGCTAATCTACATTCCCAACGAAAATCCCGAACGCCTCGGCTTCGGGAAAAGCAAGTGCGAAGTCTCTCTGTACTGCAAAAAGGTTCTGATTGACTCCGAACCCAAGAACCTCTTTCCCGAATGGCTGCGCTTCGTAAAGGGCGTAATCGACAGCGCCGACATTCCGCTGAACATCTCGCGCGAAAGCATGCAGGACAGCGCGCTTGTCAAAAAGCTCGGGCGCGTGGTTCTCAAACGCTTCCTTAAACACCTTGCCGACATCGCCAAAAAGGACACCGCCAAGTACGACATGTTCTTCAAGAAATTCGGCGTGTTCCTCAAAGAGGGAGCGGCGGTCGATTTCGAAAACCGTACAGAACTAACAAAGCTGCTTCGCTTCGAGTCGAGCCTCTACGCCGACGGAACGAAAGTGTCTCTCGACGACTACGTTTCGAGAATGAAAGACGGCCAGACGGAAATCTACTACGCGTGCGGCGCGGACAGGAAAACGATTGAAAGCGCGCCGTACATCGAGGCGTTCGCCGCCCGCGGGCTTGAAGTGCTCTACCTCTACGAGCCTATCGACACTTTCCTTGTGGGCAACCTCGGAAGCTACTCCGAAAAGCCGTTCGCAAGCGTTGATTCCGACGTAAAACTCGGCGACGCGCCCAAGCCCGCCGACGGAGAGGCAATCCCCGAAGAAGCCCTGAAATCGCTCAAAGACTGGATTAAATCAACCCTCGGCGACACAAAGGTCGAATCGGTTTCGAGCGGCGAAAGGCTTGTAGAAAGCCCTGTTGCGGCAATCAATACCGACGGCATCACGCCGCAAATGCGCATGATGTTGAAGGCGATGAACCCCGACAATCCCCTCCCCGCCCCCGCGGTGAAGCTTGAAATCAACCCGCGCAGCGACGTAATCAAGAACCTCGAAACTCTGAGGAACGCCGACGAGCCGCTCGCAAAGCTCGTTCTCGAACAGCTTTACGACAACGCGCTGCTCGCGGCGGGGCTTCTTGAAAATCCGCGAGCGATGGCAAAGCGCATGAACGAAATTCTCGCAAAAGTTAAGGCGTAAAACCCCGCCGCAACTTGTTGCGTTTTAAGGAACGCCCTTCGGAAACGGAGGGCGTTTTTTGCGCGGCAAAAGGCGGGGCAAATGTGCGTTTGTTTAAAAAAGTCAAAATAGTCCAAGAATCGGAGGATAAAGAACAAAGCGAATGTCGGATTTCCCTTGCTTATACAAACTTTTGTTTTTATTGTATTATAAATAACGAAAAGGAGAAAACCACATCAATGAAAAAATACCTCATACTATCATGCGCGCTTGCGGCGTCCTCCGCTTTCGCCGCAACTGTAACAATAAACGGTTCGGCGGTCTCGGGCGAGGCGCAACATAACAGCGTTGTCAGCTCGAACCCGGGCGACGACGTTGTTTTATCGGTAGACGAAACGCTCAAAAACTACCACTTCTTCGGCAAAAAAGACAACACCATGAAGTCAATGTCGTCCACTGCGTCGTACATACACTTCTTCGGGCCCTATCAAAACGGCGCGAACAGCGGCATTATCGACATTGCCGCGGAATCTGGCGAGGCCGACGCAATGAACTTTGCGGGCAAGTTCTACATGAACCTCGCAAACCTTAAGATTACAAATTCGGTCGGCGGAAAAAACGCCACGGCGAATTTGAAATTCGACATCTTTGAATTATGGAGCATGGCGATCGCGCCGAACAACCAAATCCAAAGCATTTCGTTCGAAAACGTCAAGGCTAGCGTAACGACGGCGAACGGCGCGATCATAGGCTCTACCGGCTACAATTATACGCCGAATGCTGCGTCGATAAACGTGGCGGCAAATGCCGAGGTTGCGTGGAACGGCGCGCAAACAGTCGAGCAGAACGGCATAATAAACGTTATGGGCTCGTATACAAACGCGGGCGCGCTGACTTTGAAAAAAGGCGGTCAGACCATCGTCGATAGCGGCGCGACCTACAACATCAACGCAGGCGGCACGATAGCGGGTAGCATTACGACAAGCGGCACGCTCAACGTCGCGGGCGGCACGACGTTCTCGAACGGCTCTAGCATCGACGTCATCGACGGCAACGTTGTTTTTGCCGACGACACAAAGTTCGGAACAACCGCCGCTATCAATATTTCGGGCGGCACGGTTACCGCGACAAAAGACCTCGAATTCGGCTCTATTATCAGCACGGGCGGCAAGCTCGTACAGACGACCGGCGACGGCATTAAAATCATCGGCAACTCGACGCTGTCCGACAACGGCGTTTGGGATATCAAAAACAAAGTTCAGGTAAACGGCGGCGCTTCGTTCACGCTCGACAACAGCAACCTGAATTTGTCCGGCACAAACCAGCGTTTCATTCTCGTCAACGACGGCACAATCACGCTCAACCAGATGTACAAAACCTCGCGGGCGGGCGGAGCTATTCCGATTGTGTTTACGGGCACGAAATCGGGCACTTTGATTATCGGCGGCGACATTTCGTTGGAGTTCATCAACAACATAAACGACAAAGTTGCTAACATCGTTCTCGCAAACGAAGACGCGGTGCTGAGGCTCGTTTCGGTTGACGACACGCTGAAATTCAAGAACGACAACGGCTTGGCTATCTTCAATTTCAGGGAAAACGCGATTTTTGTCGGCGATAGCGCGACCGAATCCGAACTTGCGCTCGTCAAGCTCTATTCGGGCATGGACGATTCGAGCTACATCGGAACGGCGAAACTTGTGAACGGCTGGCTGACGGCGGCTATCCCCGAACCCGCCGAATGGGCGGCGATTTTCGGCGGCATTGCGCTGGCGATTGCGGTCTACCGCAGAAGAAGGGCATAACTCCTTTTTTTCATAAGATAGTATTGGCGTCGCCCGATTTTCGGGCGGCGTTTTTTGTTGCATGGCGCAAAATTTTTCCGATAAACTCGTCTATTATGAAAAAGGATACAGCCGTTTTTACCAGACGCTCCGTCAGAGCCTACGACTCGTCGAAGCGCGTTTCGAAAGAGCAAATCGAAGACATTTTGGACGCCGCAATGCACGCGCCGTCGGCGATGAACAAACAGCCGTGGCGTTTTGTTGTGGCGACCGAAGACTCGGTCTTGGACGCCCTCACGAAAGCGCACCCCTACTGCGAGTCGGTCAAAGACGCGCATTCCGCGATAATCGTTTGCGGCGACTTGGACGAACAGTTCTCAACCCCCTGCGGCGGCTACTACGAGTACGACTGCTCCGCCGCCGCGCAGAACATTTTGATACGCGCAAAAGAGCTAGGGCTCGGCACGTGCTGGTGCGGTGTTGCGCCCGAAAAGGAGCGCATGGAGGCTATCCGCAGGCTTTTCGGAATGCCGAAAAACATAGCGCCGATGGCGTTGATAATTCTCGGCTATCCAGCGGAGTCGCCTGAGCTTGACGCCCCGCGCTACACCCCCGCCAAAGTCCACTGGCAAAAGTGGTGATGAAGCTTGGCGGATTCCCCAAGCTTTTCTTGGGCTTGTGAAGCTGGCGGATAAATGCGTTTCGCTTGTTGCGGCTTGGTCACGTACGCAAGTACGCTCCCATCGCCTCACTGCGCAAAGCCGCATTTCTTCGCTCAGCTTGACAAGCCTAAGCAGCGCGGCTGTGCCGCGCATGGAGTTTTTTAAACTTGTTAGCGGATAGCCGTTTTGCAGGCTGGAGCCTGCACGCCGACGGAGGGGGTTGCCGCCCCAAAAGGCGGTTTTCGCTACCACGAAAACTTCCGCCTGTTCCCCCACTGCACAGCTGCGCATGGAGTTTTTTGATTAGTATGCGGATTGCCGTTTTGAAAAAATGCTTCCGCATTTTTTGTGGCTTGGTGTTTTGCGGAAGCTTCGAAGAAAAACCGTGGATTAGCGGATACCACAAGCCCAATCGGGACTTGGGCAATATCCAACTTACCATTGAGGTTCGACGTGGACGTTGATTATCGACCTGCCGATGTTCGCCCTCAAAACGCGCTCGACCCGCTCGGAAATTTCGTGCGCCTCAACAATCGAAAGCGACGCGTCAACGTGAATGTTTACGTCTATAACGTACACGTTCCCCGACGCCCTTACACGCAGGTCGTGCGATTTTATCACGCCGTCAACGTCGCCTATGAGCGACGAAACCTTTTCGCGCAGTCCGTCGGGGGCTTTGTCCAAAAGCTCGTCAATCGCCCGCGACGAAAGTTTTATCGAGACCCAAATCACGATTATCGCAACCGCGAGCGCCGCTATTGCGTCCGCCGAATGGAAGCCCAAGAACGAGCCTGCCACGCCGAAAAACACCACCGCCGAGCTCCAAATGTCGGTGGAAAAGTGGAGCGCGTCAGCCTCCAACGCCTGACTTCTGTACTTTTTTGCCGCCTTCATCAGCGCGCGCGAACGCCCCACGTCCACGGCGATTGACGCAATCACAACCGCGAAGCTCCAAAAGCCGACCTCGATTGCGGAGTGCTTTAAAATCAGCCGCGCCACCGCCTCGTAGATAATCCAGCCGCATGTGATAAGCAGAAGCAGAGCCTCTATGAGCGCGGAAAAATTCTCTATCTTGCCGTGTCCGAAATTGTGCTCTTTGTCGGCGGGCTTGTCGGAAAGGCGCACGGCAACCCACGTCACGGCGGCGGCTACCAAATCGAGCGCGGAGTGCAAAGCTTCCGACAAAATGCCCAGGCTGCCCGTCGAAATTGCGACCGCCATTTTCAGCGCGACGAGTGCCGCCGCCGCTCCTACCGAAAGCATCGCCGCCCTGTTTTTTCCCTGTGAGTCCGCCGTCATTTTTAATTCAACATCGTACAATATTGCGCCGTTCGAAGCTGTCGCGCAAGCCGGCATTTTCAAAAAATGCTTTTTTTGAAAAAAATTTCTAGTAGGATTCGCCCCATGAAAAAAATCAGATGTTTGGTGACGGCGGGCCCCACCCGCGAATATTTCGACCCTGTGCGCTTCATTAGCAACCCCTCGACGGGCAAAATGGGCTGCGCCGTAGCCGCCGCCGCCCGCGCCAAAGGCTGGGACACCACCCTTGTGCTCGGACCTTCCGCCCTGCCAGACATCGACGGAGTAAAAACCCTGCGCGTAGTCTCCGCCGCCGACATGTTCGCCGCCTGCGACAAACTCTTCGACTCGTGCGACATTCTGATAATGTCCGCCGCCGTAAGCGACGTGCGCCCCAAAACTGTGCTTTCGCGCAAGGCAAAAAAGGACGAGATAGACCTCAACCCCCAGCTTGAACGCACGCCCGACATTCTGCTCGAATTATCAAAACGCAAAAAAAATCAGATTTTGATAGGCTTTGCCGCCGAAACCCAAAACGTGCTCGAATACGCAAAAGACAAACTCGAACGCAAGAACCTCGACGGCATAGTCGCAAACAACGTCGGTGCGGAGGGCGCGGGCTTCGCCGCCGACACAAACAAAATCGACCTGATTCTGCGCAGCGGCGAAGTTGTAGATTTCCGCAAAGGCTCGAAGTCGGAAGTCGCCGAGCTGCTCGTTTCGTTCCTTTCGGCGCGTTTCTTCAACGAGCCTATTTAACAATCACGCGCTGACGACGGCGCGCAATACTTCCGCCGTCAGCTTCGCCGCGTTTGGATTGACCGACGCAAACGCGCCCTATTCCGCCAAGAGCCTCGCAAGGCAGTTTTCGGAGTCCACTTCCACAAGCTTGTCGCGCGAGGTTTCGCCGCAGACAATGCGCACCGCGCCGCGCCCCACTCCGAGTTTTTTTGACAGAAATTTTACAAGCTCGGCGTTCGCCTTGCCGTCCATCGCCTGCGCCGCGATTTTTATTTTCACGGCGTCTCCGTATGCCCCCGCGCACGCGCTCTTGGGCGCGTTCGGAACAACCTGCACTTTGAAGCGTTCCGCCATCACATCGGGTAGCTGCCGAGCCACTTGACCATCGGGAGCGTCTTTTGCAGTTCGGCGACCGCCGTGCGGACGTTTTCGTCCTCCCAATGCCCCTCGAAATCGAGGAAGAAGTAGTAGTTCCACGCCTTTGTTTTGCTTGGGCGCGACTCGATTCGCGTGAGGTTTATGTTCATGCGGTTGAACGGCAAAAGCATGTCGTAAAGCGCGCCGGGGCGGTCGTTAAGCGAGAGCACGAGGCTTGTTTTGTATTTTACGCCGTCGGTTTTCGGGCAGAATTTTTTGCCCACAATCAGGAAGCGCGTCTGGTTGTTTTTCCTGTCCTGAATGCCGTGTTCGAGAACGGGCACGCCGTAGAAATCGGCGGCTATCGAGCTTGCGACGGCGGCGGTTTCGGGGTTGTCACGGGCAAGTTCGACCGCGGCGGTCGTGCTTTCGACGTATTCTATTTCGACGCTGTGGAGGTTGCGGCGCAGCCACTCGCGGCACTGGCCGATAGCCTGGTCTTTCGAGCAGACTTTGCGGATTGTTTCGAGCGTTCCGCGCGAAATCAGGCAGTGCTCGATTGGCATGTAAACCTGCCCCACTATATATAAAGAGCTGTCGCGGAGCATGTCCATTGAGTGGAAGACCGCGCCCTCTGTCGAATTTTCAATCGGAATGACGCCGTAGTCGGCATCGCCGCTTTCGACCGACGCGAACACGTCGGGAATCGACGGCATTGGGCGGTAGTCTACGCTCGAACCGAAGTTCTTGACCGCCGCCTGCTGCGTGAACGTGGCTTTCGGACCGAGGTATGCGACCATCAGCCGCTTTTCCGCCGAAATGCTCGCCGAAATTATTTCGCGGTAGATTGAGCGCAACGCGGCTTCGTCGATGCGCCCGCCGTTTTTGTCGGAAAGGTTTTTGAACACGAGCGTCTCGCGGCTGGGAACGTAGATTTCCTCGCCGTTTGCCGCCTTCATTTTCCCGATTTCCTTTGCGCACTCAATTCTGTGCGAAAGCAGGTCGAGAATCTGGGTGTCGATAGCGTCTATTTCTTTTCTGATAGCGTCTTTGTCCATCGTAAAAATTCCTATTTGTCGCCGTCGGAGACTTCGAATTCCTCTTCGCTGCCCGCGCTTTCCGCGCCGTCGTAGGAGAAGTGCGTTGCGCCCTCTTTTTGCGGGGTTTCGGATTCCGTTGCGGACGCCTCCGCCGCCGCGTCGGATTCGTTTTCGACTGAATCTGCGGAAGCCTGCGCCTGCGTTGAGACGCTGCGGCTGTTGTGCTCGGCGTCGTTTGAGGGAAGCCCGACGTCCTTTTCGGCGATGTCCGACGGCGAGCTTGCGCGGCGAATCCACTCCGAAATCTGGTTGGGGCTTAGCACGTCGGAGGCTGGCAGCTCTTCGAGCGAGTTTACCCCCGCGTAGTCGAGGAAGTTTTTAGTCGTCGAAAACTGTATCGGACGCCCGGGCAAATCGGCGCGTCCGCTTATGAAAATAAGCTCCTTTTCGGTAAGGCGCGTGATTGCGCTGTCGGCGTTAACCCCGCGGATTGCCTCTATTTCGGCGCGGGTTACGGGCTGTCGGTAGGCGATAATCGCCAGCGTTTCGAGAGCCGCCCGCGTGAGCCTCTGCGGGCGCGGGTCGTTGCGCAAAAGCCGCACCCACTCGGCATAGTCTTTCGAAATGGCGAGCTTGAAGCCCGACGAGCTTTGCAGAAGTCTGCACACGTCGCCGCTTTCCTCCAATTCCGCGGAAATCTCCTCCATCGCCTCGCGGATTTGCGTTGCGGTAAGGAGCGTGGGCACCTGCGCCATGATGTCCTCCATCTCCGACTGCTCGCCCTCCACGAGAGCTTCGGGGACTTCGGGCTGGCCGCCGTTTTTCGCCGCTTTTTTCATGTTTTCGCGCTCGTTGTGGTAGCGCGTGATGACCGCCTGAATATCCTTGATAGTCAGCGCGTCGCTCGTCGAAAAAAGCAGCGCCCGCAGAATCTTTTTTAAGTTGAAAGCCATTTTGATAAATTCTTGCCGTCTCATAATGGATTTTTTCCGCCGTCTTACAACAAAAAATTCTCCGCCCCCTCCGCGCGAAAACTTTTGTTGACGATTCGCCGCTTCGGTGATTTTATCAACGTTAATTTTACAAACAAAAAACCAAAACGCAATTATGCCAGAATATAAATCAAAGAAAAGTTTTAACGGTAGAAACATGGCGGGCGCGCGCGCGCTTTGGCGCGCAACGGGCGTAAAGGAGGAGGATTTCGGCAAGCCGATTATCGCGGTCGTAAATTCCTACACGCAGTTTGTCCCCGGGCACGTCCACCTCGACAAGGTGGGCAAATACGTCTGCGAGCAGGTCGCAAAGGCGGGCGGCATTGCGCGGGAATTCAACACAATCGCAATCGACGACGGCATAGCCATGGGGCACGAGGGCATGCTCTATTCGCTCCCCTCGCGCGAGCTTATCGCCGACAGCGTTGAATACATGTGCACCGCCCACTGCGCCGACGCCATGATTTGCATTTCAAACTGCGACAAAATCACCCCAGGAATGATGATGGCCGCCATGCGCATGAACATTCCCGCGATTTTCGTATCGGGCGGCCCGATGGAAGCGGGCGAGGCAAAACTCTCCGGCGGCGACGACAGAAAGCTCGACCTTATCGACGCGATGATTGCCGGCGCAAACCCCAATGTTTCCGACGCCGACAGCGAACTCATGGAGCGCAACGCGTGCCCCACATGCGGCTCGTGCTCGGGCATGTTCACGGCAAATTCCATGAACTGCCTCATGGAGGCAATCGGGCTTGCCCTCCCCGGAAACGGCACGATTGTCGCAACCCACAAGGCGAGAAAATCGCTTTTCGCAAAGGCGTCGAAACGCATTGTCGAAATGGCGAAAGCCTACTACGAAAAAGACGACACCTCCGTGCTTCCGCGCTCAATCGCAAAGCGCAATTCGTTCATGAACGCAATGAAGCTCGACATCGCAATGGGCGGCAGCACCAACACTGTCCTGCACCTCTTGGCGATTGCCCGCGAGGGAGAGGTAGATTTCTCGATGTCCGACATCGACGCGCTCTCGCGCATCACCCCCTGCATATGCAAAGTAGCCCCCAGCACGCAGAAAGTGCACGTTCAGGACGTCCACCGCGCGGGAGGAATCATGGCGATTATGGGCGAACTCGCGCGGGCGGGGCTTGTAGATATGAGGGCAAAGACAGTCTACGGCAAGACAATCGGCGCGGCGATTAAGGCAAACGACATCATGTCGCCCACATGCTCTTCGACCGCGCGCAAGCTCTACCGCGCAGCCCCAGGAGGCGTCCACAGCATCAAGGCTTGGTCGCAGGATAAATACTACGACGAGCTTGACACCGACCGCGCAAACGGCGCAATCCGCTCCGTCGAGCACGCGTTCAGCAAGGACGGCGGGCTTGCGGTGCTCAAAGGCAACATCGCAAAAGACGGCTGCATTGTAAAAACCGCGGGCGTGGACGAATCCATTCTGAAATTCAGGGGAACGGCGAAAGTGTACGACTCTGAGCAGGACGCAAGCCTTGCAATCCGCAGCGGAAAGGTCGCCCCGGGCGACGTCGTCGTTATCCTCTACGAAGGCCCGCGCGGCGGCCCAGGCATGCAGGAAATGCTCTACCCCACAAGCCACTTGAAGAGCATGGGGCTTGGCAAGGTCTGCGCGCTGCTCACCGACGGCAGATTTTCGGGCGGCACAAGCGGTCTTTCAATCGGACACGCCTCCCCCGAAGCGGCGGACGGCGGCGACATCGCGCTTGTCGAAAACGGCGACATGATTAACATCGACATTCCCGCGCGTACGATTTCCCTCGAAATCTCCGACGCCGAAATGGACGCCCGCCGCGAAAAAATGAAGGCAAAGGGCGACTTGGCGTACAAACCCGTGCGCGACAGAAAAGTCTCAAAGGCGCTCCAATCCTACGCTAAGTCGGTTTCCTCGGCGGCGGACGGCGCGGTGAGAAAGCTCTAATATGAAAAGCATGACGGGCTTCGGCCGCGTAAAAAAACAGTGCGCGGCTTTCGACATCGCAATCGACGTTTCGTCGGTGAACAAAAAGGGCTTCGAGCTTTCCGTGTCGCTCCCGCGCGAGTGGGCGCCCATGGAAAGGCTTTTCGCGCAGTTGCTGAAAAAGTCGGTAGCGCGGGGCAAAGTGTCGGTCTCGGTAAAAATCGAAAAAAAAGACGGCGGAGCGGCGGGCGTTCTCGACGCCGACGCCCTCGCAAAGCCCCTCGCCGACTTCAAGGCGGTTTGCGAAAAACTCGGCGCAAAGTTCGAACCGACGCCCGAATTGCTGCTCAAACTCGGCGAAATGCTCGCCGCAAACGAATCCGCGGCGGACTGGGAGGAAAGCTGGGCGGAAATCGAACCCGCCGCAAACGAGGCGGTCGAAAAGCTCGACGCAATGCGCATAACCGAGGGCGCGGCATTGAAGACGGACCTGAAAGCGAGGCTCGGTACAATCTCGGCTCTGGTCGCCGACGTCGAAAATTCGTCGCGCGGCACGGTGGAAAAATACAGGGAACAGCTCCTGCAAAGGCTCGCAAATTCGGGCTTGCAGCTCGACCCTAACGACGAGCGCGTCTTGAAGGAAATCTGCATTTTTGCCGACAAATGCGACATCTGCGAGGAAATCACGCGGCTCAAAAGCCACATCGCGCAGTTCCTCTCGACTCTCGAAGAGCCAGAAGCCGTCGGACGCAAGATGGACTTCATCTGTCAGGAAATGGGGCGCGAAATCAACACAATCGCAAGCAAGGCAAACTCGCTCGAATTGACGAAACTTGCAATAGACCTCAAAAACGAGCTCGAAAGAATCCGCGAGCAAACCCAAAACGTAGAATAGACAAAACAAAAGCGCAACGCGAACTCGGACACGCTCCAACAACAAAAACGCCGCTACGGCGTTTTTTGCTTTTGCGGAGCTTTCGGCGGCTTTGCGGGTTTGCCGAACTTCGGCGGAGGCGGAGGCGCAGGCGGGAAAGGCTCGCCGCGCTCAGTGCCGATTTCCACCTTTCCGTCAATGTCGGAATACACGGTGCGCTCGATTTTCGAGGGCTTGCGGACATCGACAACATTTCCGCGCGAATCGCGGTAGACCGTGTGCTGGCGGTACGGGTTCGGCGGCAAAACGGCAGTCCCCGCAAGACACATCGACGCCGCAAAAGCGCAGAAAACCGAACATAATAAGCGAATCGATACCATATTTATATACGACAGCCGAAAAATTCCGCCGTTTCGAGATTCGCGGATTTAAAAAAAAATAAAAAACGCAAAAATTTACTTTACAGACGTCGGTTTTCGTATTGAATTCAAAACTTTAATTTTCTTACACAACAAGAAATGCAAAAGACAAAGAAATCCATAGTAAAACGCTTCAAGATTACATCTTCGGGCAAAGTGCTTCGCAGAAGCCCCGGCAAACGCCACCTTCTCAGCGCAAAGTCCATCAAGCAGAAGCGCGCGATGGGGCACGACAAAGAGGTAACTCCCGGCGTCGCCGCCAACGTCAAAAAGGCAATGCCTTTCGCGTAGTAATCTAAAAAGCACAGACAATAACTCGCCGCAAGGGTGAAGGCGACCCCCAGGCAATCAAAAATATAAGGAAATACAAACATGCCAAAAGTGACAACTTCGGTTGCGTCCCGCAAACGCAGACAACGCACATTGAAGGCGGCAAGAGGCTATTTCGGCAATAAGTCCAGACTCTTCCGCTACGCAAAAGACGCCGTGCAACATGCCGGCAAATACGCATATCGCGACAGACGCGTGCGCCGTCGCGAATTCCGCAGCCTCTGGATTACCCGCATCAACGCGGCGTGCCGCGCGGCTGGGCTTAAATACAGCGTATTCATGGCGGGTCTGAAAGCCCTCAATGTCGAGCTTGACAGAAAGCAGCTTTCGGAACTTGCAATTAACGACGAAGCGGCTTTCGCGGTTCTCGTTAAGAAGGTTATCGACTCCGTCAAGAAATAAGTCTTGTAAAAACTTTTTCGAAAAACTCCGAACGATTTGTTCGGAGTTTTTTTGTCGGCTAATTCCACGCCCATTAAACAGTTTACCAAGTTTCAATATTTGGAGGCTTGCGTGCGCCCCCAAGCGACGCCATTATTTAAGCATGAGATTTTTCCTTGCAATGCTCGCCGCGACAACGCTCGCGCAGGCGGCCTCCGTCCGCCCGTGGGACTACCCTCTTTACCTCGACTTCGGCACGCCCGCCGCAAAGCGCGTGAAAGTCGAAATCGAAAATAAAACCGACGCGGATTTTAAAGCCGAACCAGTCCGAATTTCGGCAAAAAAGCTCGGACTCGTCGGCGAAAAAACAAACGCAATAAGGGTCGTCCAAAAAAACGGCAGGGAACTGCTATTCGCGGTCTCGTCGAACGCCGAAAAATTTTCGGGAGAAACGTCCCTCGTACTGCCCGTCGATTGCCCCGCAAAAGGCTCAGCCGAACTCTGGGTATATTACAGCAACCACGACGCGCTCGAAGTGCCCGACTTCTTCATAGAGCCGCGCATGGACGAAAACTTCGACGCCGACGACGGCGCGGCAAACCGCTGGACATACCTGAACAAGCCGAACAAAACAGCCGTCGGAATCTCGACAAAATACTCGCGCAGCGGCAAAAACTCCCTGCGCGCGGCGAGCTGCAAAAAAAGCCCCTACGCGCATAAAATGCCCCTGCGCTTCGACACAAAACGGGCAATAGAAAAACGCGGATTCCCGCGCGAGGGAAGCTTTGCGGCAAACGACACCCTGAAAATTTCGGCATATGTAAAAACCGACGCGCTTAAAGCGGCGAAAAACGGCGGCGCGGGAATCGGCGTCGTCTACACGTTCGGGGACGGGAAATACAAAATAGAAGAATCCGAACTGCTGTCGGACGCGTCGGACTGGACAAAAATTTCGTTCACCTCAAAAATCCCCGCCGACGCGACTTCGGCGTCGCTTGCGGCGGTCGCCAAAATCGGCGCGGGCGAAGCGTTTTTCGACGACATAAAAGTCTCGAAAATCGTCCCCAAAAACAACTACGCCGTAAAAGTTTCGGAGCGCGAAACGCTCGAACTGGCAAAGACGATTCCGCCGAAAAATGGGAAACGGACGACAAAAATTTCAACCTCCGCATAAAAACGTCGTTCTTCAACTTCGGCGAAAAACCGACGGGCGAGGCGGTCGGGATAATCCCGATAAGCATTGCCGCCCGCGGCAATTTCAGACCGTCCGACTACAAAGTATACAAAAACGGAACTGAAGTTCCTCACGCGCTCCTCAACGGCGAAATGCTGGTTTTGCTCGACGGAATCGCGCCGAAAACGGAGGCGGTCTACAACGTCTACATCGCCGAAAACAGGAAGAATATAGAGCCGAAAATCGCGGTTTCAAAACAGGCAAGCTACATTCTTAGCGACCTCGTCTCCGAAATCGACAACGGCTGCGACGCCGCGGGGCTTGCCAAATTGACGGCGTCAAGCGCAAACAAAATCGAGAACGCAAACTTCGAAAAGGGCTTCGACGGCTGGAATTTCCGCTCGCACAAGGGAAGGGAAAACACGGGCGAAATTTCGCTTGTTGACGGCGGCGTTTTCGGCGGCAAGGCGCTTTCGATAAAATTCAACAAAGACATCGCGATTGAGCAAAGCAGGGAGTTCAAATTCCCAGGGGGCGCGTCGTCGGGAAAACACAAATACGCCCGCCAAAAATTCCCCAACCACTGGTTCGGAATCAGGCGGAAAATCGAAACCGAAGCTGGGCGCAAATACATAAACATCGCGTGGGTTAAGGGGCTTGAAGAGTCCGTCTATCAGTCGATTCCGCGAATGGCGGTTTTCAGCGGAGGCAAAAATTCCTACGCCCGCGCGGCAATAAAACCGACCTCCGAATGGAAAGTCAAAAGCTGCACCTACACGGCAAAAGACGGCGACGAAATTTGGATTGACGCATTCGGCGTGAACAAAGCCGACATTCTAATCGACGGGCTTTTCGCTGCGGAATGCATCGACGCCACAAAATTCGAATACCAAGCCCGCGCCGACTTCGAAAAGCCGCGCACAATCGCGTGGAGCGTAAGCCCGATAGTCAAGGTATTCGACTTTTTTGCGCCGCCCGCCGAAAGCGGGGAAGCCGCAATTTCGCTCGCAAAAAACGAACAGGAAAACCTGCAATTTGCCCTGCGCTCTAACGAGCCGTTGCGGCGGCTCGAAATATCGGCGACCACCCCGAAACTCGTCGGCGGAAGCGCGACGCTCGAAGCCCCGACCGTCTCCGTGGCGCGGAATGTCGTGTGCGACGCGCCGAGCCGCTACCAAATCTTCAACGGCGTAAAATTCAACGAACGCTGCGTCCCCCGAAATTCGATGATACAACTCTACCCCGACCCGCTCGTAAGGCAGAATTTCGTCGAACTTTCGCCGAACAAAACGGAGTCGGTGTGGCTGAAATTCGGCGCGGACGAATCCGCGGCAGCAGGCGAATACGAGGGAAAAGTCGAGTTCAAAGACGGCGGCAAAACCGTGCTCGCAGTGCCCTACCGCGTAAGGGTGCGCAACTTCGCAATCCCGAAATCGCCGAGCCTCGGCGCAATTTTCGACTCGCGCGGAAGCGGCTTCAACGGCGGCTGGCGGCAGCCGTTGAAAGCCGCGGGCATAACAAGCAAATTCTACGACATCTCGCAGCTTCAAGAATTCATGGCGCAATACAGAACGTCGATAAACAAGCCGCCGCGAATCAAATTCTACACGAAAGACAGCAAGCTGTCCGCCGATTTTTCGGACTTTGACAAGTTCTGCGAAAACGCGTTCGGCAAACTCGGCACGCGCCTCATGTACCTGCCCAATCCGATGGGTGGTTTCGGCTTCGCAAACCCGATAAACAGGATAAAGCGCGACGACCCCGACGCCAAGCCGATTGCCCCCTACGACGGCGAATACCCCTACGCCGAAGCCGACAAAAAAATCCTGCGCCCCGAATTTGTCGCCGAATTGCAGGCGCAGGCAAAACTCGTCTACAAGCACCTCGACGAAAAGGGGTGGCGCGACCGCTTCCTCTGGTACGTCTGCGACGAACCTCACTGCGACGCCGACGGAATCGCCGACATGACAAAAGCCTATTGCGCGGCGGTCAAGGCGGCCGACCCGAAAGCGCGTCTGTATTCGAGCACTTGGGCGTACATTCCCATGCTCGAAGGCGGAATCAGCGTATGGGGCATAGACATGTCGTCCGACAGAACGCCCGCCGACATCGAAAAAATCGAAAAGCGCGGAGAGGAAAAAGCGTTCACCACCGACGGCAACTACTGCATCAACACGCCCTACTGCGCACAGGAGCGGCTCATTCCGCTCTACTGCTTCGCTGGCGGATTCATCGCGCACGAGTACTGGGGCGTTGACTGGTACACGCGCGACCCGTTCAAATGGGGCTTCCACTACGACAGAATCAGCTCGCCGTCGCCTACCGTGCGCAACAGAACGCGCTACCCCAACGGCGACGGATACTTTGTGTATTCGGGCGAAATCGTCGGGCGCAGCGAAATCTTCCCGTCGGTGAGGTTCGAATCGGTTCGCGACGGACAGGAAGACTACGAATACTTCAAGATTCTCGAAAAGCTCGCCGCAAAAACGGGCGACGCTTCCGCGCAAAAAACGCTCGAAAAAGTGAAGTCGCTCGCGGTCTACCCCAACGCGCGGGGCACGCGCTCGACGGAACTTCTGCCCGACCCCGCAAAGCTCGAAAATTTGCGCGAAGAAGTTGCCGGGCAAATCGAAAGGCTGAACGCCGAAAGCCCGCAAAAGTAGGCGCAAACGCCGCAAAAAAATTCCGTTTCGAAAGTCCGCGGTTTTTCCGCAGACTTTCCCTTTTTATGCGCTCAAAAAATGCTTGCCAAATTCCGCGCTTGAAATTGAATTTACCGCTAATTTGCAAGCATTCGCGCCGAATTTTTCGGACGCGCTAAATATCAATTTATGGAAAACAAAATCAACGAAATTTTGGCGAAGGCGAAAACGTCGCTGCCCGCCGCAAAAACAAAAACGGAAGTCGCAAACATAGGCGCGGCAATCACGGGTCCGAACGGGGAGCTTACGGCTCTGATGAAGCTCATTCCCACGCTCGACAAGGCGGAACGCCCCGCAATGGGCAAGCTCATCAACGCCGCAAAGCGCGAAATTGAACCGTTGATTACCGACGCCTACGCGAGAATCGAAAGCATGGAAATGGTGTCCGCGCTCGGCGAAAAGCCCGACATCTCCCTGCCGAATATCGACACACCGCGCGGGACAATCCACCCGCTCTCGCTGACAATCCGCAAAATTTGCGACATCTTCAAACGCGCGGGCTTCACCGTCGCCGAGGCTACGAACCTCGAAACCGAATGGTTCTGCTTCGACGCGCTCAACACGCCCGCCGACCACCCCGCGCGCGACGCGCAGGACACGCTTTTCATGCCGCGCGAAACGGTCGCAAGCAACGTCGAAAAACACGCCGACGAGCTTTACCTTCTGCGCAGCCACACGTCGTCGGTGCAAATCCGCGCGATGGTAAAGGAGGGCGCACCGATAAGAATCCTAGCCCCCGGCCGCGCGTTCCGCCGCGACACGGTAGACGCGACCCACTCGGCGAACTTCCACCAAATCGAGGGGCTGTACGTAGACAAAAACGTAAAGCTTACCGACCTCAAAGCCGCGCTCGACTACCTCTTCAAAAACCTGTTCGGCTCGTCGGCTAAAACGCGCCTGCGCCCAAGCTTCTTCCCGTTCACAGAACCGAGCTTCGAAGTTGACTTCATGAGCGCGGACATGGGCAAGCTCAGCAACCGCTGGATTGAAATTCTCGGCTGCGGCATGGTAGACCCCAACGTAATCGCGAACGTCGGTCTCGATCCGAAAGTGTACAGCGGCTACGCGTTCGGGCTGGGCGTCGAAAGAATCGCAATGCTCATGCACTCTATAGACGACATACGCCACTTCTACTCGAACGATACGCGTTTCCTCAAACAGTTCGCGTCAAGATAAACAAAGAAAAATTTTCCGAAAATGAAAGTCAGCTTAAAATGGTTAAATAATTACGTCGATCTCTCGGACGTGTCGGCGGAAGCTATTGCGGAGGCTCTGCCGATGCTGGGTCTGGAAGTCGAAAGCGTGGAAACGACGGGCTTGAAGCCGCTCGAACACGTGGTCGTGGGCGAAATTCTCAGCCGCGAACAGCACCCGAACGCCGACAAACTCGGCGTGTGCATGGTAAAAATCGCGCCAGACAAAGAGCCTATCCAGATTGTCTGCGGCGCAAAAAACTACAAAGTGGGAGACAGAGTTCCCGTGGCTCTCGAAGGCGCAAAACTTCCCGCTCCCGACGGCGGAATTTTCGAAATCAAGATTTCGCAACTGCGCGGAATCACAAGCAACGGCATGATGTGCTCGGCGAGGGAGCTTGGGCTTGGCTGCGACCACAGCGGGCTGCTTATCCTCGAAATGCGCCCCGAAGTCGGCACGCCCATCAACGACGTGTTTACAGACTCCGACACGGTATTCGAAATCGAGCTTACAGCAAACCGCGGCGACTGCCTCAGCCATATCGGCGTTGCCCGCGAGCTTGCCGCAAAGTTCGGCAAAAAACTCAAAAAGCCCGAACTCAAATACGTCCCCGAATACGCCGACAAGCCCGACGGCACGCTTCTCGACTCGGTGGAATCGCACACAAAGAACTGCCCGCTCTACACGGCTGTTTCAATCAAGGGCGTAAAAATTGCCCCCAGCCCCGAATGGCTTCGCCGCGACTTGGAGGCGGTCGGTCTGCGCTCAATCAACAACGTCGTGGACGTCACAAACTTCGTCCTCATGGAATACGGACAGCCCCTGCACTCTTTCGACGCGTCGAAAATTCGCGGCAGGAAAATCGTAGTGCGTCAGGCGGCGGACGGAGAGGAAATCCAGACGCTCGACGAAAAGAAATACAAGCTCACTCCGGAAGCAACCCTTATTTGCGACGGCGAGGGCGCGACCGCGCTCGCGGGCGTCATGGGCGGGCTTGACTCGGAAGTGAGCGACTCCACTGCCGACGTCGTGATTGAATCGGCATATTTCAACCCCGGAAACGTCCGCGCGACAAGCCGCAAATACGGAATCAACACCGATTCCTCGTACAGGTTCGCCCGCGACGTAGACCCGCAGTCTACGCTCGACGCCTCGCGCCGCGCGGTGGATTTGATTCTCGAAACGGCCGGCGGCACGGTCTGCGGCGCAACCTGCAAAATCGGCGAAGCCCCGCGCGGAGACCGCACGGTTGAAATCGACATGCCCTACATTGTGGACAGGCTCGGCTTCGAAGTCTCGCAGGCGGACGTTGTCGGCGTGTTCGAATCGCTCGGCTTTTCGGTCGAGGAAAACGGAAACGCGATGAAAGTAAACGTGCCGTCGTTCAGAAGCGAAGTAGACAGACCCGTAGACTTGGTCGAAGAGTTCGTGAGAATCTACGGAACGGACAAAATTCCCGAAACGGAAATGACCGCCGTTGCGCACCTGCGCGACGACGACCCGCTTTTCAAATACAACCGCGCGGTTTCGGATTTCCTTGCCTCGCGCGGCATGAACGAGTGCCAAAACTACTCGCTTAAAGACAGCGCAAAGCTCGCAAAGGTGCACGCAAACGTGGACGCGCTCAAACTTGCGAACCCGCTTACGTCCGACCAAGACTGCCTGAGACCCTCGCTCGTAGACGGGCTGCTCGACGTCGTGCGCCTGAACATCTCGAACGGAAACGACTTCTTCGGATTCTTCGAAAACGGAAAAATCTTCCGCGCCGACCCGAAGGGCAAAATCTGCGAACTTGCCTCAACCGCGTTCGTTATCGCGCCCGACCCCGCAAAACGGCTCTGGAAAAAGCGCGAAGCCCCCGACTTCTTCACTGCAAAGGAATTCGCCTCCGACATTTTGGGAATACTCGGCGTCGACGCGTCGCGCCTGAACTTCGCCGAAACCGACGAGCCGCTCTGGCAGAACGGTTTTGCGGCGGCATGCGGCTCGGAAAAGCGCGAGGGCTTTGTAATCCGCTTCGGGGCAATCAGCGCGGCGCACCTGCGCGAACGCGGAATCGAACGCGTTGTCTACGCGGGCGAAATCATGTTCAAGCCCGACGTCGCCGCCCGCAAGAAGAGCGCGGAAAAATTCAAGGCGTTCAGCCTGTTCCCCGCCGCGCCGCGCGACATCGCGGTAATCGCGAAGGAATCGGAAAGCGCGGAATCGGTTGCGTCGGAAATCAAGAAAGTCGCCAAGCAGAAACTCAAAGGCGCGGACTTCGACATAGAGTCAATCGAGCTGTTCGACTCGTACAGCGGCAAGGGCGTCGACGAAGGCTGCAAAAGCCTTGCGTTCGCCCTCTCCTTCCGCTCGCAGGACAGAACGCTGCCGACCGAAGACGTAAACAAGGTCTTCGACGCAATCTGCGCCGAACTCGGCAAAAAGCGCAAGCTCAGAATCTCGTAATATGGCGAAGAAAAAGACAAACAGCGACGGAGAAATGACGTTCCTCGAACATCTCGAAGAGATGAGGGGCGTGATGTTGAAGTCGCTGCTTGTGTTCGTAATCGCGCTAATCGGGGTCGGGGCGGGATTCTCGTATTTCAATACGGTCATGCTCTACCCGCTCAACGCGGCGAAGAAAATAATCTCGACGACCTCGTTTTTAAGCGGCGGGAAATCGGAGGACGCGGCGGCGGAAAAAGTCGGCCCCGTCTACCTTGTGGACGAAAGCGCGCCCGACAAAAAATCAGGCCCCTACTTCATCGTCGCAAAGGACGAAAACTCCGTGCTGCTCGGCGGGAAAAAGGGAAACTGGTACGACTCGATAAAACTCAGGTCGATGTCGTTTGTGACGCCCATTGTCGTCTGGTTCTATGTGAGCTTTTTGGGCGCACTCTGCATCTCCCTGCCCGCCATTGTGTACTTCGTAATTCAGTTCGTAGCCCCTGGACTTACGGCGGAGGAAAGGAAACTGCTAAGGCCGGGAATGTTTGCGGCGGTCATACTGTTTTGCGTGGGGGCGGCGTTCGCGTTCTCGTTCATGCTGCCGATGGGCATAGCGTTCATGTCGAGTATGTCGGAATCCATGCAGATGGAGATGTTCCCCGACGCGCAGTCGTATTACAGCATGGTGCTTTTCCTGACGCTCGCGGTGGGCGTGGTGTTTGAAGTGCCGCTTATCGAGGTTATTCTAATCTACCTCGGCGTGCTGAATGTCGAGTGGTTGAAGAAGAACAGAAGAATCGTCTTCATGGTGATTCTGATTTTCGCGACTGTCATTACGCCGCCCGACTTCATCACGCAGGTAACGCTTACAATCCCCCTCTACATGATGTACGAGCTTGCCCTGCGGATAGGCTCGCGCATGCGCAAAAACAAGCTCCGCCGCGAGGCGGAGCGCGAAAAGCGCGAAGAGGAGGAGGACGAAAAGGAACGCCGCGAATACGCCCGCATGGTTGCAAAGGAAAGAATCGCCGAAGAGGAGGCGGAAAAAGCCGAGGAAAAAGCGGAGGAATTCGAAATCGACAAATCGCACTACGGCGAGGAAGGCTCAATTCCCGACGACTACGACCCAAACAAAATCGACGGCGACGACTACGACCTCTACGGATACAACGAAGAATTCAACGAAGACGAATACGGGCTTGAACCCTATGTGGACTACGGCAGGCTTTCGCGCCCCGTGCCCGACTTCCAGCCCGATTGGGATTTAAACCGCCCCGACACAAGCTTCATGCAGCCCGACTGGAACCTTAATTCCGACGAGCCGCAGAACGATAATAAACCGTAATGAAATGCTTTGGCACAATTTCGCGGGCGGCGGCGGCGTGCGCGCTTCTGTCCGCCCTTTTGTGCGCGTGTTCCGAACCGCCGAAAATCGAACGCGGGCAGTTCCCGCTTCCGAAAGGCGCGGAAACGGCGGAATGCGAAGTCGGCAAATACGGCGGCATCTTCGTTTTGTCCGATGCGCAGGAGCCTAAAACATTCAACCTGTTGATGGCGTCCGACGCGTACTCGGCGCAGTCGATTTCGCTAATGCTCTCGCCGCTCGTGAACTACGACCCCATGAAAGAGGAGGTCGTGCCCGCGCTCGCGGAATCGTGGACGGTTTCGGAGGACGGCAAAACCTACGTCTTCAAACTGCGCGAGGGTGTGAAATTTTCGGACGGCGCGGAGCTAACCGCAGACGATGTGGTTTTTACGTTCGACGCAATCTTCGCACCGCAGCTCGACGCCGACGGCAAGCCCGTCTTGGACAAAGCCACAAAACGCCCGTTGCTCCGCTATCCGTCGCGCTACGCGGGGCAGTACACAATCGGCGGCGAGCCAATCAAATACAGGAAAATCGACAAGTACACGGTCGAATTCAAGACGAACAAAGTGTACGCGCCGTTTCTAAACGACATCGGGTTCATCGAAATTCTGCCGAAACACAAGCTGCAAAAAGCGGCGGACGACGGCTCGCTTCAACAGGCGTGGTCTACGCAAACGGCGATAAACTCGCCGTCGGAAATAGTGTCGTCGGGGCCCTTCATGCTGTTTTCGTACAAGCCGGGAGAAAGGCTCGTCATGCAGCCCAACCCGCACTACTGGCGGGCAGACAAAAGCGGGCAACGCCTGCCCTACATAGACTTCCTAGTCTACAAATTCGTAGCCGACGTTAACACCGCGACAATCCTCTTCGCCACGGGGCAATGCGACGCCTCCGCCGTCGGCGCAAACGACTACGCGTGGGTGGCAAAATACGCAAAAACCTACGCGTTCAAAATCTACGAGCGCGGGCCGGAAGCCAGCATCTCATTCCTCTGGTTCAACCAAAACGGCGGCAAAAACGAAAGGGGCGAGCCGTTCGTAAAACCCTACAAATTCAAGTGGTTCTCGAACAAAAAATTCAGGCAGGCGGTAATGCGGGCAATCGACCGCGACGGACTGATTAAAAGCGTGTGGTTCTCGCGGGCGAGAAAGCTCGATACAATCATAAGCCCCGCAAACAAAAAATGGCACAACCCCGACACGCCCAAATACGAATACTCGCCCGAAAGCTCGCGGGAAATCCTGCTCTCGGAGGGCTTCAAATACGACGCGTCGGGCGCGCTGCTCGACCCGGAGGGCAACCGCGTGGAATTCGAATTCGTCGTTGCCGACGGCTCGCAAAACTCTTCGGTAATCGCGACGACGTTCGTCGAAAACATGAAATCCATAGGCATTTCCGTGAAGCTTAAATTTCTGGACTTCGGCACGATTATCTCGAAAATCGACAACACTTTCGACTACGAGGCCGCCATGATGGGCTTCACGGGCGGCGGCGACCCCTCCGGCGGCAAGGCAATATACCGCTCCAACGGCTTTCTGCACGTCTGGAACCCGCGCCAAAAATCTCCCGCAACAGACTGGGAAAAACGCATAGACGAAATCATGGACGCGCAGGAAATCGAGATGAACCCCGAAGCACGCAAACGCCTGATTTTCGAAATGCAGAAAATCTTTTCGGACGAGCTTCCCCTGCTCTACCTAATCACGCCGACGGGGTATTCGGGAATCGCGGAAAAATGGCGCAACGTGAAAATTCCGCCATTAGGCTCAATCATCTGGAACATCGACGAACTGTACGAATCGGACGAAAACTAAAACATGTTAAAATTTATCACAAGACGGGTATTTTCATTGATTCCGCTTCTGCTCGGAATCAGCCTGCTTGTGTTCCTTTTGATGTACCTTGCCCCCGGAGATTTTCTGAGCGAGGCGCGAAACTCGAAGGATATTTCGCCCGAAATCGTCAAGCAGGAGGAGGCTCGGCTCGGCCTCGACAAACCGTGGTATGTACAGTACGGACGCTGGCTCAACGGCGTCTCGCCGATTAAAACTTCGCTGCTTCTGCCCGAAAACATGCGCAAGGGCAAAGCTCCGATATATTTCGGCGCGCCGGATTTCGGATATTCGTGGAGCTATAAAATCCCCGTGTCGGAGCTTGTGGGACAGCGGTTTTTCCCGACGCTCTGGCTTGCGCTTGCAAGCACGCTGCTGACGTACGCGGTCGCAATTCCCTTGGGCGTTCTGGCGGCGGTGAAGCGCGATTCGCTCTTCGATAAAATTTCGTCGTTTGCAGCGTACGGCGCGCTCAGCGTGCCCTACTTTTTCCTCGCGCTTCTGGCGGTTCTCTTTGCGGCGACCACGGGCGTTTTCCCGACGGGCGGGCAGGTGTCAATCATGCACGACTTCATGTCGCCGCCCGCACAGCTCGCCGACTACCTCGACCACCTCGTTCTGCCGACGCTCGTTTTGTCGCTCGGAGGAATGGCGTCGGTAATGCGCGTAATGCGCGGGAATTTTCTGGACTATTCAAAGGCGGAATTCGTTACAACCGCGCGGGCAAAGGGGCTTTCCGAAAACGCGATAATGTTCAGGCACGTCTTGCGGAACGCGGTAAACCCGATAATTACATCGTTCGGCTTCGCGTTCGCGGGGCTGCTATCGGGCGCGTTGCTTGTCGAAAACGTCATGAACTACCCTGGGCTCGGGCAGCTGATTTATTCGGCGATAGTAAAGCAGGACCAGTACGTTGTAATGGCGGGCGTGGTGATTGGCTGCGCCATGCTCGTGGCGGGGCAGACGCTCGCCGACGTTTTGCTTGCGCTCGCCGACCCGCGAATCAGGCTCGACAACGAGAAAATCCCGCACGTGAAACTTGCGGCGTTTTTCGGTGCGGCACTCGCGGCGACTGCGCTTTTGACGTGGATTTCGGAGGCGCACCCGCAGGTTTTCGACGCTCTGAAAACTGCGGCAAAATGGATTCTGTTCGCAATGCTCGCAATCCTCTGCGCGGTAATCGCGGCGGGACTTGCGCGGGCGGCGGCGTACTTCGCAAAAAACCTGCTTCGGGCAACGCTCAAACGCCCGCGCGGGGCGGTCGCGCTCTGCGCCCTTGCTGCGATGTACATTGCCGCGGCGCTCGCGCCGTTCATCGCGCCCTACGAGCCAACGCGCCAGTGCCTCGACAAATCGTTCCACCCGCCGACGGGCTTCTTTTTCAAGGACGGCTCGCTCTACGCAAAAGTCTACCGAAACGCCGACCCGAGCATCGCCAAATACGAAGCGGTCGAGGGCGAAGGCGTGCGCGTAAAATTCTTCGCGCGGGCGGCGGATTCCGACTACAAAATTTTCGGGCTTGTTCCCTTCCCCTACAAGCTTTTTGCGGCGGATTCGCAACAGGCGGACGCGCGTATTTTCCTGCTTGGATCCGACTCCACTGGGCGCGACGTTTTCTCGCGCCTGCTCTACGGGGCGCGGGTGTCGCTTAGCATAGGCTTTGTGGGAATTGCAATCACGCTCGCGGTGGGATTCGTGGTCGGCGGGCTGTCGGGATACTTCGGCGGCACGTTCGACTTCGTTTCGATGAGGCTTGTCGAATTTCTCATGGCAATCCCAGGTCTGTACCTGCTTCTTGCAATGCGCTCGGCGCTTGCGCCGCATTTCGACAGTGCGCAGATGTACCTGATGATTGTCGTGATTCTCTCGTTCGTGGGCTGGGCGGGAACTGCGAGGGTAATACGCGGAATGTCGCTTTCGCTCGCAAAAAGCCAGTACGTTCAGGCGGCGAAAGCCATGGGCGAACCGCCTCTTAAAATAATAACGAAGCATTTTCTACCCAACGTGCTCGGCTACCTGATTGTGGGAGCCACGCTCTCGATTCCCGCGTACATTCTGGGCGAGGCGGCGCTGTCGTTTTTGGGGCTGGGCATTCAGGAGCCGTCGGCGTCGTGGGGGCTTATGCTCGCGCAGGCGCAGAACGACACAAAGGTGCTCATGCTCGGCTTCTGGTGGCTGCTGTCTCCCGGGGTCGCGATTTTTGCGACGGTGCTTGCCTTCAACATGCTCGGCGACGTTCTCAGAGACATCGCCGACCCGAAACAAAACAAATGAAAAAATCGCTTTTAATCACATTTCTTGCGCTGTTTTCCCTGTCCGCATTGGCCGATATTGCGCCCGATTTTACGCTGCGCATGCGCGCTCCGAAACCGTTTTTCGAAAAAATCTCCTCGCTCTACCGCAGAATCCACCCCGACCCGAAGCTTGAAATGCAGGCGGCGTTCGCGCTCATGCCCTTCGGGTATCCCGACTTCGGCGGAATCTCGAAGCGCGAAAACGCGGTAGTCTGCGGGTTCGCGACGGAGACCGAAAACCCCGTCTACGTCCTCGGATTCAAGTCGGACGGCAACTCGCGCATGGAAAAAACGCTCGCCGCGCGGAACATCAAACCCGTCAAAAAAGGCGGCTACACGTTCTTTTCGCTTCCGACCGACGCCGATGCGCGGTACATCGACGCGGCCTTCGGAGAGTTTTCAAAAGTCGGGCACTCGCTCGCGGAAATCGACGCGACCCCCGAAGCGTTCAACCGCCTTGCAAAAGGCGCGTTCGGTAAATACACAGCGGACACCGAAAGCGCGAACGTGAAAATCGACGCCGACGCGCGGACAATAAAACTCTGCGCAACCGTGAAGCTCAAAAAAGGCTCGCCGCTTTGCAATGCGGTAAACGAAGTGCGCCGCGTAAAGGAGGCGGAGGAAGCCGAATTCCTGCCGCGCGACGCCGAAATTTTCGCGATAACAAAGGCGTATCTCCCCGACGGAATTTTCGACACGCAGGCGGCAAGGGGCGTCCTGCCGCAAAGGCTCGCCGAACGCATAGATTCGCTCCGCTCGAAAAACGCGGGCACATACGCGGCGGCGGTCTACCTCGGCGGCACCCCGAAATCGCTGGGAATCGGCGCGACGGAAATGACGGAGCGCGAGCTTCTCGCCCTCGCGGAATCCGAACCCGAAGTTTCCGTCTTGGGGCTTAGCGCAAAAAACCGCGCCGAAAAAATCGGCGGCACCGCGTGCCTCGCAACAGAATGCCCCAACGGAAGCACCGTCTATTCGGCGGTCGTAAACGGGCTTTCAGTTTCGTCGGACGACAAAAACCTGTTTGCGGAAGCCGTCGCCAAAATCAAGTCGGCGCGCGGGCAGGCCTACCCGCTGAAAAAATACGCGCGGGACGACTCCGACTTCGTGGCGGTACTCAACAACAACGCGCTCTTGAAGTCCATGCTCGGAAGAATCGGCGCAAGCCTTGACAAGGCGGCGTTCGAAAACACCGTTATTTCCGCCGACGTCGGCTTGGGGAAAATCGAAATCACGGCGTCGATTGACATAGACTCCCTCAACCTTTACTGCGACTTCCTGCGGCTTTCGAAAAATGGACGAACAAGGTAAAATAGCCTCCATAACGCTTTTCAGCGGCATCGACAGGGAGCTTTCGTACATCGCGCCCGACTCCGTCGAAGTCGGCTCGATGGTGCGCGTGCCCCTGCGCGGCGGCTCGGCGGCGGGGGTCGTCACAAAATTGACCGACGCAAAAGACTTCGACTCGTCGGGCTTCAAGCTCAAAAAAATCTACTCGAAAGTTCAGGACGAACCCGTGCTCACGCCCGACCTCGTGCAGCTCGCCCGCTGGATTCGCGACTACTACGGCTGCGGAATCCAAACCGTGCTCGAAACGATGATTCCCGCCGTCGTCCGCGCGGGGAAGTCGGCACTCGAAGCCTTGGAGGTTGCGCCGCTCGCCCTCCCCGACGCCGACGCCCTCGAAAAGCTACGCCGACGCGCCCCCCAACAGGCGGCGGTTTGCGCGTTTCTTGCCGACAACCCCGAACCGCTTTTGAAAACCGCCCTCATGAAACTTTCGGGCGCGCCGTCTCAGGCGATTGACGCGCTCGCAAAAAAGGGAATTCTGGAAATCCGCAAGAGGGTCGTCCAACGCTCGGCATACGACGACGAGCTTTCGGGCGCGGAGGCGGTTTCCTCCGAGCCGCACAAGCTAAACGGCGAACAGCAGGCGGCATTCGACGCAATAATCTCCGACACAAAATCGGGCGGATTCAAAACGCGCCTGCTCTACGGCGTGACGGGTTCGGGCAAAACGGAAGTGTACATGAGGGCAATGCGCGAAGTGCTCGACGCGGGGCGCTCGTGCATATTCCTCGTGCCCGAAATCGCGCTGACGCCGCAGACTGTGGGACGCCTCAGAAGCAGGCTCGGCGAATACCAGCTTGTGGTCTGGCACAGCAACCTTACCGACGGGCAGCGGCTCGACGCGTGGAGAATGCTCGCGTCGGGAAAGGCGAGAGTAGTTGTAGGGGCGCGGAGCTGCATTTTCGCGCCGCTCGAAAATATCGGGCTTATAATAGTTGACGAAGAGCACGACGGCGCGTACAAGCAGGACAAAAACCCGCGCTACAACGGCAGGGACGTCGCCGTTCTGCGGGCTAAAACCTGCGGCGCGGTCTGCGTCTTGGGCTCGGCGACGCCGTCGCTCGAAACGCTCAACAACGCAAAAACGGGCAAATACGAGCTGTCGAGAATTTCGAAGAGAATCGACGGCTGCAAGCTTCCGCTCGTGCACATAGCCGATATGAAGCGCGAAAAGCCCGGCGCGTTGGTGTCGGGAATACTCCGCGAAAAGCTCGCCGACAGGCTCGACAAGGGCGAACAGACGATATTATTTTTAAACAGGCGCGGATACTCAAAGGTGTTCGAATGCCCCGATTGCGGATACGTCGAGGAATGCCCCCACTGTTCTGTCAGCATGACATGGCATAAGAGGGAAAATATAATAAAATGCCACATTTGCGGATATACTGCAAAAGCCCCCGACGCGTGCAAAAAATGCGGCTCGCCGAAGGCCAAATGGCGCGGGCACGGCACGCAGAAGCTCGAAGACGCAATCGCTGCGATGTTCCCGTCGGCGCGAATCGGGCGCATGGACAGGGACGCCATGAAGCGCAGGGACAACTACCGCAAGGTGCTCGGCGACTTCCGCACGGGCAGGCTCGACATACTCATAGGCACGCAGATGATTGCCAAGGGGCTTGACTTCCCGCGCGTCACGCTCGTTGGAATCGTAGACGCCGACATTTCGCTCCACATGCCCGACTTCCGCGCGGGCGAAAAAACCTACCAGCTTGTAGTGCAGGTCGCGGGTCGCGCCGGGCGCGGCGACGGCGAGGGCGAAGTCGTAATCCAGACAATGCAGCCCGAAGCCGCGCCGATTCAGTACGCCAAGCGCGACGACATGGAATCGTTTTTGGAGGAGGAGCTGGCGAACAGAAACGAGTATTCCTACCCGCCGTCGATGAGGCTTATCAGGCACATTTTCCGCTCTCGCAGCGAGCAGAAGCTCGAATTCTACACGGAGGAATGGGCGAAACGCGCGGTCGAGGAATTCGGCGACATATGCCAAGTGCGCGGCCCCGCCCCCGCCCCGCTCGAACGCAGCGAAGACTTTTATAGGTGGCACATCTGGTACTTCTGCAAGAGCGTAAAGCCCGTGGTTTCGGCAATCCGCAGGCTCAAAGACGACTTCAAATTCGACGAGGACGTAGATGACGTTCTCGACGTAGACCCGATGTCGCTCATGTAGGCGCATTTTTTCGGGAATATATGTTTGCGTTTTTGCGGCGGATTTTCAGATAATGCCGAAATGAAATTATTGTCCAAATTCGGCGGCTTTGCAAAACGCGAGCCGCTCGGTTGCTGTTTTGCGGCGGCGTTTTCGCTCGCGCTCGTGGGCGTGTTCGCGACGGCGTTCGCGTTCGTCTTCTACGCGGTCTTCGCGCCAGCGCTCATGCGCAACGCGGTGAAATCCGCAACAGGCTTCGACGCAACCGCCCAGCGCGTCTACGCAAACCTCTTCACGGGCTACTGCGAAATCGAAAACCTCTCAATCGACAACGGCGAAATCTACAACCTCGGCGACGCCCTGCCCGACAAAAATTTTATCACGGCGAAGAAAATCGAGATGGAGCTTTCGCCGCTCGCGCTCCTGCGCGGCAAACTGCGCGTCTCCGAATTCCGCGCCGACGTTCCGCACATCAACTGCATAAGGCTCAACAACTACACCTGCAACGTGGACGAATTTGTCGGCGGAATGAGGGAAATCACGGAAGCCGCCGCGGGGCTGTCGTTCTCGCTCCGCCTCGAAACCGCCGTGTACACCGACTGCTCCGCATCGGCGAAACCCATTTCAAAAAAACAAAACATCGATATGTCTTTCGAAAGAAACGGCGTCTCCGACACCGCAAAAATGCTCGGAGAACTGGCGGCTGCGTTCGACGCCGCCGACGCCATGTTCATTTCAAACGCACTCCTGAAACAATGAAAGCCGTAATACTTGCAAGCGGACGCGGTTCGAACGCGGAAACGCTTTTTTTGAAAACGCAAAACGGGGAGATTCCGAACACGGAATTTACCGAGCTAATCAGCGACAAGCCCGACGCGCCCGCGCTGGGCGTAGCAAAAAAATTCGGGATAAAGTCGCGCTATATCGACACGCAAAAGGCGGGCGCAAGGTTCTCGCCCGACGGCGCGCAAAGCTACATTTCCGCAATCAGGGAATCGGGCGCGGAGCTTGTCGTGCTTGCGGGCTTCATGAAAATACTTCCGCCCGAATTCGTGGCGGCGTTTCCGTCGCGCATAATCAACCTGCACCCCAGCCTGCTGCCGTCGTTCAGGGGCAGGGACGCAATCAAGCAGGCATTCGACTTCGGCGTAAAAATCTGCGGCTGCACCGTCCACTTCGTAAACGACGTGCTCGACGGCGGCGAAATCATCGCGCAAAAGGCGGTGGAAATCCCGCCCGAATACGACTTGGAAAAACTCGAAGAAAAAGTCCACGAAGCCGAGCACATTCTGCTTCCGCGGGTGGTGGCGGACATCGCGCAGGGGAAAATCAAAATCGGATAGAAAATGCCGCTCGAAATCAAAGAGTATCAAGGCAAAAACCTGAGCTGTTTCAGGACGTTCAACCGCGTTCCGCGCTACGCGGAAATCGGCTCGGCAGACGACGCGGCGGAGGCGTTCGAATACGCGGCGAAAAACGGGCTGAAAGCCTTTGTGCTCGGCGGCGGCTCGAACGTGTTTTTCAGGCGCACAAACATAAAATCTTTTGTGATGAAAAATGCGCTGCCCAAGAAAATCGAGAATCTCGGCGGCGGACGCTACGAGGTTTCCTCGTCGGTGCGCATGCTCGAAATGCTCAAAACCGCGTACGCCGACGGGCGCGACGCCTGCTATTACTTGGCGAGCGCGCCGTGCGAAGTGGGCGGGGCAATCGCGATGAATGCGGGCACCGGCCCGCGCGAGGGACGCGCGATTTTCGACTTCGTGGAGTCGGTAAAATTCGTCCGCAACGGAAAAGTCGAGGAGCGGAAAGCATGCGAAATAGAGCACTCGCACCGCCGCACGGAGCTTTCCGAAAACGCCTTTATACTCTCGGCAATCTTCAATTTCCCGAAAGCGGAAATCGCCGACGACCCGATAAAGGCACGCCTCGACTGGGCGAGGGAAAATCAGGATTTGTCCGTTCCGAACTGCGGGTCGCTCTGCAACAAATACGACGCGCGGATTATGAAATTCACCCGCGCCCTATTCTCGCCCCTCCCCGCGGGAATGAGCAAAAAAAAGCTCAACTGGACTTACAACAAGGCGGACAACCCCGTTTTTCTCGGGGCGTTTTTGTTCGTGCTGAAAGCCCTGCACAGGCTCTTCGGCAGGGAGATAAAATTCGAGATAAAATCGGTCGATTGATTTGCAAAAAAATCGGACGGCACCTTTCGATGCCGTCCTTTTTTTGTAATAGCAAGTACCGCGCGGCGCGTTGCGCCCGCGCGTGGAGCGCCGACTACGACCAGCGGCGGTCGTTCGACCATTCCTTGTCCCATTGCGAAGTATCGCCCCAAGCTTCGGGGAAATCTTCGTGCAGCTTTTCCTGAATGAGTTCCTCGTTCAAAGATTCGATGCCCAAGCCGGGGGCTGTCGGAACGTCGATGTAGCCGTCCTTGATGAGCGGCTTCGGGAGTCCGTTTACGAGGCTGTCCCACCACGGAACGTCCACGGAGTGGACTTCGAGAGCCGTGAAGTTGCGCGTAGCCGCCGCGACGTGAACCGCGCCCATGCACGCAATCGGGCTTTCCGCCATGTGGATTGCCATCGCGGTGTGGTAGTATTCGGCGAGGTCGCCGATTTTCTTCGTTTCGAGAATGCCGCCCGCCGTGAGAATGTCGGGGTGGACAACCGCCAACGCGCCCGATTTCAGCAGGGGCATGAAGTTTTCTTTAAGGTAGATGTCTTCGCCCGTGCCGAGGGGAGTTGTGGTGGCGTTCGCCATTCTGACGTACTGGTCGGTGTACTGCCACGGAACGGGGTCTTCCATCCACGCGAGGTTGAACTTTTCGAGCCTCTTGCCGAGCTTTATGCAGTCCTCGACGGGAATGTGCCCGAGGTGGTCGATTGCGAGCGGAATTTCGTAGCCGACTTCCGCGCGGCACTCCGCCATGTACTGTTCGAGGTAGTCCAGACCCGTTTCCGTGATGTGGATACCCGTGAACGGGTGCGCCGTGTTGAAGAGGTCGTACGCCTCTCCGCGCATTGCGCGGGGGTCGATGGAGCCGTGGGGGGTTGTGAATACTGTCTTTTTGTATTCGCGCATTTTTTCGAGGAATCCGAGCGGAGCGGAAAGCGCGCCGGGGACGTCCATGAGCAGCTCGATACCCAAGTCCATTTTCAGGAATGTGTATCCCTGCGCCTTGCGTTCGCGGAGAGCCTTGCCCATGTCGCGGCCGCCGCCCTCGCTGTCGGTGTCGCAGTAAATGCGGATTTTGTCGCGGTATTTGCCGCCGAGGAGCTGCCACACGGGAACGCCCCAAGCCTTGCCCGCCAAGTCCCAAAGGGCTACTTCAATGCCGCATACGCCGCCCGCCTGACGCGAGTCGCCGCCGAACTGCTTGATGCGGTTGAAGATTTTTTCTACGTTGCAGGGGTTTTCGCCGAGGATTCTGCTTTTGAGCATCGCAGCATACGTTCTGCTTGACGCGTCGCGGACTTCGCCGTAGCCGACGATTCCCTGATTGGTGTAGAGTTTAATCAGCGTGCAGCGTTTCGGAGCGCCGTCGATGTCGGCGAAACGCATGTCGGTGATTTTAAGTGTCGAAGGGTCGATTTTCATATTCGTTCCTTATTTGTGTCAAAATTTACGGTTTAGAAATAGCCGCCTTTCTTGGTAATCGAGTCGATTGATTCGCCCGCGTTTACCCATGAGAAAATCTTTTTCTCGTTCTCGCGGATTTCCTCGGCGCGTACGAGAACGTCCCAAGCGATTTCGCGGGGAACGCAAAGCACGCCGTCGATGTCGCCCATGATGATGTCTCCGGGCTTGATTGTGACCTTGCCGATTTTAATCGGAATCTGGTAGTGCGTGATGAGGCAGCGGCCAAGACTTCCGTTGGAGACGCGGTAGCGGTAGAATACGGGGAAGTCCTTTTCGAGGATTTGGTGCGTGTCGCGGATACCGCCGTCGATGCAGGCGGCGCGGACTTTCTTGCCGGCGGCGGTCGCGGTCATGACGCCGCCCCAGAGAGTCGCCTCTTCGTCGAGGCTCGTGTCCCAGACGACGAACGCGTCTTCGTGCATGGCGTCGAGCATTTCGGTGCGGAATGTCATTTCGCCGGTGATTTTAACGTTCGGCGCGCTCTTGACGGTGAACGCCAAGCCCGCGACGGTGCGTTCGGGGCGCAGGGGAATGATGTTGTGCGGCAGAGCCTGATCGAGCAGGCAGAACTCGCGCATGACGTCGTTGATTGCGCCCGTGTAGAGGGCTTCGTAGCGGGCGAGAACCTCCTTGACGGGAACGGGGAACTCTTTCTTGCAGATTCCCTCGCGCGTGCGAATGAGGTTTTCGAGCTTCATCATTTTCGCTTCCTTTTGAAGCATGTTTTCTTCTTGATTGTCGGACATAATTTTTGTCTTTTGGTTATTGGTTTTTAATTGAAATTATTTGAGAATGGGAATCAACCGGGGAGGCGCAGGCCGCCGTCGATTACGATGTTCGTTCCCGTGATGTACCTGCCCGCATTCGAGCACAGCAGCACCGCAGCTCCCGCGGCGTCGGCGGGTTCGGCGTAGGTGTGCGACGGAATGCAGTCGGTAACGCGCTTTGCGTAGACGGGGTTCGAAAGGGCTTCGTCGTTTCGGTCGGTCGCAAAAACTCCGGGGGCGATGTTGTTTACGGTAATACCCTCGCAGGCAACCTGTCTTGCGATGTTGCGCACGAGGTTTTCCTGCGCCGACTTGCTCGCCGCGTAGACCGCCATTTCGGGGTGCGGGCGGAACTCCTGAACGCTCCCGATTGTTACGATTCGTCCCCATTTTTGCGCCTTCATCACGGGGAAGAAAAGCTGGGCGAGCATGAGCGTTGAATGGAAGTTCACCTGCATTTGGAGCAGCGACTCTTCGAGCGGAATTTTATTCCACGGAGTTCTGAACTGCACGGAGGCGTTGGCGATGAAAATGTCGGGAAGTTCGGATTTCGCCGAAATTTGGTCGGCAATTTTGCGCGGCGCGTCGGGGTCGCCCAAGTCGCCGACGACCGAGAAACTTGCGGGGCTGAGTTTGCGGACCGATTCGAGCGCGGATTCGAGTTTCGCGCTTTCCTTCACGCCGTGAACAATCACCTGCGCCCCATATTCCGCCAAGCCCAATGCGATTGCCCTGCCGATTCCGCGCGCGGAACCCGTGATGAACGCCCTGTGCCCCGAAAGGTCGAAGCGTTCGCGAAGTTTGATGTCGTCTGAATATTCCATATTGTCTTATTTGTTAAATTTCCTCGTAGTCGCGTTTGAAGAAGAGATTGCGGCCGAGCAGGATTATCACGCCGCCCGCCAGATAGAACGCCGCAAGCGACGCTATGCCGTAGTTCATTCCGAAATTGTCGCGAATCCAGCCAAGAACCATCGGCGCGGAAGAGCCGATAATGAACGCAAAACAGAGCATAAGCCCCGAAGCCGACGCGCGGTAGCGCGGCGCAACGACGTCGAAAAGGGACGCGAACAAGTTGGAGTCGTACACGCCCCTGAACAGCCCGAACACCAGCATGCCGAGGCAGCAGAGGGTCTCCGAGGACGTGTTCGCCATGAAATAGATGAACGGCGCGCCGCAGAGAAGCCCGATAATATTCGCCTCGAAGCGCACGGTTTTGCGTTTCGCCGCAAGCTTGTCGGTAATGCGCCCGCCGAGCATCACGCCGAAGAACGCGCCCGCATAGTGCCAAACCACGGCGTTTGTGGCGGCAACCGCCGCGTCCATGTGGAAGTGCTCTTGGAGGAATGTGGGCATCCAAGTTTTGAAGCCGCAGTCGACGTAAATCATCATGCCGAAGCCGAGCGCAAGCGACATCGCCGCGGGCTTGCGGAACATTACCATGAACGCGTCCTTAAACGACGCCTTTTTGATTTCGCCCTCGGTGTGCGTGTGGGTAATCGGCTTGGTGTCGCGCATGAGGAATATGAGCATAAACGCCCAGACAATGCCGATTCCCCCGAAAAGTATAAACGGAATGCGCCAGCCGTCGAGCGAGCCGACCGACGGAATGTCGGCGAACATTCCCGACACGCAGCTGCAAATTACAATGCCCGCGTAGAGCGCGGTCTGGTGGATTGCCAACGCCGTCGCGCGGGTCTTTTCGTGGAGCTGCCCCAGAAGCGAGCACGCCGCGGGATAGTAGAACGCCTGCCCCGCCCCGTTGAGAAGCCCGTAGAAAACAATCATCATGCCTATGCACGAAACCCAGCCCGAAAGGAAAATGCCCGTGCAGAAAACCCCCAAGCCGACGATTACCATGTATTTTCTTTTGAGGAAGTCGCTCGCAAAGCCCGAAAGCGGAGCGCAAATGCCGTATGTCAGCGTGAAAATAGTGCCGACAATCCCCATCTTGACCGAGTCGACCCCGAATGTTCCCTGAATTTGAGGCAGAATTGCGTTGTAGATTTGCCTCGTTCCCTGGTGCAGAAAAAACGCCACCCACAGGAAAAGCAGAAGAAACCATTTGTAGTAGTCTTTCGAGCTGTCGTTTGTCATATAGTGTTTGTCCCCCGTTGTTATGTTTTTTAATTAAAAGGAAAAATGCGGCGCGTTCAATAGCGTTGATTGCCAAATTTGGAAAACTGTTTACCTCGCGTAAAATCGGGCTTTCGCGGGCGGTTTCGGGCGTCAGTCTCCGACGGGGTTGTTCCATTTGGGAAGCACGATTGTCGCCGTCCGCACGTCGGCGTCTTTCAGATAGACCGGCGCGTTGAGGGCGGTGAAAAGCTTGCGAACCGCTATGCGCCCGACCATTTCGTAGTTCTGGTCTATCCCCACCCAGTCGTTCTTGCCGCATTTGCGTTCGAGGTGTATCACGGGCAAATCCTGCGGAACGGCGGTGGCGCGTTCGGAAAACCATTCGCTTGTGGAGTTCGAAATCGAGAAAATCACGTCGGGCTTGCGCTCGGAAAGCCAGTCGTAGAGAATTTGCGGGTTCTTTTCGGCTGCGGCGATGTCCAAAAACGGCGGAATCCTGTCCTCTTCGGGAAGCTCCAGCTGGGCGCGGAGAAAGCCGCCGACAAAACGGCCCTCGACAAGCTCGTCGATGTGCTCGGCAAGAATCAGCGCGGGACGTCGGTAGCCAAGCTCTATAATTCTCTGCGTGGCGTAGTGGGCGATGAGGAATTTGTCGGCGGAAATGAAGTCGAGAATGGGATTGAAGGTTTTAAGCCCCGCGGAGACGAATTTGAAATTCTGCCAAATGGGCGCAAATTTGTCGGGCAAGATGTTGTCGTCGACGTGCCCTATGATGATTCCGCCGCGGATTCCGCGCGACTCCAAAATGCGCTGGAGCTTCGTGGGGTTGAGGCGTTTGTCGTGCAGCCAGATTTCGTAGACGGCGTAGCCGAGCTCTTTTGCCTCGTCGCGTATGCCCGCAATGTATTTCGAAAAAATCGGATACTTGTGCGGCGCGTCCTGCGATTTGTTCGCGTTGATGAGGACAATCGTTTCCAGAAAGCGGTTTTCCTTCGAGCCTTTCAGCCCCGCCATGACGCTCGAAACGAGGGCGTTCCTGCGGTAGCCGAGCGTTTGCGCCGCCTTGCGGACTTTGGCTTTCGTCTTTTCGGAAATTTTTTTCGAATCGTTCAGCGCGAGCGAAACCGACCCTTTCGAAATGCCGAGTTCCTCCGCGATGTCCTGCATGCTGACGGTTTTTTTCATGATTAGCTCCGAACTTGGCGCAACTTTACGGCTCTTGTTTTGCCGTTTGCCGCGCTTTCTGGGGTCAATTAAATTGCGGAACGCAAAAGAATCAAATTAAAAATCCCTAAAAATAGGTAAACAGTTTACCTCTTCTGTTTTTCGGGCATTGCGGGGGTATGAACCCCACCCCGCTGACGGAAAAAACGAGGAACGCTCCTACGCGCCCCGCGATAAAAAAACCGTTAGTTTTCAGAATCTTCCCCGCCGGCGCGGAGGCAAGCGCAACAATGCGGTTGCGGATTCGGCAAACGCCTATTTTCCGCCCTGCCGCTCGACTTCCTCGGCAATTTTCAGCTGTTCGGGCGTGCGCGGAGAAGTCGTTACAATGTAGACGCCCGCGAAGACGAGGAACGACGCAAACAGCTTGCTCCACGAAAACGCGTCCTGCCCCACGAAAACCGCTATCGCCGACGACACCACTGGCTGCACGTAAATGTACATCGCAACCGTCGCGGGGCGAATGCGCTTGATGCCCATGTTTTGGAAAAGATAGGCAAGGAAGGTCGCCCCGCCTACGACGTACGCCAAGCCCGCGATTTCGCAGACGCCCAGCGTCGCCTTAATCGAATCCTCCGACGCAAACGCCTTCGGCATGAGCGGCACGAACATGAGCGTCGAAAAAAGGAACATCCACTTCATGATTGTAATAGGCGAATATTTGAGCGTCAGCGGCTTTGCCGTTACGAAGTAGATTGCCGCGCACACCGTCGCCAGAAACACGAGCCCGTCGCCGGACGCCGAACCCGAACCCAGTCCGCCGCCGGACGCCGAAAGCAAAAGCCAAACCGCGCCCGCCGCGCCCACTCCCGCGCCGAAGAGCTTGCGCTTTGTGACGGGGTCGCCGACGAGAATCGCGGCAACCGCCATCGCCGAAAACGGGGTCGCAGTGAGGATTACCGAAGCGTCCACGGGGGACGTCATTCCGAGCGCGAAAATGAACACGCCCTGATTGAAGACAATTCCCATGAGCGCGAAGAAGAAAAACCACAGCAAGTCTTTCGGCTCGACTTTTCTGTCTTTTATAAACAGCGACGCCGTCCAAAACAGAACGGTCGCGCCGATGAATCTGCAAGTGGTTACAAACAGCGGCGACATAAAGCCGTGCATGAGGTATTTCGATATCGGAATGAACACCCCGAACATCAGGTTTGTAGTCAGCACGCAGATGTGCCCTTTTGCTCTCTCGGAAATTGCCATGTTTGGAAATAAAAAATCGACGCACCGATTCCGATACGTCGGACACAAGCCAACGCCCTGTTCGGACGTTTCGCAAGACTATTTTTTCGGAAATCCCGCAAGGCGGCTTGCGTTTTTTGCCCGCGCCGCGCGGCGTCAGAGCGAGGCAAGCAGACTCCTGCACGCCGCGGACACGTCGCGCCAAGTTTCCTCGAAATCTCCCGAATACCACGGGTCGGCAACTTCCGCATGCGGTTTGCCGGCGTACTCCATGAGCATTTTGATTTTTCCTTTCGGGTCGCTTCCGACAATGCGCATGATGTTGCGCATGTTCGAATTGTCCATGACGAGAATGAGGTCGAACCTGTCGTAGTCTGCGCGGGACATTTTCCGCGCGGTTTTGCCCTTGCACGAAATTCCGCGCTTTGCGAGAAGCTCGCGCGCGGGCGGATAGACGGGGTTTCCAAGCTCCTCCGAGCTTACCGCCGCCGACTCCACAAGAAATTCGTCAGCCCTGCCCGCCTTTGCGGCCAGGTCTTTCATGGCGAACTCCGCCATCGGGCTTCTGCAAATGTTGCCGTGGCAGACAAAGAGTATCGATTTTTTCTCCATTACGCGACATTGAATGCAATCGCCCCGACAAATCAAGCCTTTCCAGATTCCCCCGTTTTTACTAATTGACACGGGCTTCCGTTTCCGTTTTTAATTCAAGACGTTTGCATGCCGCAATATTTGCGGCGCACAGACACCATACAACACGCAACAAAAGAAAAGGAAATCAATATGATGAAGGGAAAAACAATACTCGCCGTTTCGGCGGCAACGCTTGCGTCGGTGCTGTACGCAGAAAATTTGGACGTTAAAATAGACACTTCCAAAACATACCAGACAATCGACAACTTCGCCGCCGCGGACGCATGGTGCGGAAACCTTGTCGGACGCTATTTCGACGACGCGCAAAAAGGGCAAATCGCAAAATGGCTGTTCTCGCAGAAGCTCGGCGCGGACGGAAATCCCGAAGGCATCGGGCTTTCGCTTTGGAGGGTGAACCTCGGCGGCGGCACGGCGGAACAGGACGGCGCGGACATCTCGCGCTTCCACTACCGCGAAGAGGCGTTCCTCACAAAAGACGGCAGAAACTACGACTGGGGCAAATGCGCAGGCCAGCAGTATTTCATGAAAAAGGCAAAGGAATACGGGTGCGATAAATTCCTGCTGTTTTCAAACACCCCGCCCGTTCACTGGACGCGCAACGGCAAGGGCTACGGACAACCCGGAGACCCCAAGGCAAACATCAAACCCGACTGCTACGGAAAATTCGCAGACTACATGGCGGACGTCGCAAAACATTTCCAGGACGGCGGCTACAACATAGCCTACATCAGCCCCATCAACGAGCCGCAAGTCAACTGGGACAGCAACCGTCAGGAAGGCTCTACGTGGGAATGCTCGCAAATGAAAAAAGTCTTCGTCGAGCTTGACCGCGCAATCACCCAAAAGGGCGTCAAGACGAAAATCCTCATCGGCGAAACCGCCGCCCCCGCCTACAACTACGCCGAAAGCAGGGCGGGCATGCCCGCGCACTTCAAGAAATCCGCGCCCGAAGAACGCCCGAATTTCATAATCAAAAAATTCTTCGACCCCAAGAGCAAGTTCTATGTGGGCGACCTCAAAAACATGCCGAAATTCCTCGCGGGGCACAGCTACCACTCGCACAACAAAAACGCCGACATGCGCAAGACAAACAGGCTGCTCCGTGCGGAGGCCGAAAAATACGGAATCGGCTTCCAGCAGTCGGAATGGTGCATGCTCGGCTACTTCACGCCGAAAACCCACGAGGGCCTCACGCCCGACTGGTACAGCGACAACAAAGTGGACGACCAAGTCGCGCTCGTGATGGGCAGGGTCATCTGCTCCGACTTCATCGACTCCAACGCCCTCGCGTGGGGCTACTGGAAAGGCATGGAGCTTAAAGGCGATAACGCCCTCGTAGGCGTCTATCCCTTCGACGGAATCTTCGAAAAAGGCGGCGTTGCGCGCGCAAACAAGCTCCTCTGGGCTTTGGGCAATTTCAGCTTCTTCGTGCGCCCCGAATTTAAGAGAATCGAAATGTCGGGCGCGGACAACCTCGACAAGACGGTAGGCGTCGCGTTCGTTTCGCCAGACGGAAAGCGGATAGTGGCGGTGTTCGTCAACTCCTCTTTCGAATGCGACGACGCCGCACTCTCGCTGCCCGCAGGCTTCAAAAACGCCCGCGCGGGCGCGTTCCGCACCGACAGAAACTCGGACTTGACAAACCTGAGAATAGACGAGTCCGCACGGAAAATCAAGCTCGCGCCGCGCTCGATTACGACCGTCGTTTTCGACAGGTAAAAATGCGCATTCCAAACGCGCCGAACGGCGGGAGGCGGGACAGCCCCCCGCCCTTTTTGTCTTGACGCCCGCGGGCGTTTCAAAAAAATCCGAATCCGCATCTTGTACCCGCTTATGAATAAAACAGTATTTGCATTCGCAGCCGCAGTCGGAGCGTTCGCGCTCTCGTGCCGCGCAGCCAATTTAACGGAAATCGCCAACGCCGACTTTGAAAGCGGCGACGAAGCCGCCGTGCTTGCCGCGGGCATCGCGCCGTCGCCGAACGTGAAAATAGTCGGCGGTTCGGACGCAATCGACGGCAAGTATTCCGTAATGGTCTCCGCCCCCGAAAAATCCCACCACCTGGCGATTAAATTCCCCGTGAAAAACGGCGCGGTCTACCTCTACGAGCTGAGATACAAGGTCAGGAAAACCGGCAAATACTCGCCGTTTTCGGTGCGGCTTTGCAACCCGAACGGAACGTCAGTAAAATACTCGGGCGAAGCGCGAGGAGTGAAAATCAAAAACGTCAAGCTCACCGCAAAGGAGGGCTTCAAAGTTCCGTCCGACGGCAAAAGCTACTATTTCAGGCTCAACGTGCCCTGCGGTTCGGAGGTCGTTTTCGACAACATCAAAATCTACGAAATAATCCCCGACGAAACGAACTCATACCTCTTCGTCGAAAACCACGACAAATACGACATCTTTTTCGACAAGACTTTCCCGGGAATGTACTACTCGCCTACGGCGTTCTCGTTCCTCGACCCGCACAGCCCGATTCTCGACATGCCGAAGGAAAAATTCTTCCCGTTCATCGACAAGTGGGGACAGTACAAATACGCCGACTGGCCGAACAAAATAAAGTCGGACGAAGACCTTGCGAAAGCCCACGACGAAGAGGTTGCGCGGTACAAAAAGTTCGGGAAAATTCCGAACCGCGACAAGTACGGCGCGCTCGAAAACTCGTGCGGAGACTTCAAGCCCACGGGGCGTTTCTGCATCGATAAAGTCGGCGGCAAGTGGATTCTCCGCGCCCCCAACGGCAACCTATTCTGGGCGTTCGGGCTGAACTCGGTCGGCAACTTCGCATCGACCGTCGTAGACGGCAGGGAGCACTTCTTCGAAGACATCGACCCGAACAACTGCCCAGCAAAAGACATAAAACTCCTCCGCAAAACGACGCGCCCGATTCTCCACTATCCGCCCGAAGAACGCCCGAACGTCTTTATCCATTCGATACGCACTTACGCATGGAAATACGGGCTGAAATCGCGCAACGAAATCTTGGCGAAAATCAAGGAAATTTCCGACTGGCGCATGAAAAACTGGGGCGTATCGACCTACGGCTGCTGGGCGTTCCCGACCATTCTGGACAACCCTACACACCCCTACATTCTCAATACCGACGCCCCCAAGCTTACCTGCGCGTCGCAGAAAATCTGCATTCAGCCCGACCCAGAACAGCGCAAGCTTTTCAGAATGGTTCCCGACGTGTGCGACCCGCGTTTCAGAAAAATCGTTGCGGGGGGAGTGGCACGGCTCGCGAAAAAGCTAGACAACGAATTTTGCGTCGGGATTTTCATCGACAACGAAATCACCTGGGAAACAAAGGAGGGATACACGACGGAGGCAATCCTCACAAGCCCCGCGACGCAGGCGGCGAAAATCTCGTTCCGCGAATTCCTCAAAAAACGCTACCCCGAAATCGCCGAGCTTAACGCCGCATGGAACGCAAAATACGCCGACTGGGACGCATTCCTTTCCGAGCGCAAATTCATTCCCGCGACCGAAAAAGGCAAAAAGGACATCGACGACTTCGACGCCGTCTTCCACGAAAAATACTACAAAATTTGCAGGGAGGAATTGAAAAAAGTATCCCCCGACACGCTCTACCTCGGCTCGCGCTTCGCATGGCGCAACAAACACGCGCTCAGAGCCGCCGAAAAATACTGCGATGTCGTAAGCTTTAACCTCTACCGCGACACCGTAGAGAACTTCGACGAAATCAAGGACAAGCCGATAATCGTGGGCGAGTTCAGCTTCTCGCGCTCCGACTATGGGCACTTCTGGAAAGGACCGCGTCAGGTTGCCAACGGCAAAGACCAAGCCGCCATGTTCGACCACTACATGCGCGGCGCGCTCAAACACCCCAACTTCGTCGGCGCGTGCTGGTTCACCTACGGCGACCAACCCACCGCCGCCCGTCCCGACGGCGAAAACGCAGCTTTCGGAGTGGTCGATATTTGCGACACCCCGCACTACGACCTCGTAAGGGCGTTCCGCAAAATTTCCAAAAAAATGTTCGACATCAGGTTCGGCGACACGGCAAACGCGGGCAAATAGCCCGCTCCCTGCCTCTGAAACAAAGCGCGAACATTTCGTCAGCCCCGCAAAACGCCGCGCTTTCCTGCGGCGTTTTTTGTTTTCCGCAAAGAAAAATCTTGCAACGCAAGAAAAGACTACCATTTTAGTATTCATATGAATCAAAAAATTGAAATAGTCGATTACCGCCCCGAATATAAAGACGATTTCGTAAGACTCAACTAAGACTGGATTTCCGAATATTTCAAAATCGAGGAAGCCGACATAAAAACTTTCGACGACCCCGAAGCATATATAATCGGGAACGGCGGATTCATATTCTGCGCCCTGCTCGACGGAAAAGTCGCCGGAGTCTGCGCGCTGATGAAAATGGAAAACAACCCCGTCTACGGCTACGAACTCGCAAAACTCGCCGTCGATAAAAGCGCGCGCGGGCTGGGGCTTGGCGAAAAACTCTGCCGCGCGGCAATAGCAAAAGCGAAGTCGCTTGGCAAAAAGCAGATATACATTGAAAGCAACACCCGCCTGAAACCCGCAATCACCCTTTATAAGAAACTCGGATTCCGCGAAATAAAAGACGGCAAACCTATTTTCGAGCGCGTCGATATTTAGCTGGCGTTGTAAAAGCGCAAAAACGCGCTACAAGCCGACAATTCCCAAATGTCAATCGATTGAGGTGTTGTAAAATTTTTTAAAATCGGCAAAAAAAACTTGCATATCGCCCCGCAGAGGCTATCTCTTGAAACAATAAGGTAGCAGAAAAGGCAATTCGGACAAACGCTTTTCGTCCTCTTTTGTTATTTATTCGATTATTTCCCCGAATCACACAAAATTCACAACTATTTAATAGTTAAAAAAATAAAATGAATATTCACGAATATCAAGCAAAGGCATTGTTCAAGGAATTCGGTGTTCCGATTCAGGACGGTGTTGCAGTAAAATCCGCCGACGAATTCGAATCGGCAATCGCGTCTCTCCCCGGCGACCACATCGTCGTAAAGAGCCAAATCCACGCGGGCGGACGCGGCAAGGGCGTCTTCGCGGACGGCTTTCAGGGCGGCGTAAAATACGTTGCGAAGTCGGAAGCTGCGGACATCGCAAAGAAGATGCTCGGCAACACGCTCATCACAAAACAGACCGGCCCGCAGGGCAGAACGGTCGGCACGCTTTTCTTCGCGGAAGCCGTCGACATCGACAAGGAGTACTACCTCTCGATTCTCGTCGACAGAGCTTCGAGCAAAATCGCAATCGTGGCGTCGGTCGCGGGCGGCATGGACATCGAAAAAGTCGCGGAGGAAACTCCCGAACAAATCATGACAATGCTCGTAGACCCCGACATCGGTCTGCAACCCTTCCAAGTGCGCAAACTCGGCTATTTCTTCGGCTTCGGCGCAAAGGAAATGATGAAACAGTGGTCGGCGGTAATCAAGGGGCTCTACAAGCTCTTCTGGACGAAAGACTGCTCGATGGTCGAAGTCAACCCGCTGGTTCTCACAAAGGACGGCAGAATCGTTTGCCTCGACGCGAAAGTCGCTTTCGACGACAACGGACTTTTCCGCCACCCCGAAGTTCAGGCTCTCCGCGACCCCCACGAAGAAGACCCCAAGGAAATCGAAGCCGGCAAGTACGGCCTCAACTACATCGCGCTCGACGGCAACATCGCGTGCATGGTTAACGGCGCGGGCTTGGCAATGTCCACGATGGACATCATCAAATTCTTCGGCGGCAACCCCGCGAACTTCCTCGACGTTGGCGGCGGCGCGAACGAAGAGGCTATCACGCAGGCGTTCAACATTCTCCTCAAAGACAAAAACGTCAAGGGCATACTCGTGAACATCTTCGGCGGAATCATGAAGTGCGACGTAATCGCCGCGGGCGTAATCGCGGCGGTAAAGAACGTCGGGCTGAAACTCCCGCTGGTCGTAAGACTCGAAGGCACGAATGTCGAAACGGGCCGCAAGATGCTCGCCGAAAGCGGCATCAAGCTCACCACGGCTGATTCGCTCGCGGACGCGGCGGAAAAGATTGTAAAAATCGTCGCAGCCGAAAACAAATAACCCCTAAATTTATACAACAATGAGCGTACTCGTAAACAAAGATACAAGAGTAGTCGTCAGCGGTATTACCGGCAACACGGGCGCATTCCACACCCGCCAGTGCATGGAATACGGCACAAACATCGTTGCGGGCGTGACCCCCGGAAAAGGCGGCCAGCTCTTCGACGAAAAGGTTCCCGTTTTCAACACAATCGCGGAATCGGTAAGCAAGGAAGGCGCAAACGCATGCGTTATCTACGTTCCGCCGCCGTTCGCAGCCGACGCAATTATCGAGGCTATCGACTCGAAAATCCCGCTTATCATCTGCATTACGGAAGGCATTCCGGTTAAGGACATGGCGGTTGTAAAGTCGCGCCTGATGCAGAAAGACTGCGTTTCGCGCCTCATCGGCCCGAACTGCCCCGGCATCATCACCCCCGGAGAATGCAAAATCGGCATCATGCCCGGCTACATTCATAAACCCGGCACTGTCGGCGTAGTAAGCCGTTCGGGAACTCTCACATACGAAGCCGTTTGGCAGCTCACATGCCTCGGATACGGTCAGAGCACCGTTATCGGCATCGGCGGCGACCCCATCAACGGAACGAGCCACCTCGACGCAGTAAAGATGTTCAACGACGACCCGCAGACGGAAGCAATCGTCATGATTGGCGAAATCGGCGGCAACGGCGAACAAATCGCGGCGGAATGGCTGAAAGAAAACTGCAAAAAGCCCACGGCTGCGTTCATCGCGGGACGCACGGCACCCAAAGGCCGCAGAATGGGGCACGCAGGCGCAATCGTTTCGGGCAAGTCTGGCGGCGCGGAAGACAAAATCAACGCGCTGAAAGCTGCGGGCATCGCGGTTGCGGACACCCCGTCGGTCATCGGCGAAACGCTCCTCAAACACTGGGGCAAAATGTAGCATACCCAAAGCGCGGCGGAACTCCGCCACGCGCTTTTGCAAAAAAACGGCATTCACGCGAATGCCGTTTTTTTTGCGCATGCGCGCCGCGCAGCTTAGCCTCTTGCAAAGAAGCCAAAAAACGACAAAATACAGCAGTCCCGCCCCGCGATACCGCAACCAGACCCAACTGCCGCGCGCCCCGATCCGCGGCGCGCGCCGAATGTGGATTCGTCCGCCCTCTACGGAAAAAACTACGCCGCCCTATTCCGCAAAATTCCTTTCAAGTTCCGACAAAGCGGCGAATATACTTGAAAAATTTTTCGGGCGCGGACTTAATTTCGATATATAAATTTACGGTTTACAAAATGGATTTCATGAAAAGATTTTTCGCATTGCTGACGTTCACCGCAGCCGCGCTCGCGTGCGCGGCGCAACAGGGCGCGACCGCCCAAGCCGCCCAAACCAACGCCGCGCCGCAGGCGGCGCAAGCGGCGGCTCCGCAACCGCAGGCCGCGGCGAAACCCGCGCAAACCGCCCAAGAGACGCCGAGCGAGCAGCTGCTCGAAAAGCTGAAATCGGACAGCATGACCGATTCGAAAAACCTGCACATGTTCATGCGCGGCATCGTAAAATTTACCCGCAACAACATCTCGGAAAAGGCGGCGGACTTCCTCTTGACCAAAGTTTGCGGAATAAGGGTTGTGTCTGTCGTCGCGATTTCCGCTACAATAGCGTTTGCGTGGATTTTACAGCACTACATAATAGCTTTTGCGTTCAGCCTGTTCCTGCGAGAGAAAAACGGCAGGACGGTTCGCGACAGCAGGCGGATTCTTGCGCGTCTGCGCTCGCCCGTATCGTGGTTCGTGATTTTGGTCGCGGGCGATTCCGCCGTTTTGCTTTTGACGAAAAACCCCGACGTGGCGTTCCTCACCCGCAGGGTTTCGACGGTGCTTTTCTTCTTCCTGCTAAGCTGGGCGTTGAAGATTTTTAGCGACGCCGTGTTCAAAATGCTCGAAGAAAACATGGCAAAAAAATACGTTGCCGCGAAAAACCTGCTGACGCTCGGCAACCAAATCACGAAATACACAATCTACACGATTTCGTTCCTCGTGATTCTCGACACGCTGGGGGCAAACATCACGGCGGTGGTCGCGTCTCTGGGTATCGGCGGCGCGGCGTTGGCGTTCGCCTCGAAAGACACAATCGCAAACTTCTTCGGCTCGGTCTCGCTGATTGTGGACAGACCCTTCATTGTGGGCGACTGGATTACCGCCGCGGGCGTCGAGGGCGTTGTGGAGTTCATCGGCTTCCGTTCCACGCGAATCAGGACATTCCCGCGTACGGTGGTTTCCATTCCGAACTCGGTTTTGGCGAACGCGACGGTCGAAAACTGGTCGAAGCGCAACAAACGCCGCTACTCGGCGACGCTCGGAATGACGTACTCGGCGACGCCCGAACAGATGGAGGCGATTGTGGAGGACATCAAAACGATTCTGCGCAATAATTCGCGCGTGGACCAGTCGGACATTCGCGTTAGCTTCTCGGGCTTCGGGGATTCGTCGCTCGACATATCCGTGCTCTACTACCTTTTCGACATTTCGCCGATTCCGTTTGCGGAGGACGTGCAGAAAATCAATCTGGACATCATGCGGGCGGTGCAAAAGCGCGGGCTGTCTTTCGCGTTCCCGTCGAGGTCGATTTACGTCGAATCCGTCCCGCCGAGCTTCGGCAAATAAGCGGGTCGCACTTCCCGCCGAACGGCAAATCACGAACGCGGACAAAACGTCCGCGTTTTTTGTCGGCGCGGCTGGCTAGTAAACAGTTAACTAAAAAAGCTTCAAAAAACGCTTCCGTCCGAGCCGAAAGTTTAGGACAATGGGTTTTCGCAAAACAAGACAATTATACTGTGATGGACAAACTGAAAAAAATACTTGCAACCGCAATTCTGTGCGCAATGCCGGCGGCATTCGCCCAGCAAAAATACGAACTTACGCCCGCCGATTCGCCCGTAGAAAGGCTGACGTCGAAACGTTCGCAAATGGTGCTCAACGGCGTGTGGGAATGCGCCCCGATGGCGGTTCGCGGCGAGCCTATGCCGGCGGACGGCGAATGGGGCAAAATGCTCGTCCCCGGCTTCTACTTCGCGGACATCGAAAAGAAGCCCACGCTTCCGTGCATTGCCGAAAGGGGAAAAACGCAACGCTGGAAGGCGGACAACAAATACGAACGCTGCTGGATAAGGCGCGACGTGAAAATCCCCGAAAACTGGCGCGGGGAAATTGTGCTGAAAGTAGAGCACGTCATGACCGTCGCGCGGGTTTTCGTAAACGGCAAAGACGCGGGAATAGTCTCCTACATGGACGACAGCCTCGACATCTCGAAATTCGCGAAAGCGGGCGAAACGGTTTCAATCGCGCTTTTGGTAGGCGCACACAGCAAGCCCTCCGACATCTACTACAACAAGCCCGCCTCCAAAAAGGAAAAGCCCGACCCCTACGGCGGCATCAACGGCGACGTCTTCCTGATTTCGCGCCCCGCGGGCGTGCAGATTTCCGACGCATTCGTAAAGACGAGCGTCGAGCTTAAAAAAATCGACATCGACCTTAAATTCGAAAACCTCCGCCCCGCCGACTACGAAGTGTCGGTGAAAATTTCGGACGCCGACGGCAACGTCGCAAAGACATTCTCGCGCAAGGCGAAAATCGAAAGCCCCTTCACGACGGTGTCGGACACTTGGGAAAATCCGAAACTTTGGGACGTCAAAGAGCCGAATCTGTACTGGGCGGAAATCTCCGTAAAAAAGAACGGCAAGACGCTCGATACAATCAAACAGCGTTTCGGATTCAGGGAATTCAGGGTTGTCGGAAAATACTTTTTCCTCAACGGCAAAAAAGTGCGACTGATACCCCTGCACAATTTCTACGAAGACCAATCGGGCGGCGTAAGGGAGGCTATTTCGAACGTGCTCGACTCGATGGCGGAATGCAACTTCAACGCGCTCGAACTCTGGCCGTGGGTGCACTCGGCAAAGGCGAGGGAGTCGCGCAAGGTGTGGGCGGAAATCGCCGACGAAAAGGGCTTTCTTATTCTCTACCCCGCAAACGCGGGCAACGCAGACCTAAAATGGGACTGGGACGACATCGACGCCCGCGACAGATGGCTCGCGCGCTTCAAGCACGACTGGAACGAAATCAAAAACAATCCGTCGGTAATCGCGCTTATGACGATTTCGAACACCTTCAACAACCACGACAGCGCAAACCCGATGAAGCTCGGAAACTCGCTCCGCTACAAGCTTGTTGAAGACATGCTTCCGCAGTCGGCGCAGGGTAAAAGGCTTGTCGCCGCAATGAAAATGTACGACCAAACCCGCCCCGTTTCGGGACACCATTCCTGCGTTGCCGGCGACTTCGAATCCACAAACAACTACCTCGACTACACGCCCCTGCAAGAGCGCGAGGAATGGCTCAGCGAATGGGCGAAAAACGGCAATGTGCCCTACTGCGCAATCGAGTTCGGAACGCCGTTTTTCGGCAACTTCACGCGCGACAGGCGCGGCCCGTATTCGTCGTATGTGTCCGAACCGCTGCTTACCGAATTCGTCGTGCCCTACCTCGGCACGGCGGCGTACGCGGACGAATCGGACGCCTACCGCAAAATGGTCTCGGACGACTACGTCGAAAAGAGCAAGCAGTGGAAGCCGATGAACGAAACCGACGCAATCCGCTACGCAAAAACGATGTCGGACTTTCAGGCAATGTTCAACAAGAACACTTGGCGCTCGTGGAGGGCGTGGGGAATCCCCGGCGGAATGGTTCCGTGGCGCGACGCCTACGGCTGGCCGTCGGTAAACGGCAACGTCGATTTGCCGTTCAAGCACGGCGCGCTCGGCTGGCAGCCGAAGCAGGCGACCCGCAGGGGCTTCTACGGAATGTCGAAAAACGGGGCGACCCCCAACGCGTCGGGCAAGGCTCTCATCGAAAACCAAAAGCACGGCCTTGCGTGGATAGGCGGCAAGCCATTCACCGACAAAGCCCACCACTTCTACGGCGGCGACAAAATCGAAAAGAGCGCGGTCATAACAAACGACCTCCGCAAGGACGCCGAATACTCGCTTGAATGGACGGCGACGTTCGGCGGCAAAAAAATAGCATCTGGCAAGCTGGAGGGCGTCGCTCCCGTCGGCGAAACGGCGTTCGCGCAGTTCGCCTTCGGCGCGCCACAAACCGACGCAAAGGCAAAGGGCAAAATTACGCTGAACGGCAAGGTCGGCGGAATCGAAAACTCCGACGAATTAGAATTCACCGTCTACCCGCAGACAAAATTCCCCTCGGCAACCGTCAAGGTATTCGACCCCGACGGCAAGACCGCAAAATACCTCGAAAGCCTCGGCGTAAAAACCGTTCCGTGGGACGGCTCGTCCGACGGCGGACTCCTTGTGATAGGCGAAAACGCATTCGCCGAAAAGCCCGCGGGCAAAATACAGGCTTTCGTCAAGGACGGCGGAAGCGTGCTCGTGCTCTCGCAGCCGGAGGAAATTCTCGAAAAAAGCTGCGGACTGCGGCTCTCGCAATTCGTCTCGCGCAGAATGTTCGTAGTGCCGACGGTGAAAGACCACCCCGTTGTGGCGGGGCTCGACTCGGAGGACTTCCGCGACTGGCGCGGTGCGGGCACGTTCGCGCCCGAACGCAAAATGGTCGATACGCTCGGCGACCCAAGCCCGAAATACGGCTGGCACTGGGGCAACCGCGGCAGCGTGGCGTCGCAGTCATTCGAAAAGCCGCACAGGTCGGGCTGGCGTCCGCTCTTGGAAGGCGAATTCGACCTGTCGTTCTCGCCGCTTATGGAACGCGAAATCGGAAAGGGCGTGGCGGTCTTCTGCGGGCTCGACCTCATCGGGCGCACGCAGCGCGACCCCGTGGCGGACATCGTGCTTTCGCGCCTGATTTCCACGCTTTCCGACCGCAAACCCGCGCAGAAAGCCGAACGACCGACATTCTACATCGGCGGCAAACGCGGCGAACAATTCCTTTCGAGCCTCGGAATCAAATTCGAAAAGACCGACAAAATTCCGCAGTCGGGCTTGGTAATAGTCGGCGAAGACTCGAACGCCTCCGACGCCGAAATGCTCGCGGCAATGGAAAACGGCGCAAACTTCGTGCTCATCGAACGCGCAAACGCCGCCCCGCGCTTCGGAATAGCAAAGAAAGACGGCAGGGTTTCGAAAGTGCTCGACCTCCCCGACTGGCGCGAATTCCGCGGCGTGTCGCTAAGCGACGCCCACACGCGCGCAGACATTCCCGCAAAGATTTTCGACACAAAGGATTCGGCTTTCGGCGGAATCTGGGCGGTTTACAGGCACGGCAAGGGCGCGGCGTTCATGGCGTCGCTCCTGCCCGACGAATTCGACCTCGACAAACAGCCCTACCTCAAATACACGTCGTGGAGAATGTACCGCACGTTCTCGCAGCTGGCGGGCAACCTCGGCGCGAAGTTCGACTTCGACGGCACGCTGTTTGCCAAAAACGCAAACACGAACGACATTCCGCTCGACGGCGAAAAGAACGCGTGGAAATGCCTCCCCGCAAAATACGTCAAGGGCGACGCGTCTAAGGCGGACTTCGACGACTCAAAGTGGAAATCGCTCTTCCTGCCTTCAAACACCGACCAAATGGGAACGCCGCTTTACCCGCAAAAACGCCCCTACTGGGCGCGCAAGCAGGTATTCGTTCCAAAGAGCTGGAAGAACGACAAGCTTGCAATCAAGCTCGGTAAAATCGTGGGCTGCGACGAAATCTACTTCAACGGCGTAAAGCTCGGCGAATATACGGGCGACCCGTGGAAGGGCTGGCTGTTTGAACGCAGCTTCGAGCTGCCGTCGGACATCGTGAAATTCGGCGACTACAACACGGTTTCGATATTCGTAAAACAGCCCGTCTCGACGGGCAGAATATCGGGCGGCCCGCTTAAAATCACGCGCGGCGCAAGCGAAAACCAGTACATGCCCAACTACTCCGACGACCAGCACTACGGCGACAGCCCGTTTAGATTCCTCGGCTGGTAAAACGCGGAAAAAACTTCCGAGAGGACGCCCTCAACGGGCGTCCTTTTTTTTGCGCAAAACCGCCAAAAACCTCGCCCGAAAACGCCAAAAAGGAGCCAGCGCGAAAAAAGTTGAAAAAAAAGCTTTTCAAAAAGAAATATATGGTATTTCTTTCATGCTTTTCTCATCAGGAAATGGGCGAGTTTTTCGAATTTAAAAATATTGAAAAATACTACGGAGACACGCACGTCGTAAAAAACGTGAGCTTCGGCGTCCGTTGCGGCGAAGTGTTCTCCCTGCTTGGGCCGAGCGGCTGCGGTAAAACCACAATGCTCAGAATCGCGGGCGGCTTCGAAGACCCAGAAAGCGGCGAAGTTTATTTGGACTCCACCAATATTACAGACCTCGCGCCCAACAAGCGCAAAATCAACACGGTTTTCCAAAACTACGCCCTCTTCCCCCACATGAGCATTTGGGACAACATCGCGTTCGGCCCGCGCACGGCGGGGCTGCCGGAAAAGGAAGTCTCGAAAAAAGTCGAGAGAATGCTCGAAATCATCCGCCTCGAAGGGCACGGCGACCGCATGCCCAACACAATCAGCGGCGGGCAAAAACAGCGCGTGGCGATAGCGCGCGCGCTCATAAACAACCCCAAACTGCTTCTTCTCGACGAACCGCTCGCCGCGCTCGACCTCAAACTCCGCCAGTACATGCTGCTTGAGCTTGACCGTATCCACGACGAAGTGGGCACAACCTTTATATACGTCACGCACGACCAGGGCGAGGCAATGAGCCTTAGCGACAGAATCGCCGTCATGAACAACGGCGTGATAGAGCAAATTGGCACTCCCGCCGAAATCTACGAAAACCCGCGCACAAAGTTCGTGGCGTCGTTCATCGGCGACACAAACTTCTTCGACGGGAAAATCGTCGGGCAAATCGACGGCGAAAACTGCAAAATCGCGATGGAAGGCTTGGGCGAATTTCCGTCGTTCAACGAGCACAGGCTCCTCAACGGCGCGAACGTCACGGTCAGCATACGCCCCGAAAAATTCAGGATTTTCGGAAGCCGCGCCGAAGCCGAAAACCTCAACGCGGTAGAGGCGGAAGTAATCGACATCGTCTATCAGGGCGCGCAAACGCGCTACTGGGTTCGCGTGAACGACCACCGCATCAACGTGCTTTCGCAGCACAACCGCTGCTATCTCGACTACAAACAACCCACTTGGGGCGACAAAGTTTGGCTCGCGTGGCACCGCGACGACGTAACAACCATCCCCGCGGAAAATCCCCATTAGGTTATAGGAAATGAGCCACGGAATTTCGCATACGGGCGCGAGAAACGCCAACTCCAAACTATCGGAATACTTTCTGACCGCGCCGTCCCTCCTTTGGTTGTGCCTGTTTTTCGTAATTCCGTCGATTCTGGTGTTCGCGATTGCGTTCCGCACGGCGGACCCGTCGGGCGGCATAGATTCGGGCTGGACGCTTTCGACAATAGAAAACGTGCTCAAAAACACGTATCTGGGCGTGCTGTGGCGGACGGTCTGGGTAAGCTGCGCGGTGACGGCAATCTGCCTGTTTTTGGGCATTCCCGTCGGCTACTGGATTGCCCAGCAAAACCCGAAATACCGCTACTGGTTTTTGCTGGTGATAATTATCCCGCTGTGGACGAACTTCCTGATTAGAATCTTCGCGTGGCGCGTGCTGCTGCACCCCGACGGATTCCTGCGCCACACGCTGATTTGGCTCGGAATAATCCCCGAAGACTTTTTCCTGCTCAACAACGTGGGGGCTGTGATAATCGTTACGGTCTACACCTGCCTCCCGTTCGCGATTCTGCCGATTTACGCGGCGGCGGAAAAGTTCGACTTCTCCCTGCTCGAAGCCGCGCGGGACTTGGGCGCGTCGAGGTTCAAGGCGTTCAGGCAGATTTTCATTCCCGGAATCAAACGCGGAATTTTCACGGCGATTCTCGTGGTGCTAATTCCCGCGCTCGGCTCGTACGCGATTCCCGACCTCGTCGGCGGCGTAGACGGCGAAATGCTCGGCAACAAAATAGCAATCAAGGCGTCGGCATACCGCAACCTGCCCGAAGCGGCGGCGTTGGCGGCGTTCCTTTCAATCATCATAACGATACCCGTCTTACTGTTCCTTGTTAAACAGAAACGGCTTATAAAGAGCATTATCTCAACAAGACGCTCCGCGGGAGACTCCACAAAATGAGGACGCGCTACACATCGCTGCTCGTCACGCTGTTCGTGATGGCGTTCATGTATTTGCCGATTGTAATGCTCGTGGCGCAGTCGTTCAACGCGTCGCGCTACGGCGGCAAATGGCTGGGCTTCTCGCTGAAATGGTACGAGGCGTTGTTTCGGGACTCGGCGGTAATCAACGCAACGCTCAACACGCTTGTAATCGCCTGCATAGCGACGCTGTTTTCCACGGCAATCGGAACGTGCGCGGCGTGGGTGCTCAACAAATACAAAAACTCGCGCATGCAGACAATCCACTACGGGATAGTCTACGCGCCGCTGATTGTGCCCGACGTCCTGATGGGCATAAGCCTGTTGCTGATGTTCGTGAGCCTGAAAATCCAGCTCGGAATGTTCACGGTTATACTCGCGCACATAACGTTCTGCGTAAGCTTTGTTACGTTCACGGTGCTGGCAAGATTGCAGGATTTCGACTTCAACATTATCCAAGCTGCGCAGGACTTGGGCGCGGGGAATTTCAGAATATTCGTGAAAATCCTCATGCCCCTGCTCGGACCGGGGATTGCGGCGGGCGCAATGATGGCGTTCACGCTTTCGATGGACGACTTCGTTGTGACGTTTTTCGTCGGCGGCCCGGGAAGCACGACGCTTCCCGTCAAGGTGTACAGCATGATGAAACACGGCGCGCCCGCGATAATCAACGCGCTGTCGGTAGTGTTCATGGCGCTGACGTTCACGGTGGCGATACTCGGACAGTTCTTTACAAAAAAGAAATTTTAGGACAATTTTTCGACCCTTTTTTAACCCCTAAACAAAGAACAAATAGAGGAAAAAATAAAAGGAAATGAAGAAATACATAACAGCATCTGCGGTTGCGATTGCAACAATCGCGTGCGCGTTAATCTCGGGCTGCGGGCCCGCAAAGCCCGCGCTCAACGTCTATATGTGGTCGGACTATATAGACATGGACTTGGTTCGGGAGTTCGAAAAGCAGAACGACTGTAAAGTCGTCATCGACATTTTCGACTCGAACGAATTTATGTATTCGAAACTCAAAGCGGGCGGCACGGGCTACGACGTAATCCTGCCTACCACCTACATGGCGAAGGTTATGTTCGACCAGAACATGCTCGAAAAGCTCGACCATTCCAAGCTTCCCAATTTGAAGTATATCAACCCCAAGTACCTTGCAGACTTGGCGTTGGACAAAAAGATGGAGTACAGCGTGCCATACATGCTCGGCTTCACCTGCGTTGCCTACAACAAGGAAAAATGCGGCACGCTCCCCGAAACTTGGGACGTGTTCTCGAACGAAAAATTCGCGGGCAAAATGACGCTGCTCAACGACCACCGCGAAACAATCGGCGCCGCCCTCTTCTTCCTCGGCAAAAGCATGAACGACACAAACGACGCCGACCTGGCGAAGGCGAAGGAAGTTCTGCTCAAATGGAAAAAGAACCTCGCGAAATTCGACAACGAGCTGTATAAAGTCGGAATCCAGTCGGGCGAATTTCTCGTCGTACAGGGATACAGCGGCGACCTCTTCCAAGTGTTCGCCGAAGCCCCGAACCTCACCTACATGTGCCCGAAGGAAGGCATTTCCATGAGCTGCGACGACTGGGTTATCCCCGCGACGGCAAAGAACAAGGAGCTTGCCTACAAGTTCATCAACTTTATATGCGACCCCAAGAACGCCGCCAAGAATATGGAATTCACCTGTTATAGCGCGCCCATTCCCGAAGCCCGCAAATACGTCTCCGAGGAAAACAAAAACCACCCCGGAATGTTCCTCCCCGACGATCTCTACAAACGCGGCGAACTTATCCGCGACTTGGGCGAGGACAACGCCAAATTCAACGCCCTTTGGGACGCAGTAAAAGGCAACTAAGCTTCACACAAAGCCAAACGCGGAGCGCAACAACGCCCCGCGTTTTTTTTTGCGGGCAATAAATTCCGCAAAAAATTTTCATATAGACTTGCCAAGCCCGAACACTTGGCGAAAATAGGAAAGATAATCGATAACCAATCTTTATGAGCGATTCTATCAAACACGAATGCGGCATTGCTTTAATCAGGCTTTTGAAGCCCCTAAAATACTATAAAGACAAATACGACGACCCGATTTACGGATTCCACAAGCTGTTTCTGCTCATGGAAAAACAGCATAACCGCGGGCAGGACGGCGCGGGCATCGGCGCGGTGAAAATCGGCGTAGAACCCGGTCAGAACTACATCTACCGCGAAAGAAACGCAAAGCCCAACGGCCTCTCCGAAATCTTTACGGACCAGTTCGAGAAATACGCCGAAAACATCAAGAAAGGGATAATCCACCCCGAATTTATCGACACCGTCAAGGCGAATTTCGACTACGCCGCGGAACTGCTTATCGGACACCTCCGCTACGGAACAAGCGGATCGTACCACAAAAGCAGCTGCCACCCCTTCTTCCGCAAAAGCACGTGGCCGGCGCGAAACCTCATGCTCGTGGGCAACTTCAACATCACGAACACGGAAGAGCTTAACAACGACCTTATCGAACGCGGAATCCACCCCGTTTTCAGCACAGACACTCAGGCGATTTTGGAGGAAATCTGCTTCCAGCTCGACATCGAACACGCCGAAATCTACCGCGAACTCCGCGACGAGGGAATCGCGGGCGAGGACATTCTGCGCATGATGAACGAACGCCTAAACCCGCTGAGAATCGTAAGCAACGCAGCAAAGACGTGGGACGGCGGCTACACAATCGCGGGGGCAATCGGCAACGGAGACGCTTTTGTTTTGCGCGACGCAAACGGCATACGCCCGTGCTTCTACTATAAAAACGACGAACTCATAGCTTTCGCCTCGGAAAGAGTCCCGCTGATGACGGTCTTCGAAGCGGAGGAGGAGGACATCAAGGAAGTCGCCCCGGGAAACGTTTTCGTTATGAAATGCGACGGCACATGCTACGAACACTCGTACCGCAAGGCGGGCGAAAGGAAGTCGTGCACGTTCGAGCGCATTTATTTCTCGCGCGGCAACGACCCCCAAATTTATCGGGAAAGAAAGGCTCTCGGCGCAGCTCTCTGCCCGAAACTCATAGAGTCAATCGACAACGATTTCAAACACGCGGTGTTCAGCTATATCCCGAACACGGCGGAAACCGCATACTACGGAATGATGAGCGGGCTTAGGGTAATCCGCCGGCAGGAAGTCAGGGACGAACTCCTCGAACTCGCGAAATCGGACAGACCGCTCACGCCCGAAATCATCGAAAAACTGGTGATGGACAACTGGCCGCGCGGCGAGAAAATCGCGCATAAAGACATCAAACTGCGCACGTTCATATCGCAGGAGAAAGACCGCACGCAGCTGGCGTCGCACGTCTACGACATCACCTACGGCGTGGTCTCGCCCAAAGACGTGCTCGTCTGCCTTGACGACTCCATCGTGCGCGGCACAACCCTCAAACGCCAAATTTTGAGGATTCTCAGCCGCACGAACCCGAAGAAAATCGTCATCGCCTCCACCGCTCCGCAAATCAGATACCCCGACTGCTACGGCATCGACATGAGCGAAATAGGCAAGTTCATCGCATTTCAGGCGGCGATTAAACTGCTCAAAGAAACGGGCAATTCGGAGGTCGTAAAAGAGGTTTACAGGCTCTGCGTGGAGCAGAAAGACAAGCCCGCAAACGAAATGGTAAACCACGTCCGCAAAATCTACGACAGATTTACCGACGACGAAATCACCAAAAAGGTAAGCGAACTCGTCTACCCGAAAAACGTGGAATGGAACGGCGAAGTGGAAATCGTCTTCCAGACTATCGAAGACCTCCACAAGTCGATTACATCGTGCACGGGCGACTGGTATTTCACGGGAGACTACCCCACCCCCGGCGGATACAAAGTGCTCAACAACGCTTTCATAAACTACTACGAAAATCGGGAAGGCCGCAGCTACTAACACGGCGGCGGCTCGCGCCGACAGCGTAAATAAGATGAAAAGCGACAGTAAAATCGCCGATTTTTCGTGGCACGGCGGACGGGCTTCGGGCGTGTTTCTACACATATCGTCGCTGCCGTCCGAATACGGAATCGGAAACATCGGAAGCGCGGCCGACGCGTTTTTGGACTTCCTCGAAAAATCGGGAATGACGTGGTGGCAGATTTGCCCCTTGGGCCCTACGGGCTACGGAGACTCGCCCTACCAGTCGTTCTCGACATTCGCGGGCAACCCGTATTTTATCGACCTTTCGGAGCTTGTCGAAAAGGGATTGCTTGAAGAGTCGGAACTCGAACCGCTCAAAAAACTCCCGCGCGACAGGTGCGACTACGGCGCAATCTACAACAACGTGCCCGCCCTGCTGCGCCGCGCCGCATCGCGCTGGAAGGCGTCGAAACCCGACGGAAAAAAGTTCGAAAAATTCTGCGCCGAAAACGCCGACTGGCTCGACGCCTACGCGCTTTTCACCGCCCTCAAACGCGAATTCGGCGGCAAGCCGTGGTACGGGTGGGGCAAAAAATCCGCAAACTACCACTCGGCAAAAAACGCGGAAATCTCCGATGGGGCGCGGGAGGAGGAGTTCGCCGCAAAATTCGCGCAGTGGGTGTTCTTCGACCAGTTCGAACGCTTCAAGGCAAAGGCGAAAAAGGCGGGAATAGGCATTTTCGGAGACCTGCCGATTTTCGTCGCCCACGACAGCGCGGACGTATGGGGCAACGCCGAAATTTTCGAGCTTAACAAAGACGGCACGGCGCGGAACGTCGCGGGGGTAGGCCCCGACTATTTTTCGGCGGACGGACAGCTCTGGGGCAACCCGCTCTACGACTGGAAAAACAAAAAGGCGGAAGTCTACGAATTTTGGCGCAGGCGCGTGGCTGCCGCGGCGAATATGTACGACGCAATCAGGTTCGACCATTTCAGGGGTTTTGCAGACTACTGGTCGATTCCCGCAAAAGCCGCCGACGCCCGCAAGGGTTCGTGGAAAATCGGGCCCGGGGTCGATTTCTTCAACTTTCTGAAAAGGCATTTCCCCGACGAAAAGTTCGTCGCCGAAGACCTCGGGCTGCTCTCGGAACGCGCATGCAATTTGCGCGACAGCCTGAAAATTCCAGCAATGGCGGTAATGCAGTTCGCGTTCGGAAGCGACGCGTCGAACCCGTATTTTCCGCACAACGTCAAGCGCGACTGCGTGTACTACACTGGCACGCACGACAACGACACCGCGTGCGGCTGGTACGCGTCGGCGGACGAAAAGGCGAAAGACCAGCTGCGCCGCTACTTCCGCTCGGCGGGCGACGTTCCCAACTGGGACATGATACACGCGGTAATGCTGAGCGTGGCGCGCCTTGCGGTAGTCCCGATGCAGGACATTCTGGGGCTGCCGTCAAGCTGCCGCTTTAATACCCCCGGGAATCCCGACGGCAACTGGCAGTGGCGCATGACCGCCGAAAGCTTGGAGCTTGCAAAATCCCAAAACTCGCCCTATTTGAAATCGCTGGCTGTTTTGGGAGGCAGATTTGCCGAAAATAATGTTGAAAAATAGAACCGTCGAAAAAAAATAAAGACAATGAGCGAAAAACATCAACAGGCGGAACGCGAGTTAAAGGGATTGCCCGTGTCGAAAGGCATAGCGCAGGGCGAGGCGTTCGTTATGTTGAGACGCGAACTCGATACGCCCGTATACGAAATCCGCGACTCCGACAAACCCGCGGAAATCGAACGCTTCCAAAACGCAATCCTCAAAACCCGCGCCGACATACAGCAGATAAAATCGGAGCTGTCCGAAACGGTCGGCGACGCGGAATCGGGAATTTTCGACGCGCACCTGCTTGTGCTCGAAGACGTGGCAATCATGCAGGAAACGCTCGCGACGTTCCAAAAGGAGCATTTCAACATCGAGTACTGCTACTCGAACGTAATCAACAAATTCATCGACGCGTTTGAGAAAATAGACGACTCGTTTATCCGCGAAAGAATCTGCGACCTCAAAGACGTGTCGCGGCGCGTGATAGCAAACATGCTGGGAATCGAGACGTCGAAAATCGGCGCGCTTTCCGACCCGCTGATTCTTGTAAGCTCCGACTTCGCGCCGTCGGACTTCGCGCTCGTAGACAAGAGCAAAATCCTTGCAATCGTTACGGAAAAAGGCTCGCAGACAAGCCACACGGCGATTCTCTCGCGCTCGCTCGGCATTCCGTGCATTGTGGGCGTGGACGGCGTTGCCGACAAAATTTCGTCGGGCGAATTCCTGCTGGTTGACGGCTACAACGGAAACGTCGTTGTGAACCCGTCGCGCGACACGCTCTGCCACTTCACGGAAATAGAGTCGGTGCACCGCGAAATCCAAAAGGTTTTCGACACGTCGCTGCCCTACCCCTCGATAACCTCCGACGGCAAGGAATTCAAAATAGAGCTTAACATAAGCTCCGCAGCCGACATTCCCGAAGGCGCAATGAGCTACTGCGACGGCGTCGGGCTTCTGCGCACCGAAAACTTTTTCCTCGACAGCGGCTCGTTCCCCGACGAGGACGCGCAGTTCGAGGTCTACAAAAACGCGGCGGTCGCCGCATGCGGCAAACCTATAACAATCCGCACGCTCGACCTCGGCGGAGACAAAAACCTGAACCTCATGAAAATGGTAAACAAAGAGGAAAATCCGTTCATGGGGTACAGGGCAATCAGGTTCTGCCTCGACCACAAGGACATTTTCCTCACGCAGCTGAAAGCAATACTCAGGGCGAGCGCGTTCGGCAAAGTGAAAATCATGCTGCCGATGATAAACTCGATTCGCGAGGTCGAACGCTCGCGCGTGCTGATTGAGCAGGCGAAGGACGAGCTTGCGGCGGCGGGAATAGCCTTCGACAAAAACATTCAAGTCGGCGCAATGATTGAAGTTCCGAGCGCGGCAATTACAGCCGACATCATCTGCGACGTCTGCGATTTCATAAGCATCGGCACGAACGACCTTATCCAATACATTCTGGCGGTTGACCGCGTTAACGACATGGTAGCCTACCTCTACGAGCCTACCCACCCCGCGGTAATCCGCACGCTCGACATGGTTGTATCGGCGGCGCAAAGGGCGAACATTCCCGTATGCGTCTGCGGAGAGCTTGCGGCAGACCCGATTTTCGCGCCGCTTCTGCTCGGCATGGGCGTTAGCGAGTTCAGCATGAGTCCGAAGGCGGTCAACGAAATCAAATTTTTGCTGAGAAAAACGAAATATGAAACCGCCCGCGCGCTCAGAAACGAAATACTTTCGCTCAAACGCGCGCGGCACATCGTAAGCAGGCTGCGCACGTTCCACTACGAATCAATGCAGCCGTATCTTAAATAGCATGCCCGATTTATGCGAAATGCTCCGCAGACTCAAAGAATGCGGAATTGCTTGCGCGACGGACAAACACTCGCGCTTTGCGGCGTCGCTCGACCAAATGCGGTACAGCTTTTTGCCCGACGCCGTGGTCTACGCAAAGTCGGAGGCCGACGTTTCGGAAACGATGAAGGCGGCGTCGGACTGCGGCGTTCCGATTACCGTAAGAGGCTCGGGAACGGGCTGCGCGGGCGGCTGTGTGCCGACATGCGGGGGCGTTGTGCTCGACATGTCGGGAATCGACTTCATCGAAATCGACGCGGTCTCGCGCATGGCGCACGTCGGCGCGGGCGCAATCACGGCAAATGTGGACGAGGCGGCAAACAAATTCGGGCTGTTCTACGCGCCCGACCCGTCCTCGCACAAATTCTCGTCGATAGGCGGAAACATCGCGTGCAACGCGGGCGGACTGCGCGCGCTCAAATACGGCACGACGCGCGAAAACGTGCTCGCACTGAAAGCGGTGCTCGCCGACGGCCGCGCGGTATCGGGGGCATTGCCGCTGAAAAAATATTCTGTGGGAATCAACCTGCGCGACATTTTCATAGGCTCGGAGGGCACGCTCGGAATCGTAACGGAGGCGTGGCTGAAACTGCTTCCGCTCCCGAAGTCGCGCACGGCGGCGCTTGCGTTTTTCAAAAGCGATACAGAGGCGTTCAAGGGCGTCGGGAAAATCATGCGGGCAAACCTCTCGCCCTGCGTGCTCGAATTCATGGACGTCGAAACGGTCTCGTGCATTCGGGCAAGACACCCCGACTTCGGCGTGCCCGCAAACTCGGCGGCAATCCTCGCGGAATTCGACGACGACGACAGCGCGGAACAGGCGCGGAAATTCGCGCAAACGCTCTCGCCCGAAGCCGACGCAAAATACGCCGCCGACAACGCCGAAACCGAAAGGCTTTGGGAAATCCGCCGCAAGGCGTCGCAATCTATGTTCGAGCTTGGCGACGGAAAAATAAATCAGGACATCGTTCTGCCCGCGGAATCGCTCGACGCGTACTTCGAATATTTCAAAAATTTGGGCAGGGAATACAAGCTCGCAACACCCGTATTCGGACACGCGGGCGACGGCAACTACCATATCCACTTCATGTACAAATCGTCGGATCCGACGGGACGCGCCCGCGCGCTCGCGGCGATGGACAAGGCTATTTCAAGGGCTGTGGAAGTGGGCGGCGCGGTGTCGGGCGAACACGGAATAGGCTTTTTGAAGTCGAAATACATGTCCAAACAGCACACGCCGACCGAGCTTGAACTGATGCGCTCAATAAAAAAAATCTTCGACCCTCGGGACATTCTGAACAGGGGGAAAATCCTTGTCCCTGTTGACACGTCGAATCTCCGCCCGCTAAGCGGCGTAAAACTTCCGTGGGACTAAGCGCTCGCCCCGCCGCATTCGATTGAGGCGAGATTTGCGGTTGACAATTACGCCCCTCAAAATAGAGTCTTGCGCATGAAGAAATGTCTTTTGCTTGCGGGATTATTTGCGTGCGCGGCGGAACTGCTCGCGGCGCAGTTTACACTTTTCGACAAAAACGGCACGGCGCAAAAGGGGATTATCCAAAACTTCACGCTGATAAAAAACGCGGCGAAATCTAAAAAAAGCTTTAATAGCTTTGTCGAAAGAGTCAAAACCGACACGGGCAAAGTGAAAAACCGCGACCCTGAAACGGAGCGAATCTGGCGGCAATTTCTCTCCGACATGCACTTCGAAAAGGGAACATTCCCCGAAAGGCTTGCGCACATCTCGAAGCAATCGGCAAATTTCGAAAACGCGGTTGCGGAAATCGAAAAATCGCTTCCAAGCCTGCAAGAACCGTCGCGGAAATTCCTGCGGACAAACCTGCTTTCACACGCGCTGATAATGCGGGCGTGCTCCGACATCTACAAGCATTCGACCTCCTCAGTCATCGCGCTCTCAAAACGCGACTGCGCCGCCGCGCAGGCTGAGCTTGACAAGGCCTTGGAGGCATTCGGATACTTCGACCGCGCAAAGGAAATCAACACCGAGGGCGGGTGGAAAAACTGGTACAGGGGCGAGTTGAAAATGAACTTCGCCGAACTGTTAAAACTTGCGAAATCCGCGCGTGAATCGGCGGATAAAATCAAAAATTCGGATTTTTAAACAAAACGCAACTTTTGAAAAAAATGAAAAAAACAGCATTCGGATTTATCGCAATGGGAATCGCCTCGGCGGTCGCGTCGGCGCAAAGCTACATTGCAAACGAAGATTTTGAAGGGGCAAAACCGACGCTCGAAATCGGGGCGCAATCGCGCATAACCGACGCGAAAGACGAAGCCATCGGCGGCTCGCGCTCGCTTTTGTGCGACGCCGCCAACGGCAAAGACGAGACCGCGTTCGAAGTGTCGAGCGACAAATTCAACGTCTTCGAAGTCTCGTTCAACTACAAAACGCTCAACGGCGCGAAAGGCGCGCCGCAAGTCGGCTTTATCGACCGGAACGGGAAGTACACCGACTTCCGCAGCGAACGCCCGTTTTTTCTGCACAACGACGGCGACATCGAAACGTTCAAGGCGCTCTTCCACGGACGCGCGGAGCAAAAGTGCACTCTGCGCGTTTGCGTGTCGGCGGGCGGTCGCGCCGTGTTCGACAACGTTAAAGTACGCGGCTTCAACGCCCCCGCGAAAAGCGACTGGGCGGTGCACAATGCAAAAGTGTTCGCGTCGTGCCGCAGCAATCCGTTCAAGAACTACTATCTGAAAGCGGACGACAAAATTCTGTCGATGTCGGAAGCCGAATTTTTCCCGTTCATCGACAAATACGGGCAGTACAAGCACCGCGACTGGACCGACAAGGTTCACTCCGACGCCGACTTGAAGGCGCAGGCTGCGCGGGAGAAAACGCTCGCCGACGCCCTGCCCGACTCGCGCCCCGACCGCGACAAGTATTTTGGCTTTGTCTCGCCCGACAAAAAATTCGCGGCGACGGGCAAATTCAGGACGCAGAAAATCGACGGCAAATGGTGGTTCATCACGCCCGACGGCAATCCGTTCTTTGCGGTGGGCGCGTGCAAAGCGGGCTTCGGGTGGAGTCTGAATCCGCCGAAACTCGACGGGCGCGACTGCGAAAAGCGCACGCCGTCAACGCCCATTGAAGGGCGCGAAAAATTCTTCGAAAAACCCATCGGCGAAAAGTACACGCTTGCAACCGCGCCTTTCAAACGCTCATACTTTCAGGGCAAGCCCGCAAAAAGCTTCAACTACTACGCCCGAAATATCGACATAAAATACGGCAACCCCGACGCCGACTTTCTCGCAAAAATCTTGGCGCGGCGCGCAAAGCTTTTCGGCGTAAACCTCGGCGGGCATTTGAGCGAGTACCCGCTTCTCGAAAAGGCGAAAGTGCCCTACACCGTTACGGTTTACTCCGCGCCAGAAGAGTTGATTGACGGCGACTACAAGCTCCACGGCTGGTGGCAGCTGCCGCCCGACTGGTTCTCGCCGAAGTTCGAAAAATCCGTGCGCGAGCGGCTCGCCGAATGCGCCCCATACATAAAGAGCGCGTACTGCTTCGGCGTGTTCGTAGACGGCGAGCTGCCGTGGGTCGAAAAGCGCGCCGAAATTTCGAAAGGCGTGCTCTCGTGCGGAGAAACGCAGAGCGCGAAAATCGCGTTCTGGCAAATGCTCGAAAAAAAATACAAAACGCTCCGAGACCTGAACGACGCGTGGGGCTCAAAGTACGAATCGAAAGCCGGATTCCTCAAAACAAAAAACTTCTTCCCGACCACCGAAAAAGGCATTGCCGACTTGTACGACTTCGAAGAACTCTACACGCGCCAATATTTCAAAGTCTGCCGCGATGCAATCAAGAACATCGACAAAGACGCTATGTACTTGGGGTGCAGCTTCGGAACATACGGCTCGGCGTGGGAATACGCCGCGATGATTTCGGCCGACTACTGCGAAGTCGTTACAGCCAACATCTACCGCTACAATATCTCGAACCTCGCCCTGCCCGCAGGCTCGAAAGACCGGCCGATTCTCATCGGCGAATACCACTTCACGCCCTACGACGGGGGCACGTTCGGCATAACTATGGTTCCCGTCGAAACCGCGGAAAATCAGGCGCGGTGCACGCTCGAATTCATGCGGAGCGCGGCGCACAACCCCGCCGTTGCGGGCATAGAATGGTTCGCGTGGTTCGACCTTCCCGCCACGGGCAGGTACGACAAAGCCGACAGCGGAATCGGGCTTGTCGACATGGCGGACACCCCGCACTACAAGCTTGTGGAAACTTTCAAAAAGTTTTCCGAAGAAGTCTACAAAATGCGCTTCGAAGCAAAGGGCGCGTACGGTAGCGGAGCGCAAAACGACCGCAACTGGCACTAAGCTCCTCCGCAATTTTCATAAGCAAGCGGCACGGCAAAAATGCCATGCCGCTTTTTAGTATCGTCAGGCGTAAGCAACAGAGAGCGGCATTTTACAATAAAAAAGAGAAATCCCATGAACGAGATTTCTCTTTTGATAAAAACCGATAAGCGTTTTTTTAAGCGTTTTCCACCTCATTTTGCGCGGTTTCCCGCTCTTCTCAAAAATTGGGGCAACCCGCTTCGCGTGCTGCCCCTTTTTGCGCGGTTTTCCGCCTTTCTCAAAAATTGGGGCAACCCGCTTCGCGTGCTGCCCCTTTTTGAGGTTTTCCACCTCTATCTCAAATTAGGGCAACCCGCTTCGCGTGCTGCCCCTTTTTGAGACTACGCCTGTCCGATTGCTTTCAGCAATTCGACAAACCAAGCCTGCTTTGTATCGAACGGTTTTCCGCCTTTGATACGCTCAAATTCACAAGCGCGGAGGACGTTGCCGTTGTTTTCGTCGTGCCCGATTACGCCGCTTTCCCTGCGCATTGCGCATTCTACGGCGAGGTCGGTGCAGCTCTTGATGAGGCGCAGGTCGTCGGCGTTTGCCGCAGCCGCGCGGGCAAAATAGCCGCTCTTCTGAACCATAACCTTTTCCGCGCCAATCATTTCGGCGAACTGTTTGCCGAACCATTTGCCGGGGTTTACGGCGTCGAGCTTGACGTGTCCGAAAGCGTCGCGGGGAACCTCCTCGCCCTTTGTCTCCATTTCGGCGACAATCGTCTTAACGCCCGCGCCCTCGGAGATAAAGATGTTTACGCAGTCGTTCTTGTCCATGACTTCTTTGAGGCGTTTCGCTTCCTTGGCGATGTCGATTTCCATTTCGGGAATGAACACTGCGTGGACGTCGCGGCGCGCTTTTGTGAGTCCGAGACCGTCGGCGTATTCGCCGCGGTTGAGCATTTCGCGGTATTTCGCCGCAGTCGCCGCAGTAAGCCAGCCGCAGTTGCGCCCCATTACTTCGTGGATAATAAGCATGCGCGGGTTTGCGCCGCATTCGCCGACGACGTTCTTGAAGAACTTTGCGCCCTCTTCCGCCGCCGTCCACGCGCCGAGGCTCTGGCGAATGGGATAGACGTCGTTGTCAATCGTCTTGGGAAGCCCGATGACGGTGAGTTCGTAGTTATTTTCTTTAAGGAATTTAGCCAAGTCGGCAGCCGCGGTGTTGGTATCGTCTCCGCCGATTGTGTGGAGAATGTCTACGCCGTCCTTGACGAGCTGGTCTGCCGCAACTTTCTGCGGGTCCTGACCTTCTTTGACGAGGCCGCGCTTTACGCAGTCCTTAACGTTTGTAAGCTTCACGCGCGAGTTGCCGATGGGCGAGCCGCCGTAGAGGTGGAGCAAGTGCGCCTGTTCGCGCATTTTTGCGTCTACCTTGATGCTATCGCCGAGCAACAGCCCCTTGTAGCCGTTGATGTAGCATATGATTTCGATGGAGGGGTCGATTTCCGTATAACGTTCAATCAGACCGCCGATTGCGCTTGACAGGCAGGGCGCGAGTCCGCCCGCCGTGAGTATTCCGACTTTTTTAGGTTTCATAATTTTTTCTGAAAGAAATTAAGCCGCCTATCCTACGGGTTCCGACGCGCCGCGCAAGCAAAATGCCGCGCGGTGGCGCAAAAAATGGGCGCGGCTTTCGACGCGCGGGCGCAAAAAAAAATCCGCAAGCCGAATGCCTGCGGATTGCGGAAATTTTTAAACTACGCCTTTTTACACGGTTTCTTTTTCTGCGAGAATGCGATATGTTTGCCGCCGTCGGCGAGCGTTGCGAAAATTTCGCCAGCGTCGGTGATTGTTCCGCGCAGGATTTCCTCGGCAAGGGCGTCTTCAAGCTCGCGTTCGATTGCGCGTTTGAGCGGCCGCGCTCCGTACTTTTCGTCCCACCCTTTCGATATGAGGAAGTCCGTCGCGGGCTTGTCGAGAACAAGCGACATTCCCTTTTCGGCAAGTCTTGCGCGGAGTTTGTCAAGCTCAAGCCCGACGATTTTTTCCATGTCCGCCTTTGTGAGCATGCGGAAGAGGACGATGTCGTTTATGCGGTTGAGAAATTCGGGGCGGAACGATTTTTTCATTTCGTCCATGACTTTCTCTTTGAGCTTGTCGTAATCGTCGTCGAAGCCCGCCGCACCGAAGCCCATCGACGGGTTCTTTTGCAGAATGTTCGCACCGACGTTGCTTGTAAGAATTATAATCGTATTGCGGAAATCGACCGTTCTGCCGAGGCTGTCGGTGAGTCTGCCGTCCTCCAAGACTTGCAGGAGAATCTGCACGACGTCGGGGTGCGCCTTTTCGATTTCGTCGAAGAGTATTACGCTATACGGGCGTCTGCGAACCTGCTCGGTGAGCTGTCCGCCGTCTTCGTGCCCGACGTATCCGGGGGGCGAGCCGATTAGCCGCGAGACCGAGTATTTTTCCATATACTCGGACATGTCGATTTGAATGAGAGCCTCCTGCTTGCCGAACATCTGTTCGGCGAGCATCTTTGCCAAATACGTTTTCCCGACGCCCGTCGGACCCAAGAACAGAAACGAGCCTATCGGGCGTTTCGGATCTTTAAGCGCGGCGCGGGAGCGTCTGAGGGCGCGGGCGATAACCGACGTAGCCTCCTCCTGCCCCACGACGCGTGCGCGCAGGCGGTCTTCGAGTTCGAGCAGTTTTTTGCTCTCCTCTTTTTCCATGCGCGAAAGCGGAATGCCCGTCCACGTCGAAACCACCGCGTAGATGTCGTCCTCGCCGACTTCCACGCGCTTGTCTTCGAGCGACTTCTTCCAGTTTTTGACGATTTCGTCGCGCTCGCGCGAGAGCGATTTTTCGGCGTCTCGCAGTTTTGCGGCGTCCTCGTAGCGTTGGTCGCGGATTGCGTCCTCCTTCGCCTTTTCCGTATCGGCGATTTTCGCGTTGATGTCGAGCACCTCCTGCGGGCGTTCGAGCGTTTTGATTCTCGCGCGGGAGCCTGCCTCGTCGATTACGTCGATTGCCTTGTCGGGCAAAAACCTGCTTGTGATGTAGCGTTCGGAGAGTTTTACGGCGGCTTCGAGCGCGGCGTCGGAGTACACGCAGTGGTGGTGTTTTTCGTAGTTGCCGCGCAGGCCTTTGAGAATCAGAATGGCGTCGTCGCGCGACGGTTCTTCGACTTTGACACTCTGGAAACGCCTGTCGAGCGCGCTGTCCTTTTCGATAAACTTGCGGTATTCTGCGATAGTCGTTGCGCCTATGCACTGCAACGACCCCCGCGAGAGCGCGGGCTTGAAGATGTTGGAGGCGTCCATTGCGCCCTCCGCCGCGCCCGCGCCGACTATCGTGTGGAGTTCGTCGATGAAAAGAATGACGTCGCCCGCCTTTTCGATTTCGTCCATGACCGCCTTGATTCGCTCTTCGAACTGTCCGCGGTATTTTGTTCCCGCGACCATCAGAGCCATGTCGAGCGTGATTACGCGTTTTGAGGCAATCAGTTCGGGGACTTCGCCTTTTGCGATTTCCTGCGCCAAGCCCTCGACTATCGCGGTTTTGCCGACGCCCGCCTCTCCCACGAGAACCGGGTTGTTCTTTGTGCGGCGGCACAGAATTTGAATTACGCGCATGATTTCGTTTGCGCGTCCCACGACGGGGTCGAGCTTGCCGTTGCGGGCAAGTTCGGTGAGGTCGCGACCGAACGCTTTAAGCGCGCTCTGTTTGCCGTGTTCGGAGCGTTCGCCGCCCTCGGACTGGGGAATGTCGGAGTCGGGGTCGTCGGGAGTGTCGCCCACAAACTTTGGGTCTAGCTCGGCAAGAATCTGGTTGCGGCAGGCGTCGATATTCACGCCCAGCTTGCGCAGAACTTCCGCCGCGACTCCCTCGCCCTCGCGAAGAAGCCCAAGCAAAATGTGTTCCGTGCCTATATAGTTGTGGTTGAGTCTGCCCGCCTCGTTCGACGCCAGCGAGAGCACTTTCTGCACTCTCTGTGTGTATTTGAGGTCGTTTGCCGCCTGCATCATGGCATCTCCCCCGCCGACTTGGCGCATGATTTCCGCGCTCACGTTTTCGAGGTTTATCCCCATTTTGCGCAGGACGTTCACGGCAACCCCCTGCCCCAAGCGGATTATGCCGAGCAAGATGTGTTCCGTGCCTATGTAGTTGTGCCCCAGACGCGCCGCTTCTTTGCGCGCCAGCGTTATTACCTGTTGGGCTCTCGGTGTAAAGTGCTGCATTTTATGATAATTCCTTCCGTGTTGCGCGTTGTTTATCGGACGCAACATGCCGATATTAACTTATTTTGCGGCGAATTCGGGAAGTCCCGCGGCGAACGTGTTAAGATACGCCGCCCTCACCGCGTCGCGCTCGGACGCCTCGGATTCCCTGATATTGAATTTGTCCTGCAAATGCGCGGGCTGAATGTCGAGAATTGCGTTGTCGACATCTTCTATGACGTCTCCCGCCGACTTGCAGAAGCCCATGTCCGCCGCCATGCGAATGTTCGAAAGCAGCGAGACCGCCTCGGCTGTGTCTATAAGTTTGCAGTTTTTCAATATCGCGACCGACCGCGCTATCTTATCGACAATCACAACGGGCGTTTGTTGCATCGTTTTCAGCCGCGCGTTTGTTTCGAACTCGACGAGCTTGTCGGTAAATTTTGCGATTTTTGCTATGATTTCCTCTTCGGAAATTCCAAGCGTCTGCTGGTTCGACAGCTGGAAGAACGCCCCGTAAGAGTCGCTGCCTTCGCCGTTCGCGCCCCTGACTACCATTCCCAGCTGGTTAAGCCCGCGCACTATTTTCTCTATCTGGCCGCCGAGCGAAAGCGCGGGAAGGTGCAACATGACCGACGCCCGCATTCCCGTTCCGACGTTTGTCGGGCACGCCGTGAGGTAGCCGAAGTTGGGGCTGAACGCGTATTCGAGCCGCTCCTCGACGGCGTCGTCTATGGAATTTACCGTGCGCCACAGCGCGTTGAGCCGCTGCCCCTTTGCGACAGCCTGAATGCGGAGGTGGTCTTCCTCGTTAATCATTGCGCTTGCCGCGCCGTCTTTTGAAATGTACACGCCCGCGTTTTCGGTTGCGCCCGCGAGTTCGCGGGTTGCGTGGCGTTCCTCGACGAGCATGCTCTTTCCGAAGTCGGAGATTTCGGACATCTTTACGAGCCTGCCGCCCTTGAATTTCCCCGTCTTTGAGAGCGCGTCGGCGCATTTTTCGAACACCTCTGCAAGCTCCCCGCAAGACGCCGCGTTCGAGAAGCGCGTGTGCGCCAAGTTCCGCGCAAGCCTTATGCGCGAAGTCATCACGATTGCGGAGTTTTTTCTGTGGATTTTCAAGACCATTATTTGTTCTTTTCGGACAGTTTTTTGAGCTTGTCGCGCAGGTCGGCGGCGTCTTCGTACCGCTCCTCGGCGACGGCTTCGTCGAGCATTTTCTGCAAGAGTCCGGGAGTCTCCTCCGCGGGTTGGGCGTCGGGCTGCGAATCCTCCACAACCTCGGCGTTGAGCTTTACGGGCTGCGTTTCCGACAGGAACGCGTCGAGCGTGTTTTCGAGCGTTTCGTCGAACAGCTCGCCGCCCGCGATTTCCTCGAAATCGCGCAGTTTTTTGGAGTTGTCTATCGACGCAAAGCAGTTTGCGCCGTGCGTTTTCGGCGTCTTGCCCTTGTGCTCCGTCGCTGCGTGCATTTGGGCGAAAAGCTCGAAGAGCCTGTTGCCCAGCGCGACGTAGCAGTCGGGACACGAGAACCTCGCGCCCTTTTCGATTTCCGAAAGCGACGCCCCGCAAGTCGGGCACGAATCCGGGTTTGCCGCCTTTGCCGACACTATTTTCTCTTCCAGTTCCTTCAATTTCGGAAAAAGGTCGAGCGGCAGATTTGCGGCGTCGAGCGACGCCTTTTCAGCGCACTCGGAGCACAAATGCACCTTCACCTTTTTACCGTTTACGATTTTGGTGATGTGGAATGTTGCGGGCTTGCCGCATATGTCGCATTTATATTCCGTAGCCATTTTACGATTCCGCGCGCGCCGCGCGTTTTGCGGAGCGGCGGCGCAAGTGTGTGCGTGTTATACGAGTTTTAGAAGTTCGTCGGTCGAAGGTATGTCTCTTATGATTTGGGACTGCATCGGCCCGACACCGATATATCGCAAATTCGGCTTGTTGTTTAAGCCCGACTTCGACGCGACTTCCACGACGCTTTTCAGGCAGAACGCGACGTATTTTTTCGCGTTTTCGGGGAGGTCGGCAAACGAGCGGACTTTCGAAATGTCTTCGCTCCAGCCCGCAAGTTTTGCGTACACGGGGCGCAGTTTTTTGCGGAGCGCGTCGCAGCGCGGAACGCCGTGGTATACTTCGCCCGTGGAGTCGTCCACATACGAAGTGCACACAAGCAGGTCGCCGTTCCAATCGCCGGAGTACGACAGCGCGTCGAGCTTGTTTATTACGATGTCTTCGTAGCCGCCGTAGCGGAGCGCGTCGCCCTTTTCGACGGCGTCGAACCAGCCGACCATGCGCTGGCGGCCGGTGCTTGTGCCGTATTCGAGCTTTTTGAGCTTCTGGGCGAGCGGGTGGGCGTCGTCCATTTGCGTGAGGAAGACGTGCGTGCCTACTTTCGTGTCGTAAGCCTTGCAGCAGCCGAGCGTGTGGACCGCGCGGAGCGGAATGCACGCGCTTTCGAAAAATTCGGGAACGCCCGTGTGCGACGCCGTTACATTGGGCGCAAAGCCGTGGCGTTTGTCGAGCCAGTACGACTGCCCGTATTCGCCGACGATATACCTGCCCTCCGACAGCGCTTTCAGGCAGATTTCGCGCACGTCGCCGATGTTCTTTGCAAGTTTCCGTCCAGCCGACCAATATTCTTCCACAACCGCGTCGATATTGATTTCGAAGGGATTTGCGCCCATGAATTTTTTGAAGTCGAAGTCCGACTCCGCAAACACGCCGTCTTTGATTGCGTCGGCGTTTGCCCTAAGTTCCGCGTTTGTGAGCTTTTCGAAAAACTGCGCCCACTTTTCGGGCGACACTTTGCAGACGTATTTTATTGTGTCGCAGGCGCGGGTGAGTTTTGCGGAAAGTTTGCGGGCAAAGTCTTCTTTGTGTCCGAGAAATTCGGCGTAGCAAATTTGGAACTGGCTGACTTCGTCGGCGTAGGACGGCGTGATGCCCCTGCCCGTCGAGCCGCGCGGCTCGTCTTTGAGGACGTTTACGCGGTAGTCTTCCCACGCGAGGTCGAGAAGTCTGTGTCCGAGGTCGGACATCATTGTGCGTTCGTCGATTACGAGTCTGTCGAAAATTTTGTATCCGCGTTTTTCGAGCGGCGCGCCCTCCCAGATGAATTTGCGGGGGTCGGCAACAACGCCCGCGCCGATTGCCAGCGTTTCGACGTCGTTTTCTATCACGCCTGCGGGGAGGAGGTTGAGTTTGACGCCGCCGGCGGTGTGTCCCGAATTTGCGCCGCCGTTTACTTTGATTACGATGGCGGCGATATTTTTCCGTCCCGTTTTCGATTTGAGTTCGTCTATGACTTCGTAGACGAGGCGTCCCTTACCTTCGTCGCCCATGCTGATTCCGACATCGGCGATAATCTGACTTTTAAATTCCGTAAGCATTGCGTTTCCTGTTTAATAAATCAATCCGACAAGATTGAAGTTTTACGGGCATTTTACAACCCCATTTTTCAAAAAATTTCCGCTTTTTGCGCGAAAAGTCGGAAAATCGGGCGGAGGGGGCGGGCTATCTTGACAAAAGCGGAGGGAGGGGACGGAGGAGGCTTTTTCGCACAAGGGGTGCGAGGGAGGGCAAAAAAGAGGAGGAAGGGAAATTTTCCATTTGACAAATCATAATTCAAACTCAATATCACATTATAATTTCCATTCAACTTTTCCCGCGCCCTTCAAATGAAAGTGAGAGTTTGGTACAGCCAAATCGAACGCTCGGACGAAAACTCCTCGGTGCTTCTCGTCGGCGGAAAGCGCGTCGAGCTTCCGAACGACGCCTTCAAGACGGGCGCGCGCAACTCGGTGATTCTCGAAAAGTCTATAGCCGAAAAGCACGGGCTCAGGTGGAAGCTGCTTTTCCACATTCCGCCGAAAATCGCTCCCGTCTACAACCAGATTTGCATAGATGAACTTAGAATCAAACCAACGGTCGGCTGTTGAAAAGCTGTCGAAGCTTCGCGCGGGCGCGTTGTTCATGAAGATGGGTTCGGGCAAAACAAAGGTTGCGTGCGACCTCGTAAGGCTCAGGCTCGGAAACATCGACGCCGTTATCTGGATTGCCCCCGCCTCGCTCTTGAAGTCGGCAAGGTATCTGTCGGAAATAGAAAAGTGGTCTGCGGGCTTTTTCGGACTGATTTTCTTCTTTTCCACGGAAAGCGTTTCGCAGAGCGACTCGAAATACCTCGAAATGCGCAAAATTGCGGAGTCGCGCCGCGTCTTCTGCATTGTGGACGAAAGCATTTTCATAAAAAATACAAAGGCCCTGCGCACGCGCCGCCTTTTGGGAGACTACCACCTTTTCGATTTCAGGATTATCCTAAACGGCACGCCAATCACGAAAAGCCTGCTCGACCTCTACGCGCAGATTTCGTTCCTCTCGCCCAACATTCTCAAAATGACCGAGCGGCAGTTCGCCGACAATTTCCTCGTCTATTTCTTCGACGGAATCGACCCCTTCCCGTGGCGCAGGTGGTCGAAACCCGCGAATGTGGAGGCTCTCGCCGAAATCATCAAGCCCTACGTTTTCGACGCAGACTTCGACAACGAGTGCCGCATTAGAGTCTATAACCGCGAGTTCGACCTCGATTCCGCCGAGCGCAGACGCTATTCCGACTTCAAGCGGAAATACCTCAACGGCAAATTCTACGTCTGCTTTTTTTCGGTCGCGCAGGCGTTCCAGCACGCGTACACGGTATCGTGCAAGGCTAAGTTTTGCGCGGCGATAGAAATCGTCAACAGGATACTCGACCGCGGCGAGAAAGTCGTGATTTTCGCGAAGTTCGTGGCGGAGGCGCAAATGCTGAACAGGACATTCGGCGGGCTTGTCTACATGGGCGGCAGAAAGGACGACCTCTCGCTTTTCGAAACAGAAGAAAGCGTGCTCGTCTGCACCTACGGAGTCGGAAGCATGGGACTGAACCTCCAATGCGCAAACAACGTCGTCTTCTATTCGCAGACTTTCGACTACAAGGAAAAGGAACAGGCGACGCACAGAATTTTCAGGACGGGACAGACAAAAACCGTCAACGTCTACAACCTCTGGATTAACACGGGGCTTGAAGACATCATAAAGTACAGTCTCGACAGAAAACGCGACCTGCTCGAAATGTTCGAGCGCGTAATCACCGCGCAGGAGGCGCAAAAACTTTGAAGCAATATCTCGACAAAAACGTTTACGAAGCCGCAACGGAGCGCATGGAATTCATCTTCGACAATTTCGAGCGCGTCTACGTCTCGTTTTCGGGCGGAAAAGACAGCTCGGTTGTGCTCAACCTCGCGCTCGACTGCATGCGGCGGAAAAAAATCAAAAAAAAGCTCGGCGTGCTCTTCATAGACTTGGAGGGACAGTACCTTACAACGATAGACTACATCAGGGAGACGCTTCTCGAAAACGCCGACATGCTCGACGTCTACTGGTGCTGCCTGCCGCTCACCCTCCGCAACGCCGTCAGCGTCTTTTCGCCGTTCTGGACTTGCTGGGACTTGGACGAGCGCGACAAGTGGATTCGCGAATACCCCGACTATCCCAATCTCGCCACAGAGCAAAACAATCCATTCCCGTTTTTCCAAAAGAAAATGGAGTTCGAAGAGTTCGTCCCCGCTTTCGGCAAATGGTACTCCAACGGGCAAAAGACCGCGTGCCTTGTCGGAATCCGCTCCGACGAGAGCCTAAACCGATACCGCACTATCCGCAACTATGTAAAGGAAACCCTCGACGGCAAAAACTGGACGACGAAAATTACCGACACCCTCTACAACGCCTACCCCATCTACGACTGGAACGTCCGCGACGTGTGGGTCGCCAACGGCAGGCTCGGCTGGAAGTACAACAGGCTCTACGACCTCTTCTACAAGGCGGGCGTGCCGCTCGCCTCCCAGCGCATTTGCCAGCCCTACGGCGACGACCAGCGCAAGGGGCTTAACCTCTACCGCGTCATAGAGCCTGACACTTGGGCGAAAGTCGTCAACCGCGTAAGCGGCGCGAATTTCGGCAACATCTACTGCGGAAACCGAATCATGGGCTATCGCAATGTCAAACTGCCGCAGGGGCACACTTGGAAAAGCTACTGCAAGCTGCTTCTTGCAACCCTCCCGCCCGAACTTGCCGCCCACTACAAGGCGAAGTTCAAACGCTTCATCTGGTGGTGGCACAAAAAAGGCTCGCCCGTCGGCGGCGAATTTATCGGCGACCTCCCGCCCGAAGCGAAAATTACCGACAGAAAATCGCCCTCGAACGAGCCTATCGTGCGCTACTCCAAAATTCCCGACCACATCGACAACGGCTTCGAGCAGAAAAAGCTCGCCCCGTCTTGGCGGCGCATGTGCATTTGCATTCTCAAAAACGACCACCTCTGTTCGGGGCTGAGTTTCTCGCAGACAAAGCACCAACAGGAAAAAATGAGAAACCTTCTGGAAAAATATAAAAATTTATGACAGACAAACCGAAAAGTCCCGTGTACGGCGTCCGCGCCGTGCCGGTAGAGAAAATCAGGGCGAACTGCTACAACCCCAACAAGGTAGCCCCGCCCGAAATGAAGCTCCTTTACGACTCAATCAAAGAGGACGGCTACACCCAGCCCATCGTCTGCTACTACCTGAAAGACGAGGACGTTTACGAAGTCGTGGACGGTTTCCACCGCTTCCGAATCATACAAATCCACCCCGACATCTACGAGCGCGAAAACGGCATGCTACCCGTGGTAGTCATCGACCGCCCAATCGACGACCGCATGGCGTCAACTATCCGCCACAACCGCGCCCGAGGCTCGCACGACGTTGACCTTATGAGCAACATCGTAGCCGAACTCACCGAAATGGGTAAGTCGAACGCGTGGATTTCAAAACACCTCGGCATGAGCGCAGACGAAATCCTCCGCCTTAAACAAATTACTGGCATCGCCGCCCTCTTCAAAGATACCCCCTTCTCCAAATCTTGGCTCTAGGCAGGCTGCAGCCTGCACGGCGCAGATGGGGGCTTGCCCCCATGAGGCGGATTTTGCTTTGCAAAATTCCTCCGCCTCCGCCCCCAATCGCGAGCCGCGCCACTCGTCGGAACTTCGGGTGCGGGTCGCACCTCCCTACAGAGCTTCGCTCCTTTCTGTGATTAAACGGCGCGGCTATAACCGACAGGCTGGCAGCCTGTACGGCAACGGAACTTCGTTCCTTATAGTTATAATACGGCGCGGCTATAACCGCGCCTTTTCTATATCAGTCCGTATTGGCTTCGCCAATTACTACGCTTGGGATATACTTAATATTTTAAAGAAACAGAGATAAAACAGATGCGCTTTGCGCGGAGAAATAAAAAAAAGCGGATTTCCGCAAACACAGATTCTCCGCTTACCAATCAACTCTACTTTTCTCCCAGCGCACTCTAAAAACCTTTGTGCGTTAGCACTGTAATTTTAGGCGCGTCAAAGTGCTTTCATAAGGGTGGCTTTCCTGTGCACGCAGGGCGCGTGGCGTACTTATCGTACGCGAGCGGTCTGCGGGTACAGGGAAACGCCCTTAGGGAAGTGCTTTCACGCGCCGTTAAAGAATCATGGATATGAAGTCCTGATTTGTTTTCGACTGGCTCATTCTTTTTATAAGCGTTTCCGCCGAATCTTCCGGCTTGGCCCCCGCCATTGCTCGTCTCAAAAACGACGCCGCCTCCAGCTCGTCCGCCGACAGCAAAAGTTCCTCGCGCCGCGTCCCCGACGCCGAAATGTTTATCGCAGGCCAAATCCTCAGTTCCGCGACTTTCCTGTCCAGAACCATTTCCATGTTGCCCGTGCCCTTGAACTCCTGAAAAATCAGGTCGTCCATTCGCGAGCCTGTCTCAATCAACGCCGACGCTATAATCGTCAGGCTTCCGCCCTCCTCCGTGTTTCGCGCCGCCGAGAAAATCTGCCTCGGACGCTCCAACGCCCGAATGTCGAGGCCGCCGCTCATCGTGCGTCCGCCGTTTGCCTTTGCCGAATTGTGCGCGCGAGAGAGCCGCGTGAGTGAGTCCATCAAAAGCACAACGTCTTTGCCCGTTTCGACCAAATGCTTTGCGCGCTCTATTGCGAGGTCGGCAATTCTGATGTGGGTTTCGATATTTTCGTCGTTCGACGACGCGTAGATTTCGGCTTCGGGCAAGTCCATGCGGAAGTCGGTGACCTCTTCGGGGCGTTCGTCGACGAGCAGAATCATGAGTTTGCATTCGGGGTGGTTTTGTATTACCCCATAGGCGATGTCTTTAAGCAGCGTCGTTTTCCCCGTCCGCGGGGGAGCTACAATCAGCCCGCGTGTGCCCTTGCCTATCGGGCAGAATATGTCGATTACGCGGTTTGTCATGCGCTCGTCTTTTGTTTCGAGGCGGAGCTTTTTGTTAGGCGCGATAGTCGTCAGCTGTTGGAATGACGGCAGTTTGCGGCGTTCGGTGCACGGCACGCCGTCGATTGTTTCGATAAACCGCACTTTCGGGTTTTGATGCCCGTTTGCCTGATGCGCCTTTGCGGTGATGTACTGCCCCTTTTTGACGTTGAACCTGCGCACAAGCTCCTTCGGAACGTAGGGGTCGGTACGGCGGGTTTTGCCGCCGCGCTTCGGGTCGAGAAGCACGCCGTTGTTGTTTGTTGTGGGCGCGAAAATTCCGCCCACTTCGACTATTTCAAGGTTGTCCATGATTGTTAAATTTTGATGTTTGCTGCGATTCCCGCGCACTCCGTCCCAAACGAAAAAATCGGCAAAATTGCGAGCGGAAAGAAAACCGCAAACGGCAAGCCCATGAAGAAAAAACGAAAATCGCGGACGCCGTTTTAACAAGAGACATTCAAGCGCGTTTTGCCCGCAAGACAAGCATATTTTGCGAAAAAATCAGCGCGTTGCAACCGCGCGGGCTTCGCGCATTATGCGCGGAGGCGACGCCGCAAAAAGTCAGCCGCAAAGAAAACGCGCGGAGTTTTCGGCGGAGGCGGAAGTTATTTGTCGGTTTGCAGGCTGAGCTTTTTGATTTTCGCGACCTTCACGGAGTCGATAACGGAAGTCACGAAATGAAGAGGCGTCTGTTTGTCGGCAAGCAGAATGAGCGACGCGTCTTTGGGCAGCTCGCGTATCGTTTTTTCGAGGGCTTCGAAAGAGACTTCGCCCGCGTTGAAGTAGTAGCGTCCGTCCCTGTCAATCGCGATTGTGTCGGGCTTTTGTTTCGACGTCCCGACGGAGCTTTCCATGTTGGGCGGCGTGATGTCAACCGCGTAGATGTTTTTAAACTGCATCGTCAGAAGAAAGAAAAAGATAAGCGCGGTGAGAACGTCCACCATCGGGACGATGTTCACTTCCGCCTTTCTTCTGCGCCTGTTCTTCCTGATGTCCACGGACTATTTTCCGCTTTTTTGCTGAATGTCGATAAGGCTTTCAACGCAGATGTTCAGACGCGCGCAAAGCTTGTCTATGCGTCTGTTGAGGTAGGAATTTCCGACGATGGCGGGAATCGCAATCGTAAGCCCCAAGATTGTGGTCGAAAGCGCAAGACCCACGCCGCGCGAGATTGTTTCGGGTGTCGGCAGGGAAGAAGAATCTACCGAGAACACCGCGACCAAGCCCGCGACCGTTCCCAACAGCCCCAAGAGCGGAGCGGCGGAAATCACGATGTCGAGCCAGAACATGCCGCGTTCGAGGCGCGTCATTTCAAGCTGGGCGAAAGCTTTGAGGGCTTCGGGATCGGGCTTGGAGGTGTTGAAATAGTACAGAATTCTTCCGACGGACGACGCGGGCGAAGCCGACGGCAGCACGCCCGAGACAAGCATGCCCGCGATTTCGCGCGGAACTACCTTTGAGTCGCGCAAAGAAATCAGCCTCTCTATGATTATAAAGAGAGCCAGAAACGAGCAAAAACCGAGCGGATAAATGAATATCCCCGCGCCTTCCAGAATGAATTTCATGACTATTTAAAGTAAGGCAGAGACGCCGCCTTTTCCCTGATTGCCGACTCCGCGTCGAGTAGTTCCGCAATCGGGTCCCAAGTGCCAGAAACGAGAGCCGCGCGGGCGGTGTCGGGCATGGAGCACTTGCACGAGAAATCTCCGCAGGAGACCGTCATTGCGTCGAGGTTGACGTCCACGGGGGCGTCGGGGTTCTTCTCGATGAGTTCGCCGATTTTTTCGATGTCGGCGTGCGAGGCGCAGACGCAGGGAATGCCGAGTGTCGTCGAGTTGCCGAAGAAAATTTCGGCGAAGCTTTCGGCGACAATCGCCCTGAACCCGTAGTGCCAGAGCGACTGCGGCGCGTGCTCGCGCGACGAGCCGCAACCGAAGTTCGCGCCCGAAAGCAGGATTTTCGCGTTCTGTTTGCGCGGGTCGGTAAGCGGGTGGATCTTGTCCGTGCCGTCGGCGTTCTTGCGTTCGTCGTAAAATGCGTATTTGCCCAAGCCTTCGAAAGTCACGCAAACCATGAAGCGGGCGGGAATGATTCTGTCGGTGTCGATGTCGTTTCCGGGAATGAAAACGGCCTTGCCTTTAACGTCGTTGATTTTTTCGAGTGCCATAATTTTTTACAATCCCTCCATTAGAACGATTTTAATTTTTTCGACAACAATTTTTTCCGCCCCGCCGAAAATACGCGCGATTTTTCCGAACGCCCGCCGCCGAACGCTGTCTTAATAATAAAAGGAAAGCGCGGGACGGAAAAATGAAAGTCCGCTGCAATTTCCGCGAAAGAATACTCCTATTTTTACGATATGCAAAACATGAACGGATTAAAAAAACTTGTCTACCTGTTTTTCGCGTGCGCGTCGCTTGCGGCGTGCAACACCCAGCCTCCCGCGCAGAAAAGCCCCGAATGCACGGCGATTGAAACGGTCTATGCAATCGACAAACAAATAGTCTCGACGTCGAACACGGTTTCGGAAGTCGCGGCAAAGTCGCAGTCGGTGGCGCTGACTGGCTGCCCTCCCGAATTTATCGACGCGTATAGGGCGAACGTCAAGGCGTGGCAGAAACTCGCCGACATCGAAAAAAAGATGTACACGGTCAACATGACGAAGGCGCAAACCGACATCGCGAACTTCCTCTCCGAATACCAGTCGAACCCGTCGAAAGCTGCGGTGGAACTGAAACGCCGCTGGCCGTCGCAGGCAAAAGCAATCGACGAATGCACCGCGCAAATCGCATCGACCCGCGCCGACTACATCGCAATAGGCGTGAAGTACGACGCCGTCTACAACCAAAATTCGGGGCTGTTCTAAGCTCCGCAACGCAAAAATTCGGACATTTCGGCGGATTTTCGGAACAAGCCGCCCTATTCGCAACGCGCGCCCGTTTTCGGCGCGCGCTTTTTGCGCATTCGATTGATTTTGTATTTCGCTTGACTTTGCAAACGCCCGCGGTAGGGTAAAAAAAAATCGAATTGGGCGCAACCGCCCGAATTTTTGACGTATGAAAATCGACAACCTGAAAATCTTCACCGGCAGAACGCACCCCGCTCTCGCCGAAGCAATCTGCAAACAGCTGTCGCTGCCCCTTGGAAACGCATTGGTCGAATCCTTCCCCGACAGCGAAACTTTTGTCAAGATTATCGACCATATCCGCGGCGACGACGTTTTTATTATCCAGCCCACGAGCCGTCCCACAAACGACAGCTTCATGGAATTGCTCATCATGATTGACGCCGCCCGCAGGGCTTCGGCAAAGCGCATCACGGCGGTTCTGCCCTTCTTCGGCTACGCCCGTCAGGACAGAAAAGACCAGCCGCGCGTTCCGATTACCGCAAAGCTTGTCGCAAACCTCCTGGTCGCAGCGGGCGCAAACCGCGTGCTTACGCTCGACCTCCACGCCAACCAGATTCAGGGCTTCTTCGATATTCCCTGCGACCACCTCTACGCGTCGCCGGTCATCTACGAATATCTGAAAAACCAGCCCGCAGACAACCTCACGATTTTCGCGCCCGACGTCGGCGGACTGAAACGCGCGCAGGCATACGCAACGCTTTTCAACTGCCAGCTCGGATTCATCGCAAAGCGCAGAATCAGCGCGGAAGTTGTCGAGGCGACAAGCCTTGTCGGCGAAGTCGAAGGCCGCGACATTCTGATTGTTGACGACATGACGGAAACCGCGGGCACGCTTACCGCCGCCGCGAAAATCCTCAAAGACAAGGGCGCAAAAACAGTCAGAGCAGCAGTCACACACGCAGTGCTTACCGACAGCGCGTACGACAGACTTTCGGAAAAGTGGCTCGACGAACTCATTATTACAGACTCCACCCCGCCAGACCCGCGCTATGCCGACTACCCCATCACGGTACTCAGCGTCGCGAACCTGCTCACGGAGGCGATTCTGCGAATCCACAACAATATGTCGGTCACATCGCTCTTCAAAGTCAAGGGCTTCTAAGCGGAAGACAGCTTGCAAAACAGAAAACGCCGTCGAATTTCGACGGCGTTTTTTTGCCGGAGGAGACAATTACGGCGGAGAAAAATCGCCCTCCTATGCGCGAAGTTTTCAGTGAAAAAATAGACAAAAAAGCGGGCGCCTGTGGCGTCCGTTTCGAGGCGGGGTTGTTGCAGCTATGAGTTTGCGACGCTGTCGTAAAAGTCGGCAAGGCTTGGGCGCGGCTGCGTTTTGCCGTACTCCATAGCCGCCGACGGGTGTTTGCCGAAAAGCCCCGTCGCCATGTACGCGTGGTCGAAGCCCCACGAGTATTTTCCGCGCAGGGGTTCGATGAAGTTTTGCGCGCACTCCAAAATCGGGCGCATGTCAAGGCGTTTCAAATATCCCGCCAAAAGCTCCGTTCGACAGTTGCCCGCGCCGCGCCCAAGCCCGCAGAGCGTGCAGTCTACGATGTCCGCGCCGTTTTCGACCGCCTCAATCGTGTTGGCGAAGGCAAGTTGCAGGTTGTTGTGAATGTGCACGCCTGCGCGCTTTTCCGTACAGATATATTTGCACTTTGCGAGAATGTAGCGCAGGCGGTGTCCGTCAAGACCGCCGAAGCTGTCCATCATGTAGACAATGTCGGCGCGGCTTTCGGCGGCGGCTTCGAACGACAGGTTCAGCTCGCGCTCGGAAAGCGTCGAAGTCGCCATGATGTTCACGCTCGTTTCGTAGCCGAGGTCGGCTGCGTATTTTACGATGTCGAGGGCTGCGGGCAAGTCTTTCGCGTATGTTGCAACCCTTATCAAATCGACGGGGCTGTCCGATTTTTTCGGCAGCTTCGGCTCGCATTTGCCGACGTCGAACATTGCAGCGATTTTAATCGGGCGCGGATTGTCGCCCACGATTTTCTTTACGGAATCCTCGTCGCAGAACCGCCACTTTCCGTATTTTTCGGGGTCGAAAAACTTGCGGCCGTTCTTGTAGCCGATTTCCATGTAGTCTATGCCGGCGTCGGCGCAGGCGTCGTAGACGGCGCGAACGGTTTTGTCGTCGAAGCGGCTGTTTGTGATTGCTCCGCCGTCGCGGATTGTGCAGTCGAGCACGGCGACCCCCTCGTTCGGGAATGTGCGTTCCGCCTCGATTTTCTTTTTGTCGAACGTTTCCATTTCAAAAAAAAGCCGCGCGCACGCGGCGCACGGCTTTTCCCCATTCCGCGTGTTATTTCATCATTTCGTCGTAGAAATTGACAATCTGTCCGCGCTTGTCGGACTCGTTGTATTCCATTGCGCTTTTCGGGTGGCGGTTGAGGAAACCCGTCGTCATGTACGGGTAGTCGAAGCCCCAGCCGAGCTTTGCGCGCATCGGCTCGATTTCCGTTTCGACGCATTCGAGCAGCGGGCGGATTCTATAACGCGGGTTGTGGAGGAAGCCCACGAGCAGTTCCAGCGGGCAGTTCCCCGCGCCGCGCCCGAGGCCTGCGAGCGTTCCGTCTACCATGTTCGCGCCGCAGACAATCGCCTCAATCGTGTTTGCGAACGCGAGTTGCAGGTTGTTGTGGGCGTGAATGCCGATTTCCTTGCCGAATTCGTGTGCGATGCGCATGTATTTAGCCATCATGTAGCGGATTTGTTCGCTGTACAGCGAGCCGAAGCTGTCAACGAGGTAGATTGACTCAGCTTCGCTTTCGCCGAGCATTTCAAGACCTTCGTCGAGTTCGCTTTCGCGCACGGTCGAAACCGCCATGATGTTGACGGTCGTTTCGTAGCCGAGATCGTGGCAATGTTTAATCATGTCGAGCGCGAGCGGAATTTGGTGAATGTAGGTCGCGATTCGAACCATGTCGATGAGGCTTTCGGACTTTTGGGAGAGGTCGGTTTTGTAGTCGCTCTTTTCGGCGTCCGCCATGACGGAGATTTTGATGTCGCGCTTGTTGTCGCCGATTACGCGCTTGATTGACTCTTCCTTGCAGAAACGCCAGTCGCCGAATTCGGCGGGGGCGTAAATGCTGCTGCTGTTCTTGTATCCGATTTCCATGTAGTCGATACCGGCGTCGGCGCAGGCGTCGTAGACGGCGCGAACGGTTTTGTCGTCGAAGCGGCTGGCGTTCATAAGCCCGCCGTCTCTGATTGTGCAGTCGAGCACTTTTAACTCCTTCCTGAAACCGACCCATCTGCCTGACGATTTCGAGGAACTGTTCATTGATTTCTGATTCATTGTCTTTCTTTCGTGTTAAAAAAATTTTTTTTTTGAAAATCGGGGAAATAAAAAAACCCGACCGCCTTGGGCGTTCGGGTTAAACTTTTCTGCATACAACAACGGTCAAGCCGCCTACCGAACGCCTCTGTTTGGAAAGGTAAAGTAAAAGTAGTAGCTGAACCAACTGTTTTGCATATTGCCGCTGTATTAGATACCCATTTTTTCAAAAATCAAGTTTTTTTTGAAAAATTTTTCCGCGACGACGCCCTATTTTCCGAGCGTCTTTTTGACAAGCTCGTGGAAGTTTTCGAAGAGCGGGTCGGCATCGTTCGGCCCGGGAGCCGCTTCGGGGTGGTATTGCACCGAGAACACGGGATAGTCTTTCAGGCGCAGACCCTCTACGGTTTCGTCGTTGAGGTTGATTTCGGTTACGATGCCGCCCGCGTTTTCGATGGACTTTGCGTCCGCCGCAAAGCCGTGGTTTTGCGAAGTGATGGAGACAATCCCAGTTTCGAGATTCTTGACGGGCTGGTTGCCGCCGCGGTGTCCGAATTTGAGCTTGTACGTCTTTGCGCCGATTGCGTGCGTGATAATCTGGTGTCCCAGACAAATGCCGAACGTGGGATATTTCTTTATCAGGCGCGACACGCATTTGTGCGCGTATGAAACCGCGGAGGGGTCGCCGGGGCCGTTCGAGAGGAAGACCGCGTCGGGCGCAAATTCCTCAATCTGTTCGGCGGGCGCGTCGGCGGGGAAAATCGTCACGTCGAAGCCGTGGAACGCGAGCTTTTTGAAAATCGACGTTTTCGCGCCGTAGTCTATCGCCGCGCATTTGAAGACGGGCGTTGTGCGCTCGAACTTGTAGAGGCTTGTGCCCTCGACCGTAAAGGGTTTGAGCATTTCGTCGGACCAGTCGAACTTGCAAGGAGTTTTGCGGCTTACTTCGCGGACGTAGTCTACGCCGACAAGCCCAGCCCAGCCGCGGGCTTTTGCCACAGCCTCTTCCGCCGAGATTCCCTCGGTAGAAAGGCACGCCTTCATTGCGCCGACGCTTCTGAGTTTTTTTGTAATCGCGCGGGTATCGACGCCGCTGATTGCGGGCACTCCGCCCTGTTCGAGGTATTCCTGAATGGTTTGCTCGGCGCGCCAGCTGCTTGAAACCGGGCTGACTTCGCGCACGACAAAGCCCCTGACCTTGATTCCGTCGGATTCTTCGTCCGCCTTGTTGACGCCGTAGTTTCCGATTTCGACGGCGGTCATTGTGACGATTTGCCCGAAATAGGACGGGTCGGTAAGAACCTCCTGATAGCCCGTCATGGAAGTGTTGAAGACCGCCTCGCCGACGACCGTTTTCTTTGCGCCGAATGCGCGGCCTTTGTATACGCTGCCGTCTTCGAGTGCCAAAATAGCTGTTTGGAAATCGCTCATAATATTTTTCGCGGTAATTGCATAGACTTTTAAAATTCTTGCAAGCCTTTAAATTTAAAAGCCCGATTTTAGACGGGCAAAAAGCCCGAAAACTTCAAAAAAGTTCCGCCTGCATTTCGGTTTTTTCGGACTCCGCGCGGAGTTTTTTGAGGAAGCTCGGCCTGTGAATGTCGGTCGCGCCGAAGAGCAGCAGGCTTTGCAGGTGCGCCGCGGTGCCGTAGCCCTTGTGGACGTCGAAGCCGAAGCGCGGGTATTTTGCGGATATGTCGCGCATGAATTTGTCGCGCGTGAATTTTGCGACAATCGACGCGGCCGCGACCGCCAAGCTCGACGCGTCGCCCTTGACTACCGCCGTATGCGCGTACGGAACTTTTTTCATCGGCTTTCCGTCGATTAGCAGGCACGCAATCGACGTGTCGAGAGCCGCCTCCCCGAAGAGCGTCGCGGGCGAGGACGACTTGCGAAGCCCCAAATGCAGGCGTTCGTCGAGCTTTTCGGCGGCGCGGGTCATCGCCATTTGGGTGGCGGAAAGAATGTTGAATTTTTCGATTTCCGCGACGGAGGCGAACGCCGCCTCGAAGTCTATTTCGCCCGATTTTTTCAGCATGCAGAGCGTTGAATACAATTCCTCTCTGCGGGCTTCGGAAAGTTTTTTGGAGTCGTCGAGAAGCGCGAGCGCGTCCAAAAACGCGGGGTTTGCGTACGCCTTCGCGCTGACGGCAACCGCCCCCGCGCACACGGGACCCGCAAGACAGCCCCTGCCCGCTTCGTCGATTCCCACAAGCCAGCTGCGCCCCGAAATGTATTCGGAGTCGAACGCGGCGAGCGCGTTTATTGCCGAGTGTTTTTTTGAAGCCATTTTATTTTTCCGCTTCCGAAATCGCCTCCGACGCGGTTTTGAAGTGCATTTTCGCAAAGCGTTTCAGATCCTCCGCGCCGAACTTTTTGACGATTTCAACCGCCTGTTTGCGGACGTCCGCGCTTGCGCCTTTTTTGAGTTTTATGCCGCATTCGTCGGAGAGTTTGCGCATTGCGTAGATGTAGGTTGCGCGCGCGATAATCGACGCCGCCGCGACGACGGGGTCTTCTTCCGCCTTTGTCCGCATTTTAAGCTCGAAGTCGGGAATGTCGAGCTGGCGTTGGACAAGCGGCTGTTTCGTGAACTGGTCGAGCATACCCCACGGCGCGTGCCTTTCGTTCAGGGCCGACGTAATCGCCGTCGCGTGGAACCACGCCAAAAGCCTGTTGAGATTTCGCCCGAATTTTATGTAGAGGGCGTTGTATTTTTCCATGCCCGCGTAGGACACTTTCACGGCGACGTTTTTTGTGGCCTTGATTTTCCGCGCCATGTTGAGAACCGCTTCGTCGCTCGAAACTTTTTTGGATTCGCGCAGGTCTGCGGCGACCCACTCGCGCACGGCGTCCCCGTCGGCGACAACGCACGCCGAAACGAGCGGCCCGAAGAGGTCGCCCTTGCCGCTTTCGTCTACGCCCGCGTGGAGCTCGTACCATTCGGGGTGGAGGGCTTCGTCGTAGCCGAGCTGCGCAAAGCCCGTGATTTCGGGTTCGAGGACGAACTGGACGAAGTCTTCCGTGCCCTTGCCCTGAATCACGACCTTCCCCGACGAATACGCCACAACGTTCACGTCGGGGCCCTTGTACGCGAACTTCGCGTAGTTGACCGAAAACGGCGCCCAGAGGTGCTTGTCGAGCCACGCATCGAGCTTTTCCGCCTGTTCGTCGGTAATCGAGACGGTGTGGAGGGTTTTCTTTTTGGGGGAGTCGTCGGTTGTCTTTTTGCGGTTTGGCTGCATTTTGAAAAAAATTTCTGCCGCAATATTTGCCGAATTTCGCGCGGGCTTCAAGACATTAATATTTAAAAGAGCTTGCAGTCGGGCGTTTAATTATATTGACTGCGCGGAAAATCACGGAGGAATTTTATGAGCAAATCAATAATGATAGTCATTTGCGACTTCCTGCTTCTGAGCCTTATAAGCCTTGCCAATTTCGATTCGCCGCCGTCGGGCGCGGCTGCCGAACAGCTCGAATTGCAGGCGGCCGCCGAACAGCGCAACTTCGCCGATTCGCAAATGCTCGAACTTTTGAAAATGTCGCTCGACGCCGAACGCGACAGGCGCGAATCGCTCGATTCGGACGTGTCGAAACTCGCAAAGGCTGCGGAGGAAAACAAGTCGCTTGCGGAAAGCCGCAAGAAGTCGCTCGACGAGCGCGAGCGCGAGCTCGCAGAAATCGCAAAAGCCCGCGACGAACTCGCGAGGGCGAAAGCGGAACTTGAACGCGAACGCGCGGCAATTCTCAAAAAAAGCGGCGAATTGCAGTCGCGCGCGGAGTCGAGCGAAAAGCGCAACGAAAAGCTCAAAAACGAAATCATAGCCGCGGGCGAAAAGCTCGAAAAATCCGCGCGCGAAAGAATAGACCTCGAACGCAGACTCGGCGACGTAAAACAGTCCGACTCCGCCGCAAGGCAGAAGCTCGAATCCGTCCAGCTAGAGCTCAAACAAAGCAGGGAAAATCTCGAAAGGCTCGCCGCCGAGGGCGATGCCCTCAAATCGGAAAACCGCGCCATCGAAGCCGAAAAGCAGGCTCTGGCAACGCGCCTCGAAGTGGCGTCTGCAAAAGAGCAAATCTACCGCGAAAACATCAAACGCTACGAGACTCTTGTAAACATCGAAAAGAACGAAAAGGAGAAAATCCGCGAACACGCCGAAACGCTCGCCGTCGGCGTCGGCGAGCTTGCCGCGCAGCAGGAAAAAATGACCCGAAGCGTCGGCGAACTCCGCCCCAAAACGTCGTCGGAAATTTTCGCCGGAATCAAGCCGCGCCTCGCCACCGCCACGTTAACCTACGTCGAAAGCGGCATTTTCGGCAAGAACCAGACTACTGTTTCGCGCAGGCTTGTGCCGATTGAAATGGGCGGCAAAATCTGGCTTGTGGCAAACTCGGAGGGCACGCCCTTTGCGCCGTTCTTGAAAAAGGACAGGCAGTATTCCGAGCCCGAATCCATGTCGGTTTCGGTGCGCGGAAAGAGCTTCGAATTCAAGCCCGATGCCGTTGTGTCGCTCGCGGAAGACCCGCGCCTGATTGCAATAGCCGTTCCCCGCGAATTTGTGGAAAAGGAGAAAATCGAGCCGCTCAAAATTCCAAAAAACACATTCGCGTTTCCCGACTGCGTCGTGGTGGACGCGCAGAACTCGAAATACGGGCAGGTGCCGTTCCGCGCCGACTTCAAAAACGCGGACTACGCAAGGCTCGACGTCGGACTTATGCAGTCGGTCTTCGGCGAATTTTCGCCGTCGGCGGGCGACATCGCAATTTCGCGCAACGGCGATTTCGCGGGAATCGTGCTCGGCGGCGACCTCGCCGTTCTGCTCCGCGCCGCGACTCCCCTTAAAAGCGCGGGCGTTGGCGCTGCGTATTCGAAAAAATCTGCGCGAGAGCTTGTCGAAAACGCGTCGTCGCGCTTCGCAAAAATCCCCTACGGGCTGCGCTAAAAATCGCTCGGCGGCGGTCTCAATTTGCTTGCATTTTTTACGCGCCCGCGCAAAACTGTTTTCCGATTCGGAAAACATAACGCAAAGGAAAGGAAAAAATGGAAAAGCATTTGTATCTATCCCTCATTCCCGAAGCCCTCGTGGCGTCGAACCTACCGCCGCAGGAATTCGGCGCGTACTTCGCAACGGGCGTTTTCCGCAGAAACTGCGACCAAGCCGTTTTCTTCGAAATCGACCCGAACTTCGAGTCCGACTACCTGCCGATTGACAAATTCGACAAGCTCTGCGAACCGCACCCCGACGGCTCGCCGCACAAGTCGGTTTACCTTTCGGTCTACCGCGTGCTCGAACACGTCCCGATGTCGGCGTTCAAAAACCTGTATGTTGTGACCTCCGACGGCAAGACGCTAGAGCTCTCCCCCGCCCCGTTCGTCCCCGATTTGAAGCCGCACCTCTATTTGTACCAGGACCTCGCTCCGTGCAAGCCCAGAGTTGTAAGCATTCTCAACCCGGCCGAATACATCGCGCGGCTGACTTCGAAAGACAGGCTCGTGCACGTCGATAAAATCGCCTTTTGCGACTTGAAACTCGGCGCGCTCGAATCCGACCCCGAAAACGGAGATCTCGGCAACCTGCCCTACATCAACAGCTACCACCTGCGCTACTGCCTCATGCAGGTTCGCAACAAGGGCGGCAAAAACAACAAGGTCGTAGCCCGCTCCGCCTCCGACTTTCTATACAGGACAATCAAAAACGGCTTCTATGTAGGAGTAGGCGACGACATGCTCTACTACCCCATGCCGTCGAAAGAGGAGCTTGAAAACAAGCACTACAACTGGTGGCGCTCGGCGCAGTCGGCATTCGGCTCGTAAGCCGAATCGCACGCCAGAAAAAGGCAAAAGCCGCGCGGAAACCCGTGCGGCTTTTTGAATGCAAACGCTGCGTCTATTTAACGAAAACGCCCGCGCCTTTGAGCTTCTGGATAAACGACTCGTCCGCGGAGGAATCCGTCAAGACCTTGTCAATCATGTCGAAATCGGCAAAGAAGCGCGCGCTGCGGACGCCGAACTTGGAGGCGTCGCACATGAGGATTTTCTCGCGGCAGTATTGAAGCACGTTTTCCTTGAATTCTGCGTGGATTTCCGCAACTTCGCTCGCCCCGCGGTCGAGGTCGAGGCCGTTGCACGAGAAAAACGCCTTGTCTACCGAAATCTTGCGCACCGTAGACCACGCAATAGCCCCGCCGTAGCTTAGGCTTACGCGGTCGAGCTTGCCGCCAGTGGCGACAACGTTGATTTTGCTCTTTCCCATTAAGGGAACAACAGTATCGTGCGCGTTCGTGATTACCGTAAGCTCCATATCGGGGAGGATTTCCGCCAGAGCCAAAACCGTCGAGCTTGCGTCGAGCAAAATAGTGTCGCCCTCCTTGATGAATTCGAGAGCCTTTTTTGCAATCTCCTGCTTTGCGGCGCGATGCTCTTTGAGGCGCTTTTGAAGCGGGAGGTCAATCGCTCGCTTTTCGATGCGCAACGCGCCGCCGTGCGTACGGATAAGCTTGTTCTCGGAATCGAGAAACTCCAAGTCGCGGCGGATTGTTTCGTCGGTGACGTCGAACTGCTTTGCCAGTTCGATTGTTCGCAGGCTCGGTTGGGTTTCGAGCATTGAAAGAATTACCCTTTGGCGTTGTCTTGCTAACATAATACGGAAACTATTAAAGCGGCTTTTTTCATAGTCAAGAAGATTAATTTTTTGTCCGGCGCGGCGACCGGCGTTTTTTATCGCATAAAAACATTTTTCAAGAAAAACAATCAACATTCAAAAAAAAGCTTGCGCCTATCGGGAGTTGCATTTTTATAGTGTTATGAACACATGGAATTCTTTTAGGTATCTTTTGGTTTCAATGGGTGCATTTCTTGCGGCTGAAAATCTTTTTTCCTCGCCCGTGTTGATCAGGGAAACGCACAACGACGGAAGCGTTTCGGAAAAGCGCGTCGAAAGCCAGGAGCTCGGCGGCGGGCTGGAGCGAATCACTATAAAAAAGGAATCGCTCGGCGGTGTCGCGTATGTAGATATAATACCCGACTTCGCCCGCGCGGAAAAAGGCGACGAAGGCTACTGGGTTGACGGCCGCGGCTGGTTCGGCAAGTTCGACCGCGACAACGGGGAGTTCTGTTATGTCAGAAGTTTTATGCCCATTTTCGGCATGAAGAAAGCCGGCAAGACATTCTGGGCTGTCGTCAAAACATACCGCTTCAACTACGATTTCAGGGTCGATGTAAAGGACGGCAAATACGCGGTTTATCCGCGCTTCAGAATCGACAACGTGCGCAAGTTTTTCGACCCTTACGACGACATTGTTGTGGAATACCGCGCGCTCGAAGGCAAAGACGCGAACTATTCGGGAATGGCGCGCGGATACAGAAACTACCGAATTGCCCGCGGCGAAATCACGCCGATAAAAGAGCGCGTAAAAAAATACCCCGAGCTCGACTACCTATGCGATTCGATTGTCGTGCGAATCCAGACGCACGGAGCAAAGCCGATACCCGAAACCGACATCACCTACACAAAGGAAACCGAGCAGCCGATTATCGCGCACATGCCGTTCGGCGTGTCGGAAGAATTCGTGCAGGCAATCAAAGATTCCGGCGTTGACAAATGCACGATAGTTTCGGCGGGCTGGAACAACGGCGGCTACGACGGCAGAACGCCATCGCACTTCCCCGTGGAAATTACGTTTGGGGGTGAAGACGCCTTCCGCAGGCTAATCAAAAAAACGCAGGATTTGGGCTTCCAATTCACCCTGCACGCAACGAATACCGACGCGTATCCCGTCTCGCCCATGTGGTCGCCTAGCTACATCTCGAAATGGCGCGACGGCTCGCTCGTCAAGGGAGGCGTCTGGGCGGGCGGGCAGTGTTTTATGGTCTGCCAGCGCGCCGCGTGGAACGGCTGGACACCGAAAGAACTCGAGCAAATGCGCGACCTCGGCGCAAGGGGCCCGCACTACATCGACGTGTTCTCGTCGCTCTACCCGACTCCGTGCGCCGACCCGAACCATTTGGCGACGCCCGAAATCACGGCGGAATATCAAAACAAAATCCTCGCGCGCTCGAAAGAGCTTTTCGGTTCGGCGGCATCGGAGGCTGGCTTCGACCACGTTGCGGGAAATATCGACTATATCAACTACATCGGCGGAGCGTTGAAAGTTCTGCGCGAGCACCGCGAGAACAAGCTTATCGACGGGCTTTTTCCGCTTTGGGAAATTGTCTACCACGGAATAGTCATGTACAACTCCGACCGCGAAACGCAAAACCACACGAGGGGAAAGTGTCCGTACAAGCTCGACAAGAGCGGCGACCCGCGCTGGATGGAGGGCGACGGCAAGGTAGATCCGTTCGTTTCGCTGAAAATCGTCGAATTCGGCGGCAAGCCTATTTTCTACACATACAAGTTCGCCGACGTTCCCCGAATCAAAAAGGCTTGGGACGAATTCGTACCCGTGCGCCGACTCCAGCGCGAGCTTATGCAGTCTCACGAGGAAATCGCAAAAGACGTGTTCCTTGTGAAATACGAAGACGGAAGCAGAATCGTTGCGAACTACCGCAAGACTCCGTTCGAGTTCGAGGGGACGGAAATTCCCCCAATCGGCTACAAACTTTTTGAGCCAAATAAAAAATAGAAAAAACACACAGCACGCATATGAAAAAATATCTAACAACGCTGTTTTCAATGACGGCGGCGCTTGCCGCATATGCCGCATACGACGTCGCCGCCGTCGTATGGCCCGCATACCACCCCGAACCGCGCTGGCGGGAACTGGGAATCTTCGGACACGGAAACGGAGAATGGCAGAACGTCTACGAAGCCGTACCGAAATTCGAGGGGCACAACCAACCGCTCGTCCCGCTCTGGGGCTACGAAAAGGAAAACGACCCTATCGCCGTCGCGCGTAAAATCGACGCCGCCCTCGCCGCCGGCGTAAACGTTTTCATGTACGACTGGTACTGGTACGGCGGCAGGCCGTTCCTCGAAGGCGCGCTCAACGACGGCTTCCTGAAAGCCCCCAACAACGAACGCATGAAGTTTTTTATAATGTGGGCAAACCACGATGTCGATTCTCTCTGGAACAACAAAGTTCACGGAATGAAGAAGCTCGAAACAGTCTGGAGCGCCGACGTGTCGCCCGACGAATTCAAGAGCGTTCTCGTCCCACGATTCATCGAATATTTCAAAAAAGCCAACTACTACAAGATTGACGGCAAGCCCGTCTTTGCAATGTACCTCATGCGAAACCTCATCAGGGGCATGGGCGGCGCGGAAAACGCAAAAGAAGCCCTGGACTATTTCCGCGCGGAATGCAAAAAGGCAGGCTTTGCGGGGCTGCACTTGATGTCGCTGACAGCCGGAAACAGGAATGTTCCGATTGCCGGCAACGCCACTCCCGAGCCCGATGAAGCCGCAAAATACTACGGCTACGACTCGATGTCCACCTACAACTGGACAGGCTCTATGAAAGGCGACTACAAAACTTGGCGCGATACCGCAATGCCGAAATGGAATGTGTATAAAAAGGAGGTCGGAACATTCTTCCCGATTGTTTCGACAGGCTGGGACAACAATCCGCGCTGGCCCAGGGAAAAAACAACCCCGCTGGTAACGGGCAAATCGCCGATAGAATACGAAAAGTCGCTGCGCATGGCGAAAGAATGGGCGGACAAAAACATTCCAGCCGGCATGCCTAAACTGATTCTGATAAACGCTTGGAACGAATGGACCGAAGGCGAATATCTCGAGCCCGACAAAACATACGGCTACGAATTTCTAAACGCCACCGCGCGGGTATTCGGCGGAAGCGGCCAAGCGAAAGAATAGCCTTTGCCAAAAACTGCGGATGCCGAATGAAAATTCGGCGTCCTTTTTTTTGCGCCCATATAAAACGGGCAGGGAAATCGACTACACATTTGTATCGAAAACCGCCGAAATAAAATGCACAAATTTGTAGGAAACGCTTGTTTTTTCATTTGCCAACTTGACGCACTGCCGAATAATACGAGAATTGCGGCAGTTTTTACATTAAAACCCAATCAAAGGAAAAAAATGAACAAATATGTAGCAAAGGTACTCGAAGACCTCAAAGCGAAACAGCCGTGGGAAAAAGAATTCTTGCAGGCTGCGGAAGAGGTTCTCTCGTCGTTGAGCTCGGTTCTCGACAGCGACTCCAAATATGAAAAGAACAAGATTCTCGAAAGAATGGTGGTTCCGGAAAGAATCATCATGTTCCAAGTTCCGTGGGCGGACGACAAGGGCGAAATTCAGGTAAACCAGGGCTACCGCGTCCAGTTCAACAGCGCAATCGGCCCCTACAAGGGCGGTCTGCGTTTCCACCCCTCGGTAAACCTCGGCATTCTCAAATTCCTCGGTTTCGAGCAGGTATTTAAGAACTCGCTCACGACCCTCCCCATGGGCGGCGGCAAGGGCGGTTCGAACTTCGATCCCAAGGGCAAGTCTGACAACGAAGTGCGCAACTTCTGCAACAGCTTCATGCGCGAACTCTACCGCCACATCGGTCCCAATACCGACGTTCCCGCAGGCGACATCGGCGTAGGCGGCAGAGAAATCGGCTACCTCTTCGGCCAGTACAAGCGTTGCAGAAACTCCTACGACAGCGTTCTGACGGGCAAGGCGCTCGAATGGGGCGGCAGCCTTATCAGACCCGAAGCGACGGGCTACGGCAACGTCTACTTCGCGCAGGAAATGCTCGCTACAAAGGGCGACACGCTCGAAGGCAAAACGGCGCTCGTATCGGGTTCGGGCAACGTCGCGCAGTACACGATTGAAAAGCTCATTCAGCTCGGCGCAAAGCCAATCTCGGCTTCCGACTCGAACGGCTGCATAATCGACCCCGACGGCATCGACGAAGAAAAACTCGCGTTCATTCTCGACCTTAAAAACAACAAGCGCGGCAGAATCAGCGAATACGCAAAGAAATTCCCGACCGCAAAGTACTACGAAGGCAAGAGACCGTGGGGACTGGCGAAAGCCGAACTCGCTCTGCCCTCGGCGACGCAAAACGAAATCAACGAAGACAACGCAAAAGCTCTCATCGAAAACGGCTGCATACTCGTTTCCGAAGGCGCGAACATGCCCTCGACCCCCGGCGCAATCGAAGTCTACAAGGCGGCGAAGATTCTCTACGCTCCCGGCAAGGCTTCCAACGCTGGCGGCGTGGCGACGTCGGGCTTGGAAATGTCGCAGAACGCAATCCGCCTCAGCTGGACGCGCGAAGAAGTGGACGAAAGACTCCACAACATCATGCGCAGCATTCACAAGAACGCCCTCGAAGCGGCGGCGGAATTCGGAACACCCGGCGACTATATGAACGGCGCGAACATCGCGGGCTTCAAGAAGGTCGCAAACGCAATGATTGCGCAGGGTTTCTAATTTGCTACTCAAGAAAAAACAAACGGCGCGCCCGCAAGGGTGCGCTTTTTTTGTATAAACCTTCGGCGCGCCATGCCCGCCCCGCATGTAGAACGGCAAAATAAGCGCAAAGAAAAACGCAGTGTGCCTGCGCTGCGTTTCGGGCGCACTGCCGCATTCGGGAAAACCGCCGAAGAGCGTGAAAGCGTCTCGGAGGAAAGCCTCAACATGGGTTGGCGCGACGGTGCGCGATAGGATTTTGCGCGGAGAGGCTAGCGGGCTTTTTGCATTTCGGCGGCGACGCGCTTCTTGAAATCCTCCCACCCGTTGCGTTCGAGAATCCTGTGCGGGCAGTATTTCCCCGACCAGTCGCGGTGCATTCGCAGGGAGTCTACCGTCAGATTGTACTGATTTAGCAGGTGGGCGGCGAGAATCACGGCGTTCGCCTCCGACCTCTCGTAGGCGTCGCCGTCGCGGCAAAGGCTGCGGCAGATTTCAATGCTTATGCTGTACAGGTTGCCCTCGCCCTTGTCGCCGTCGCCCGCGTGCCACGCGTGCATGTTGAGCGGTATGAGCTGAACCGCCCAGTTTTCGTCAACGGCGTAGTGGAAAGACACGGAAACGTTGTCGCGCTTGGAGTTTATTCTGTCGCGCTCCTCCTTTGCGGAAATGTAGCCGGCGGTGTTGTGTATTGTAACCGTCCTGATTTCCCTGAACGGCGCGGGAACGGCGCGGCGGCGGTTGTATTCGTTGTCGTCGAGAAAATCGTGGCTGATTCGCAACCCGTTGACGACCGACACGTTCGCCGGCGTTTTCGGCGCGGAAATGTCGGTTCCCACGCAGCCGAACTGCGTCAAAATTGCAAAAAGCGCAAAAAAATTCGCAAAGCGTTTCATGTGAGAATTTTTCAAAGAAAACGCCGGAAATGTCAAAATATTTATGCGGTTTTGCTTGCCATTTGCAATTTTCACGGCAGAGTTTCTCAACGTTGCGCAAAAAAACGCAACGCCGAACATTCCGCCGACGGGGAGGAAGATTTCGGCGCAACACCAAACACTAATATATAAAAAGGAAAAATATGTTGAATCGCAGAAGTTTTATCAAAGCTTCGGCGGCGGCGGGCGCAATGATGTTCCTGCCCTCATGCCAAACATCGAAGGTTAAAAACGCAAACGGCAAGCTCAACGTGGCTTTCGTCGGCGTCGGCGGACGCGGCTACAACGCGCTTGAAAGCCTCGAAAAGCACCCCGACCTCGTGAACATCGTAGCGTTCTGCGAAGTTCAGGACGAAGTTGCAAAAAAGCCGTGGAGCGGCTACAAGAGCGCGGTTGTCGCATACAAAAAACACCCGAACGTTAAAATTTTCCGCGACTTCCGCGTTATGCTCGACGAAATGGACGCCGACATCGACGCTGTTGTCGTCGCCACTCCCGACCACATGCACTACCCGATTGCCTCGTGGGCGATTTCCAAGGGCAAGCACGTCTACTGCGAAAAGCCCCTCACCCGCACGATTTGGGAAGCGAACGAACTCAAACGCCTCGCAAAGAAGGCGGGCGTCATTACCCAAATGGGCAATCAGGGACACACCAACGAGGGCTGGCGCGCAATCCGCGAATGGTACAACGCGGGGCTTCTGGGCGACATCAAAGACATCTACATGTGGACAAACAGACCCATTTGGCCGCAGGGCGGCTTGAAAATGCCCAAGGGCGAAAAAGTGCCGTCGAATGTGGACTACAAGCTTTGGCTCGGCGTCGCGCCATACCAGCCTTACAGCCCCGAAGTTCTGCCCTTCAACTGGCGCGGACTCCGCAACTACGGCACGGGCGCCGCGGGCGACATGGCATGCCACTTCTTCGACGTTCCCTACTCGGCGTTCGAACTCGGCACTCCCGAAACGGTACAGGGCTGGTCGACGCCTTTTGACGACTACAACTGGCCCGCGGCTTCGAAAGTCGAAATGGTCTTCAAAAACAAGTGCGGACTCGGCGGCAAAATCAACCTCCACTGGTGCGACGCAGGCGCGCGCCCGAAGGAAATCGAAAGAGTAGAACCCAGCTTCCTCGTTCCCGACCCGAAGAATCCGTGGCACAACGGCAACTGCACGTTCATCGTCGGCACAAAGGAAACGGTGCTCACAAACGAATACGGTCTCAACTCGATGATTTACCCGCGCGAAAGAATGCGCGAGCTTGCGAAGTCGAAAGCGCTTCCCGCAAAGAGAATCACGCGTTCGATTACCCCCGGCAACCCGCACCTCGAATGGGCGAAAAACTGCATCGCGGGAACTCTGCCGCCCGCGAACTTCGACTACGCCGCGCCGTTCACGGAAATGTGCCTGCTTAGCATGATTTCGCTCAGCTTCCCCGAACAGAAGCTCCGCTACAATCCCGCAAAGATGGCGTTCGACAACTGCAAAGAGGCGGACGCGCAAATCAAGAGTCTGTACGCATACAACAAAGAGTTCATTGCCGACAGCTCTTTCTTCTCGAAAATCTTCGGATAATCGGGGCTTCCGCCGACGCGCAAACGGCGGCGGAATTTCGAAAGGCAAAATTTGCAAAAACAATCGCGAGTCGAAAGACCCGCGATTTTTTTGCGCCCCGCCCTCCGCACCGCAAAAGGTCGGGCAGAATTTAACAAATCGGCGCGAGGCATTCAATCAAGTCGATTCCCGCAATGCTTCTGCACGAACCCTTCGCGAAGCCCTCGTCTACTTCGCCGAACCGCCCGCACAGCGCGCCGCCGAAATTGCCCAAACCGCCAGTGCGGGATTTTCGGCACACAAAGCCGCGCCGCGTCCGCAAGAAAAAAAGAATCCGACGCTACGCGACGAACTCGCGGTACGCCTTGCGCGACTTTTCCGCGCACTGCGAAAGCCTCTTCAAATTGGATTCCGACTCGTTTTTGTTCAGCAGAATTTCGCGCAAAATTTTTCCCTCTTCGGCAATCGATTCAGAATGGTCGGGGAAATAGTGGAGAAAAAGGAAGTACGCAAAGCGAACGAATCTGTCCTCGCCGAACGCCAGCCGCGCGGGTCTGCCGAAATCCTTTTGCGTTTTGTCCATGTACCCGAACTCGGCGACGGCAACCGAGCGGCGCGACATAATTGCCTCCTTGATGTCGTCCATGGAATTTGACTTCGCAAAAACCACCGTGTACGATGACCCTTGGTCCTCGACCCTGTGCGCGTCGGAATTGCCGATTATCGGGTAGTGAATCCCCTGCGCCCGAAGCTCCGCGTAATTGATTGCCGCGCGAGCAATCGACATGTCGCCGCAACCGTAGTTTACAAACTCGTAGACGTCGAAAAACTTTCGGCGGCAGATTTCGTCCCAAATTATTTTCGGCGACTGGTTGTAATAGGGCACGCCCATAATCTCCTTCTGCCAATACGGGTGGTTGTAGACGGCAAGCCCGCCGAGCTTGCGGATAACCTCGCATTCCGCCTGAATCTTTGCGATGTCCTTTCGGGCGCGGAAAGAGAAGGTTTCGGGAATGTCTTTCATAATCTCGTTCACGCGGCGGTAGTACTGCGGAATGTGCGCTTTCAGGTAGTCCGAAAGGCTTTCCCTCGCGCCCAGACTGTGGATATGCGGGAGGGCGTAGTGGCACTCCTCGGCGTTGTAGAACGCCATGGAGGTGTCGAATTTCCCGAAAAGTTTTTGCATGTCCGCCGACGGCCGGTAGCGGCCGTGGTCGGAAATTGACTGGAAGTCGAAGCCGCATTCGTAGCAGCGGAGCGCGACTTCCTCAGGCGGATTCCTGCCGTCGGAACGTGTCGAGTGAATGTGAAAATCGCCCCTAAACGGCGCGAGCGAAAGCAGGTCTTTTTCGAGCGCGTAGACGTGGACTATCGAAATCGGGCGCGGCATTTTGTGCGCCTCGGTTTCCTGAGGAATTTCCCTTTCGAACAGGCGAATGCAGTAGCCCTGCTCGCGCCCGAACTTGACGTCGAAGCGCGATGTAGAACCCGACACTTCGAATTTAAGCGGCGTGCCTACGGGCTTGTTGAAAAGCGAGCCGTCGAGGTCGCTTGCGCCGTCGTCGCCGACAACCGTAAGGAAGCCGTTTTCCACCTTTTTACGCATGCTTTCGGGAAATTTTACGACGACCGAATAAAGCTTTCCCGCCTCGAAGACGCGCTGTTTCATCTCGAATTTTGTAAACGGCAGCGAACCGCCCTTCCCCGCCGCGCGCGAAATCGGCGACAACGCCGCGAAAATCCCGCCCGCGGAAAAACGCTTTCCTGTCCATATCACAAATATCTTATAGACAAACTATTTTCGGTCGCAATCAAAATATGCGCAACAAAGCCGAACAATAAGCCGAAACGCGTAAATGGTGCAAGCAAGCGCAAAATGCGTGCAAAACAGCGGCTATTCGAAAACGGTTTTCGCGTAGATTGAAAGCGGGAGGTCGAAGCCGTTTGATGCTGGCAGCACAAGCTCTCCGCACGAAGTTTTTGCGCCGCGCCGCCCGCCGAAATATTCGTCGAGCATGTTTGCCGCCATTATCGACGACGCCTCTATCGAATAGAGCGTCATAAGGACGAACAGCGGCGTGTCCGACAAAATCGAGGCGCAGGCGTCGAGCAGTTCGGGCAGCATTTTTTCAAGCTTCCAAAGCTCGTTTTTCGGGCCGCGGCCGAACGCGGGAGGGTCGAGCACGATTGCCTCGTACGAAACGCCCCTGCGGGCTTCGCGCCGCGCGAATTTCAGGGCGTCGTCCACAATCCAGCGAATCGGGGCGTCGGCAAGCCCGCTTTCCGACTGGTTTTTCCGCGCCCAGTCCACCGACGGTTTCGACGCGTCAACGTGCGCCACGGCAAAGCCGCCCTTTGCCGCCGCGAGAGTCGCCGCGCCCGTGTATCCGAAGAGGTTTAGGAGTTTCGGCTTGCGCCCGCCTGCAAACTTTGCGCCGCTTTCGGCAATGAATTTCCAGTGCGGCGACTGTTCGGGGAAAACGCCCAAATGTTTTGTGCCGTCCATGAATTTTGTGCGGAATTTGATTCCGTTCCAGTCCATTACGGGCGCGGAAATTTTTTTGTTGAAGACCCAGCGGGCGTCCTTTTTTTCGTCGTCGAAATAGCGGGCGTCGGCGGATTTCCAGAGGTCTGGGCGCGAGGGCTTCCACCACGCTTTCGGCTCGCTGCGGACGACGACGGCGTCGCCGAAGCGTTCGAGTTTCAGCCTGTCGCCGCTGTCGAGAAGCTCGTAGCCGCGCCAGTCGGATTTCAAGACGTCGATGTTCATTTAGGCTTCGGCGATTTTAATGATGTCGGCAAGGTTCACGCGCTTTTCGTAAATCGCCTTTCCGACAATCGCGCCCTCCAAGTTGGCGTATTTTTGCGAAAGTTTTTTGAGGTTTACGATGTCGGCGTCCGACGAAACCCCGCCGGAGGCAATCAGCTTTGCGCCCGCAGGGGCGAGTGTTTGGAGCATTTTTTCCTGCGCGGGAATGTTTGCGCCCGACAGCATTCCGTCGGTGTCGATGTCCGTGTAGATGAAAGTTTTTACGCCGCCTTTCGAAAGTTTTTCGGCAAGACCGCAGGCGGAGAATTTTGCGACCTCCACCCAGCCTTTTATTGCGACTTTCCCTCCCTTTGCGTCGACGCCCACCGCGATTTTTTCGCCGTATTTTTCGGCAAGCTCGACTGCGAATTCGGGGTTCGTGCACGCCTTTGTGCCGATAATCGCGCGGGAAACGCCCGCGTCGAAAGCCGCGCGGACGGCGGATTCGTCGCGCATGCCGCCGCCGAGTTCCACGAACATGCCCAAGCCCGCGATTTTCGAAATCGCGTCGAGGTTGCGCATTGCGCCCCCGAATGCGCCGTCCAAATCGACGACGTGTATCACTTTCGAGCCTGCGTCGGCAAAAGCCTTTGCGGCGTCCACGGGGTTTTCAAAATAGACCGTGCTGTCGTCGGCGACCCCTTTGCGGAGCCTTACGCACTTTCCGTCCTTGATGTCTACTGCGGGATAGATTTTCATATAATTTGATTATTTGTCGGATACTACAATACGGAATCCCACCATTCTGTTGCGCTGCTTCGGGTCGAAATCCGACACGGGAATGTCCTTGATGGCGTCGGGGGCGGTCTGGGCGTTTCCGCCGATTACCCTTGCCGAATCGGCGTCCGAGGGTTGCGCGAGGTATTCGGCGACATTTCCCAAGAGGTCGTAAAAGCCCCTGTCGTTGGGTTTCTTTGTGGCAATCGGGTGGGTTGTTCCGCTGCTGTTAAAATAGTTCCAAGAGATTTCGCCGATGTCGGCATAGCGCAGAGAGCCAATCGCGCTTCGGTAGGTCTGCTCGTCCGGGAGCGAAATCTTTTTGCCCAAGGCCCAGCCCGCGCGGGTGCAAAAGCTGGCCGCCTCCTCGACCGTCGCCGAATCTACGGGGCGGTCTGGATTGTCCGAAAACCTGCTCGGATTCTCCTGCATGACGAGCGCGTAGAGCCTTTGCGAAACCTCGGTGCGCAGCATTTTCACGCCGTTCCCCGCGTCGGCGAGGTTCGGGATAATAAGCGCGCGGATTTTCACGATGTCGCGCGAGATAAAGTTGATGTAGCGCGCCCGCATAAGCGTTTCGTCGGAGAGCAGGCGGCTCTGGGGGAACGCCTGCACGAAGTGCTCTATTTTTCTAATCAGGTTTTCGGAAACCTGCGCGACCGCGTCGAGGTTTCCGTCGGAGAGCGACTTTTTCAGAAGCTCCGACTGCGCCTCGATTTCGCCCGCATATTTGCGGCTGTACGTTTCGGCTTTAAGCCTGTCGAACTCCCTCGCTTTTTCCTCGGAGGCGTGCTTGCTTTTCGGGTAGAGAGAGTTTATGGAGCGCTGGTTTTCGAGCGCGTCGGAGTAGGCGTCGGCTGCGGCGATGTAGTCTTTCTTTGCGATGAGTTCGGACGCCTTTTTTTCGTCGTCTGCGATTTTCTGCGCGAATCCGCCAGACCTCAGCGACTGCAAGTCGGATTCCAGTTTGAGAAGCCGCGCGAAGTCGGTATAAATCGACGACGGGTGTTCCGAGTGAAGCTTTGTGATGGCGTCTATTGCCGACTCGAAAAATTTTTCCGCCGCAAGGAGGTCGTTTGCTTCGAGAGCCGCCCCCGCCTTGCGCTCCAATTCGAGCGTTTCGAGGTACAGCGGCTTTGCCTGCAACATTTTAATCTGCCTGTCGAAAACAACGCGCCTTTCGATGTTCTTGTATTTCGAAAGCGGATATTCGGCATTGATTTTCGATTGGAGGTCGTACGCCTGCTTGTAGAATTCGACCGCCTGCGCGTAGTCGGACTCTGCGGCGGATTCCGCTTTTTTTTCGAGAAGCGCGACGGTTTCGGCAAGCGGCGCCGCCTCTACGTCGTGCAAACGCGTGCGGAGCGCGGTGAGCCTCTGCGCGGGGGCGCGGTTGAGGGTCTTCGCCTTGTCGATGTACTGCTCCTGATATGCGATGGATTTTTTGAGAAGCGCGACCGCCTCTTCCGAGCGTTCGTTTGCGGCGGCGGCGGCTTCGAACTCCTTTTCGTAGCGTTCCGACGCCTTCAAAATTTCCTCTCCCTCAACGTTTGGGTCTACATATTCGTAAGTGTCGGGCGCGGCGCGTCCGGGACCCAAAATCGCCATGAGATAAAAGCCGCCGAGAACCGCGGCGGAAAGAAGTGCTACCGATACAAATTTTACTACGCTCATAATCTTGAAATCCATTTTTTAAAACGCGCCGCAAATGTCAAATTATATAATCCCGCAAACGGGAAAATCGGCGGGCGCGGAAGTTTGCGGCGGGGCGACGTAGGCGCGGGGCGCGCCGATTGCGGAAATCCGCGCGACTGCGGAATCGGCGCGGTTGCGGCTATTTCGAAATCCATTTTTCGAAAAGCGGAAATTTGCGCAGGGGAATGCGGGCTGAAATCTCCGCGCCGTCGTCAGTGTCGCGGCGCGAGAGCACGGGACCGGAGGCGTACAGCTCCGCCACGGCGCGATACTCCGAATGCGGCACGAGCAGTTTTACCAGCTTCGACGCGCCAGCGATTGCGTCCTCCATTTTCGCGAGAAGCCCGCCAAGCCCCTCCCCCGTTTTCGCGCTGACCCAAACGGCGTCGGGAAATTCGATTTCGAGGGCGCGGGCGGAAACGTCGTCGGAGAGCGCGTCGATTTTGTTCATGACAACTATGATTTTCTTTGAGTCCGCGCCAAGCTCGCGCAGGACGGAGGCCGTTGTCTTGATGTGCTCGGCGGCGTCGGGGCTTGACGAATCTACGACATGCAAAAGGAAGTCGGAAACGACTGCCTCTTCGAGCGTCGATTTGAACGCCTCGACGAACCTGTGCGGGAGCTTGCGGACAAAGCCCACGGTGTCGGTCAAAAGCAGCTCGGAAGAGTCGGGCAGAACGAGCCTGCGCGTGGTTGGGTCGAGGGTGGCAAAAAGCTTGTCCTGCGCCAAGAGCGAAGATTTCGCCAGCGCATTTATCAGCGAAGATTTCCCCGCGTTCGTATAGCCCACGACCGCCGCAGTCGGCACGGGCACGCGCATTCTGCGCTTGCGCTGCGTTCCCCTGACAACCCTCACGCGCTCCAATTCGTCGCGGAGTTTTGCGATTCTCGCGCCGATGAAACGCCTGTCGAGTTCGAGCTGGCTCTCGCCGCCGCCGCGCTGGGTTATGCCGCCGCCGCGCTGTCTGTCGAGGTGCGACCACGCCTTGCGCAGGCGCGGAAGCGAGTATTCCAAACGCGCAAGCTCGACCTGCAAAACCGCCTCGCGAGTCTGCGCCCGCGCCGCAAAAATGTCTAGAATAACCTCCTGCCTGTTGACGATGTCCAAGCCCGATTCCGACTCCCAGTTGCGCTGTTGCGCGGGGGAAAGCTCGTCGTCGAAAATAATGCAGTCGGCGTCGAGAGCGCGGGCGGCGGCGGCGATTTCCGAAAACTTGCCCGCCCCAACAAAGTAGTGCGCCGACGGCTCGCGCAGCAAAACAACCTCGCGCCCGACGACGTCTATTTCGAGGTTTTTGGCAAGTTCGGCAAGCTCGTCAAGCAGCCCTTCCGTCTCCGACGCCGAAACGTCTGGGCGGCGTATGCCCACAAGCATTGCGCGGCGTTTTTCGGCGGCTTCGGCGTTCAAATCAATCAATTCCGACATGCCCGAAAATCTATCCGCAAAACGCCTCCCGCCGCAAGATAAATCGTTTTATCGTTGACAAATTTTAACGCGCGGGAAAAAATATTTTTCCGATGAAAAGAAGGACTTTTGCAAAAACTGCGGCGACCCTTGCCGCGGCGTTCATCGGAGGAAAGGCGGCGGCGCAAACGGAGGCAAAAAAGCCCTGCGCGTGCACGTTCAGGCAGTCGGGCAACAACATCACGCTGTACGTCGAAGGCGCGAAAAAGACGAAGGTCATGTTTGTTGCCGACACACACATTTCGTACTCCGACGGGCTTGTCGAGCCGTACCTCGACTACGCCTACCGCATGCACAGGGCGTTCGCAAGCGAGCCGAAAATGGAGGCTCTCTCGATGTCGCTTAAAAGCGCGAAAAAGAGCGGCTGCGAACTCGCGATTCTCGGCGGCGATATAATCAACTTTCCGTCGGAATACAACGTCAAAAAGCTCGCCGAATGCATGGCGAATTCCGAAATTCCGTGCCGCTACATCGCGGGCAACCACGACTGGCATTTCGAGGGCAGCGGCCCCGACATTCCCCAGCCCGAGCTCCGCCGCAGGTGGATTAAAAAGCTCGCGCCGCTCTACGCGGGAGAAAATCCCGACGGATACTCGGTGCAGGCGGGCGGCGTGAACTTCGTGCTTATCGACAACTCCGCAAACGAAATTTCGAAAGAGCAGCTTTCGTTTTTCAAAAGCGAGCTTGCGCGGGGAATGCCGACAATTCTCTGCGCCCACATTCCGCTTTACGTTCGGGGCGGCAGCCTCGGATTCTCGTGCGGCAATCCGAATTTCTGCGCCGCGACCGACCGCTCGTTCCGCGTGGAAAGACGCCACAAACGCCCCGAACGCGAAACTCCCGAAACTTTCGAATTCAGGGACGCCGCGTTCGCCGCACACAACCTGCTCGGCGTGTTCGCGGGGCACACGCACAGGCCGTCCACCGATTTCGAATGCGGAAAATTTCAGGTGGTCACCTCAAAATACCTGCCGAAGTTCGACTACCTCACAATCGCAATCGAGCCCAAATAGCGCGACCGACCGCAACGCGCAAAACGCAAAAACTCCGCCGCGAACGGTTGTTCGACATGCGGAGTTTTTTGCCGGTTCGAAACGCGCGAAACTTTGCGGCAAGCACGCAGTAAAACCGCATGGCGGGTTCGGTCGTAAACACGGTGAAGACGCCCCTCCGCCGCAGCACCAAGCTCCGCCCGAATGCGTCCCGCTGTCCGACGCAAAAAATTTTCTTTCAATGCGACGCCGCCGCGCTACAATCGCGCCTTTTTATGAATTACGAAATTTCATTTCCGGTAATCGCCGCCGCGCTTTACAGCCTCAGCGTGATTCTCGTAAAACTCGCCACGAGCGACGAAAAACTTTCGCCGACTTCCATTCTCGTTTTCAACAACGTCTCGCTGTGGATTCTTTTCATGCCGTCGCTTTTTACCGAAGGCGGCGTGAAAGACTTTGCGCTCGTGTGGCAGCCCCTGCTTGTGGGCGTGTTTTTTGCGATGGGAAATTTCGCCACGTTCCTCTGCGCCCACAAGGGCGAAGTCAGCCTTATGACGCCGATTATGGGGCTGAAAATCCTCGCGGTTCTGCTGTTTTCGCGGATAATAATCGGCATGGAGCTTCCCCATACAATGATTGCAGCAGGCATTATTTGTTGCGCGGCGGTATTTATTATGGGCTACTCGAAACGCCGAATTTCGTCAAAAAAAGAGTGGATAACCTTTGCGCTTGCGCTCTGGGCGTGCACGTCCTACGCGGCGTGCGACGTTTTCATTCAAAAATTTTCGCCCAATTTCTCGCCGCTCTCCCTGCTTTGCCTCTGCAATTTTGTGTTGATTCTCTCCACCCTGCCCTACTTCGGGCGATGCTGGCGTGAAATCCGGAGCGCGGGGCGGAAAAACCTCGCGCTCGGCGGCGCGGCGGCGGCTTTGATGGTTGCGGAATCGCTGTTTATGTTCTTTGCGCTCGCGGGCAGGGTAAGCGCGCCGCTTTGCAACATTCTCTACAACACGCGCGGAATAATGTCGGTCGTATTCGTGTTCGCAATCGGCAAATACGTGTCTGGCTTGGAGACGCTGACTCAGGGAACGGCTGCGCGGCGAGCGGTTGGCTCGCTCATGATTTTGGGCGCGGTTGCGCTTGTGCTTTTCGGATAAACTCCCCGCGCGGATTTCCGCCGCATGCGCGGAGTCGGGGCGAAAAAAAACGCGCACCGCAAAAGCGCGATGCGCACAGGAAAATTCGGCGTGGTCTACTGCGACTCGCGCCAGTCAATCAGGGTGGCCTGCGGGGTTTTGCGCTTGTTCCACCTGTTCCAGCCGAGTTTTACCGCCAAGTCAATCGGCTTGCCGACGGGCGGAAGCTTGCCGCCGCCCTTCCACGCCACCGCGCTAATCCAGCCGCCGTCGCCGAGCGGAATTTGGAAGCGGTAGTTTTGCGCCGCCCCGAAGACTTCCACGGGCTTCGTCAACACGATTTTCTTCAACGCGAAAGTCGGCTCGCGGTTGCCCTCGCCGTAGGGGTGCAGAAGTTCAAGCTCGTCGAGAAGCTCTATGCCGACGTCGGAGGAATCGAGGGTAAGGTTGATGTTGACGCTCGGCGAGAAGTCGATGTCTTCGCCGTATTTTTTGATGATAGTTTCGGATAGTTTTTCCCTGAAAATATCAACACAGCCCTCCCTGACCGAAACGCCGACCGCCATGGGGTGTCCGCCCCAGCTGCCGAGAATGTCGCCGCACGGCGCAAGGCATTCGACCAAGTCGATTCCCGCAATGCTTCTGCCCGACCCCTTCGTGAAGCCCTCGTCCACTTCGCCGAAAACGATTACGGGCTTGTGGAATTCGCGGCTGAGTTTGCCCGCGATGATTCCGACAACCCCGGGGTGCCAGCTTGGGTCGTAGACTACGATGCACGGATATTTGTCGAGCTGCCTGCCTTCGACCTGTTTCATTGCGTCCTCCAAGACGCCGCGCTCAATTTCCTGACGCTCCTTGTTGATGTCGTTGAGTTCGCACGCGGCGCGGTAGCATGTTGTGAAGTCGTCGCCCAAAAGCATTTCGAGCGGCAGGGACGCGTCAGCCAAGCGTCCGCTCGCGTTGATTCGCGGGCCGAGCTTGAACGAGATGTCAATCGGCGTGATGTCTTCGCCGAGGGCGATTCCGCTTGCCTGAATAAGAGCCTGAATGCCCGTGCGGCGCGTCGATTTCAGACGCTTGATTCCGTAGCGCGACATTATGCGGTTTTCGTCCACGAGCGGCACGAGGTCGGCGACAGTTCCGAGCGCAACCAAATCGAGGTAGTCTTTCAGGTTGATTTCCCACGAGCGGCGGTCGTTGCGCTGGCGCATTTCCTTTATCAGTCCGTGCGCGAGCTTGAAGACAAGCCCCACGGTGCACAGCTGGCTCCACGGTGTCGCGCCGATATTGTGCACGTGCGGGTTTATGAGAATGTGGTCGTCTACGGAAACGTCCTTCGCCTGGTGGTGGTCTACGACAATCAAATCTATGCCCTTGTCGCGAATGTATTTGATTGCTTCGACCGCGTTTGTGCCGCAGTCGAGCGCAATCAGAAGCGACGGCTTGCCGTTCGAAAGCGCGCGTTCCAACGCCGCCTCGCTGAGCCCGTAGCCCTCCTCCATTCGGCGCGGAACGAAGTACGACGGCGACAGCCCGAAGTGGCGCAAAATGCCGACAAGAAGCGTTGTGCTTGTTATGCCGTCTACGTCGTAGTCGCCGAAAACCAGAATGCTTTCCTTTTTCTCTATCGCCTCTATTATTCTGAGAACCGCTCGGCGCAGGTTCTTGACCCTGAACGGGTCGTCCAAGTCGGCAAGTTTCGGGCGCATGAACATTTTTGCCCGCAGTAAGTCGCTGTACCCGCGTTGCAGAATGAGTGCGCCGAGAATCGGGCTAACGCCCAGATACGCGCCTAAATCTTCCGCCAGCTTTCTGTCGAAATTAACTTCGTTCCATTTCATTGTTTTCTAAAATATACACGCGCCGATTTAAAATCCATAAAATTTTTGCGGCGCACTCAATTTTGCGCGCGAAATTTTTTGCGACGCACGCGCGAAGTTTCCGCAATGCGCCGCTCCGCCGAAAAATCGGCAAAAAATCAACCGACGGCGCGGCTTAAAAAAACAGCCAAACGGGCGAAAAAGCATTCCGCAGGGAAAAGCCGCTGGGAAGTCCGCCGATAACGAAGAAGTCTCTCGGATTTTCTGCCGTTGCGGGGGTTTCGGCGGCGCACAAAAACAAAAAAGCGAACCCTTTGCGGATTCGCTTTTTTGCGATTTTCGAGCCGTTCGGACTACGCTTCCCATTCCTTGGGCTTTGCGTTGTTGTCGTCGCGCTCCTTGTCGACGCGCGCGCGGCTTCCCTTGTTCCACCAATAGAACACGGGACTTGCGATAAATATCGACGAGAACGTGCCGACCGCAACGCCCAGCATGAACACCAGCGAGAAGTCAACTATAATGCCCGTGGAGAACACGAACAGCGCGACCGAAACGCCGAATGTTGTCGCGCTTGTAAGCAATGTTCTAGACAGCGTGCGGTTGATTGAGAAGTTGATGATGTCGCGCAAAGTCATTGTCGGTTTCAGGACAAGCTCTTCGCGGATACGGTCGAAAATAACGATTTTGTCGTTGATTGAATAGCCCATGACCATCAGGATTGCCGCGACCATCGGGGCTGAAAACTGTCCCGAACCCACGCCGAGCAGACCGAAGATGACGTACAAGCCGATTGTCATGACTACGTCGTGCGCGGTTGCTACCAGCGCGCCGATACCGTAGCTGAATTCGAATCTTACCGCTATGTACACGAGCATCGCCAAGAGCGAAAGGGCAACCGCGATGAATGCGTCGCGCGTGATTTCGCCGCTTACTGTAGCGCCCACGCTCTGCTGGGAAACGAGCTTCAAGTCCGCTTGCGGGAATTTATGCGAGAGCATGTCGAACACGCGCTGGCCCTTTTCGCTTTCGACCTGCAAGACGAGGCGTTCCGCCTTCGACGAAAGGTCGGTCTGGTACGCCGCCTGAATTTCTCCGATACCCGTGTCGCTTGTCGATTCGCTGAGTTTCGTGATTTCGCCAATCGGTATTTTGTGCGCTTCGTTGAACGACATTGTTACGATGTCGCCGCCCGTAAAGTCGATGCTCAGCGACTTGTCGCCGCGCGAAATTACCGTCGCGACGCCGATGAACACTATCACCCACGACACTATAAACGAAGTCTTGGCGTGGTCGAGGAACTTGAATTTGAGGTCGTTTGAAATCAGCGAGCGCATGAGCGCGTTGCGGATTACCCCGTATTTTACGGAGAGTTCGAGCATTGCGCGGCTGAAAACGAGCACCGCAAACAGGGTCGTGAAAATACCGATTGCCAGTGTCACGCCGAAGCCCTTGACGGGACCCGTGCCGAATTTCCAAAGGATTATCGCCGAAATCAGGGTCGTGATGTTTGCGTCGACGATTGTCGAAAACGCCTTTTCGTAGCCCAGTTGCAGGCACGTCCAAAGGCTCTTGCCGAGCTTCGCCTCTTCGCGCATACGCTCGAACACGAGAATGTTGGAGTCTACCGCCATGCCGACCGTAAGCACCAACGCCGCGATGCCCGGCAGCGTCATTGTCGCGCCGAAGCTTGCAAGCACGCCCACCAGAATCAGAATGTTGATGAACACCGAAACCACCGCGATAACGCCCATTCCGTAGTATACGAAAATCATGAACGCTATGATGAACGCCGTGCCGATTCCCGCCGCCAAGAACGAGCTGTCGCGAGCCTCCGACGCGAGCGAAGGCCCTACTTCGTTGAGCGACGTGCGCTTCAAGCCGACCGCCAGCGGGTTGTTGAGCGCGTTGGCAAGTTCGATTGCCTCGCGGCGCGTGAAGTTGCCCGTGATTGAGCCTCTGTCGCTGATGACGCTCTGAATGTGCGGCGCGCTCATCAGACGGCCGTCGAGAACGATTGCCAGCGACTGTTTTGTGCCCGTGTTGCGGTCGCCTTCAAGAATTTCCGTCGTGATTCTTTCGAAAACTTTTGCTCCCGACGGCGTAAATTCCATTGCAACGCTGAAACGGTTTGCGTCTTCCATTGCGGGATACGCGCGTTTGATGATGTCGCCCTTTGCCTCCGCGCGGCGGCGTACGAACATGGGTTCTTCGACGACTTTACCGAGGCGTTCGGTTTCCATAATCAGCACTTCGTAGCCCGCGGGAATTTCCGAGGGAAGCGGCTTCGCCGAGGACGGGCGCAGGTTGCGGTGGACGAGTCTGAATTCGAGCTTTGCGGGGCGCGAAAGTTCTTCGATTGCTTCGGGATTGTCTTTGAGCGAAACGCCCGGCATCTGGACTTCGATTGCCTTGCCGCCGACGACGCGGATTGTGGGTTCGGTAATGCCCAAGCCGTTGATACGGTTGTTCATGACCGTCAAAACGTCGTCGAGCTGTCCCTTGCGTGTGAGTTCGTCGGAATTGAGGTTGGTGTCGTCGATTTCGAGCGTGAACGACACGCCGCCCTGCAAGTCGAGACCCTTTTTGAGCGCGCCCTTGCTCTGGCGGTAGAGTTCCTTCAAAAGAATGTCGTTTTTCTTTTTGAGGACTTTTATGTCCGAAACGTTGATGTCGGAGAAATATTTGGAGAGGTCAAGCTCTTTTGCCTCGGCATAGTCGCGCAGAGCGATGTACAAAGTGGGCGACTTCGACTTGTCCGTCCTGTAATTGTTTGCGTCGACGCGCTTGCCCGCCTCTTCGAGAACCTGCGCAAATTCGGACTGATTTGCCGTCGCGCGGGTTTTAATGTAGTCTTCGAACGGAGTGTCGCCGAACGGGAACATGGACGATACCGCCCATATTACCACGAGTGCCGTGATGACGAGTTTCCATACTATTCCGCTGTTCGAGGTGTTTCCCGACATATTCGTATCTTTCCTGTATAGTTGTATATTATAAATATGCAAAACGCGCCCGCCTACGGGTGGACGCGTCGAGTTGAAAATTTAGTTTTTGCGCTCTTCGGGAACTTCGTCGGGCGAATCCGCCTTGCTCTGGATTGCCGATTTGATGAATTCCACTTTGTTGTTGTCGCCCAAACGGACAATGAACGTCTTTTCCTTGACGTTTGCGATTGTGCCAATCATGCCGCCGATTGTGAGAATGCGGTCTCCCGTTTTGAGTTCCGAAAGCATTTTAGCGTGCGCCTTCTGGCGTTTGCGCTGGGGGGCAATCATCAAAAAGTACATTGCCGCGAACATGAGAACCACGAAAATGAGCATGGACGAACCGCCGCCCTGCTGCGCGTTTTCGGCGGGAGCAGCCGCCTGTGCGAAAAAGGATATAAAATTATTCATACTGATACTTTCGATTTTTGGAAATTAAGCATTAAATTCACACTCTTTCCGACTTGCAAGAAAAAAAGCTCTTTTTTTAAGCCCAATCGCCACTCAAAGGCGGAGCGCGGGTAGCGCGGACAAAAAAGACGCCGACACGAAGTCGGCGTCCAAGCGTCCAAAAATGAAAAAAACGATTAAATTACTTAATCTTTTTCTTGGCTTCTGCAACCGTGAGCTGCTCTCTTGCCAAGTTCTGCAACGTGTTCGCGATGAAGTTCGAACGGTTGCGGTTGTCCATTTTTGCAAGCTCGTCAATCTGCTGGACGAGGCTTTCGGGGAGGCTGATCGAAATTTGAGTCATTCCAACCATTTTACCAGAACCTTTTTTGCGTGCCATTGTTATTTTCCTTTTGGGTTTGTTTGATATTATAATTGTTAATTCCCTTGTCTTCCTCCGCCCGCTATCCGACGTTTCATTTTTATCGGACGGAACTTCGGTTGATTTAGAAATATACACTATATTCTCTATAACTAAACCGTATAATCAACGCGTTTTACATAATGTCAACTTTTTTTCGCCGTTTTTAGCTAAAAAGTCAAAATTCTTCGATTTTAACAATATGATATTCAATTGAATTCAACTCACCGCATTATATTTTAACGCCAAGCGTACTAATAGTTATGAACAAATAAATTTTTACAACATCCTAAATGCGATACACATAAGCAAAACAATCCGCACCAAAAAAACAAAAAGCGGATTCGCAGCAAGGGCGAATCCGCCGGCGCAGGGGGTTGCGCCTACAAAATCAACGCGGCATCAAATATCTGAAAAATATTTTACAATACGTCTCTTTGCCGATTGTGGCGAAAAGATAGTCATAGGGAATCATTCCCATCTCCGTCGCGTTTTTCGTGCTGCTGTTTGTGCTCTTCCAGTCGGCGAGCCTCTGCACGTTTTTGACGCGGGTTGTCGCCTTGCAAATGGCGTCGGCATAGGCGCGTTCCTTCGACTTCCCGAAGCCCGTTACCATTTCGGTTTCGAGAAACCACGTTTCGGGCATTTCGTCGGAATAGTTGAAGCGCACCATGCAGATGAATTTGGGAGAGTCGGAAACGAAAACCGAATCCTTGACCCTGAAATTCGCCTTGCGGCCGACGAATTTGCGGATAGCCTCCGACGCGTACATTTCGGCGTCCTCGGCAGTGCGCCCCCAAACGCAGACCTTGCCGTCGATAACCTGCTTGCGCATTCTGACGGGCTTTTTCTTTTTCGACTGGTTCTTGCCCTTTTCAAGCTCTTTGAGCTGCTCTGAAAACGACTTCGCGGAAGCTATGGACTTCCCCTTGTCGGGAGTTTTTATGGCTTTAGAATCGGGCGAAACAACGTCTCTTACGCCCGCCATGGCGGGGGCGGTAAGCTCCAACGGCTTCGTCGGTTTCGGCGGAGCCTTCTTTTGCGGAGCGGCTGGCTTTGAGGCGGCATTCTTCTTCGCGCCGACAGCACCCGCAGGAGCGGCTTTCGCGGCGGCGGTTTTGCTCGCCACCTTGTCGGGCGCGGCAAAAGACTCCGTACATAAAACCGAAACCGAGCATACGGCAAACACCGACGCAACAAACAAACGCAAACCAGAGGACAGACAAACGCCCATCATTTTTGATTCACCCGAAAAACAGCCCGCAAGCCGACGGGACATTGCGGACAACGACCGCCGCAAGCCCATGGAGAACGATTCGCCGAGCTTGCAAAAACTCCGCCCGCCCTCCTTATTAAAACAGTCGGAGCCGCCGAACAACACGCGCCCGCGCTTCGGGCGACAGCGTTTTCCGCTTCCCCTTAAAAAACAATTTGTTAGACCCTCCCTGAACATGTTCCTACCTCCAAAGTCATATAGAAGGATATAAGTATAATAATGTCAATGAAAAAATTTGTACTTTTTTAGAGTTTTTTTGTTTATAGGCAAATTTTATATTGCCTTGACGAAAACATAAAAAATGCAATCATACCGCACTTTAACGCATTAAATTTTTTATGGCTACCAAGAACGCAGAATACAATTTTTCCGAAATAGAAAAATACTGGCAAAAGAAATGGGACGACGAAAAAACATTCCACGCCGAAACCGCGGCCGCCGCTCCCAAATACTACATTTTGGACATGTTCCCCTACCCGTCGGGCGCGGGTCTGCACATCGGACACCCCGAAGGCTACACGGCGTCGGACATCTTGGCGCGCTATAAATGGGCAAACGGCTTCAACGTCCTGCACCCGATGGGCTGGGACGCTTTCGGACTTCCCGCCGAACAGTACGCGGTAAAAACGGGCACACACCCATCGATTACGACCGCCGCAAATATCGACAACTTCCGCAAACAGATAAAGTCGATAGGCTTCGCAATAGACTGGCAGAGGGAAATAAACACGACAGACCCGTCGTACTTCAAATGGACGCAGTGGATTTTCCTGCAACTCTTCAAAATGGGGCTTGCGTATGTGGACGAAAAACCCGTGTGGTGGTGTCCGCAACTCGGAACGGTGCTCGCAAACGAGGAAGTCATAGACGGCAAGAGCGAGGTGGGCAAATTCCCCGTGGAACGCAGAAAGCTCCGCCAGTGGGTGCTGAAAATCACGGCATACGCCGACAAACTCATCAAGGGGCTGGACAAGCTCGACTGGCCCGACTCTACAAAACGCCTGCAACGCAACTGGATTGGACGCTCGGAAGGCGCGGAAGTCGATTTCGAAATAGCCGACTCCTACGCAAAGGGTCAAAAACTGCGCGTGTTCACAACCCGCCCCGACACGCTCTACGGCGCAACCTACATGGTCGTAGCCCCCGAACACCCGCTTGTGGATAAACTCGTTTCGCCCGACCAAAATGCGGCGGTGGAAGCCTACCGCAAGGCGATAGCCTCAAAGAGCGACCTCGACAGAACAGACCTCGCAAAGGAAAAGACGGGCGTGGCGACGGGCGCACACGCAATCAACCCCGTCAACGGAAAACTCATTCCGATTTGGGTTGCCGACTACGTTCTGATGAGCTACGGCACGGGCGCAATCATGGCGGTTCCCGCGCACGACGACCGCGACTTCGACTTCGCAAAACAGTTCGACCTGCCCATTATCCGCGTGATTGAAAAGAAGGACGCCGACGGCAACGACGTTCCCCTGCCCTTCACCGACGTAGGCAAAATGGTAAATTCGGGCGAATTTACGGGCATGGATTCGGCGGAGGTAAAACGCGCGATTATCGGAATGCTCGAAGAGAAAAAGCTCGGCAAAAAATCCGTAAACTACAAACTGCGCGACTGGCTGTTCTCGCGCCAACGCTACTGGGGCGAACCCTTCCCGATTCTCTGGGTATCGAAAGACGCCTACGACGCCGCGTCGAAAAGCAAAGTCTGGGAGGGCAAACTGCCGCCCGAACCCGTGTCTTTCAAGGACGACTCCGGCGAAACGCGCTACGCGCTTCCGCTTCCCGAAAACCAGCTGCCGCTCACATTGCCGCAGGTCGAAAACTACAAGCCGTCGGGCACGGGCGAAAGCCCGCTCGCGCACGCGACGGAATGGCTGAACGTCAAGGTGAACGTCGAAACGGGCGAAGTCAAAAACGCGCCGGAAGCATCGGGCGAAAACTGGTTCGACGCCCGCCGCGAAACAAATACAATGCCCCAGTGGGCTGGCTCGTGCTGGTACTACCTGCGCTACTGCGACCCCCACAACGACTCCGCCCCGATTGGCGAAGAAGCCGAACGCTACTGGCAGTACCCCGATTTCTACATCGGCGGCGCGGAACATGCGGTGCTCCACCTGCTCTACGCCCGCTTCTGGCACAAAGTGCTCTTCGACTGCGGCGTGGTCAAGGGCGACGAACCTTTCAAAAAACTGTTCCACCAAGGGATAATCCTCGGACAGCTCGAATACACAGGCTATAAAAAGGACGGCAAGTGGGTGCCCGCAAGCCAAGCTTCTGAAAACGGAGCCGAGGCAGTGAAACTCGCCGAAAGCGACGTCGAAAAAGTCGGCGCGGCGTACGTGCTCAAAGCCGACAAGTCGATTACCGTAGACGCCCGCAGCTTCAAGATGAGCAAGAGCCGCGGCAATGTCGTCAACCCCGACGACATCATCAAACAGTACGGCGCGGACTCGCTGAGACTCTACGAAATGTTCCTCGGACCGCTCGAAGACCAAAAACCGTGGAATACAAACGGAATCGAGGGCGTGTCGCGCTTCCTCAAAAAGATTTGGCGCGAGTTCGTCGGCAAGGACGGCGGCATAGCCGAAAAAATCGCCGACGGCGCGCAGGACGACCCCGCCCTGCTGAAATCCCTCAACGAGACAATCAAAAAAGTCTCCGCCGACATCGAAACACTGCGCTTCAACACGGCGATTTCGCAGATGATGATTTTCCTCTCGACTTTCCAGAAGACCGAAAAAGTCTCGAAGGAAAGCGCGGAAAAATTCGTCAAACTGCTCGCGCCCTTCGCCCCGCACATCGCGGAGGAACTCTGGGAACGCCTCGGCAATTTTTCGACCGTCGCAAAGGCGGCGTGGCCGAAGCCCGACGAATCGAAAATCGGCGGCGACACCGTGAAAATGGGCGTACAGGTCAACGGCAAACTGCGCGGCGAACTCTCGATTGCAAAAACCGCGTCGAAAGACGAAATGCTCGCGGCGGCGAAAGCCCTGCCCAACGTGCTCGCATTCATCGACGGCAAGACAATCGTCAAGGAAATCTGCGTGCCCGCAAAGATAATCAACATCGTCGTAAAATAATGAAACGAACCGGAATCGCGCTTGCGCTGGCGTTTGCGGCGGCGAACCTGCACGCCGCGGGCGGGCTGCTGTATGTCCACACGGCGCGGGGCGCGTCCGAAATCGGATTCGGCGGAGCGAAAACGGCGGCGGTTGCGGGAACGTCGGGCGCGGCGAAAGACGCAAAAATTTCGGGCGGCAAAGGCGTGTTCGCCGTGCTCTCGAACAAAACGGCGTTTTTGCTCGCCGAAGATTCCGAGCTTGAAATCGGAAAATTCGAGCAGGTTGCGCCGTTTAAAGACGACCTCTCCAACGACTCCGAATCAACAACGTCGGCATGCGAAATGACGCTAAAAAAAGGCGCGTTGCACGTCCGCGCGCCCCAACTTCGCCCGACAAGCTCGCTGAAAATAAAGACGCCAGAAGCCGAACTCGAAGCCGAAAGCCGCGGATTTTCGGTATCGACCAACGGCGGAAAAACCGAAGTTCTGCCCGTCGAAGGCGCGCTGGTCGTAAAAACAAAAAACGGCAAAACCGACATCGTAAAAACGGGGCAACGCGCGGTTGTATGCGGCGGAAAAATAACGATAGACTACGCGCGGGTCTCGGAAGTCGAAGCCGCAAAAAAGAAAATCGCCCAATGCAAATTCGCCGCAGATACAACGCTGTTTAAGTGCGGCGAAAAAATTTCGGCCGAACGCTCCGTGAAAAAATCGTTCTTCGGCTACGGTCAAAATTTCGACTAACATGATTTCAAAATTCCTGCCAACCGACTTCGACAAATCCGCGAAAATCGCAATCCTCGCCGGCAAGGGCGCATACCCGTCGCTCCTGAAAGACAGACTCGACGCGGCGGGAATCCCCAACGCGCTAATGGCGTTCGAAGGCGAAACCGCTCCCGAACTGTGGGAGAGGTTCGACGACTCCCAACGCGCGTGCGCAAACGTCGGACAGCTCGGACACCTGCTGAAAAACCTCAAAAAAGTCGGGGCGCGGTACGCAATAATGGCTGGGCAAATCACGCCCAAAAAGCTCTTTAAGGGTATGAAGCCCGACCTCAAAGCAATTCTCGTGCTCGCAACCCTCAAACGCAAAAACGCCGAAACCATCTTCGGGGCTATCGCCGACCAACTGCAAAAAATCGGCGTAGACATGCTCGACGCACGCGCTTTCCTCGACGACTCCCTCGCGCCGAAAGGCTTTTTCTGCGGGGCGAACATGAAAAACATTCTGCCCGAACACATCGAACACGCAATGCACATCGCCCGCGAATGCGCAAGGCTCGACATCGGACAGGGCTGCGTGGTCTCGCGCGGAACGGTGCTTGCCGTCGAAGCTTTCGAGGGCACCGACGCAATGCTCGAACGCGCCGCGACATTCGGGGCAAAAGACTGCATTTTCGCAAAAACCGTAAAACCGAATCAGGACTACCGCTTCGACGTGCCCGTAATCGGCGAACGCACAATGCGCAAACTCGCGGCGGCGGACATAAAAAACGTGGTCGTCGAGGCAGACAAAGTCATAGTGCTCGAAAAGGACAAAGTAAAGAAACTCGCCGAGGAAAACGGAATAAGAATTTTGGGAATATAAAATGGGTATCATAGACGACAGAAAAAACGCCGTGCGCGAAGAATACGGATATTTCGGAACGCCGCAGGAATTGTTCGAATACATCGTGCTGAAAAACAAGTCGGCAACTCCGCTCGACAAGGAGCTGAAAATCGACGAATTTCTCGTGAAGGGCTGCGTGTCGAGCCTGTGGCTCGTGCCGACTTTCTCGGACGGCAAATGCCATTTCAAGTCGGACGCAGACTCCGTGATTACGCGCGGAATAGCGTCGCTTGTGTGCTCAATGTACGACGGACTTACCCCCGAAGAGGTGCTGCAATTCGACCCGTCGTTCCTCGAAGAGCTTGGCATCACCGCGCACCTGACGCCCAACCGCCGCAACGGGCTGAGCCAGCTCTGCAAGAAAATCGCCGAATTCGCCGAATTCCACAAAGCGCAATCCCGATAAAAACCGCCCTAAAAAAAAATCATAATATGCTTGAAAAGCGCGTTGAATGCGGACAATATTCAATCCCGAAAACGCGCTGTATACCCAACGCAACGCATAAACTTTTTTTACAAAAAACAACACCCTAACATTATAACTAAATGAAAAGAAAAGCACTCTCGATAATGTCAATCGCAGTCCTTCTGCTCGCCGGAGCGGGAGTTTCGTTCGCGCAGGCAGACGCCCCCGCGGCGGACGCCCCCAAAAAGCCCGACGCGCCCCAAGTCGTGGAAAAATCCTTCGCCGACATATGGCGCGCCGGCGGTTGGACAATGTATCCACTCGGCTTCTTCGGCATTTTTGCGACAACGCTTATCGTTTACAATGCAATCGCGCTCCGCAAAAAGAAGTTCCTCAATCCCGACGGCGTAAAGGAAGTGGAAAAGCTTGTAAACCAGCTCAAAATCAGCGACGCTATCGACTATTGCGAAAAACACCCCTCGCCGATTACAAACATCATCGGTTGCGGTCTTTCCCGCGCGGACGAACGCGAAATCGACGTTTCGTCTGTAGAGTCGGCAATGGAGGAAGCTTCGGTGGAAGAATTCGCCTCGCCCTATGTTTTGATTAACTACCTTTCGGTTACGGCATCTCTTGCTCCTATGCTTGGTCTGTACGGTACGGTTTCCGGTATGGTCAAGGCGTTCAACACAATCGCCGCGGAAGGCGCGGGCAGCGCGTCGAAACTTGCCGACAACATCGCCGAAGCCCTCATCACAACTGCAACGGGCATGATTGTAGGTATCCCCTCAATGTTCTTCTTCTTCATGTTCAAGAACAAATACGGCGCGATTATTTCCAGCTCATCGCGCATCATCGGCGACATCATCTACACGATGAAGCTCTCCATCAAGTACGGCCCGCAAGACATCGAAGAAATCGTGGCAGACGCTGCGGAGGCACCCGTCGAACAAGCTCCCGAAACGCCCGAAGAAAACAAGTAATCAAGCCGTTCGGAAAAACTTTTTATGAAAGTTTGGAAACCATCGGAAGATGACGGGAAGTTCGAAATGACGCCAATGATTGACGTCGTGTTCCTTCTCATCACTTTCTTCATGACCGTAACCAGCTACGCTTCGGCGGAGTTGGTGCAGGTTGCCATGCCGATTGCCCCGGAAGCGAAAGTTCCCGAAGACGTCGGCGACAGGCAATTTCTGTCGGTTTCGGAAAACGGAACATTCTTCCTCGGAGCGTTCGCGTCCGACCTGCCCACCATCAAAGAGACACTCATGGCGCGCAACCAACGCGAAGGGTTCAAGGGCGCGTATATCCGCGCCGACGCGCACACGCCGTTCAGGTACGTCAACGACTTGATGAAAACCTGCGCGGAAGCGGGCGTCTACAACATTCTATTCGGAACTTTGAAGGACTAAGCCATGGCGAAAAATTCGGATATTTTGCAATCGGAAGACTCTTTCGACTTGACCTCGATGATTGACGTCGTATTCCTTCTTCTGATTTACTTCATGTACCTGCCGATTCAACAGGAAGCCGACCTGCTTTTCTCGCTTCCCGCCGAATCCGCGCCGCAGGAAAAGAACGTCGCCCTCCCCAGCGAGCAGATTGTCGAAATCGCGCCCGACGGAAGCATATTCCTCAACGGCTCGCCAATCGACCACGCCGGCGAAATCGAACTCAACGAACTTGCCTCCACCCTCCGCAGACTGCGCACAAGCGCGGACAAAAGCGGAATCTCGACGATCGTCACAATTTACCCCGACGCCGACGCTCCGCACCAAGCGGCAATCGCAGTGCTCAACGCCTGCGCGAAATCGGGCGTAAAGCAGGTTTCGTTCGCCGAGGCGGACTAATATTTGAAACCGAAGCGCGGCGTTTTGCACGCCGCGCTTTTTTTGTGCTTAAAAACCGAAAATTTTAATTGTAATAAAATCGGTTTGGAGTAATCTCGACCCCCATAAAATGAAAGCAAGCGACCTCTTCGACCTGCCCAAATCCCTCGAAAGATTTTCCGGATTCTTCACGCCCGACATGGCTCCGTGGGAATGGGTAAAAAATATCAAAAACGCACTCGCAAGCGTGGACTTCTCCTCGCTCGAATCAAAAAAAGACATTCCCGCGGGCGTGTGTATCGAAGGCGACGTGTATATCCACCCGACCGTCTCCTTGCCCCCCTACGCGCATATCAAAGGCCCCGCGTGGATTGGCGCAAATACGGAAATCCGCATAGGCTGCTTCGTCCGCGGAAACGTGATTGTCGGCGAGGGCTGCGTGATGGGAAATTCGTGCGAATACAAAAACAGCATGCTCATGGACAAGGTCGAAACCCCCCACTATAATTACGTGGGAGACTCCGTTCTGGGAACGCGCGCACACCTCGGCGCGGGCGTAATCTGCGCAAACCTCAGGCTCGACCGCAAGAACGTGATTCTTTCGCTCCCCGAAGGCAGGATAGACTCGAACATGCGCAAGCTCGGCGCAATGGTCGCCGAACACGCCGAAGCGGGCTGCAACTCGGTTCTCCAACCGGGGGCGATTCTAATGAAACGCGCAATCGTGCTGTCGTGCGTAGCGTTCAAGGGCTGCCTCGAAGAAAACACGATGACCGGCCCGAAGCTCCAAATGCGCAACCTGCCCAGATTCGGCTTCTAATATCCCCTCCTAATTTACCCCCCTAAAACAAACAAAAATATCATGGACGTATCAGTCGTAATCCCCGTATACAACGAAGAGGGAAACCTCGACCACCTCTTTACCAGACTCTGCAAGGCGATGGACGCGCTCGGCAGGTCGTGGGAAGTAATTTTCGTAAACGACGGCAGCAAGGACAGGTCGGGCGAAATGCTCAGGGGCTTTTGCATGCAGCGCCCCGAAACCGTCAAACTCATAGACTTTAACGGCAACTACGGACAGCACACGGCAATCATCGCCGCGTTCGAACGAGCGCAGGGCGACGTTATCGTAACGCTCGACGCCGACCTCCAAAATCCGCCCGAAGAAATCGGCAAACTGCTCGCGAAAATCGACGAGGGTTGCGACAGCGTCGGCGGCTACCGCAAACAGCGCGAGGACACCGCCCTGCGCCGCTACTGCTCGAAAATCGTGAACTTCGCGCGGGACAAAATGACGAACATCAGAATGAAAGACCAAGGCTGCATGCTCCGCGCGTATAGACGCAACGTGGTCGAGGCGATTCTCAAAACAAACGAACGCTCGCTGTTCATTCCCGCGCTCGCGTACACGTTCTCTTCGAAGCCCGCGGAAATAGAGGTCGAGCACGCCGCGCGCGAGGCGGGAGAATCAAAATACAGCATGTACAAGCTCATCAGGCTGAATTTCGACCTCATCACGGGCTTCACAATCATGCCCCTGCAACTGTTCACGATTTTCGGATTTTTGTCGAGCATAGGCTCGCTCGGTCTTGTCGTGATTCTCCTCTTCCGCAGAATTTTCCTCTTCTCCGAGGGCGAGGCGGAGGGCGTTTTCACCCTCTTTGCAATCCTCTTCTTCCTCATCAGCGTGACGATTGTCGGCATCGGGCTTATCGGCGAATACATCGGGCGAATCTACCAGATTGTGCAGTCGCGCCCGAAGTACGTCATCAAGGAAACAATCGGGTTCGGCGATGGAAAATAAGGACAAGAAAATCCTGTTTTTCGGGTTCAGCGACGTCGGCTACCGCTGCCTGAAATACATGCTCGACGAGGGCTACAACGTAATCGGCGTCTTCACCCACGACACCGACCCGCACGAAGCGCACTGGTTCAAAACGCCGGAATCGCTCGCAAAGGAAAACTTTATCCCCGTCTTCAAGCCCGAAACGCTCAAAACGGAAAAGTGGTACCGCAAAGTCAAATACATGCAGCCCGATTTGATTTTGTCGCTCTACTACCGCAATATTATCCCCGAAGAAATTTTCTCGCAGGCAAAGCTTGGCGCGTACAACATGCACGGCTCCTACCTGCCCGCCTACCGCGGCCGCGCCCCGCTTAACTGGGCGATTATAAACGGCGAATCCTACGGCGGCGTCTCCCTCCACGTGCTCGAAAAAAAGTTCGACACGGGCGCAGTCGTGGACCAAGAAAAAGTCGATTTCGGCGAAAACGAATATGTCGGCGACATTCAGCCGCGCATTTCCGACGCCGCCCTACGCGTCTTCACCCGCTCGCTCGAATCGCTACTCGACGGCAACCCGAAAACCGTCCCGCAAGACTTGTCGAAAGCCTCGTATTTCGGCAAACGCACCCCCGAAGACGGACGCATCGACTTCTCGAAAACCGCCCGCGAAGTCTTCAACCTAATCCGCGGCGTGAGCAAGCCTTTCCCCGGGGCATTCACCGAAATCGACGGACAGAAGACCGTCATTTGGCGAGCGAAAATCGGCGAACCTGCAAACGGAATCCCTGCGGGAACTGTCGCCTCGCGCAATCCACTTAAAATCGCCTGCGCCGACAATTTCATCGAGGCGGAGGAAACGGAGTTCGCGAAAAGCTAGAAAAAACATACAATTAAGTGGTTTTGACTTTACAGCAAAGTGTTCTTTCTTAGATTTAATGTCGCCCGTTGGGTGTTATCTGTCGGGTTTTGACTTTACAGCAAAGTGTTCTTTCTTAGATTTCGCGGTCGTCTATCTGATAGCGCGGAGGCGTTTTGACTTTACAGCAAAGTGTTCTTTCTTAGATTATTTTCGCCACAGACACCAAAGGCGCGTTGGTTTTGACTTTACAGCAAAGTGTTCTTTCTTAGATTCCGCCGTCTGCTACATCGTAAAACGCTACGGTTTTGACTTTACAGCAAAGTGTTCTTTCTTAGATTGAAGTTCGCCGAATACGTCGTAAACGGCGCGTTTTGACTTTACAGCAAAGTGTTCTTTCTTAGATTAAAATATGAAATTATCAAAAAATGCGCTTGGTTTTGACTTTACAGCAAAGTGTTCTTTTTTAGATTAATCTGCATAACGAGGGTACGTTCAAACTTGTTTTGACTTTACAGCAAAGTGTTCTTTCTTAGATTGCATATTCAACAGAGCTTGCCCGAAGACTTGTTTTGACTTTACTGCAAAGTGTTCTTTCTTAGATTTTTTTCTAAAATGGGCTGTAAGCCGTCTCTGTTTTGACTTTACAGCAAAGTGTTCTTTCTTAGATTATGTCTATTCGACGTCCTCGTTTGGTATAAGTTTTGACTTTACAGCAAAGTGTTCTTTCTTAGATTAGGACTGAAATGAAAATAAAGAGCACAAACGTTTTGACTTTACAGCAAAGTGTTCTTTCTTAGATTTGGATTGAGCGGGAAGCCAAGAAACTCGGTGTTTTGACTTTACAGCAAAGTGTTCTTTCTTAGATTTTGCGAATATGCAAGGGCTTTAATCGTTGAGTTTTGACTTTACAGCAAAGTGTTCTTTCTTAGATTCATTGAAGCATATGTGCGATTGCTTGTCAAGTTTTGACTTTACAGCAAAGTGTTCTTTCTTAGATTCACGGTAGAAGTAAGCTATACCGCAGGATTGTTTTGACTTTACAGCAAAGTGTTCTTTCTTAGATTAACCTCGACGCAAAACTTCGGGTGAAAGCAGTTTTGACTTTACAGCAAAGTGTTCTTTCTTAGATTATTATTGGCGACGTATTGTCCGTTCTCGAAGTTTTGACTTTACAGCAAAGTGTTCTTTCTTAGATTATACTTGACATAATTTATGGCGTGCCAAATAATTAGTCCATAATTTTGCTATAAAGTCTTAACTGATTATGCCGAATTTTAAGCTCTACATAGTACCTTAAAATTCGGCATTTTTTTATTCACACCTAAAACAGCAGAAAATTATTATCCGTCTTGTCCAATTCGTACTGTGGCGACGGTTTTGCGAAAAACTCTTCCGCCCCCTCCGAAAAAAATTCAATCTGCTCGGGGACTTTTTCAAGTCGCTTCGGTCGACGGCAAACCAGTTTGCTCGTCGCCCACTGCTTATCCGTAAAAAACAAAAGCCTTATGTCTCCCGTCGTAGGAGCGTAGGATTTAACACGTTCATAATATTTTTTCATGCGCTCCATTGATACGCACGGACGCGAATACACGGAGTATTGAATCATGATAAATCCGTCGTCGAGCAAAGCGTTTCGGAATCGGGTCGCCTCTTTGCGCTCTTCGTCGAGCAACACGGGCAAGTCGAACATCGCCATCAGCCACCCCATTCTATACGGACTCCTTTTTTCGATTTTGCATGCCATTGAAATTTATAATTTCGGCGTCCACAATTCACCAGAATCTTTGCGCCGATATGCGTTTGCAAGTGTTTCGCAAAGATAGTCGGCGGCGTCGCACAATTTCATCGAAACCGAAGCTTTTTTTACGCGCCTGTCGCGCAAAAACTTGCCGAAATACACCGACCAAGCCGCAATCGAAGCCCCGCTTTCGGCAACGAGAAATTGGTAGAGCGCAAAATCCACAAACGCCCTAAACGGTTCAATCACGTCGTGGACAAGCGGCGTATTTTTGTAATACGTTTTGTGGTTTACTCCGAGCAGAAAATTCAAGCCCGCTACGATAACCGCGCGGTGGATTATCGCCGACATAATTCCGTATCCGTAGTTTAGCAGAACGTTTATTTTAGAGTCGCCGTTTTTCGGATCGCGCCCTACTCCGTACTCTCCAAGTTGCGGAAAATAATGTTTCCAATATTCCCGCGCGCAAAGCGATTCGTTCAACAATGCGTTTTGCGATTGCGCCATTGAAAACAGCCGGCATTTTTTGATTCCGATTTGCCTGAGGCACTCGGCGTTGTTGCGGATTTTTGCGGCAAGCAGGCGACGCCAGATTGCTCCGTTCAGATTCTTGTTTCCGGCGGACTGGTTTAAAACCACTTTTGCGTCGTATGTGCGGTTGTTCGGAACGGTGATGCCGACGGGCTTAAAATCCCTGCAATGAACTATCACGGCGTCGAATTCCGACAGCGCGGCAATGACGTCTCCGCTAATCGAAACCGCGCCGTTGAGAAGAATCACCGCGCGCAAATCCTCCAATGCTATTTTGCCCAATATTTTGCCGTCTTTTTTGCATACCAGCAGACCGCGCTCGCGCACGAGCCTGCACCCGTAATCCATGACGTGCAAAATATGATAGCTCATTATATTATATCCAATTTTATGCGTTTCATTCCCGCGGGCATTAGGTACTGAATGGAAATGGGCTTAGACGAAATTCCGTCCGAATTTTCCAAATACCCATACCCATCCGCCCGAATCGAATTAGACTTGTAAATACCCGACTTTAAGAGCATTTTTCCCGATTTATCGACGACATCGTTCGGAATTTCGACAAGGCAGTTCTGTCTAAAAAATCCGCAAACTTCGGCGCAATCGGGATTGTTTTTCAATGAGGCTAAAACTTTCGCCTTCGAGGCGTGCGCATAAACGGGCGCAACCATATACTTACCCTTTTGAGTTTTCCAGATGAACTGCCCTTTGTGTGAATCACCCTTGCGGTACGCGCCGCAGCCGTCCTTCGACAAATCCTTGTATTCTTCGGGACTGCCGACTTCGCACAGCACCCGCAGCAACTTTGTTGGCGCACCGTTTTTGGAGGGAATTGCTGCTTCATATTTGCACCAATCCTCCCATTCGGATTCTTTTAAATCGGGATTAGACAATACAAAATCGGAAATTATGCGTTTTGAAACATCTCCAACGATACTTTCTATGCGTTTAACCAATTTCGTATAATTGTATTTGGGATTTATTCCTTCGTATGCCAAATCGCGGACATTGCACTTTTTCACAATGCGTCCCTTGCGCAAAGAGTAAATCGTCTGTTCAAGTTTTGACTTTTCCACCGCAACCTTATTCGGAATTACTGTTGCCAGATACCTGCCGAAAAACTTGCGGGCTTCGTCGCTTTCAGGGTTGCGCGTGATTTCTTCGGGAAGAATATTTTTGTAGGCGGAGGCTTTCTTTGCGTTCGAAGTCGGCGCAAAGCAAAGACACATGGCGTCGAGCGCGTGGTGCTTTTTGTTTTTGCGGTTCTTTTCCTCGAATTTCTTTTCCATGCAAATTCGGTCGAACAAAGACAAATCCTCCGCAGACTCTTCGTCGTGGAGAAGCCTGTTCAAGCCGTAGCGCCCGCGAATCATGGCGGTGGTATTGCCCGAAACCGTCCAAACCTTTTTTGCGCCCGCAAGTCCGCCGAATTGGAAACCGAAATGCAGGCAGCAAATCCGCTGCGCAAGCTTTGAAATCCATGCGGTTTCGGCAAGAGCCGTGTATTTTTCCACAAGCTCCGCCGCGTTCGGTGAAAGCAAAAGTTTGCAACGTTTTGCGCCGAGTTCTTTTGTCAACTTGCGGACGCGCTCGCAATAGCTCTCCCACTCCGCACCCATTGTCGAACGCCATTCGAAGGGCGTTCGGTCGCCCTTCTCCTTGTTCGTTTTCTCGTCGGTCAATACGTAATTGTACATCGCGTCTGGGCCGCCGCGGCTGCGCGGAACAATGTGCTCAATCTCCAAACTTTCAAGCTCCGAAAGCGGCAGCGCATTTCCCGTGTAAACGCATTCTCCGCCCTGTTTTTTGTACAATTCGAATTTTAACAGCATTTTTTTCGAGGCGTATTTGAAACCGAACTCCTCCCGCTTTGAATCAAGATCTTCGGCAAGCTTTTTCTTCTCATCGAAGCGCGTTTTGATTGCCTTGTTCAGATCGCTTTTTGCCTTTTTGCCGAGAAAATCGTCGCGCACAAATTCGAGCACGATTTTATCGGGAACGCCGAACTTTGCTTCGAGCGATTTTATGCGCTCGTAAAAGAACGAAAGCCTGTGGCGCACAATGGGGTCGTTTTGGCTTCCGATAAGCTTGTTGATTTGCGCCTCGCGGGCGGCTGCGGAAGCATCGGCAAAGTCGGACAAACCGACATCCGGAATGAAAATTCCGCTCCACGGCGCGTCCCCCATGAGTTTCAGAAAGTCCAAATCCCCAGCGACAAGCCCCTTGTTCTTGTCAGTGTTTGCAATATTTTCGATTGCCGTCGCGTAAAATTCCGCGGGCGACTTGCCCGAAAAAATCAGGTCGCGCAATATCCGCATTGCGGGGCGTGAAAACGCCGCCCTGCCTCCGTTCCTCGGCTGTTCGATTTCCGACTGGCTCTCGTCCATCACCTCCGCGCCGATTGTTTTGAAAAACTTTTTCAAAGCCGCCTTGCCCAATTTGAATTTCGAGTTTTTGGCAAGTTCGAAAGCCCGTAAAAATTCGTCGAACGAAAGAGAATCCACACCCGCGCCACGGAAAAAACGCAGATTTAACAATTTTAACGACAATGTAATTGTGTATGACAGAAAGTCGTCGTCGGTTTTGCATTCGTCAAGCGGCTTGATTTTGCAAACGTTTAGCCGCGGAATCAGTTTGCATTTGTCGATTACGCGGTTGTCGAAGCGCGGCGTTTTCTGCCCCAGCGCGGTCCAGTCGGTCGCCGCGCCGCGTTTAAGCCCGAACCGCTTGCGAAGCTCTGGATTGTACGAAGCGTACGGCTCACAAGCCCTGCCGAACATGATGAAATCCGCCTTGCCTTTCAGATTCGGATACTGCAACGCGGCGGCGTTTACGAGCGCGCGGAATTCGCGGACAACCGCCTCTCGCGGCACGACATATCCTTTTGCCTTTTCGGCGGTATTGTCGATTCTGACGCCGACAAAATCGGGATTTTCGGGCGACCACAAGCCCATTTTCGCCGCTTTGAAAAAGCACGGAAATTCGTATTTTTCGCGATTGTCAAGCTCCGCGAGAATACCGTCAAATTCGCGCTCATAGTGAGCAAGCTTTTCGGCATAAGACTCGCCGTCTCCGCTTGCGTCGGAATCGGAAGATTTCCGCGAGATGCCGTCTCCGCCGTCCGCCGCGTCTTCGTCCCCCCACGGAATGTTTGCGTCATAGCCGCGGTTTTGAATCGCCGAATTCAGAGCTTTGAAGACCTGCCAACTTTCGAGTTTTTCGCCGAGCAGTAATTTACAGCGCAAAGCGATTGAATTATAACAGAGATCTTCGCCCGCAGGCGGAAATTCGCGCTCCAAACGCACATCGCCTTTCGAGACAAGCTTCCACGCACCGTCAACAACGCCGACCTTTCTCCGCAAAAGAACCTCAATTCCCGCTTCGGAAAGACATTTTTCAAGCCACAATTCGCGCGCCTTATGGGCTTCGCGCGTGCGCCACGCGCGGCGGGCGGCTGCGGTGGTTTTTGTTTCGGCAAAGTCGGGCGCAATTTCGAGCGACTGCACATGTTTAAATTCGTTCCCCACTCTTACAGCCTCGCCAAGAGAACCCTTGCCAATATCAAAACCCCAAATAATTTCTTTCGTGTACATATTAAATAAAAAACATGTTTATCAGTTAAAACAAAATTATATTATTAGTATAAATACAACAATCAAGCTTTTTTAACGCAAATAAAATCCGCGCGGCACCTCAGAAACCCGCAAAAAGCGAAAATTCCGGCGCGAATTTTACCCTATTCCTGCAGCGAAGCCTGCGCATAATACATTGAAAAATACGATAGCCCCAGCAACAGACGGCCGGGATAAAAAGGAACGCAAAATATTAAGCGCATAATCATGCAACGGAAAAAAGACGATATGAGCTCCGTCGTCTTTGCCCGCTCTTTCGAGTCGTTTTCGTTTGCGCTCGATTGATATTCAATCCTACGGAAGGATAATAATCAGCAAAATGACTATGATTGCGCCGATGATTGTCAAGGCGTCATCGCAGCACTTCATGTCGGTATAGTCGTCTATGCCGATTTTTCCGTCATCAAAGTCGTCGTTTAGCTTGTTTTTGCGTTTCATTGTCTTGCGGGATTGCCCAGCAACCAAAGCCCTAAAAAACGCTTCGGCCGCGGAATGTGTGGCATTGTTTGGAAGGCGGCATTATCCGTTTTCTCGCGCAATAGTACAGATTTGACGGGGAAACGCAAGATTTTTCGATTTGGCGGGCGGTTTTAAGTGAGAAAAAGAGAAATGACAAAAAAACCCGCAAGGGTGAAAATTTGCGGGCTTTTTAAAACAGCGGGCGGTGGGGGTCGAACCCATAACCTCAAGCTTGGGAAGCTCGCGCTCTGCCAATTGAGCTACGCCCGCGATTGTTTTTTAGCAAACACCTTTTACTGCCGTTTGTAAAGTTTTTTATCCGAATTTTTATTGTCGGTGTTTTTGGAGTTGAGCTGCTCTTATTGTTATATTCCGACATGCTCTTTCGATGTTTGGCTTGTTCGTTTGCGCCATGTTCGCAGCGCTGATTGTTTTGCGTCCGCCCTGTTTCAGCACGGTTGGGCTACAATTTCATTTGCATTTGCACGCGGATTGACGAAGAGTCTGCGAAGCCGCCGCCCGAATATTGCAAATAATCGTAGCCGAGTTGGAATTTCAAATTATCGCCGCGCAGATACCAATTAAGTCCGACGTAGAATTCCTGCACGCTATTATACAGTTTGCCTATGTTTTTCGACTGCCGCTGTGCGTCGACTATCCGCAAGCCCCTGCCGTCGGTATTGCCCCACGAGTATCTGAATGTCGGCGCGATTTCCCCGAATTCGCCCGTGGCGAAGCGGTATTCGACCGAAAAGTTCAGTCCGTACGGATTTGCCTGAGTATAGTTGCCGCCGACTTTTTTGCCGTCGGCTACCCCCGATGCAAGGAAGTCGCCCCACAGCCGCAATCCGCCGCACTCTGCGACGAAGTACGGGTTGAGCGAGAGAATCGATGCAGAGCCTGTCGCGCCCATGTTGTAATTTGCGTCGCTCGAATAAGCGGTGTAAACGCCCGTTTTGAAGCTCCAATCGTCGCCCGAAGTCTTATAATGGACGCTTGCCCAATATGCGAAGTGGTTGTCGGTATACTGGTATGAAAGTTCGTCGAGTTCGGTCGGCGAGAGCTGGTAGGCGTTGGTGATTGCGAGCATATACGAGAGTCCGCCGCCGATGTCGCCGTTCCAGCGCACGCCCATGTAGCGGTTGCCGACGCCGAGCCTGCGGTTGTTCGCAGCTCCCGTCCAGTACATTGTTGCCGCGGAGCGTTCGATTGCGTTCAGCCCGAACGACGAAAACATGTCCTCGACCGAAAACCCCGGTTTCATGTAGCCGAGGAAAATGCGGCCGTCGAGCGCGTCGATTTTTTTCGAAACGTATGTGTCGGTCAGAATGCTGTTCATGCGCGAGCGCGCCATATCGACGGAAACGCGGGCGTCCCAGCCTCCGCCGAGGTCGGCGTCCGCCTGAATGAAGAACCTGCGCACGATGAAGCCCTGCGAGCATGCGTAGTCGCGGAATGGATTGTACGATTCGGCGTCAATCCACTCGTATTGAAGCTGGAAGCGCGCGCTCAATTTCAGCGATTTTGTCGATTCAACGGAGCGGACGACTTCCGCCGATTCCTTTGCAAGCACGGACGCCTCCTGCGGCGTCAAAAGCCCTTTTGCGACGAACGCGTCGAGCATTGCCTTGTCGGAGGCATGCGAGACTGAGATGGAAAATGCGGCAAGAAGCGCGCATGCTGCGCATTTTACGAATCTGTGCGGTGCGGAAATCATATTAGTATTTTTGATTTAATAAAAACTAAAATACAAAAAAAATTTTTGCAATCATAAAAGCGGGCGCGACGATTCTTCTTGCGAAAGCGCAAAGCCGCATTTTAATTTCTTCCTAAATTTTCAGGAGGAAAAATGGCAAATATCGACAGACGCAAATTTTTGAAGCTTACCGCAACCGCAGCCGCCGCGACTGCGGTTTCCAACACCTACGCCGCGCCGAAAAGCGGCGCGAAGGCGAAGGTTGTGGTAATCGGCGCGGGTGCTGCGGGAATCGACATTTCGGCGAGACTGCTGCGCATGCTCGAATCGCCAGACATCACGATTATCGACCCAGCCGAAACGCACTACTACCAGCCGGGATTCACGCTAATCGCGGGCGGCGTCTACAAGCCCGACGAAGTGTACAAGCCGCAGAAAGACTGCATTCCCGACGGCGCGAAATGGGTGAAAGACTCGGTCGTTGCGGTTGACCCCGACGCGAAAACGGTTGCGACTCTCGGCGGGCAGAAAATCGGCTACGACTTCCTTGTGCTCACACCCGGCCTTGTCCTGCGTTGGGACTTGATTGACGGCATCGACGAAAAGTCGCTCGGCGTCGGAAACGCGCACTGCATCTACTGCCATTCGGGCGCAATCAAGACGCGGGACGCCGTGCAAAAATTCGCCGAGAAGGGCGGAAAGGGAATTTTCACCGACACCTACACAAAGCACAAATGCGGCGGCGCGCCGAAAAAAATCTGCCTGCTTACGGAGCATTTGTCGCGAAAGAAAAACCGCCGCGACGCGCTCGACATCAACTTCTACACGGCGTCGAAGCAGCTCTACGACGTCCCCTACTTCACGCCGCGCCTGCTCGAAATCTACGCAGAGCGCAACGTAAAGCTGAATCTCTCGACGCGCGTGAAGGCAATCGACACGGCGGCGAAAAAAGTCTGGCTCGACACCGTAAAGGACGGGAAAGTCGTGAAGTCGGTCGCGGAAGACTACGACTTCCTCCACTTCCTGCCGCCGATGACCGCCCCCGTCTTCGTCCCGCAGTCGGGGCTGTCGAAGACCTCGGGCAAGAACGCGGCGGAGGGCTGGGTTGACGCCGACAAATTCACGCTTCTCCACAAAAAATATCCGAACATAATTTCGTGCGGAGACGTCGCGGGAATCCCCACAAGCAAGACTTCCGCCGCGATAAGAAAACAGGCGCCGATTGCCGCCGAGAACCTCGTTTCCCTCATGGAGGGCAAAACGCCGACGCGCCAGTACGACGGCTACGCCGCGTGCCCCATCATCACCGACTACGGGCACATTCTCATGTGCGAGTTCGACTATCGGAAAAACCGCAAAAGCTCGTTCCCGCTTTCGCTCATGGACATGTCGAAAGAAAGCCGCCTTGCGTGGCTGCTTAAAGTGTACGCGCTCAAACCGATGTATTTTTACGGAATGCTCAACGGACTCGTGTAATACTCTTGACCGAACGCGTCCGCGCGTCCATGCTCGCAGATATGAAAAACGCCCTAAAACTTTTTCCGCTTTCGCTGCTCGCGCTGCTCTGCGCGTGCGCGGGAGACGACAAGACGACGGAATCCGCGGAGCAGTCGTATATAATCGGCGCGGGAATGAAGAACGAGCCGAAAATCACATACTGCCTGCCGCGCTACCTGACCGACGCCGAAACACGGACAATTGCGGAAGTATTTTCGGGAGACGAGTTCGCGCACGGACACCTGATTATGCGCAGCCAGCCGAAAAAACGCGCGGGCATGTACTTCTTTGTGATGTTCGGCTTCGAGCCAGACGACATCTCCCTCGCCTGCCGCTTCATTTTGGAAGTCGATTCAACAAAGCACCCGCATGTGCGCAAGTTCGTATTCGACGTGCCCGAAACAAGCTCGGTGCTGCGCGAAGTAAAGCTCGGTCTGACAGGTTCGGACTGGCTTGGGCGCGACGAAAAAGTCAACGCGTGGCGTCTGACGCTCCTTTCGCCGTCGGGGAAAATCCTCACGCAAAAACAGTCGTGGCTGTGGTCGGTAAAACACGGCGATTCAAAAATCAAAAAAAATGCGGTGGACTGATTTTCGCCCGCTCGGCGTGCCGAAATTTACGCCGTCCGACTTCGCCGAAACGCTCGACGGCGGACAGTCGTTCCGCTGGTATGCCGACGCGAACTCCGACGCGCCCCAATTCACGGGGGCATTCGGGAACACCGCGGCAAAGCTGAGGCTCGACGGCGCGGGAGAGGTGCTGTACTCAGTGCCCGAAAACGCAAACCCCGACGCCGCGCGGAAAATCGCCGAATACCTCGACGCCGACCGCGACTACGCCGCGCTCAGACAATCGCTTTTCGATACCGCAGACGCCCACATGCGAGCCGCGCTCAGAATCTACCCGACCCTGCGCATACTCCGCCAGCCGCCAGCCGAAGCGCTGATGTGCTTTATTTGCAGTTCGAGCAAGCGCATTGTGCAGATAAAGCAGTGCGTAAAACTGCTGTCGGAAAATTTCGGGGAAGAGATTGCCGACGGAATCCGCGCGCTGCCGAGCTTCGAAAAAATCGCCGACGCCGACATTTCGAAAATCAGGAAATGCAAGCTCGGATTCCGCGCGGAATACCTGAAAAAATCCGCGCAGAAAATCGTCGCCGACTCTTTCGACCCGAACGGACTTCGCGAAATGCCGTACCGCGAGGCGAAGAAATATTTGACGTCGCTTAGCGGCGTGGGCGAGAAAGTCGCCGACTGCATTCTGCTTTTCGGCGCGGCGAAAATGGACGCCTTCCCCGTCGACACATGGATTCGAAAGGCGATGTCCGAGCTATACGGCACGCCCGACAACCCCGACAAAATCAGGGAATTTGCCGCGCAAAAATTCGGCGCGCACGCGGGATTCGCCCAGCAGCTGATTTTTGCGGCAAAGCGCAAAAACCTGCTCTGACCGCAAAGAAAAGCGCAAACACGCAAAACCGCCTTAAAACACAAAAAGATAAAAACCGCCGCTTTTTATCAAATAAGGATAAAAACAAAAGAGCCGACCGAACGGGACGGCTCTTTTGTTTTGCGCCGCGCAAACCCGCGCGGGCGGCGGGAAAACTACTTTTTTGAAAGCTTCGAAAACGCGTCTCCGAACGAGTTTCCGAAAGGCTCGGACGAACGGCGCGGCGCGAATCCGCCTCCCGAACGCGGCGCGCGCGGACGCCCCTGATTTGCGGCGTCGCCCGCGCTCTTGACGCGCTTCTGGGGGTTCGTCTTCATCGAAAGCCCTATCCGCTTGCGGGCGATGTCCACTTCCATGACGCACACGTTCACCTTCTGTTGCGGCTTCACGACGTCGTTGGGATCTTTCACAAAAGTGTCGGAAAGCTCGCTGATGTGCACAAGCCCGTCCTGATGGACGCCTATATCGACAAACGCGCCGAACGCGGTTACGTTTGTGACGATTCCTGGGAGGCGCATGCCCTCGCGCAAGTCCTCTATTTTGTTGACGCCCTCGGCGAACGAGAAGACCTCGAATTTTTCGCGCGGGTCGCGGCCGGGCTTGCCGAGCTCCTGCATGATGTCTTTGAGGGTCGGCATGCCGAGCTCGCCGTCGACGTATTTTTTGAGGTCGATTTTCGCGCGGACTGCGGGGTCGCGAAGAAGCGTAGCAACGTCCGCGCCGATGTCGGAAGCCATGCGCTCTACGACGGCGTAGCGTTCGGGGTGAACCGCGCTTGCGTCGAGCGGGTTGTCGCCGCCGCGAATGCGCAGAAAGCCCGCCGCCTGCTCGTAGGTTTTTGCGCCAAGCCCCTTGACTTTCAGCAAATCGCGGCGCGACTTGAACGGCCCGTTCGCGTTGCGGTACTCCACGATGTTCGCGGCGGTCGTCGCGTTAAGCCCCGAAACGTAGGAGAGCAGCTGTTTGCTCGCGGTGTTGACCTCTACGCCAACGCTGTTTACGCAGCTGATGACGGTGTCGTCGAGCGAGCGTTTGAGCATGGTCTGGTTGACGTCGTGCTGGTACTGCCCGACGCCGATTGACTGCGGGTCGATTTTCACAAGCTCCGCGAGCGGGTCCATCAGCCTGCGCCCGATGGACACCGCGCCGCGCACGGTGATGTCGAAGTTCGGGAACTCCTCGCGCGCGACTTCCGACGCCGAATAAATCGACGCCCCGCTTTCGTTTACCATCACCACGGGAATCGACGCGGGCAGCCCGAGCGAGCGCACAAACGCCTCGGTTTCGCGCCCCGCCGTGCCGTTGCCGATTGCAATCGCCTCTATTTCGAAACGCTTGCAGAAGGCAAGAACCTTGTTCCGCGCCTCCTCGGCTTTCATCGCGCCCTGTTCGGGATAGATTACGTCGTTGTGGAGGAGGTCGCCCTGACGGTTCAGGCAGACGACTTTGCAGCCCGTGCGGAAGCCTGGGTCTATCGCAAGAACGTTTCGGCGGCCGAGCGGCGACGCCATGAGAAGCTCGCGCAGGTTGTTTGCGAAAATTTTAACGGCGTCCTCGTCGGCGCGTTTCTTGACCTCCAAGCGCATGTAGGTTTCGGAAGTGGAGGCAAGCAGGCGGTTGTACGAGTCCTCCGCGGCGAGCGCAACCTGCTTCGCCGCCTCTCCGCCGCCCTTTACGAACAGCTTTTTAAGAATCGACACCGCCCCCGACGCGTCCTCCGGAATTATGCGCATTATGAGAAAGCCCTCCGCCTCGCCGCGGCGGACTGCGAGGATTCTATGGCTGGGGGCGTCCTTGGCGCGTTCAGTCCACTGGAAGTAGTCGCGGTATTTCGCGCCCTCCTCCTCCTTGCCGAACATGACTTTCGACGACATGTTAGACTCTTTCTCGAAGTACGCGCGGACCGCCGCGCGGGCTTCGGCATCGTCGGCGATGTTCTCGGCGATGATGTCGCGCGCGCCCGCGAGCGCGGCTTCGGCGTCGGGAACTTCCTTTTCCGCTGAGACGTATTCGGCGGCTTTCGACGAGCAGTCGGCGTCCTGATTTTCAAGCAGGAACTGCGCAAGCGGCTCAAGCCCGCGCTCTTTCGCGATTGTCGCGCGGGTGCGGCGTTTGGGTTTGAAAGGCTGGTAGATGTCCTCAATCCGCGCGAGCGTCTCGGCGGCGTCGAGCGACGCGGAGATTTCGGGGGTAAGCAGCTTGCGCTCGTCGAGCGATTTCCTGACGGCGGCGCGGCGTTCGTCGAGCGCGGCAAGGCGTTCGATGTCGTCGCGGATTTTCGTGACGGCTACTTCGTCGAGCGAACCTGTCGCCTCTTTTCTGTACCGCGCGATGAACGGAACGGTCGCGCCCTCCTCCAAAAGTTTTGCGACAGCTCCGACGCCCATAACGGGCAGGTTGAGGTCGCTTGCGATTTTAATGATGTGGTCTTGATTCATTGAAAAATTCTTCGGTTTTAAAGATTCGGATTATCGCAAAAACGCCCCCGATTGCAAAGACATTTCGCAAAATATTATCCGCACAAAACGGCGCGCGCCCGCGGCGGAACGCCCCGATATAATGTTGACATTCGCGCCGCCCGCGCAAATTATTAGAGGATTATACGCATGATGAAAAAACCGATTAAAATTACCGTCACAGGCTCTACGGGGCACATAGGATACTCCCTTTTGTTCAAAATCGCAAACGGCGGAATGTTCGGGCCCGACCAGCCCGTCGATTTGATGATGCTCGGCGTCTACCCAGGGGCTGGCTCGATGCGCGTGGGGCTTGCCATGGAGCTTGAAGACTGCGCCTACCCCACCCTCAATTCGATGTCGTCAACGACCGACCTCGACGAGGGCTTTTCGGGCGCGAACTGGATTATCATGCTCGGCTGCGCCCCGCGCAAAAAGGGAATGGAACGCGCCGACCTCCTTGAAATGAACGGCAGAATGTTCATCGGGCAGGGACACAGCATTGCAAAAAACGCCGACGACGACGTGCGGATTCTCGTTGTCGGCAACCCGTGCAACACAAACGCATGGATTGCCATGAACAACGCCGAGGGCGTGCCCGCCGACAGGTGGTTCGCCCTCACGCGACTCGACGAAAACCGCGCAAAGGCGCAGCTTGCAAAAAAGGCCGGCGTGCATGTCGGCGACGTGAGCAACATGTGCGTTTGGGGCAACCATTCCAACACGCAGTTCCCGGACTTCTTCAACGCGAAAATCTGCGGCAAACCCGCAACCGAAGTTATCGCCGACAGACACTGGCTTGAAAACGACTTCGTGCACATCGTCCGAAACAGGGGCGCGGCGGTGATTGAGGAGCGCGGGGCGTCGAGCGCGGCGAGTGCGGCAAGCGCGATTGTCGATACCGTGCAGTCAATCATCAATCCCACGCCCGACGGCGATTTCCACAGCATAGGCGTCTGCTCCGACGGCTCGTACGGAACGCAAAAAGGGCTGATTACCTCAATGCCTATTCGCAGCGACGGCAAAAACGTGGAAATCGTGCAGGGGCTTGAAATCAACGATTTTTCGCGCAAGGCAATCGACGCGTCGGTGGCGGAACTCGCCGACGAAGCCGAAACATTCAAAAAGCTCGCATTCTAAAAGAATGCGAGCAGACGCAATAACGCGGCATACGGCATAAAAAAGCAGCAGCAACGCGTTTCACCCGCCTTGTACGCGCCGCACAGTTAAGCCCGACTTTCGGACTTGCAACACAAAAAAACGCTTCGGATTTCTCCGAAGCGTTTTTGCGTGCCGAATTTGCTTTTTTACTTGCGGCGGCGGTAAACTGCCAAGCCGAGCGCGATTGCCCCGAAAATCGCCGCCCATGTCGCGGGTTCGGGAATCGACGTCACAGTTGCGAAAATGTAATCTTTGCCGTCGATTGTCGTTTCGCCGATTTCAAAGTTCGAATAAGATTCGTTATTAACCGCGTTTCCGTCCTTGTCTACAAAAGAAAGAAGTTGGAATTTGCCATTCGCAACAAGGGTAATTGTTTTGGCGTCATTGTCGAATGAATCTACCAAAGATTTGATGAAATATATGGAGCCGTCCATGAGGTTTTCGCCAGTAAGCTTCACGATAGAGGTTGGGTATGAAGCAAAACCAGCACCACCCCATCCCTGCACAAACAAGGCAGCGTCATTCGTAATGTTGATTTGGAAAACCGCGGAATTGGGATTGCGAACGTCCCATATTATGCTCTGGTCTGCGCTCATATTGAGCTTGCATACATTCGAGACATAAACGCGCGTGTTGTTGAGAGCATACGCATTATGGAGGTTCATTTCAATGTTACCACGAACCACGCCGATTACGGGAAGTTTTATTGTACCCGCATAGCCCTTTTCAACGTTAAGAACTACATAGCCCGCTGTTGTGCCAGCGTCAGCGGAAGTGGCAAGACCTTTTGATGTAATCAGGCTTGCAGTGGAACCGCTCTTGAAGTTGAGAACAACATTGCCTTTTGTGCCGATTGAATATTTTGCGAACTGGAACATTGCGCCATCGCCGACATTAATTGTAGCGTCGCCCGTGGTATCGAAATCAACCGTCGCGTTATCGAACAAAAGCGCGGTAGTGTCTTGACTTTGTATTTCGGAAGCGGAGCCGCTGCCAGAAATTGTCCAGCCGTTTACGCCATTGAAGTCTGTATCGACTTCGGTAAACGCCGCAAAAGCGCAGCTTGCGGCGAAAAGAGAGAGTATTGTTGCTGTTTTTCTCATGATGGATTTTTGGGGTTGATAAAATATTAAAATGGAAAGGAAGTTTGAATAGTCAACAGAAAATTGTGAAAAAAAATCTCCCCCACCTATCGCAAGCCTCTGGGGCGCAAAAAAAAAGACGCCTCGGATACCCGTCCGAAGCGTCTTGAAAAACAACCTTCCGAATTGCACTATTTGCGGCGGCGGTAGACTGCCAAGCCCAGCGCGATTGCCCCGAAAATCGCCGCCCATGTCGCGGGTTCGGGAATCGACGTCATAGTCGCATAGGTGTATTTAACGCCGTCGATTGTCTTTTCGCCGATTTCAAAATTTGCGTAGGAGTCGCCGTTAACCGCATTGCCGTCCTTGTCTACAAACGAGACTGTGTGCAGGTTTTCAACGCCGTTGTTCATGCCCTTCAATGTGATGGTCTTGGCGTCGTTGTCGAAGCTTGCAACCATGGAGCTTACAAAGTAAATGTAGCCGTCCATGAGGTCGTCGCCCATGAGCATCACGGACGAACCCGACGCATAGTTAATTGCGTAATCGCCCCCAACTACAAAGAGCGACGCGCCGTCGGTAATATTCAGGCCTAAAATGCCTTTATCCTTGGAATTGCGGACGTCCCACCTAATGCTCTGGTCGGCGCTCATGCTGACTGTTGTCTGTTTGCTAACGAACATACGCGTCTGATTGAGTGCGTATGCGCTGTGCAGGTTCATAGTGAGCTTGGCGAAAGTCTGACCGCCATTGTAGGCGCAGCCAAAAACGGGAACGCTCAATTTTCCGAGGTAGCCTTTTTCGACGTTGACTGTCAAATTGCCGCCGATATTGCCGCCGTCGTAGGAGGTCGCAATGCCTTTGCTTGCGGTAAGGCTGGCGTTCGAGCCGCTCTTGAAATTGAGGACTACATCGCCCTTAATGCCGATTGAATATTTTGCGTACTGGAACGCAGCACCGCTGCCGACCTTGATTTCCAAGCCGTCTGTCGAATCGAAATCGATTGTGGCGTTGTCGAGCAAAAGCGCGGTTGTGTTCTGCGCTCCGAGTTCGGAAGCCGAGCCGCTGCCAGAAATTGTCCAGCCGTTTACGCCATTGAAGTCGGTTTCGGTTTCGGTGAATGCCGCAAAAGCGCAGCTTGCGGCAAAAAGAGAGACTATTGTTGCTGTTTTTCTCATGGATGGTTTATTGTTTAGTATAATGAAAAAATGAAGAAGGAGTTTGTAATGTCAATAGAATAAAGCGCGAATTTTAATTTTCCTTCGCCCCTGCCCTACCATTGCGCGCGCAAAAAAAGGCGCTTCGAATTTCTCCGAAGCGTTTTTGCGTGCCGAATTTGCTTTTTTACTTGCGGCGGCGGTAAACTGCCAAGCCGAGCGCGATTGCCCCGAAAATCGCCGCCCGCGCCCCTACTTTTCCGAAAGTTTGAACGCAAGCTCGACCGCCGCCCCGAAGCTCGAAGCCGACGCTATCGACTTGCCAGCAATCGAAAACCCCGTGCCGTGGTCGGGGCTTGTGCGCACCCATTTCAGGTTCATTGAGACGTTTACTGCTTTGTCGAACTCCAAGGCTTTCAGCGGAGCAAGCCCCTGGTCGTGGTACATGGACACAATGCAGTCGAACTCGCCTTTTAGCGCGCGCTCGAAGACGGTATCGGGAGGGAGCGCAACCGACAAATTCGGGTATTTTTCCGAGCGGAGCCTGTCGAGCGCGGGATTGATTACGCGGATTTCCTCTACGCCCAGAATGCCGCCCTCGCCCGCGTGCGGGTTGAGTCCGCAAACGGCAATGCGGGGGTGTTCGATTCCGCGCACTTTACGCGCAAGCGAGCACGCCGCCCCGACCGCGCGGGAGATTTTTTTCGCGTCGAGCGAGTCGGGCACGTCTCGCAGAGGTTCGTGCCAAGTTGCGAGCGCAAGCAGAAGTTTTTCGCCCGCGAACGCCATTACGGGAGTTCCGCCCCAGCGCGACGCAAAAAATTCCGTCTGCCCCGCGAAGTCGAAGCCCACTTTGCGCATTTCGAATTTCGAAATCGGGGCAGTCGCAACCGCCCTGTAAAGCCCGTCGGCGCAGCCTTTCGCCGCCGCTTCGAGAGACTCGAACGCGACCATCGCGCCCTCCGCGCAGGGTTCGCCCGCAACGGCTTCGAACTCAGGCGAGCCTACGGCGCGTTTCGAAACGGTATCGGGCAGCGTTTCGAGAAATTTTGCGTGCGCAATAACCTCCGTCTTCCGCGCCAAATCGGGGTTTTCCACAGCCCACTTGCGGATTATTTCCGCGCCGACCCCCGACGGGTCGCCGATTGTGATTGCAAGTTTTTTTTCGGAAAAATCCATAATTTTTACTTCTCCCTGCCCGTGAACGGCGAGAGGTAATGGCGGCCTTCCGCCGCAAAGAAGTTCAGGAAGTTTTCGCCCGCGGGGGTTTTCGCCGCGCCCGATTCAATCAGCGCAAGGGCGTTTTTGCGGGCGGAGGGGTTGGCGTAGACGCCCGCGTAGAGCGACTTCACCTCCGCGATTTCCGCGCGGGGCATTTTGCGGCGCGTCATGCCGATTAGGTTCAGCCCGCTCAGCCTGTTGCGCGAGTGCGCAATCGTGTACGGGGGAATATCCATCGACGACGCCGAGTTTCCGCTTACAATCACGCCGTCGCCTATTCTCACGCGCTGGTGAATCATTACGCCGCCGCTTACGAAAACGTCTTTGCCCACGTGAACGTGCCCCGCGAGGGCGGAGAAGCAGCCCGCGATGTAATTGTCGCCAACAACGCAGTCGTGCCCGACGTGCGACGACGCCATCATGAGGGCGCATTTGCCGATTTTCGTCGCCGATTCCGCGAAGGTCGCCCTGTGCACCGTCGCGCTTTCGCGTATGACGGAGCCTGCGCCGATTTCGACGTAGGACGGCACGGAGCTGTCGAAATGCAGGTCCTGCGGTTCGCCGCCGACTACCGCAAACGAGCCTATCTTGCAGTTTTCCGCGATTCTCGCCCAGCCGCAGACCCGCGCGTGCGGCTCTATCACGCAGCCGTCGCCTATTTGCGCGCCGCCCTCTATTATTGCGTACGCGCCCACTACGACATTTTCGCCGAGCAGGACGTTTTCTCCCAAAATTGCCGTGGGGTGTATTGTGCTCATATTAGTCCTCGTTTTCCGCCTCTATCAAGAGCTTTCGCCTGTATCCTCTGACGTGCCCGATTTTTATTGTGGCGGTGAAAAGAATGCCGAAAAGCGTCGAGGCGTACGCCGCCATGAGGCTCGCCGTGACGATGCCCATCGTAAGCAGCACCAGCGAAACCACCGTGCCCGCCAAGCCGATGTACAGGCCGAGGTCGAAAAGGTTGTCCTCGTTTTCGAGCAGTTTGAGTTTGAGTTTTGCTGGCGCGACCGTCCGCTTGATTGCCGCAAGGCGAATCAGGCTGACGAGATAGACTGTGAACTGCATGACAAAAAACAGTCCCACCGCCGCCAATGTTGCCGAATCAGATTCGAATTTCATAGTCTCCTCTCCGATTGTGTTTACTACTTTTTCAAATGCAAATTTTAATTCGGGCGCGGGCGTATTTTCCGCGCTCTCGATTTTTATTTTGAACGCGTCGGGCTCGAACGCCAAAAATACGAAAAGCGACACCATTGCGCCCTCCAAAAGTCCGCGTCCGAGCGCGAGCGTCGAGCGCCACGACGGCGTGTCGCGGCGGCGAGAGAATATCCGCACAGCCCCCCTCACCGCCATATATCCGCCTATTATGCTCAGGAAAATTTTTAGCGAAAGCAGCGCAGCTCCGTGCCGCGCCGCAACGCCGCCCAGAAATTCGCGTATCGGCGACAGCGCGGGCGAGAAAATCTTCGCCGCGTACGAATCGCGGTAAATGGGTTTGTCGGCGGACAGCAGGAATTTCGCCGCGCCCTCGCCGTGCATGTAGGCAAAGGCGAAGTCGCGCCTGCGGTCGGGGTCGGAAAGATATTTAATGCTGTCGGCAACTCCGCAGCCCGAAATCGCCGCCGCCGCAAGCAGTTTGAAATCGTCGGGAGAGTCTCCGCAGAGCTTGGCGAAATCGTAGACTTCGCCGATTTCCGAAAACCTCGCGAAAATCGAGCGCAGCAAAACCCAGTCGCACTTTTTCGAAAGCACCAAGACGCCGAGGCAGTATTTTTCAAGGCGTTCCTTTTCGGCAGTGTCGGTCTGCGAGGCGTTGAGGGTTGCCGAAAAGCTTTTGAGGAAGTCGGGCGGAAAGTCCCCCGACTGCGCAAGGAGAGCCGTCGTAAGCAAGGCGGCGTCGAGGGGCGCGCCAGCCGAGCCGAATACGGGCGGCAGCAGCGCGCTCGTCATGCCGCGCAACGCGAGAATCCTTTTAACGAACTCCGACTGCGTTTCCGAGAGAAACTCCAAGAGTTTCGCCCTGTTTTCGCCGAGCGAAAGTATGCCGTAGACCGCCGTGCCCCCGCCGTATTTCGACGCGTCTATTGTCGAAAGGAACGCCGAAAAATACGGAGCGTCGCCGCCGGCAATGCGCCACGACGGGTGCTTTTTGTATGCCTCCGAAACGTCTTTCGAAATCGCGTCTCCCTCCGCCGCGGCGTCCGCCAAAACAACCGCCGCCGAGATTTTCGACGAATCGAGGTACAGCCGCGCCAAATCGACGGGCGTCGGCGTTCCCTTTCCCGCCGCGACCACTGCGGACTTGTCAACCGAAGTGAAGTACGCGGGTATGCCCGCCGCCGCGGACAAGACCGCGAGCCCGACAAGGAGTCTCATGAAGTTGGCGAATATCCGCATATAAAAATTCCCCCGCAATATTTGCAATACCGCCGATTTAGGCGTCGGACGCCCGCGAAGTCAAGTATATTCCCGACTCAGGTATGCTTGCTGTTGGACGACTGCAACGCGTTCGCGATTTCGGGCATGACAATCCCCTTCTTTGCGTAGATTGCCCGCACGCACGAGCGTATTTGCGGTCGGAAGTACTCGAACACGAGCCCGCCCGCAATGCACAGCACGCCGCTTGCGAACACCACGGCCGACATCGGCATCTGCTTCGCAAGCCAGCCCTGAACAAGGCTTCCGACGGGCGGCACTCCGAAAAACACCATCGAATATATGCTCATTATGCGCCCGCGCTTTTCCTCGTCCACAAGAGCCTGCAACATTGTGTTGCTCGACGCGGCTATTGAAATCATCGAAAAGCCTATGCAAAAGCAGAGCGCGCACACCACGGGAACTATCCGCACAAACGAAACCAAAATCAGCGACGTCCCGAAAAGTAGGCTCGCGACAATCACGACGCGCCCAAGCCCGTAGACGCTCTTTCGCGCCGCCAAGTAGAGAGCCGCGCATAAAGTCCCCGCGCCGATGAAGCTCATGAGAGTGCCGAGAAGTTCGCTGTTGCCGCCAAGCTCTCCCTTTGCGAAGGCGGGCAGAAGCAGCTGGAACGGATAGCCGCAAAAGCACACAACCCCCAAGAGCAACACAAGCGCGCGAATCGGGAATGTCCCTATCGCGTATTCCATGCCCTCGCGGACGTCGGCGAGGGCGCGCTTCGCCGAAAACGTCGATTTCACATGCGGGGTTTTGATAATCAGGAGCGAAAACAGAATCGCCAAATACGACAGCGAATTTACCAGAAAGCAGACGCCCTCCCCGACCGCCGCGACCATCACGCCGCCGATTGCCGGCCCCAAAAAGCGCATTCCGTTTATGACCGCCGAATTCATGGCAATCGCGTTGCTTAAATCCTCCTTGGGCACGAGAAAAACGTAGAACGACTGCCTTGCGGGCGCGTCGAAGCTAATCACGACGCCCTGAAACAGGCACAGCGCGAAAATCATCGGCATCGTGATTACGCCCGTGAGCGTCAGCACCGCGAGCGTCGCGCTGTGGAGCATCATCGCCGCCTGCGTGGAGAAGATAATCCAACGTCTGTCGAACCTGTCGCTCACCACTCCCGTAAAGGGCGTCAGGAACAGCGTCGGAATCTGCGACAAAAACACCGCAAGCGACAGCATGAAAACCGAATGCGTCATGGAAAACACGAGCCAGCCCATCGCCAGCTGCTGAATCCACGAGCCGTTCATCGACACGCCCAAGCCCAGAAAATATATCAGAAATTTCCTGTGCCTTAGCGATTTGAACACGCCCAAAACCGCCTTCGGATTCGCGGGCACGAGAACCCCCAAATGAAGCCAGTCGAACAGTCGCGTCGTTTTTTTGAATTTCGTTTCCGGCATTTATATTTGTTAACGGAAAATTCCGCCGTGACGAAACGCAATGCACGCCCTATTTTTGCGGATTGAGGGTTTTCAGAACCGCCGCGTGCATCTCGGCGTTGCATGTGGCGACAAGCCCGTTCGGACCGATGTTTCCGCCGCCGTTCCAGTCGGAATACACCGCGCCGCAGCCGCGCAGGGCGGGCAGGATTGCGGTCAAGTCCCAGACTTCGAGAATGGGGTCGCACATGGCGTGGGCAAGCCCGCGGCAGAGGAGCATGTATCCGTAGCAGTCGCCCCAAGTGCGCGAGATTGCGGCCTCGCGTTCGAGAGCCTCCCAGCCCTCCGCCGAGTGCAGCCAGCGGCATTCGCGCGAGTCCGACGTAAGCAGGGTTATCCCCTTTGTGTCGGTCTTTTTGGAGGGCGCGGTTTGGACTCCGTTGAAAAGGCATGTTTTGCAGTCGCCCACGATTCTCTCCTTCAAAATCGGCTGGTTGACAACCCCAAGCACCGGCTCGCCCTGAAACCTAAGCCCGATGAGCGTCCCGAAAAGCGGCACGCCCGAAATGAAGGATTTTGTGCCGTCGATTGGGTCAATCACCCACTGGAATTCCGCTTCGGCGTTCTCGTTGCCGTACTCCTCGCCGATTATTCCGTGCGAGGGAAATTTTTTCTGGATTGCCTCGCGAATCATTATTTCGGTGTTTTTATCGACCTCCGTCACGGGGGAGTCGTCCTTTTTCAAATCGACGTGGATTTTGCGCCCGAAATTCTTTGCTATGTATTCTCCGCTTTTGTCGGCGAGTTCGTTAATAAAAATCTTGAAACTTTCCGTATCCATGCCCCTAATGTTCGCAAACAGTGCACATTTTCGCAAGATGAAAAACATAAATATTCCGATATTGGCAATCGACTTCGAGGGTTCGCGCAGAATCGGGGTCGTTGAATACGGCGTTGCGAAAATCGAAAACGGCGCGGTCTCGGAACTGCGCACGGGCATTTGCGCCCCGAAGACGAAAATCCCCCAGCGCGACGCCGAATTTTTCGGCATCGACAACGAAGAGGCGTTCAAACACCCGCCGTTTTCGGAGAGTGTCGCGGAGTTTTGCGAAATGCGCAAGACGGGAATTTTCGCCGCGCACAACGCGTCGGTCGAAGACGGGCTTCTGCGCGACGCCGCCCCCGCGCCGGCAATCGTGCCCGACTTCGCGTTCGGAGGAATGCGCGCGTCGTGGTCGCCGTGGATAGACTCCTGCGCGCTGCTTAAAAAGATTTTCCCCACCCTCGACTCCGCAAAGCTTTCCTCGGCGATAGACGCATTCGGGCTGAAAGGAGAGCTTGACGCCCTCGCCGAAAAATTCTGCCCTCCCTCCCGCAAAAAATGGCACTGCGCCCCCTACGACGCCCTCGCCTGCGCCCTGCTCATAATAGGGCTTTGCAGAATGGACGGCTTCGAAAACGCGACGGTAGAATGGCTGGCGAAGCACTCCGCCGCCCCGCGCGACACAACCGCAAGTCTTTTCTGAAATGGCGAAAAATTCAAAGCTGAGATTTCTAAACGCAATGCTCGCCGCAGGCTCGCCGTTTGCAAACGACATCTGCGCCGGCGCCGCCTGCGGCATCGACATGGCGATCGCGCGGGGCGAGGCCGACATACCCCTCGAAACTTTCGCAAAAAGAATCCTCAGGCTCTACGACCCCGACGCGCATGTCGAGGTGCTCGACTTCGAAAACTCGCACTTCGACCCGCTCTTTGCCGTAGCCGCCGTGGCCGACGCCGCCAAGCGACTTTCGGGCTATCGGCGCGGGATTCTCGTTGTGTCGTCGCTCGAACGCGCGGGAGTGCCGTCGAAGGGCAAAATGACGCCCGCGCGGAAGTCGGCTTTTGCCGAAAACATGGAGACCGTCGAAAACTATCTCATGCGCTACGAGCTGCCGAATGTCGAAATTATTTTCGTCTGACGGAAAATTCCGTTTGCATTGTCGGCGGCGGGGGTCTATCTTTTGCCGCATGAAAACCCTATTCGAAAAAATCATAGACGGCGAGATTCCCGCGAAATTCGTTTACCGCGACGACGTGTGCGCGGCGATAAACGACATCAACCCGCAGGCTCCCGTCCACGTTCTTCTGTTTCCGGCAAAGCCGATTGAAAGGCTCGCAAAGGCGGAGGAATCCGACGCGCCGATTCTCGCGCACCTCATGCTCAAAGTACCCGAAATCGCAAAAAAATGCGGGCTTGACGACGGATTCAGAGTGGTTATCAACAACGGGCTTTTGGCGGGCGAAACCGTCCCGCACCTGCACATTCACATTTTGGGCGGACGCCCCCTCCACTGGCCGCCCTGCTGAGCCGTTCCCGCGGCGGGCAACGCCGCGCAGCTTCGCCCCCGCAATACGTAATTCCGTTTTGCGGGGCGCAAAAAAAAGGACAACCTTTCGGTTGTCCTTTTTTTGATATTCCCCGATATTAGGAGAGTCTTTCGAGCAGCGCTTCGCGTTCGACTTTGAGCGAGTGCGGGAGCAGTTCGAAGAGCTCTTCGGAGAGCGGCTGGGCCGAAACCGTGGCGGGGTCGTAGGTCATCAGCTCCTTGAACGTGTCCTTCGAGTATTCCATGCCGTCCCAGTCGAGGTCGTCGTATTCGGGAACGAAGCCGATAGCCGTTTCCTTTGCCTTCGCTTCGCCGTTCTGGCGGTTGACAATCCACGCGAGGACGCGGGCGTTTGCGCCGAATCCGGGCCACATGAAGTTGCCTTCCGCGTCGCGGCGGAACCAGTTGACGTGGTAGAAGCGCGGGGTCTTTTCGAGGTTCTTGCCCATCTTGACGAGGTGGCCGAGGTAGTTTGCCATGTTGTAGCCCGCAAAGGGGAGCATAGCCATCGGGTCGGAACGGAGTTCGCCCTGTTTGCCTTCTGCGGCAGCCGTGCGTTCGGAGCCCATCATTGCGCCGAGGTATACGCCGTGCGTCCAGTTGAAGGATTCGAATACCAGCGGAATGCCCTTCGGGCGGCGTCCGCCGATGACGATTGCCGAAATCGGAACGCCTTCAAGCTTGTCTGCGTTTTCGTCGAGGCAGGGGCAGTTGGCGATGGGAGCCGCAAAACGGCTGTTCGGGTGCGCCGCGGGAGTGCCGCTTTCGGGCGTCCAGTCGTTTCCGTGCCAGTCGATGAGGTGCGCCGGAGGTTCTTTTGTCATGCCTTCCCACCAAACGTCGCCGTCGTCCGTGAGGGCTACGTTCGTGAAGATTGTGTTCTTCGAGCACGAGAGCATCGCGTTCGGGTTCGTCTTCATGCTGGTGCCCGGAGCAACGCCGAAGAAGCCGTTTTCGGGGTTGATGGCATAAAGCTTGCCGTCGGGGCCGGGTTTAATCCAGGCGATGTCGTCGCCGACGCAGGTAATTTGCCAGCCCTTTTTCTGCAAGGCTTCGGGAGCGATGAGCATTGCGAAGTTCGTCTTGCCGCAAGCCGACGGGAACGCGCCCGTTACATAGCTCTTGCGACCCTTCGGGTCTTTCACGCCGAGAATGAGCATGTGTTCAGCCATCCAGCCTTCGTCGCGACCCATTACCGAAGCGATACGGAGCGAGAAGCACTTTTTGCCGAGCAGCGCGTTGCCGCCGTATCCCGAACCGATGCTGATGATTTCGCGCGTTTCGGGGAAGTGTGTAATGTATGTGCTTTCGGGGTTGCACGGCCAAATAACGTCGTCTTCGGGCGAGTTAATGGGTTTGCCAACCGAGTGTACGCAGGGAATGAATCTGCCGTCCGCGCCGAGAACGTCGAGAACTTTGGGCGAAACGCGCGCCATGATGCGCATGCTGACCACAACGTAGGGCGAGTCGGTAATTTCGACGCCGATCTGCGAGATGGGTCCGCCGATGGGACCCATGCTGAACGGGATAACGTACATCGTACGGCCCTTCATGCAGCCCTTGAAAAGTTCGTTGAGTTTTTCCTTCATTTCGACGGGGTCCATCCAGTTGTTGGTCGGGCCTGCGTCCGCTTTCGTCTTCGAGCAGATGAAGGTGCGCGCTTCTACGCGCGCAACGTCGCGCGGGTCGGAGCGGAAGTAGTAGCAACCGGGGCGTTTTTCCTGGTTGAGCTTTGTGCACGCGCCCTTGGCAATCATCTGATTGAAGAGCTCGTCTGCTTCAGCCTGCGAACCGTCGCACCACTGCACCTTGTCGGGAGTCGTATGGGCTGCCCATTTTTCAACCCAAGCGACGAGAGCTTTGTTTTTTACTGTTTTCGGATCTATCATTTTGTTTGTTTCTCCAGTTAGTTATTTGGAAATTTTGTCTGAGGTAAAACTTCCCATAAAAATCATTGTTTGTTTTATGAAACAAAAAATTCTCTTCAATCTTTTTTTCAAAATTTATGCAAAAAAAGTTCCGCTTTCCCGCAAAACATACATTTTTGTGCAAAACGGGTCGATTTACCCCAAGCCCGAGCTTTCGTTTTCGGCGTACCCCCCCCGGAAATTTATCCGCAAACCCTCCCCTTTTTTGCGTCCGACAAATATTTCTTGAAAACGCGCGGCGGCAGGCGGTATTTTTTTCCGAAAATCCGAAAACAGACAAAGCGCATTCACAGACATGGCGGACAAAATCGAAATCAGGGGCGCGCGCGTCCACAACCTCAAAAATATTAATGTAGACATTCCGCTCGGCAAGCTTGTCGGGATAGCGGGAGTGTCGGGTTCGGGAAAGTCGTCGCTTGCGCTCGGCGTGTTGTACGCGGAGGGCTCGCGGCGGTATCTCGACTCGCTCTCGACATACACGCGCAGGCGAATGACGCAGGCCGCCGCCGCGCAGGTGGACGAAGTTCTCTACGTTCCCGCCGCCCTCGCGCTCAGGCAGAGACCAGCGGCGGCGGGCATTCGCAGCACTTTCGGCACGGGGACGGAGCTGCTGAACGTGCTGCGCCTGATGTTTTCGAGGCTCGCAAGCCACAGGTGTCCGAACGGGCACTACCTGCCGCCGACGCTTGCGGTCGCCGCCGAAAAAGAGCTTGTGTGCCCCGTTTGCGGAGCGCGGTTCTACGCGCCGTCGGCGGAGGATTTGGCGTTCAACGGCAGGGGCGCGTGCCGCAAATGCGACGGCACGGGCTTTGTGAGAACCGTAGACAGGTCAACACTCGTGCCCGACGAGTCGCTGACAATCGACGGCGGGGCGGTCGCGCCGTGGAATTCGCTGATGTGGTCGCTCATGACCGACGTCTGCCGCGCGATGGGCGTGCGCACCGACGTTCCATTCCGCGAGCTTACGCAAAAGGAGCGCGAAATCGTCTTCGACGGGCCTCCCGAAAAAAAGCATATTTTCTACAAGGCAAAAAGCTCCAATCAGGCGGGCGAGCTTGATTTTACCTACTACAACGCGGTCTACACGGTCGAAAACGCCCTCGCGAAAGTGAAGGACGAAAAGGGCTTCAAGCGCGTCGAGAAATTCCTCAAAACCGAAGTCTGCCCCGACTGCGGCGGAACTCGGCTTTCCGACGCCGCGCGCGCGCCGAAAATCGGGGGATTGTCGTTAGACGCCGTATGCAAAATGCCGCTTGCGGAGTCGCTCGAATGGGTCGCCGCCGTGCCGAAGTCGCTGGCAGCCGAAATGCGCCCCATGGCGGAAAGCATTTGCGGCGCGTACAAAAACACGGCAAAACGCCTCTCCGACTTGGGGCTTGGATACCTCGAACTCGACCGCGCCGCCGCCACGCTCTCCACGGGCGAACGCCAGCGAATGTACCTTGCCCGCGCCGTCCGCAACCGCACCACGGGCATTCTCTACGTTCTGGACGAGCCGTCGATAGGGCTGCACCCCGCGAATCTCGACGGCTTGAAGGGCGTCGTGCGCGACCTCATCGCCGACGGAAACTCCGTCGTGCTCGTAGACCACGACACCAAGATTTTGGCGGAGTCCGACTGGCTGATAGAAATGGGCCCCGACGCGGGCGCGAAAGGCGGGAGGGTCGTGGCGCAGGGAAGCGTCGCCGACATCGAAAAAAATCCCGATTCGAAAATCGGCAAATTCCTTTCGGGAAAGACCGCCGTGCCGCCGCGCAAACGCGCCGCCAAAGGCGAAGTTTTCGGCATCGGAAAAATCCGCATGGAGACTTCGGCAATCCACACGGTCAAGCCGCTTTCAGTCGAAATTCCCAAAGGCAGGCTGACGGCGATTACGGGCGTTTCGGGTTCGGGGAAAACCACGCTCGTTTTGGAATGCCTCGCCCCCGCGCTCGAAGCGAACGCCAAGGGCAAGCCCCTGCCGCCGCACGTCAAGCGGCTCGACGCGTGCGGAATCGGGAGCGTCAAGCTAATCGACGCATCTCCCATCGGCGTGAACGTGCGCTCGACCGTCGCGACCTACGCGAATGTCCACGACGACCTCAGAAAAATCTTCGCAAAAACCGCCGACGCAAAACGGCTCGGATACACCGCAAGCGACTTCTCGTACAACACGGGCAAACTGCGCTGCCCCACATGCGACGGCACGGGCGAAATTTCGCTCGACGTCCAGTTCCTGCCCGACGTTGACATTCCCTGCCCCGACTGCCGCGGCTCGCGCTACGCCCGCGCGGCGAACGCCGTCAAATGCGCCTGCAAAAACAAGAGCGCCGAGTACTCCCTGCCCGAAATCATGGACATGACCGTAAACGACGCAATCGACGCCTGCTCCGACATGAAGCCCGTCCGCCAGAAGTTGGAGACCCTGCGCGAAATCGGGCTTGGATACCTCACACTCGGCGAGGCAACCCCCGGGCTTTCGGGCGGCGAGGCGCAGCGACTAAAACTCGCGGAGGAAATCGACAAACGGCAGTCGGACGCCATCTTCGTTTTCGACGAGCCCACAATCGGGCTTCACCCGCTCGACGTGCAGACGCTGCTGGGAGTCTTCCAAAAGCTCGTCGAAAACGGCGCGACGGTCGTCGTAATTGAGCACGACCTCGACGTCATAAAAAACGCCGACTACATAATAGACATGGGCCCAGACGGCGGCAAGGCTGGCGGCGAAATCGTCGCCTGCGGCACGCCCGACGACGTAAAGAAATCTCCGCGCAGCCGCACCGCAAAATTTCTGTAAACCGCGCCAAGACACAGCCGCAAGCCGACGCCGGCAGTCATCGCCCAAACGACGCAAAAAAACGCCGCGCGGTGTCGGGATAAAATCCTCCCGACCGCCAAATCACGCCCCCCGCAAAGCCCTCCGAAAAACCGCGCAATCCCTCCAAGATACGGTTGCCGCAATTTCGCAAACCGCAAGCGCGGGCGCAAAAAAAGCGGCGTCCGATTTCCCGAACGCCGCAATTTTCAACGGGTGTTATTTGAAGTACTTCACGCCCGCGCCGAATATCGGCTGGACTTTGTTGCCGACAATGTTTTTGCCGACGTTTTCGCCGAAACGCTCGGTGTGCCCCATCTTGCCGAACACGAGTCCGTCGGGGCTTGTGATGCCCTCGATTGCGTGCAGAGAGCCGTTCGGGTTGAACGGAATCGACGCGCTCGGATTTCCGCTTTCGTCGACATACTGCGTTGCGATTTGCCCGTTGCGCGCAAGGGATTCAACCACCGACTGCGGGGCTATGAATTTGCCCTCGCCGTGCGAGACGGGAATCATGTATTCGTCGCCTACGTTGCAGTCGGCAAGCCACGGCGAGAGCGTGCTTGCCACGCGCGTGCGGACATAGCAGCTGACGTGTCTGCCGATGTTGTTGTATGTGAGCGTGGGGCTGTCGGGCTTCAATTCGCGGACTTCGCCGAAAGGCACAAGACCCAGCTTGATGAGAGCCTGAAAACCGTTGCAAATGCCCAAAATCAAGCCCTTGCGGTCTTTCAGCAGGCGCATAACTGCGTCGGTAAGCGCGGGGTTGCGGAAGACTGCGGCGATGAATTTGCCCGAACCCGCAGGTTCGTCGCCCGCGCTGAATCCGCCCGGAATCATGAGAATTTGCGATTCGTCGATGAGCTTTTTCATCTCGGCAATCGAGAACGCCACGTCCGCGTCGGTCATGTTGCGGAACACGAAAGTTTTTGCGACAGCCCCCGCGCGTTCGAACGCCCGCGCGGTGTCGTATTCGCAGTTCGTTCCGGGGAAGACGGGAATGAACACCTGCGGCTTGGCGCACTTCGACGGCGCAAGGGCGACGTTCTTGTTCGCGAACGAGGGTTTGAGGATTTCCCCGTTTTGAGAGTCCGCCGCAAGCGTCGGGAAGGTGCCTTCAAGCGGCGCGTTCCACGCCTTTTTAAGCTCGGAAATTTCGATTGCCGCCGAGCCGATTTTGATTTCGGGGCGCGATATTGTTTTTCCCACGATTTTCGCGCCGTCGAGCGTCGCGCCGTCGGCAAGTTCCACGAGCATTGCGCCGTAGTCGAGATCGAACGCGTCGCAGTCGGCGTCGAACTCGAAGCCGATTTCGTTGCCGAACGACATCTTTGCGACAGCCTCCGCAAGTCCGCCGAAACGCAGTGTGTGCGCGGCGAGAATTTTCCCCGCCTTGACCGCTTCGTAGACCGCCGCGTATTTTTTCTTGGCGTCGTCCCAGTCGGGCGTGAGGTCGGCGCGTTTTGCGACCTCCAAGAGCGCGACGCGCGAACCCGCCTTTTTAAATTCGGGCGAAAGCGCGTTGCGGACATCGCACGGGCACATAGCAAAGCTTACCAAAGTCGGGGGAACGTCGATGTCGTTGAACGAACCCGACATCGAGTCCTTGCCGCCGATTGCCGCCGACCCCAGCTCCATCTGCGCTTCGAACGCGCCGAGCAACGCCGCAAGCGGTTTGCCCCAGCGCGTCGGATTGTCGCGCAGTTTTTCGAAATATTCCTGAAAAGTGAAGCGTATGCGCGATATGTCTCCGCCCGCCGCCGCGATTTTCGCGACGCTTTCGAGCACTGCGTACTGCGCCCCGTGGAACGGACTCCACTTCGAGATGTTCGGGTTGAAGCCGAAAGAGAACAGCGTGCCCGTGTTTGTGTCGCCTTTGAGAAGCGGAATTTTGGAGCACATCGCCTCCGGCTGCGTTGCGAGTTTCGCGCCGCCGTAGGGGTGCAGAACCGCGCTCGCGCCAATCGAAGAGTCGAAGCGTTCAACAAGCCCGCGCTGCGAGCAGCAGTTGAGCGACGAAAGCATTTCGAGCCACGCGGATTTGTCGGAGGCGCGTTTTTTGTTCGGCGCAAAAGGCGTGTTTTCCGAGGGTTCGGTAATTTCCGCGCGAGCCACCGCGACCGTGCCGTTTGTGTCGAGGAAGTCGCGCCGCAGGTTTACGACGGCGTCGCCCTTCCACTTCATCACGAGTCTGCCGCTGTCGGTGACGTTCGCAACGTGCGTACATTCGAGGTTTTCCTCCGCCGCGTATTCCCTGAATTTTTCGGCGTCCGCGGGCGAAACCACAACCGCCATGCGCTCCTGCGATTCGGAAATGGCAAGCTCGGTGCCGTCGAGTCCGCGGTATTTTTTGGGAACGGCGTCGAGGTTGATTTCGAGCGACGGCGCAAGCTCTCCTATCGCCACCGACACGCCGCCCGCGCCGAAGTCGTTGCAGCGTTTGATGAGCAGGCTCGCCTTGGGATTGCGGAAGAGCCTCTGCAATTTGCGTTCCATCGGGGCGTCGCCCTTCTGGACTTCCGCGGAGTTTTCGAGAGCCTTTTCGGTGTGGTCTTTCGACGAACCCGTCGCGCCGCCGATGCCGTCGCGCCCCGTGCGCCCGCCGACAAGCAGAATTACGTCGCCCTTTTCGGGAGTGCCGCGGTATACCATGTCGCGGGGGGCGGCGGCTACGACCGCGCCGATTTCCATGCGTTTTGCGACGTATCCTTCGTCGTAAATTTCAACAACCTGCCCCGTCGCAAGCCCTATTTGGTTGCCGTAGCTGCTGTATCCGTTAGCCGCGCCCGTTACGATTTTCTTTTGCGGAAGCTTGCCCGCGAGCGTTTTTTCGAACGGCGTGCGGGGGTCTCCCGCGCCCGTAATGCGCATTGCCTGATAGACGTAGCTTCTGCCCGAAAGGGGGTCTCGGATTGCGCCGCCGAGACATGTAGCCGCGCCGCCGAAAGGTTCGATTTCCGTCGGGTGGTTGTGCGTTTCGTTCTTGAACATCACAAGCCACTCCTGCTTTTGCCCGTCTACGTCGACTTCGACGACGATGCTTGCGGCGTTGATTTCCTCGCTTTCTTCAAGGTTGGCAAGCTTGCCCGCCTTGCGGAGAGCGCGCATTCCGATGAGGGCAACGTCCATGAGGCAGACGTGTTTGCCGCGCTCGGCGAGTTTGAGCTCGGCGCGGATTGAAAGGTATTTTTGCCAAGCCGCCTCTATCGGCTTTGCGAATTTTCCGCCGTCGATTTTTACGTCTTCGAGGTGCGTAAGGAATGTCGTGTGGCGGCAGTGGTCGCTCCAATAGGTGTCGAGCACTTTGATTTCGGTAATGGAGGGGTCGCGCTTTTCGGTTTTTGCGAAGTAGTCGCGGCAGAACGCGAGGTCTTTTACCGACATCGCAAGCGACATCTTTTTGTGGAGCGCGGCGATTTCCTCGTCGGACATCGAAACAAAGCCCGCTATTCGCGCGACGCTCGACGGAATCTTCGCCGCCTTTACGAGAGTGTCGGGCTTTTCGAGGGACGCCTCGCGGCTGTCCACCGCGTTTATGAGGTATTTTTTAATACGCGCGACGTCGTTTTCCGACAGACCCTTTCCGAAGACGTAGACTCGGGCGCACGCGACTGTCGGGCGGGTTTTCGCCACAATCTGCACGCACTGTTCCGCCGAGTCTGCGCGCTGGTCGAACTGCCCTGGGAGGTATTCGACGGCGAAGACCGTGTCGCCGTCCGCCGTCGGGAACGTTTCCTCGTAGATATTTTCCACGGGGGCTTCGCAGAAAATCAGGTTTTTGACGGACTCGAACTGCGCGTCGTCAACGCCCTCTATATCGTAGCGTTGGAGCACGCGCGCTGGGGGAATTTCCATGTTAAGGTTGCCCTTCAAATCGTTGAGGAGCGCGGTTGACGAGTGTCCGTTTTTTTCTTCTACAAAAACTCTGCGAATCATTCAAAACAGTTTCGCGAAATCTTGCCCTTTCGCAATTCTTTTCTTGAAAAAAATAAAAATTCGAACGCCGCGCAAAAAAACTTTTACAAGCGGGAGAATTATGGTAGATTCGACGAATGTTGAAAAAATGCGCAATTATAACCGCATGCGCCGCAGCAATGCTCTGCGCCGCGCACGCAAGAATAACGTCTTTCGGAGAACCCGCAAAATACGGGCTTTCCCCCTCGCCCGAAAATTGGTACGACGTAAACCCCTACACTTGGGACGTTTTCACGACTTTCGACGGCGACAAAATCATGGGCGCTGGCACCGAACGCTACACAATGCTCGGCGCGGAATGCTACTCGACGGGAGTCATTGAGGGCAGAAAAGTGGGCGACTTCACTGCGGTTGCCTCCCTCGTAGACAGGGGCGCGTTCTTCGGCGGCGACGGATACCTCGACCTCTACTACTTCGCGCCCGTTGACGCCAACAAATACGCACAGCAAATCAATTTCTTCGGCGGATGGAAGTACAACCTCAACCAGTACCTCGACATCGACATCGGCGGCAACATGATTTATTCCACAAAGCGCGTCGTAGGCCCCGGTCTTGTGGTGGAGGGCATGGGCGGCGAAACCCTGCGCGGCGATATCTACATAGGCTTTACCACAAACAAGCTCTACGTTGCGCCTTTCGTCTTTGCGGGCTACGACCCGACCTACGACGAGCTTCGCCTCACGGCGGGCTTTGCGCCGAGCGTAGACCTCGAACCAATCACGGGAATCCGCGGTCTTGCAATAGAAAGTAAGGCGATTTTCGGATACGTCAGGGCGCAGCGTTTTTCGGGCAGCGAAATAGTCGGCGGCGGCTATTGGCGGACTGAATACAGCTACATTCAGACGGAGGCAAACCTCGTCTACACCTACAAGCACCTGCGCACGTTTGCGGGGGTCGGCTGGGCTATCCACGACGACGGCAAATACGCCCCCAACGGCGCGTATTTAGGCTCGGACAACAACGTTTGGGTAGGCGGCGGCATCGGCTGGATTTTCTAATCCGCCCTCCCCGCGCCTCCCGCTTCTGTCGGGAAAAACCGCGCCGCTTCAAGCGGCGAAAAGCACGCCAATTTTGGGCAACAAAAAACCGCGCCGTTTCGGGCGCGGTTTTGCGTTTTGCGCGTTTCGAATTATTCGAAAGTCTTTTTCACGGTTTCCGCGTCAACCACGACTTTCTTTTTGGAGGAATCGTCGGGCAGTTCGTACATTACGTTTAGCATTATGCTTTCCATAATGGAGCGCAGGGCGCGCGCGCCCGTGCCGAAGTCCATCGCCTTTTGCGCGACCGCTTCGACCGCGTCGGCTGTAAATTCGAGCTTCACGCCGTCGAGCGAAAGCAGCTTGGAATACTGGCGCACGAGCGAGTTTTTCGTCTCGGTGAGAATGTGAACCAAGTCGTCTTTCGTAAGTTCGTTGAGCGTGCAGACAACGGGAAGTCTGCCGATAAACTCCGGAATGAAGCCGAACGACACCAAGTCTTCGGGCTGAACCTTGTCTTTAAAAGACTTCTTTTTGCCGTCGGCCTCCGACGCTTCGCCGCTTTCGTTGAAGCCCATGACCTTTTCGTCGGCGCGTCGGGCGATGATTTTGTCCAAGCCCACGAACGCCCCGCCGCAGATGAAAAGTATGTTGCGGGTGTTTACCCTGATATACTCTTGGTCGGGGTGTTTTCTTCCGCCCTTCGGGGGAATGTTGCAGACCGTGCCTTCGAGTATTTTAAGGAGCGCCTGTTGGACGCCCTCGCCGCCGACGTCGCGCGTAATGGAAACGTTTTCCATTTTGCGGCAGATTTTGTCGATTTCGTCGATGTACACGATTCCGCATTCCGCGCGGGACACGTCGAAATCCGCCGCCCGCAGGAGGTTGAGGACTATGTTTTCGACGTCTTCGCCAACGTAGCCCGCCTCGGTTACATTTGTTGCGTCGCCGATTGCGAACGGCACGTTTAGCATTTTTGCGAGCGTGCGCGCCAAATACGTTTTGCCGCTGCCCGTAGGCCCTATGAGCAGCACATTGCTCTTTTCGATTTCCACGTCCGCGAAATCGCCGTCGGCTTTCTCTTTGAGGATTTCCGATTTCAGGCGTTTGTAGTGGTTGTACACCGCAACGCTCAAAACCTTTTTCGCCTCGTCCTGCCCCACAACGTATTTGTCAAGCTCGGACTTCATTTCGGAGGGCTTGCGCACCTGAAAGTCGAGCGATTCCGCCATGTCTTTGCGCTTCGACTTGGCGTCTCGCAGGGCTATCGCGTTGTGGAGAACCTCGACGCACTGCGGGCAAATTGTCGCGCCGTTCGCGCCGGGGACAAGCTCGCCCACGACGTCAATCGGACGCCCGCAAAAACTGCATTTGTCTTTCATTACTACGCGTCGCGCTTTCTCTCGATTACCTTGTCGACGATGCCGTAAGCAACCGCCTCTTCGGCGGTCATGAAGAAGTCGCGGTCCGAGTCTTTTTCGATTTGCTCGACCGATTTCCCCGTGTCTTTCGAGAGGATTTCGTTAATTTTTTTGCGCCAGCGCAGAATTTCGTTCGCGGCGATTGAAATGTCGCGCGACTGCCCCGTCGCGCCGCCGTAGGGCTGGTGAATCATCACGCGCGAGTTGGGCAGCGAGTACCGTTTGCCCTTTGTACCCGCCGCAAGAAGAATCGTCGCCATGCTCGCCGCCTGACCGACGCAGTAAGTCACCACGTCGCAGTGGAGGAACTTCATGGTGTCGTAAATCGCCATGCCCGCCGTTAGCGAGCCTCCGGGGCTGTTGATGTAGATGTGAATGTCCTTCTTTGCGTCCTCCATTTGGAGAAAGAGCAACTGGGCGATTACGGCATTGGCAACGCCGTCGGTGATAGGCGTGCCGATGAACACGATTCTGTCTTTCAGAAGGCGCGAATAGACGTCCCACGAACGCTCGGTTCTGCCGTCGCGTTCGAAAACCGTAGGTATATAATATTCTCCCATGTTTCCTTTGATGTGAAGTTTTAAATCGGCAAACGCGACTCCCCGTTAAACGGGAAAATCGCGTTTGGCAAAAAAGCGGGCGTTGTCGAACGCCAAATTACGCTTTAATCGAAACTTCCGCCTTGTCGGCGATGAAGTTGATGGCCTTTTGCAGAAGCGCGTCGGAGCGCAGGCGGTTTGCGCGCGCCCTGTCCTTCTGAATCTGCTTGATGAGGTCTTCGGGCTTTGTGTGCGTGCGCATGGATTCCTGCCAGAGCATGCGGCTCATGTCCTCGTTGTCGATTTTAAGGTCGTTTGCCTTTGCGACGCGGTTGAGGAAAATGCGCATTTTAGCCCTGCCTTCGGCTTCCTTGCCAGCGTTGTCGAAGAGGGATTCCTTGTTCTTTTCGATGTCTTCGCGAGAGGCGCCCTGCGAGAGCAGGCGCATCATCATTTCTTCGAGAATTGAGTGGCGTTCGTCTTCGACCGCGCTTTCGGGAAGCTTGAAATCGGTCTTTTCCATCAGCTGTTCGACGGCGAACTGGCGTTTGAGGATTTCGTTGTTCGACTTCTTTTCGTTCTCGATGCTTTCCTTAATCTTTTCGCGGAATTTTTCCTCGGAGTCCACGTCGAAAGACTTGAAGAATTCGGCGTCGAGCTTGGGCATTTCCTTTTCGCGAATGTCGAAGATTTCGACTTCGTACTGCGCGGTCTTGCCCGCGATTTTGTCGTTCTTGACGTCCTTCGGGAACTCGTGCGAGAGCGTTTTCTTTTCGCCCTTCTTCATGCCGACAATGCCCTGGACAACGCCCTGAATTCCGGGGGCTTCCTTGTTGCCCGCTTCCTCCCAAGTCGATTTCTGATCGGCGTAGAGGGGCATTTCGGGGGCGAGTTCGTTTACCGACACGCCGTCGATTTTGCCCGCGTAGGAGAGGCGCACAAAGTCGCCCGCCTTGATTTCGCGGTCGACTTCGTTGTATTTCGCGCGCTGGTTGAGGTGGAATTTTACGGCGTTTTCGATTTCCTCGTCGGTGGCGTCGGTCTTTTCAAGCTCGACTTTCGTCGCGAGCGATTCGGGAAGCTTTACTTCGGGATAGATGTCGGCGGTAAATTCGAGCTGGAAGCCGCCGTCTTTTTCCTCGTTTTTGAGATCGACGACAGCGTATACGTCGAATTCCTTGATGTCGTTGAGCGCGTCGATTGCCTTGCCCGTGAGGGAGCGTTCGAGCTGCTCCTTGATGTCTTTGGCGTAGAGTTTTACGACCATGTTGACGGGAGCTTTTCCGGGGCGGAAGCCGGGGATTTTCGCGCTCTTTACAAAGTCCTTTACGACTTTATCGTTTTCTTCGGCGACCTGTTTTGCGTCGAACGAGAACGTAATCTTTTTGCGTGTATCGTTGATATTTTCTATATTTGTATTCATAATTATAAAATCCGTTTGGCGCAGCTGAAAGCGCGTTTTAAATTAAGGTTTCGATGATGGACTTAAAAAATCGAGCGTCAACAAAAAACACTCGCCCGCCGCCCGAAAAAGTGCCGAAGCCCGCGCCGCCTAATTTTCCACTTCCACAGCCGCGCCGTTTGCGCCCGAAAAATACTTTTTGAACGCAGCCCCCACGATTGGAGCCGCCGTTCTGCCGCCGCCCACGTCCCCAGGCTCTTCGCCCTCCACAATTACCGCCATCGCGACTTCGGGAGACTCCGCGGGGGCGAATGCAATCAGCCACGCGAGCGTCAGCGGGCGTCCGTTCACGCTGACCTGCGCCGTGCCCGACTTCGCCGCGACTTTCACCCCCGCGACGCGCGCGCGTTTCGACGTTCCGCGTTCGGTGGCGGCTACCATGCCCTCCAAGATTTTGTCGTACTGCGATTTTGTCAGCGGAATTTTCTCCGCCCCGTGGTACGCCGCGTCGGTTTTGCGGCGGGAGTCGTGAAGCATGGAGAGCTTTGTGCGGGTCTCGCCGCGCGCGAACGACGCCGCGAACGACGCCACTTGGAGCGGCGTGAAAAGCATGTAGCCCTGCCCTATCGAGGCGTTGGCGGTGTCGCCGTTCGTCCACGGGCCGTCGTATTTGCGGCGTTTGCGCTTGAATTCCGGGGTCGCGACAATCGTCCTGCGCCAAGACTCCTCTTTCAGCTCTATTCCCGTGGACTCGCCGAAGCCGAAGAGTTTTGCGGTGTCGGCTATCGACTCTATTCCCGCGTCGATTCCCGTTTCGTAAAAATAGACGTTGCAGCTGTGCGCGAGCGCGCCGACCAAATCGAGGTTTCCGTGCCCCCACCTGCTGTTGCACGGAAAAATGCGCGAGCCTACGCGGTAGCCGCCCGTGCAGGTTTTCACGGAGTTTTCGTCAATCGCGCCGCTGCGAAGCCCCGCCGTGGCGGTTACAACCTTGAATGTAGACCCGGGGGGGTACAGCCCCGACGTCGCGCGGTTGAGCCACGCGCCGCGCTCGGTGATTTCGCGGTCAACCTTGTGGGTGATATATGGCGTGAGCATGTTCGGGTCGTAGCTCGGCCGCGAAACGAGCGCGAGCACTTCGCCCGAATTTACGTCGAGCATAACCGCCGCGCCCTTCCGCTCGCCGAAAGCCTCTTCTATAACCTGCTGGATTTCGATGTCGAGGGAGGTGAACACGTCGCCGCCCTTTGTGGGGGAAATGTCGAGCACGTTTTCGTACTTGTAGCCCGCGAGGTCGACAACCCAGATTTTCGCGCCGCTCGTGCCTGCAAGCTTGGAGTCGAACGCCGCCTCTATGCCCGAACGCCCGATGGTCGGGACAATCGCATAGGTGCGCAGATCGCTGCCGGGGATTTTCGAAATGTCGTCGTCGAAGTTGTTTGCCACATAGCCCAGCGCGTGCGAGGCGACGTCGCCGTAGGGGTAGTAGCGCGAAGTCCCCGTGTAAATCTGAATGGGCGAATCCACGGGAATGCGCTCCGCAAGAATCGCGTGCTCGCGCTCGGTGAGGTTGCGGACAAGCGGCAGGGGCAGAAGCTGCTTTTGGAGAAAGTGCTTATTGTAGTCGGCAATTCCAAGCGAATAGTTTGTGCCCAAGATTCCGTTAATCTGCGCAAGGTAGCCGTTTAGGACGTTAGAGCGGGCGCGTTCGGTAATTTCCGCGTAGTTCGGGCGGGCGTTCGAACCGACGGAGGCGAGTTTTGCAAGCTCGATTTTTTTCAGCTTGAAGTACTCCTCCCTGAACTCCTTGCGAATGTCGTTGAAATAGACGACGGCGGAAAATATCGGCTTGTTTGTCACAATCAGCCTGCCGTTTCTGTCGTAGATGTCGCCGCGCGTCCCGGGCTCGATAACGCGCCGCATGCTCTGCCGCCCGCCGCGCTCGACGTAGAAGTCGTACAAATAAATCTGCCTGTATCCGAGGGCGAAAATCAGCACGACGAACGCGAACGCAAACGCCCAGTAAAAGAACGGTATGCGCGGGTTCTTCTTCGAATATGTGCGTTCCGCCGCCATCAATCCTCCCCGTCTATCGACATTTCGATTCCCAAAAAGTTCGCAAGCGACACGGGCAAAACCGCGCAGAATTTGCCCGCAAACAGCAGAACCGCCGCCGAAAGCAGCGCGTCCGCCGACACCCTCGACGCGTATTCGAAAAATCCCCCGACGTCGCGCGGGAAAAGCAGCGCGTAGAAAAACACCAGAATTATGTTTGTTATTTCGGCGAGCGCGGTAATCGAAAACCAGTCGCCCGAACGGAAGCGGAAGCGCATTCCGTGGACGGCGAACGCCGCCGAAAGCCACAGCGCGGCGGTCAGCCCCGCGCGGACGCCGGTCGTCGACGAGCACAGAAACGCCGAAACCCCAACGACCGCTAGCATCGGGAGAAAGTCGAGGTAGAGCGCGGCGGGAATTATGAACAGCGCGGGCAGAACGAGGTACGCCGACGGCGCAAGCTCCGAATTGAATGTGGACAGCACGAACAGGTATGCCGCATTCGTCAACAGGATTGTCAGCGCGCGCATGAGCATGGTCAGTCGAGCCTCGCGTCCGAAACGGGTATGAGCACCGCGACTTCCCGCAATGAGGCAAGTCCACGCGGAAGGCGCACTTTGCCCGATTTGAATATGCCGTCGGGTTCGGTTTCAAGCGAGACTATCTCTCCTATGAGCACGCCCTCCGGAAACGAACCCGCAAGCGACGACGTCACGAGTTTCAGCGGCGACGACGCGCTTGCCGACAAGTCCGCGGGCGCGTCGAAAACCTCTCCCTGCGCACTCTGCATCGAGACCGCGCCCGCGCCCTGATAGATTATGGGTCTGTCCTCGCCCGCAACGTGCGCCGCCATGCGGAATTTTCTGCTGCCGACAAGCTCCACGACGGACGTGTACGCGTCCGCCTTGACAACTCTGCCGACAACCCCGCCGCCGTAGACCACCGCGTAGCCCTCGCGGATTCCGTGGCGTTTCCCCTTGCGGATTGTGATGTGCTGCCACCATGCCGAAATGTCGCGGCGGCAGACGCGGGCGACCTCAGCCTTGAATTTCTCCTGCGAGGGCAGATTCAAAATGTTTTCGAGCCGCGAGACGCGGTTGCGCAGGGACTCGTTTTCGAGGAGTTTAAGCTCGTAGGCGGAGTTCAAACGCGCCAAGTCGCGCCCCGCTTCGATAAGCTCGCGCTTAGAGCGCGACGACAAGCTCCAAAACTTCTCCAAATCGCTCAGTTGCGACGGAATTGCGTCTATCGGAGCGCGGAACTCCTCGAACGCGCGTTCGGCGGAATTTCTGACGGCGGTCGGCGCAAACAGGCACGCAAGCACCGCGCAGGCAAAAATCGCGAGATTGCGCACCTCTGTAAACTTACGCAAACGCATTTTCCCCGCCGCCTTTTTTTGCTATGAATTTTCCTTCGTCCAGAAATCGTAGTTTTCGAGCACAGCCCCCGTGCCGTTTACGACCGCCCGAAGAGGGTTGTCGGCGACAAAGCACGGCATGAGCGTGCTCGCCGAAATGCGGAGGTTGAGATTGCGGATTAACGCGCCGCCGCCCGAAAGCACTATGCCGCGCGTTGTAAGGTCTGCGCTAAGCTCCGGCTCTATTCTTTGAAGGACTTCGTGGATAACGTTGGTAATGGCGTTAAAGGGATCGGAAAGCGCCTCGCGGATTTCCTGCGAAGACACGTAGAGCGTCTTCGGAAGCCCCGACTGCGCGTCGCGCCCCTTGACCTCCCAGGTAAGCTCCTTGTCGAGCGGGAACGCCGAGCCTATGTTTATCTTGATTTCCTCCGCAGTGCGTTCGCCTATGATGAGGTTGTAGGCGCGTTTCATGTACTGGATAATGCAGTTGTCGAACTCGTCGCCGCCGATTCTTACGCTGCGCGAGCACACGACATTCGAAAGCGAAATCACCGCGACTTCCGTCGTGCCGCCGCCGATGTCCACAATCATGCTGGCGTTCGGCTCTTCGATGGGAAGCCCCACGCCGATTGCCGCCATCAAAGGCTCTTCTTGGAGGAGCACCGAACGCGCCCCCGCGCGGATTGCAGCCTCCTGCACGGCGCGTCTTTCGACGCCCGTAATGCCCGACGGCACCGCGATTACCACTTTCGGCTGAATGAAACTGAACTGCTTAGACGCCTTCTCGATGAAGTAGCGGAGCATGATTTCGGTAATTTCGTAGTCGGCGATTACGCCCACTTTCATGGGGCGGATTGCGGTGATGTTGCCGGGGGTTTTGCCGAGCATTTTCTTCGCCTTTTCGCCGACGGCAACCACCTTTTTGGAATTGCTGTAAATGGCGACGACGCTCGGCTCGCTCATCACGACGCCCGAATCTTTAAGATAGACGAGCGTATTAGCCGTGCCGAGGTCGATACCTATGCCGTTCGAGAGAAAACCTTTGATGCCTGACATAAAAATTTCCGATTTTTTTGCGATTTAATATAACGGTTGCGGCAATTTTTATATTGCCTATAAAACCTATGTCGCTTAAAAATCGTTATTCTTCTCCGAATTGTCAACATTATATATGAAAAGCCCGTTAATAATTGCGCTGTTTGCGGCGTGCGCGGCGGCGGCGCAGGTCGATTTCAGGGTCGAAACCGTGAAAGCGGAGGCTTCGGCGGAATCGCCCGCGCGTGTCGATTTGGTGCTCGACATCGCCCCGAAGTGGCACATCTACGGCAAAACCGCGTCGGTAGGCGAGCCTACCAAGTTCGAATTTTCGCTTCCCGACGGCATAAAATCGGTCTCGCTCGAATGGCAAAAGGAAAAGACTTTCGAAAGCTTCGGCGAAAAATACGGCGGCTACGACGGCAAAGCGACGGTATCCGCGCTAATCTACCCGAAAGCGGGGGCAAAGGCGGGAACAGAAAAAATCAAGGTTTCCGCAAAGTGGCTCGCCTGCTCCGACACATGCGTGCCGCAGGAAAAATCTGCGGAGTTCGAAGTTGAAATCGCGGGCGGCGCAAAGGCGGCGGACGGCGGACTTCAAAATGCGTCAGAAAGCCCCCGTCTTGCGGCGAACGCGCAAATTTCAAAAAACTCCCCCGCCGCGACACCGCCCGAAGATGTCGGCAAAAACGCGGGCGCGGGCGCAAACGGAGAGCCGCGCGGGGCGCATTCCGGATTTTTTGCGGTTCTTTGCGCCGCGTTCGCGGGCGGGCTTATACTCAACCTCATGCCCTGCGTGTTCCCCGTAATCGGGCTGAAAATAATGTCGTTCGCAAGGGGAGCGGGGGCGTCGGGGAAGTCGGCGGTGCTTGGAGCTGCGGCGTACGCGGGCGGAATTGTCGCGAGCTTCTGCGCCCTTGCTGGCGTGCTGATTGCCCTCCGCGCGGCGGGCGAAAACCTCGGCTGGGGATTCCAGCTTCAAAACCCCGTTTTTGCGGCGGCGATGGCGTTGCTGTTTTTTGCGATGGCGTTGAGCTTCGCGGGGGCGTTCGAAATCGGCGCGGGCTTCGCGGGCGGCTCGGCGGGAACGGACGGGCGGCACAAATACCTTTCGTCGGCGTTGTCGGGAGTTCTTGCGGTGCTTGTGGCAAGCCCTTGCACCGCGCCGTTCATGGGGAGCGCGCTCGGAGCGGCTCTGGCGGGAGGGGCTTCGACGGCCGAGTCGATGTCTGTTTTCGCAATGCTCGGTCTTGGAATGGCGTCGCCGTACGTCGTTTTGGCGGCATTCCCCGCGCTTGCAAAGCGCATGCCGAGGGCGGGCGCGTGGACGGAAACCCTCAAAAACATTCTATCGATTCCGCTTTTTGCGACGGTCGTGTGGCTCGTGTGGCTCTACGGAAAGCAGACGGGCGAGACCGTCCACCTGCTCTCGGCGCTGCTCGTGCTCGGCGTAGGGCTTAGGATTTACGGAATGTTCTCGCTTCCGCATTTTTCGCGGCGGACTCGGATTTTCGCGAAATGCGCGGCGGCGGCGGCGATTGCGGCGGCAATGTACATCGGCGCGGTCGGGGCGGAATTCGCCGAAGAAAATAGAAGCGGCAAAAGCGCGGAAGACGCGTGGAGCGCGGCAAAAGTCGATGCCCTGCGGCGCGACGGCAGGCGCGTTTATGTGGACTTCACGGCGGCGTGGTGTTTGACATGCCAGTACAACAAAAAGGTTTTGCACTCGGAAAAGATAAAAAAACTCTTCGCCGAACGCAAAATCGCGGTGCTCGTCGGAGACTGGACAAACCGCGACGAATCGATAACGGAGGAGCTGAAAAAATACGGACGCGCGGGCGTGCCGCTCAACCTGCTATTTCCTCCGAAAGGGCGGCCGATAGAGCTTCCCGCGGTTCTCACGGAGTCCGCGCTTATCGAAGCGGTTGACAAAACGGAATAATTGTCCACAATTCCCGCTCTATATGAAAATGGAGCAGCCAAAATTTCCCGACGGCAAAACTGCGAAGAAAATAGCCGCAAAATTCGAAACCCCGTGCTACGTCTACGACGAAGCGTCGCTCGTAAAACAGGCGAAGGCCGCCCTCGCCTTCCCCAACGCGTTCGGGCTTACCGTAAGGTACGCGATGAAGGCTGCATCGAACGCGGCGATTCTCAAACTCTTCGACAAGCTCGGGCTGCATATCGACGCGTCCAGCGCATTCGAAGTCGAACGCGCAATCCGCGCGGGAATAGACCCCACCCACATTTCGCTGTCGTCGCAGCAGCTGCCGAAAAACCTGAAAGAGATTGTGAAATCGGGCGTGCTCTACAACGCGTGCTCGCTCCACCAGCTTGAAGCTTTCGGGAAAATCGCCCGCGGCGGAGAGGTCGGCGTGAGAATCAATCCGGGGCTGGGTTCGGGCGGAACGCAGCGCACAAACGTGGGCGGCCCCGCGTCGTCGTTCGGAATATGGCACGAGTACATTCCGCAAATCAAGGCGGTCGCCGAAAAGTACAGGCTTAAAATCGTGAGAATCCACACGCACATAGGCTCCGGTTCAGACCCGCTCGTGTGGCAGAAAGTGGCGAAAATGAGCATCGCCACGGTCGAGCAGTTTGAAGACGTCCACACGCTCGACATGGGCGGCGGCTTCAAAGTGGCGCGCGTCGCGGGCGAAAAATCGACAGACCTCCAAAAGATAGGCAAGCCCGTGGCAAAGGAAATACGCGACTTCGCAAAGCGCACGGGCAGGAAAATCCGCTTCGAAATCGAACCGGGGACATTCCTGCTGGCGAACTGCGCGGCGGTAATCGCGACGGTTCAGGACATGTGCGACACGGGCAAAGACGGATACAAATTCCTCAAACTCGATTCGGGCATGACCGACGTCCTCCGCCCCTCGATTTACGGGGCGCAGCACCCCATTTCGATTGTCCAAAACAGGCCGTCGAAAAAGACCGAAAAATACATAGTCGTGGGGCACTGCTGCGAAAGCGGCGACATTCTCACCCCCGCGCCCGCCGACCCCGAAGCCCTCGCGCCGCGCCTTATGCAAAAGGCGGAAATAGGCGACATTTGCATAATCGGCGGAGCGGGCGCGTATTGCAGCTCGATGAGCCCCTCGAACTACAATTCCTACCCCGCCTCCCCCGAAGTCATGCTGCTTAAAAACGGCAAACTGCGGCTTATCCGCCGCCGCCAGACGCCCGAACAGATAACCGAAAACGAGCTATGATTACCGCCGTCGCACAGGTGCGCGTAAGGTTCGCCGAAACCGACGCAATGGGGGTTGTCTACCACGCAAACTACCTGCCGTGGTGCGAAGTCGCAAGGCTTGCGCTCATCGGGTCGATAGGGCTTAGCTACAAAAAAATGAACGACGAAGGCTACCACCTGCCCGTCGTCGAAGCCCATTTAAACTATAAACACCCCGCAAAATTCGACGATTTAATCGACATCCGCGCGACTATCCGCGAACGCCCGACAGTCAAGGTGAAGATTGAATACGAAATTTTCGCGGCGGGCAAACTGCTCGCCACTGGACACACAATGCACGTTTTCGTCAACCGCGAGGGACTGCCCGTGCGCCCGCCGAAATACGCGCTCGACACTCTCGTGGAGGCTTTCGAAAAACAATGAAATACGCCGCATACATCGCGCTCGCGTTCGCATGCCTGTTCGCGGGCTTCTCCGCAAGAAACGCAAACATCACCCTCCGCGCAACGCACGCCGACGAGGCGGAACAGGCTACGACCGCCCTCAATCTGCGCGATACGGGCAAGTACGAGTACAACCCCAACGGCCCGCACGGCCCCACGCTCTACTATTGGGCGGACTGCGTGAAACTGCCGCCCTCGTCCTGCGCGACTATCGGAGACTTCCGAAAGGCGATGACGCCGATTGCGGTGCTCGCGCTCGTTGCGCTGCTGCTCACGGGAAGATACATCGGGCGCGGCGCGGCGTGGGCGGCTGTGGCGTGCCTTTCGATGTCGGCGGTATTCCAAATATATTCGGGGTATTTTGTGCACGAAATAATCTTCGCGGCGGCAATATTCCTGACAGCTCTTGCCGCGTGGAGGTTCGCGTGCGCGCCGACCGCCGCGGCGGCCCTGCTTGTAGGCGCGCTCGCGGGGCTTTCGCAGGCTACAAAGGAAACGTCGGTGATAGCGTTCGCGGCGATGGGGCTTTCGTTCTGCGTCTGCGCGGCTGCCGAAAAAAACATACGCGAAAACCTTTCGTACATGCTTTTTACGCGCAACTTCTTCAAATTCGCGGCGGCGTTCGCGGTGGGCTTTGCGGCGGTGTTCGCGGCGTTCTACTCGTCGTTCGGGGCGAACTGGGGCGGAATCGCCGACGCGGTGAAATCGTACTCGCACTTTTTGGCGAAGTCGGGTTCGGACGCGCACGCCTCGGGCTTCGCGTACTACCTGCAACTGCTGACGCTCCAAAAGTCGGAGGGCGCGGTCTTCGGAGAGCTGCCGATTGCGATACTCGCCCTCGCGGGAATCGGCTTTGCGATAGCCCGCAGAAAAAAATCGGCGTGGAGGTGCGCGTTCGCAATGTTCGCGTTCTGCAACGGAGCGTTCGCTGTTCTCGTTCTGAGCCTTATAAAATACAAAACGCCGTGGCTTCTGCTCTCGCCCGACATGTTCCTCTGCGCGGCGGCGGGCTTCGGCGCGGCGTCGCTGCTTTCGATGAAAAACGTCTGGGCGCGGACTGCGGCGTTCGCGGCGGTAGCCGCCCTCGCGTTCTGGCAGTACAAACTTTCGGCGAACGCCTCCGAGCGGTACGCGAGCGACCCCCGCAACCCGTTCATCTACTCGCACACAGTGCGCGACTTTTCCAACCTCGAAAAACGGATTCGCGAAGCCGCAAAATTTTCCGAATATAAAAACGACATTCCCGTGGCGTTCGTCATGAGGGAATCGCCGTGGCCCGCGCCGTTCGACCTGCGCGACCTCCGCAACACGGGCTTTTGGAGCGGCGGAAAAATCCCCGAAAACCTGCCGATTTTCGACGTCGTTGTGTGCGACGGCGCGTCCGAGGACGCGCTTTCCGCCGCGCTTCCGCCCGAAAAATACGCGCGGGAATTCTACGGACTGCGCAAAAACTTAGTGCTTACAGCATTCATAAAAAAGGACATTTTCGAAAAAATCGTAAACCAGGACGCGAAATGAAAACCGCAAAAAAACTATTGATAATCTGCGCCGCGCTTGTAGCGGCGGCTGTCGCGTGCATTTGCGCGGCGCTTTTCAGCGCAACCCTGCAAACGAAAATCGCAAACTCAATCAGCCCGGAACTCTCGGTTGAGCGCGCAAAAATTTCGCCGACAAGCGCGGAAATCGACGGGCTTAATTTCGGGGAACAAATTTCGGCAAAGAAAATCGAAATCGAGTTTTCGCCGCTCGCGCTGCTTTCGCGCAACATTAAAATAGACTCGGCGAAAATCGCGGGCTTAAAGGTCTCGACGACGCGCGAAAGCAAAAACGCGCAGGCCGCCCTCCCCGCCGAAACGCAAAAAACAGCCGACGCAAAAAGCGCGAACGCCGAAACAAAAACGCGGGCGGCGGAAAAGAAAGACGCAACCGCAAAAAAATTCGAATTTCCGTGGACTGTGGAAATCGGCGAATTTGCGGGCGACGCCGAAATCGACGGAATGAAATTCGAAGCGTCGGCAAAGAACGTCGAGCTTGAAAAAAACCTCAAACCGAAATGCGGGCGGATTGCGGTCAAGACAAAGGACGCCGAACTTGCCGCGACTGCGGAGACAAAAAACGGCGCAAGGAAAATAGCCGCCCTTCTCTCGGCGGACGGCAAAAAAATCGTCCAGCTCTCGGCGGACGCAAACGCCGACTACTCCGCGTTCGACGCCGAAGCCCGCATAGACGCAAACAGCAAAATCGCCGCAAAATTCGCGCCGCCGTCGCTCGCGCTCCCCGAATTCGAAGTCGCGCTCTACGCGCACGCGAAGGCGGACGCCGCAAACTTTTCGGCTGAGATTATCGGCGACGCCAAGGCGTCGGAGCTTGCAAAAATTTCGGAAGCCCTCAAACCGCTCGGCGCGGTCGGCGCGGACGTGCGCATTACCGCAGCTAAAAACGGCGGCGCGGTCTCGGTAAAAAAATTCGAGGTAAACGTTTCCGAAAGCGGAACGCCGCTGCTCGGCCTCTCAGCAAAACCCTTCGAGGCGAAGTCGCAGGAGGAGCTTGCGAAGGCGGAAATCGAGGCGACACTCGCAGTCCCCGCGCGTCTCGTAAACGCGTTCGCAAATGGAATCGAGCTGGCGTCAGACGACATTCGCGGAAAGTTCGCAATCTCGTTCGCAAACGGCGGCGCGGTCGTGAAATCCGCCGCCCCGCTTTCGCTCACCCGCGCGTACATCAGACGCGGCGGCGAGACGGTCGCCGAAAACCTCAACATTTTCGCGAACGCCGACGCGTTCATAGGCAAAACTTCGACGGCGAAAATATCGCTCGAAGCAGCCGACTCGAAAACCGACAAACTCGGAATTTCCGCCGACGCCGAATACGCAAACGGCGCGGCAAAGGCGAAAATCAAAATCGGCGGAAGCATGAACGCGATTGTGGCGCACATTCGCTCGATTTCGTCGATGGAGTCGCTGGGGCTTAAAATCGACGGCGAAACCGCGCTCGCATACGCCGACGGAACGGCGACGCTCGAATCGCTGGCAATCGGAATTTCCGACGCAAACGGCAAAAAGGCGGCGAATATCTCCACACTTTCGAAAATCTCGTACGACACAAAAAACGGCGAGGTTTCGGCGACGTCTGCGGCTCTTGCGAAAATCTCCGCGCCCGCGTTCCCCTTCTCGCTCGTAAAGCCGTTCGCGCCCGAAATCGACGCGGCAAAGGCGTCGCTGCTCGCCGAAATTTCAATGCCGCAAAAGAACGTCTACGCGTTCGACGCGGGCGTGTCGGTCGCGGCTCTCTCATATAAAAAGGGCGGAAAATTCCTCGCGCGCGGGCTGTCGGTTTCGACAAACGCGAAAGGCTCGTTCGACGGAAAAACGGCGCGGGTCGAAATTCCAAAGTGCGTAATCGGCGAAAACGAAACGCCGTTCTGCACGCTCGGCGCAAAGGCGGAATACGACACGGCGAAATCCGCGCCGTCGGCGGAAATAGATGCGACAGTCGCGCTCGCGCCGCTCTTCAACCAACCCGCGCTGCTCAAATATTCCAACATTTCGCGCGGCACGGCGGATATCAGGGGCGCGTACAAAAACGGCGGGTTCTCGGCGGAAATCGCGGCGCACTCGATAGCAACCCGCACGGCGCAAAACGTGGCGGATTCGGTGGTAGCAAAGCTTTCGGGCGACGCCGAAAACATCGACGCAAAGCTCTCCATAAAAAGCACGCTCGGCGAAACAAAGGCCTCGGCGAAGCTCTCGCTGGGAGATGCAATTTCGCTCGACGCCGACGCGCCGTCGATTGTAGTAGACGACATCGCGCTTCTCGCGGGCGCGTTCAAAAACCCGAACTACACTGAAAAACAGCCCGAAGCGGGGAAATCGCAGCGCGTGGAAAAGCCCGCGCTTGCGGCCGTATCGGAGTCCAAAAAGGCGGACTCCCTCGCGAAGAAAGATGCAAAGGCTTTCTGGAATTTCGGCAAGAATCTTACAGCCTCCGCAAAGGTCGGCAAGGCGGTGTTCGGGGGCAAAACGGTGCTCGAAAAACTAGACGCAAAGGCGTCGGCGACGGAATCCAAACTCGAAGTATCGAAGCTTTCGCTCCGCGCGTTCGGGGCTGATTTCGCGGGCGCGGCGGCGGTGTCGTTCGACACAAAGCGCGAAATCCCCTACGAACTTTCCGCGACAAAACTCTCCATGGCGAACCTCGAAGTTTCGGGATTTTTCGCCGACAAAAACAAGCCGCCGATGTCGGGAATTTTCGACGCTTCGATGGAGCTGAAAGGCTCCGGGAACAACGCCGAACACTTGGCGAAATACCTTACGGGCAACGCCGAAATTAAATCCAAAGGCGGCGGCACAATCCGCATTCTCGACAAAAATTCCGACGCGGGCGCGGCGGCTGCAATCGCAGGAAACGCGCTGTCAATCGCAGGGCAGCTGCTGGGCGGCAAGGTCAAGGAGCTGGGGGGAATCGGCGAGCTGGTGTCGCTGATGACAGAAATGAAATACACCGAGGCCGAAATAAAACTCTCGCGCAACGACGCCGACTTCAACTTCAATTTCGATTCCGTCGAAATGAAGACAGACTCCCTCGTGTTCTCGTCGAAAGGCGGCAGGGTGCTCTTCGACCCGACCGTCGATTTCGCGCAGCAAAAGCTCGACATTCCCGTAAACATCTACGTTGCAAGCTCGACGCGCGGGCTGTTCCAAAGCCTCGGCTACGCGAAGTCCGAATCGCCCATGGCGGGCTACTTCAAAGGTCCCGAATTTACGGTGTCGGGGACGGTCTCGAAGCCCACAAACAACCTCATAAACGTGCTGACCTCCACGAACAACGCGGTCGGAAACGCGCTTGACAAACTCAACATCTTCAAACGCAAATGAAAAAGACAACACGAACAATCGCAAAAATGAAGGGCGTCGAAAAAATCGCGATGCTCACAGCGTACGATACCCCAACCGCCGCGCTCGCCGACGCCGCGGGCGTCGACATCGTTTTGATTGGAGACTCGGTCGGCAACACGGTGCTCGGCTATGCTTCGACAGTCCCCGTGAAAATCGACGACATGGTGCGCCACACCGCCGCGGTGTCGCGCGCAAAGCCCGCCGCGCTAATCGTCGCCGACCTGCCATTTGCCAGCGCGCACCACAACTTCGACAGACTTCTCGACGACTGCGCGCGCCTCGTGCAGGAGGGCGGCGCGGACGCCGTGAAAATCGAGGGCGGCGCGGACATGGCGGAGAAAATTTCGCGCCTGACGAAAGCGGGAATCGCCGTCATGGGGCACATCGGGCTTGAACCCCAGCAGGTCTTGAAGCTCGGCGGATACAGGAAATTCGGGAAGACCGAGGCGGAACGCGCGAAAATTCTCGCCGACGCAAAGGCTCTCGAAGCCGCAGGAGCGTTCGTTGTCCTCATGGAAATGACCGACGCCGACTGCGCAAAGGCGATCACCGAATCGCTGTCCGTGCCCACAATCGGCATAGGCTCCGGCGCGGACTGCGACGGACAGGTGCTTGTCTCCGCAGACGTTTTGGGGCTTTCCGCAACGCCGCCGTCGTTCTCAAAACGCTACGCAAACGTGGGCGGAATAATCGAAAAGGCTTTTCGCGAATACATCGCCGACGTGCGCGGCGGACGCTTCCCGAACAAGTAGATGAAAAAGTACGAAGTAAGAAAATCGCCGATACACGGCAACGGCGTCTTCGCCGCGTGCGACATCGCAGAGGGGGAATGGATTATCGACTACCTCGGCGAAAAAATCGACAAGGAGGAGTCCAACCGCCGCGGGCTTGCGAACGAGGAGGCGGCAAAATCGAGCGGCGGAGGCGCGGTGTACATCTTCGAGCTTGACGACAAATACGACATCGACGGAAACTTCGAATACAACGACGCCCGCTTCATAAACCACGCCTGCCGCACCAACTGCGAAGCCGTAAACGAGGACGGCACAATAAAATTCTACGCCACGCGCGACATCAAAAAAGGCGAGGAGCTTCTCTACAACTACGGCTACGCGCTCGAACACTTTCTCGACCACCCATGCCGCTGCGGATTCCCCGAATGCGTCGGCTACATCGTGGCGGAATGGGACAGGCTGAAACTGCGCAAGCTGCTGAAAGGCAGACGCCCGAAAAAGCATTGACACACCCCGAAGCTTCGGTCATAATCGAATTCCATTATGACAGGAAAACATCTATTGATTGTTGGGGCACTAAGTTTAATATCCGCCATTTCTTTTGCGAATACTGAAAAATATAAATCGATTTCGGGCATCTATCCGCACCTTTCGATGTGGAACAGCGAGGGCGAATGCGGCACGGGGGCGGTCGTTCCGTGGGCGGGCAAACTCTGGGCTATAACCTACGGCCCGCACGTCGTTTTCGAGTCTGACGACAGGCTTTACGAAATCGACCAAAACCTCGACCGCGCAATCCGCCCCGAATCGCTCGGCGGAACGCACGCAAACAGGCTCGTCCACGAGGCCTCGAAACAGCTTGTAATCGGCTGCTATTTCATCGACGAAAAGGGAAACGTCCGCGCAATCGACCGCAAAAAAATGGCGGGCAGGCTCACCGGCACTGCGCGTTCGCAAACCGACGACAAAAACAAAGTCTTCTTCGCGACAATGGAGGAAGGCCTCTACGAAGTTGACGTCAACACCCTCGACGCGCGCGAAATAATCCGCGACGGCAACCTTAAACCGCACCCCGACAACGCCGACGGCAAAAAGCCGAAAAGCTCGAAGCTCCACGGCTACCACGGCAAGGGCTTCTACGCGGGATTCGGCAAGCTGTTCTACTCAAACAACGGCGTGCGGCACAAAAACGTGGACAAAGACCCGACGCTGAAATCGGGCGCGCTCGCAAGCTGGTCGCCCGACGACAAAGACTGGACGCCGATTCGCATTTGCCAATTCACGGAAATCACGGGCAAAGACGGAATCAAAGGCAGCTCCGCGCCCGACAAAACGCCGCTCTGGTCGCTCGGCTTCGACGCGAAATCGGTAATTTTAATGCTCTGCGAAAACGGCAAATGGCTCTCGTACCGCCTGCCGAAAGCATCGCACTCCTACGACGGCTCGCACGGCTGGAACACAGAATGGCCGCGCATTCGCGACATCGGCGAAGACGACTTCCTCATGACAATGCACGGCGCGTTCTGGAAATTCCCGCCTAACTTCGACTCGGAACACGCCAGGGGAATCAGAATGCGCTCGAACTACCTCAAAGTAGTCGGCGACTTCTGCGAATGGAACGGGAAAATCGTCCTCGGCTGCGACGACTCCGCCCAAAAGGAGTTCTACAACAAACGCCCGATGAAAGCCGAAAACTGCTCGCCCGAAAAATCTAACTCGAACCTCGTGTTTATAGACCCCGAACAGCTCGACAAGCTCGGCACGCCAATCGGGCGCGGCAGCGTGTTCCTGCGCGAAGACGCCGTGCGCGGCACGCTATCCGAACCCATGCTTGTGGGCGGTTTTTCGAAACGCGTCCTAACGCTTTCGTGCGCCAACAAAAAACCCGTCAGGGTGGCGGTGGTCTCGATCTCGGCGGACGGCTCGAAAAGCTCGAAGATCGTCGAGATTTCCGAATCCGCGCCGAAGTTCGAAACGCTCGACTCCGACGCCGAATGGGCGCAAATAGAAGCCCTCGACGACGTGTACTCACTCACCGCCCACTTCGACCTATCTTCGCCCGAAAAGCGAAAAAACCAACCCTCCACCGAATTCGACGGAATCGCGCGGATTGAAAACGGCGCGGACTCCGTCGCCCTCATGCGCTCAACCGCCGACAAAACCCTCGCAATCGTCGCCCTCCGCAAAAACAAAAGCGGCGGCTTCGACGAAATCGGCACATACGCGCTCGACACAAACCTGAACCTCAAAGCCGCAAAGCTCGACGCAAAAACCGCGGACGCGGTGCGCTCCACAATGATAAAGCCCGAAGGCGTGAGCTTCGACGGCGGCTCCGTGCTCGTGGTCGAAGACGGCAAGCGGTACAGACTGCCGCTCGACAGGCGTTTCCTGAACATGCCGCCGAACGCGCGGGTCGCCCGCGAAGTGGCGACGGAACGCGACCTCTTCAACTGCGGCGGAACTTTCTACGAACTGCCCGCGCGCAACGCGCAGGGAATGGCGAAAATCCGCCCGATTGCCTCGCACCCCTTCGCCGTGTTCGACTACGCCTCGTTCTGCGGGCTGATGTTCATAAGCGGCATGTCCGACACCGCCGCCGCAAACAACCCGCACGTCATAGTTTCCGACGACGGCAAATTCTCGCTCTGGGCAGGCTCAATCGACGACCTCTGGAAGCTCGGCAAGCCCGTCGGCGAAGGCTGCGCGTGGCAAAACCAGGCGGTCGAAAACGGCTCTGTCTCAGACCCCTTCCTGCTGACGGGCTACGACAAAAAGACGCTGAAAATCTCCTCCGAAAATGACGTGAAAATCGCCGTCGAAATCGACGTAGACGGCACGGGGCTTTGGCTCGAATACGGCGTGATTGACGTTAAGGGCGGCGAAGCATTCGAAAAGCTTATGCCCGAAAATTTCTCCGGCTACTGGGTGCGATTCCGCGCCCTCGGCGAGTCGCCGTCGATAACGGCGTCGCTGCTCTACGAATAGACGGACGAAAATCCGAAAGCAAAAATGCGCGGCAAACAACCGCGCATTTTCATTTTACGGGGAATGCCTCCACCGCCGCGTAGAATTTCGGCGGCTCGCCGTTTTCCGAAATTCCGATTCTGCCGAAATCGTCAACTCCGCACGCAACGCCGTCGATAATCCGCCCGCCGACGTCGAGCCGCATGCGCCTGCCGCGCAGCCAGTCGAAGCGCGAGAATCCGCGCGACAGCCCGTCGGTCGAGACGCGCTCCGCCGCACGCAACGCCGACGCCGCGACAATCCCGCACGCCGCGTTCATCGAAACTCCGCCGGCGCTTGCGGATTCGAGGCTGTCCATCGACGCCCGCACGTCTTCGGGGGCGTCCAAGCTTCCCGAAAAGCAGTTGATGCCCGCGCCGAAAACCGCGCTCCGCGCCCCGCCGCCGACATGCAGCTCGGTTAGCATTCCGCCGATTTTCCCGCCGCGCTTCGAATAGAGGTCGTTGGGCCACTTCAAAAAAAGCTCCGCGCCGAAAGCGCGTTCGAAAGCCGCGCAAAGCTCGACGCCGCACGCCACCGTAAACGAAGACACAAGCCCCGCGTCGCGCGGAAGTTCGACCGCCACAGAAACGCAAAGCGTAGACGCGGCGTCGGAATACCAGCGGCGGTCGAGCCGCCCGCGCCCGCGCGTCTGCGTCTTTGCCGCCACGACAAACGGAGGGCGTTCGCCGCCGCGGAGCATGCGCATGGCGTCGTCGTTCGTGCTTTGCGTGGTATCGAAAAAATACAGTGCGCCGCCGAATCCCGCTTTTTCAAGCTCGGCAAGCAGTTTCGATTTTTCGAGAGTATCGGACATGTTTTGGATTATCGCAGACGCCGCAGAAGTCGGTCAAGGCAAAGGCTAAAAAACAAAAAAACCGACATATTTTAATATGCCGGCTTCGCAAACTTTGCGAGCAAAAAACGCTCTGTGCGCTTTGACGGACGCTTTTGCGCTTAGCACGCCCACGTGCGCTTCTTATGACGATTCGCCTTTGAACGCTTCGAGCGCTTGTGCTTATTCATCTTCAATCTGCGTTTTTTCTTTAAGTTTGCCATTTTACTACCTTATTATTGTTTGAATATAAAGTTCTGTTTTTTTGAAAAGACAAATATAATCCGCAAAAACTCCGTTTTGTAAAGCTTTTTATTAATTTATTTTTGGCGCAAATAATTGCGCAAATAATCATTGCCACGACCTCAAAAAGCGATAGGCTTTTTCTTCTTCACCACAATTCTATATATATGAAAAAACTGCTTACAACATTACTCACGGCAACCGCGCTCTCGCAGGCGCTCTTCGGGGGCGAATCGCCGCGCTCGACGGTCGCGCTCGAAGACGGCTGGAAATTCGCGAAAGGCGACTACCCCGACGCCGAAAAAACATCTTTCGACGACTCCAAGTGGGAGTCCGTCAAAGTCCCACACGACTGGGCAATCGGAAAGCCCTTCGACATGAACATCGACATGCAGTACGTTCAGGTCTTTCAGGACGGCGACAAAAAAGCCATGCTGCGCACGGGGCGCACGGGAGCTCTCCCCTGCTTCGGCGCGGGCTGGTACAGAAACACGCTAGACATTCCCGCCGGCAAAAACGGCTCGCGCGTGTTCGTCGAATTCGACGGCGCAATGAGCAACGCAAAGGTCTTCGTCAACGGCAAATACGTCGGAACGTGGCCCTACGGCTACGCGTCGTTCACGTTCGACATCACCGATTTCGTGAAGTTCGGCAAGCCCAACACGCTCGCGGTAAGCCTCAACAACAAAGAGCTTTCGTCGAGGTGGTATTCGGGCGCGGGGCTTTACCGCAACGTGCGCCTTGTGTACAAGTCGCCGACGCACGTCGCCTACAACGGCACATACATCACGACGCCGAAAATCGCGAAAAACAGGGCGTCGGTGCTCGTGAAAACGGAAGTTGAAAAGCCAGATGGCGCGGCGAAAATCGTCCACAAAATCTTCGCGCCCGACGGCTCGCTGGCGGCTTCGGGAAGCTCGGAAGACATTTCGAAGCCCGTCTACATCGACGTTCCCAACCCGCAGCTCTGGGACGTAAAAACGCCCAACCTCTACCGCGCCGAAACGTCGCTTTTCGACAAAAACGGCAAAGAGCTTGACCGCTACGAAACGCGCTTCGGAATCCGTTCAATCGAAATTTCGCGCGAAAACGGCTTCGTCCTCAACGGCAAAAAAACCGCAATTAACGGCGTCTGCATGCACCACGACCTCGGGCCCATCGGCGCGGCTACAAACGTGCGCGCGCTCAAACGCCAGCTCGAAACGCTCAAAGAAATGGGCTGCAACGCAATCCGCACATCGCATAACCCGCCCTCGCCCGAACTGCTCGACCTCTGCGACGAAATGGGCTTCATCGTCGAAGACGAAGCATTCGACGAATGGCGGCATCAGAAATGCGAAAACGGCTACCACAAGCTTTTCAACGAATGGGCCGAAAAGGATTTGACCGCGTTCGTCAAGCGCGACCGCAACCACCCTTGCGTCGCACTTTGGAGCATAGGCAACGAAGTCAACGACCAACGCTTTCCCGACGGCGGCGCGACGGCGAAATTCCTTGTAGACATCGTCCACCGCGTAGACCCCACGCGCCCCGTGACGGCGGGAATCAACAACATCAAAAGCGCGTTCGAAGTCAGCAAAATTCCGCAGGAGCTTGACGTTGTCGGGCTGAACTACCAGCCCTTCCTCTACGCAAAATATGCCAAGGAATATCCGAACATGATATTCCACGGAAGCGAAACCGCCTCCACAGTAAGCTCGCGCGGAAGCTACCACTTCCCCGTGAAGCGCGACAGCCAGCCATACCACGAAGACTATCAGGTTTCCTCATACGACACCGAAACGCCGCCGTGGGCGCAGATTCCCGACGAGGAATTCGCCGCCCTCGACGACAACCCGACGTTCTTCGGCGAATTCGTATGGACGGGCTACGACTACCTCGGCGAACCCACTCCCTATAACCCCGGAACGCCCGCCCGCAGCTCGTACTTCGGAATCATCGACCTTGCGGGCTTCAAGAAGGACCGCTTCTACGCCTATCAGGCTCGCTGGAACCCCGACGTAAAGGTGCTGCACGTCATGCCTCACTGGAACTGGGAGGACAGGCTCGGACAAAACGTGCCCGTCCACGTCTACACAAACTACCCGAAAGCCGAGCTTTTCGTAAACGGCAAAAGCATGGGAGTCAGGACGAAAAACCCCGAAACAAAAAATGTCATGGAAAGATACCGCATGATTTGGGACGATGTTTCCTATCAGGCGGGAGAAATCAGGGTTGTGGCGTACGGCGACGACGGCAAAGCCGCGGAGGAAAAGACCGTAAAGACCGCGGGCAGAGCCGCGACATTCAAGATGTCCGCCGACCGCGACACCCTTCTGCCCGACCCGAAGGAGCTGATTTTCGTCGAAATCGACATCGTAGACAAGGACGGCACGTTCTGCCCGCGCGCGGCGAATTTCATGTTCGTGAAAGTCGAGGGCGCGGGCAAACTGCGCGCGCTCTGCAACGGCGACGCCACAGACCAGACTGCGTTCTCGTCGAACTACATGAGGGCGTTCAACGGGAAACTGCTGGCGGTGGTAGAACCTACGGGAGAATCGGGCGACGTGAAAATCACGGCGTACGGGCACACGCTCGCGCCAAAGACGCTCACGCTAAAAATACAAAAGCCGATAGAAACAAAATAGCGGCAGCAGCCTGCAAAAACGGCGCAATCCATTTCGGACTGCGCCGTTTTTTGTAGCCTATTTCTGCGATTATTTTTGCGAATCGGAAACGAACTTTTCGAAGTTTTCAAAATAGAACTTCGAGCGGTAGTCGCCGTTGTCCGCACCCAATTTCAGGAGGAATTTAGCGCGGTCGGCGTCGGTTATGAAATTCGTGCCGTTAATGTATTTTGCGGCAAGCCAGCGATAGGCGCGCACTTTCTTTTTAAGCTCGGCAAGCCACTTTTCGGCAAGCTTTTCGTCGCGCGGAACGCCGATTCCCTTGTCGTAGACGTAGGCGAGAAATTCCGCAGCCTCGCTTCTGCCGCGCTCGGAAGATTCCTCCAACAGGGCGATTCCCTGTTTGGCGTCCTTTTCGCAACCCGCGCCCACGACGAGCGAAAGCCCGCGGCGGTACAAGCCCCACGGCGAATGCGGCGCGTACTTTGCGTGCTCGTCGAGAAATTCGTTCGCCTTTTTCCAGTCGCGGAGTTTCGGATTCTTCGTATAGAAATCGTAGAATTCGCGGAGAATCGAAAGCGACGGAAAGTTCTTGCGCGAAAATTCAAGCCAACGCAATTTGCGCTCTGGGTTGTACTCCAAGCCGCCCTTGTTGTAAAGATTGGCGATTGCAACGGCATTCTTCGCGCCAGTTGGATACGTTTGGGCGAGCATAAGCTCCTCGGCCTTTTTGCGCAATTTTGCGGCTTCGGCGGGGTCGGATGGTCGCCCGATTCCCTTTTCGGCGCAGTACGCAAGGGCTTCGAGGGCGGGAACTGTTTTGGTCGAATACGGGCGTTCGGCAGCCTTTTCGAAATACTCCAACGCCTTTGCTACGTCGCGCGCCGTTCCCCTGCCGTTCAAATGGCAAAGAGCCAAATCGAAGTAGGCGTCGCGCGGAACATACGATAATTCCTTTTTGCAATAGTCGAAATAGCGGCTGAGGTTTTCGAAATATTTTTTGTCGTCTTTCAACTTCCAATTATTCTTGTAGACTTCGGCAAGCTTTTTGAAAAACCTGCCGTCGAGAGCCGCCGCCTGTTCGTAAAGCTCGACCGCGCGGGCGAAGTCGGGCGCAAGCCCGTTCGTGCCGCGCAGATAAAGCCGCGCGGCGTTCGCCAACATTCTGCCCGTCTTTGCTCCTGCGATATAGCGTTCGACAAGCGGTTTCAGCGCATCGTCGGGAAGCTTCGGGGCATTCTTGAAAAATGCAAAATTCGGCACGCGATCCGATACATCGATTGAAGCCAAAAGTTTGTCTGCTTTGTCGGGGTCGGCTTTCGTGCCGATTCCGTTTCGGTAGCAATAGGCGAGCCAGAATTGCCCCAGATTGTCGTAGGCGTAATTATTTTTAATGATATTAAAAGCCTTTTCGGGATTCTTTTCGCCGTCCTCGCCGCTCATTAACGAAAACGTATATTCATAATCCAGCTCAATGTTTACCTTTTTATTTTTTGCTTTTTTGGTATCGAGGAATTCACCCGAAGAATTGAAATTGTCCTTGCGCCAAGAGTAGAAAGATTTTGCAAGCTCGAGAATCTTGACCTCGCGCCCCGCTTCTGGATAATCCGACAATACCTGATATTTGTCATAGGCACTGTCTGCAATTCCCGCAAGGTTGCACAAATCAAGAAACTTCCCGTAGACTTCCGACTTCTCGCCGAAAAGCAATGAAATTTGGGATTTAGCATTGGAATATATATAAGAATTAGGATAGGGCTTGAGGGAATTTACGAGTTTTTCCATTTCGGAAAGCGCGACGGCTTTGTCGACCGCCATTCCTCTGCCCTCGTACTTGCAACAGGCGAGAGTAAGCTTCGCGTATTCGCCGCCGAACTGCGCCGATTCTTTGAACGATTCCACTGCGCTGCTCCAGTCGCCGTTTTCGGCTTGATAACACGCCTTCAAATTCTCGGCTGCAGCCCTGTCTTTGAGAGAATCACAAAACTCGAGTGCGTCGAAATAGCCGAACCAGCTGAGCAAATGCTTGGCTGCGTCCTTGTTCCCCAACTCTGCGGAGGTTCTCAAAAACTTTTGCATCTGCTTCGGGGGGATATAATAGTCGGAATAAGACCAAGTAACCCCTAACGCAAGATTTCGATAAAAATCGGCCCTTTCGGTAATCATAAGCCTGTTCAGCAGCGACTGGGCAAGTTTTTCGTCTTTCGGGAAACCGTCGGTTCCCAGAATTAGCCGCTTTGCAATCTGTCTCAAATTCCACTGATTCTGAATCTTCGGAAGGAATTTTTTCAACGCCTGCGAAAGTTTTTCCGAATCTCCGATTTTTGCATAATAACAAATCAACATTACGGTGGTAGTGGAATCGGAAACCTCGGTGTCAACGGGTGCAATTTCCTCCATCAATTTAACCGCCTTGGCACGGTTGGGGCTACTGAAAAAGCTGTCGGGGATGGTATCTCTGTAGACATTTTGGTTTCCGTATAACCAGTACGAAAGAAGGGATTGTTTTTCGTACAAGTTAAGTTTCCCCATTTCGTAAAGCTTTTCGAGCTGCTCGGCGGCAAGCTCTTTCATTCCGAAATTGTCGAAAGCACTTCTCAATTCGCTCGCCCTTCTGTCGGGCGGAAGGGTATCGAGGACTTTTTTCGCAGTTTCAAATTCCTTTGCATATTGCGCATCGTTCATAGTCAGAACATACATCCGCGTAGCCGCGAACGCGTCGAGTTCGTCGGCGAATTTCGAAAGAAACCCGATTAGCCGTTTTTTTGAAATGCCCTCTACTCCCATATTTTTGAGCGTAGAGTAATCAGACACCGCATTCCACGGTTGAAATTCCCGATTCCAATATCCGTCCGAATTCCAGATTTCCTTTGCGATATCCTCCCTGTTTATTTTGCAAAGCCGCGATATGGCACTTCCGAAAACATACCGATTGTCTTTCGTAAGAACCGAATAGGTCTCGGCATCGAGTTCGGGATAAATTTCGTCGGGCGAAGCAAACACAACTTTTGCGAAGTCGGGATTTGCGACTTTCTCGAACTGTTCCCTGTCGCCATCCAGAAAATAGATGTTGGCGAGCCTCTCGCGGGCGTACGAGCTTTTTTCGCTCTTCGACTTCAAGTCGGCAACGAGTTCGTCGAGCTTTTTTCGCGCCGCGGCGTCGGTCTTTGCGAGTTCCACAAGCGGCGAAACGTAGCCGAATTTTTCGTAAGCCGCCGACGCCGCTTTGAGTTTGTCCGAACCGAACATTGCCGAATAGTCGGCGTCCGCTCCGAAAAGCGGCGAGATTAAAAACAATAATGCGGGGTATAACATCGCTCTTTTCATACGGACGAGTTTAAACCTGCCGTTCAAAGTGTAAAGCAAAAAAAACGGCGTCCCGCTATGGAACGCCGCTTCGAAAAAATGCGCTGTCTGCTATCTTCCGCGTATGATGTGCGAAAGCCTTATCGCCGATTCCGCGCGGTTTAGAATATACAAGTGTATGCCCGCAACTTTGCGCTCTTTAAGCTCGGCAATCTGCTCTTTCGCCCAGTCCAAGCCTACCTGCGCCCCGCCGTCTTCGGGCGCGGCGCGGAGGCGTTCCACGAGCGCGTCGGGAATTTGCGTGGAGCACATCGACTTGAAGTTCATCACCTGTTTGAGCGACAGCGCGGGGAGAATGCCCGCAATCACGGGCTTGTCGATTCCCGCCGCGCGGCACTTGTCCACGAAGTTGAAGAAATGCGAGTTTTCGAAAAACATCTGCGTTATGACGAAGTCCGCGCCCGCGTCGATTTTGCGTTTGAGGTTGTCGATGTCGGCGTCGAGCGAAGCCGCTTCGGGGTGCTTTTCGGGATAGCCCGCGCAGCCGATTCCGAAGTGCGGGTGGCGCAACTTCACGAACTCCACAAGCTCGTTCGCATGCTTGAAGCCGTCGGGGTGCGGCACGAACGCCGTTTCGCCCTTCGGAGGGTCGCCGCGCAACGCCATGACATTGCGGAAGCCCGACTTTTCGAAGCGGTCGAGTATGGCGGCGATTTCGTCTTTCGAATGCCCGAGGCATGTGAGGTGCGGCATGATTTCGAAGCCGAAAATGTCGCGCAAAAGCTCGCCGTAGTCGAGCGTGCGCTCGCGCGTGGAGCCGCCCGCGCCGTATGTAATAGACGCATAGTCGGGCGAAAGCTCCTGCAATTTTTTAGCCGTGCGCAGAATCTGGCGCGCGCCCTCCTCGGTTTTCGGCGGGAAAAATTCGACCGAAAACACGGTCCTGCCGTTCGCGAATTTGTCTTTTATATTTCGATTGTTTTCCATGCAAAAATTTCTCCGTATCTTATTTTAATATTCTGTCCACCCTGCGCGGAATGGCGACCATGGTTTCCCACGGAATGCGGCTCGTCCAGCGGCTGTAATCGGCGAGGGAAATTTCCGCGCCGTTCTGCTCGCCGATGAACGAGACTTCGTCGCCGACGTGCGCGTCGACGCCGCTTACGTCGATGTACATTTCGTCGAGACCCACGCAGTCCAAAATCTTGCAGCGTTTGCCGCCCACGAGCACGCGGGCGTCGGAATTGAAGCCCGCGGGGACGCCGTCGGCGTAGCCCGCGCAGACCGAGGCTATTTTCTTTCCGCCGCGCTCGCCCACAGCCAAAATCCGCGCCTTGAACGCGAGCACGGAGCGCAGCCCCAAAGACTCGAAACCGCCGCCGTCGTCGAACGGATTTATGCCGTACTGCACAAGCCCCATGCGGACGGCGTTCAGCGGCGGCTCAATCGGAATATAGCTAAGCCCCGCGCTGTTGTGGATATGCAAAAGCATGTCGGGCGAGCCGTATTTGCACACGACTTTCCTGAAAATTTCGACCTGCCCGAACGTGTAGTCTCTGTCGGTGTCCGCGCTCGAAAGGTGCGAGAATATGCCGTTGATTTTCAGGTGCGGCAGCGAGAGGATTTTCGGAAAAACCTCGTCCGCCTTTTCGTGCCAGACGCCCGCGCGACCCATGCCAGTGTCGAGCTTGATGTGCGCACCGAGGATTTTCCCGCGCTTTGCGGCGAGTTCGTCGAACGCCTGCGCCTCGGCGTACGACGAAACCGCGGGCGTTGCGCCGTAGTCGAAAACCAGCGGGCGCTCCTCTTTGAGAATCGGGCTGAGCACCAGAACCTGCCTGTCTGAGACGACCTCGCGCACGCGCGACGCCTCGTAGAGGTTCGCCACCGCGAACAAGTCAGCCCCGCCGCGCAGAAAGCGGACAAGCGCCTGCGGCATGCAGTGCCCGTAGGCGTCCGCCTTCACGACCGCGACGTATTTCACGCCCTTCGGCAGCGAATTTTTAATGCTCCTGACGTTCGATTCGAGCCTGTCGAAATCGACCTCAATCCACGACCTCAAAATATGCTTGTTCACGATTTTATCAGCGACCATTTTTTTACAATTCTCCCGCGTGTCAAATTCAAATGCCCAAAAAACTTGACCGCCGCCCGTCCGACGCCGATTATCGTCCCATGTTCGAACGCATTTTTGAGATTTTCCGCCGAAACGAAACGCCAGCCGCCCGCATCGGCAGGCTGGGCGAAAACGCCGCCGCAAAATTTCTGGCGGGCGAGGGAATGAAAATCGTCGCCCGAAATTTCAGAAGCGGGCACGGCGAAATCGACATCGTGGCGCGGGACGCCGGCTGCCTCGTGTTCGTGGAGGTCAAGACGCGCTCCGAAAACGCGGTTGTTGACGGATACTACGCGGCGGTGTCGAAAAAGAAGCTCGCCGTTTTGCGCAAATGCGCCCGCGCGTTCATGTCGCGCATGCCGAACAAGCCCGACAACTGGCGTTTCGACGCCGTGGAGGTGCGCCACGACCGCGACGGCAAACCCGTCTCCGTAAGGCATTTTCCGAACGTGGGCTAAGCAGGCGCGGCGGGTCGGCTTCCGCGCGATTTTCGCGCCGCGGAGAAAGCGTAATTTCAAAAAATCCACGCGCCGATTTCGTCGGGGTTGCGCGGCTTTATTTGTACGGAATGTCTTGGAGATTGTCGGACTCTCCGCCCGACAGCGCGGCGAGGACTTCGCCCGCAAGGTAAATCGAGCCTGTCGAAACAATGGTCTCGCCGCGCGAGACCGCCGCGCACGCGTTGCCCGCCCCGAAAACGTCGGAAACTTTCGCCTCTACAATCTCGACGGGGCATTCGCCGAGGCACTTTCTGAGCGCGGCAAAGCCCAATGCGCGGGGCTGGTCGGGAACGAGCAAAATTATTTTCCGCGCGTATTTTTTCACCACTTTGAGCAGCGGCACGGCGCGTTCCTCGCCCAAAACGCCCACCGCGATTACGGGACGCACAGACTTCGGCAGCGACGCCAAGTTGCTTTCGAGAGTCCGCGCCCCCTCCTCGTTGTGCGACGCGTCGAGAATCAGCTCCGCGCCGTTCGCGAGCGGAATTTTCTGCCAACGCGCCGCCCACGAAACGTCGAGCAGCGCGGAACGTGCGGCGGACTCCTCCAAGCGCGAGAATATTTGCGGCGCAACGCCCGCCGCCGCGCGTTCGCGCAAAACCCTTGCGCACAAAACGGCGGTCGCGGCGTTCCTGCGCTGGTAGTAGCCGTAGAGCGAAGTTTCGGGCAGGTCGGAATCGTTCGGGAAAAAGTCCTCCGCCTTGTAGAGCGGCGCGTGTTTTTCCGCCGCGACCTCCTCCGCAACCCGCATTGCCTCTGGCGGCAAAAATCCGCAAACGACGGGCACGCCCTCCTTTATTATCCCCGCCTTTTCCCGCGCGATTTCCGCCACGGTAGAGCCGAGCATTTGAATGTGGTCAAGCCCCACGGAGGTTATCACGGAGAGTTCGGGAAGAATGATGTTTGTGGAGTCGAGCCTGCCGCCCAAGCCGACTTCCACTACGGCGCAATCGACGTTTTTTTCGGAGAAATAAAGGAACGCCGCCGCCGTCATGTATTCGAAAAACGACGGGTATTCGGCGATGTTTGACGGGTCGAAAACCGAGTCCGCAACTCCGCGCAGTTTCGCCGCGTAGCCCACGAGGTCGGGCTTCGAAACGGGAACGCGGTTCACCTGAATGCGCTCGCCCAAATACGTCAGGTGCGGAGAGGTGAACATGCCGACGTTCAGCCCGCGCCCGCGCAAAACGCGTTCGAGCATTGCGCAGACGGAGCCTTTGCCGTTCGTTCCTGCGACGTGGATTTTCGGGTAGCCGTTCTGCGGGTTTCCGAGCGCGGCGCAGAACGCGCGAATGCGGTCGAGCGAATACTTCGAGCCGGCGTTGCGCAGCGCGTAGAGGAAGTCCTCTGTTTTTTCGAAAGCGGAAAAGTCGTTCATTTTAAACGGCGCATTTTGAACCCGACCGCCCGACGCTTCAACGCTAAAATTGCGAAGCGGCGATTTTCACCGCCGCCCCGCCGCGTTTTGCGGACTTTATTTCACCCTGATTTCGTTGTCGCCCGCGCGAAGTTTTGTCTTTGCGCCGCGCCATTCGAATTCGCCCCCGACGGGCGTTTTTATCGAGCCGTCGATTCCGCCTTCGAGGTTCTTTCTGAACATCACCCTGATTTCGCCTTTCGGGTGCGGAATTGTTCCCGAAATTTCCTTCAAGTCGCCCAGATTCGGCGACACGCGGATTTTCGAGAACCCGTAGTCGGCGGGCATCACGCCGCACACAAGCGACAGCAGATGGTAGTTGGGGCTTGAACTCCACGCGTGGCAGTCGGAGCGCGACGGTTCGGGAGTTTCGGCGAAAGTCGTAAGCCCCGCGCCGAGCATGTCGCGCCACTCGCGCAGCTGCGGCAGGTAGAGGTCGCCCATGCCGACCTTGCGGAGAGCCTCCATGAGGTAGAATTTGAAATAGATTGTGCACGGAGTCATCTCGCCGGATTCGAGGACTTTTTTCATCAGCGCGGGCTGTTCCGATTCGTCCAAAACGTCGGCGAGAATCGCCAAAATGTTGACGTGCTGGCTTGTGGATTTCGCGCCCGCGTAGTCGACAAAAATTCCGCGTTCGGCGTCCCAACACTTTTCGCGAACCGCCTTTGCGATTTCCTTGTAGCGGGCGTAAAATTCGTCGGCGTCGTTCGGGTAGCCCATTTTGCGCATGAGAACGGAGGCGTCGCGCATGGCAATCGCAAGCTGGAGGGTTGTTATCGCCGAGCCTTCGTTTTCGCCTTCGGGCGGAACGCCGTGCCACCAGCCCTCGGAATTTGCGCCCTTTGTCTTTTCGCTCCAATCGACGAAATTCCAGAACGGAAGCCTCGGTTTGAGCAGCCCGCCGTCGAGCTGTTTTGTGTACCACGCAAGCACGGAGCGGACGCCGATGAGCTTGTCGGAAAGGAAGTCGAAGTCGCCGCGGAACATGGCGTAGTCGCAAATCATTTCAATCCAGTAGAGGGAAAACGGCGGAATGAACTGCGTGAGGCTCGACGGAAAGCGCGACTGCGTTATGTTCAGGTGCGTGCGCGAATTGTCGAACGCGGTAATCGCCTGACGCATCAGCCTGTCGTCGCCGGAAACGTACAGCGAAATCAGAGCCTGAATGCGGGTGTCGCCCGCGTATTGAAGCTGCTCGTAGTAGGGGCAATCGACGTAGGTTTCGAGGGCGCAGAGACGCGCGGTGCGCCAACCGACCTCCCAAATCTTCGCAAGCGACGCGTCGTCGGAGTCGAACTTGCCGTTTTCCTCGAATGGGTAGCCCGTGAAAATTCCGTACATGTCCTCGATAACGAGCGGCTCGCCCTTTGTCTCGATGTCCAAGCCGACGTACCTGTACGTCCTGAACCACAGGGGCGAAAATTCGCGCGACGCCCCGCCGTCGGGACGGAATATGTCGAAGACTTCCTCGCTTGCGTTGAAGTCGCGCCCCTCGATTTCGTCGCGGTTGCCCTTGATTCCGCTCTTGTCGAACATGCCCTCGGCGTAGTTTACCTTTACAACCGCCCCCGCGCCCTTCGACGTTTTCAGCACGGGATACGCGTTCGTCAAAACGCCGTTGTCCAAAAGCACGCGGCACTTTGTGTTTGCGGGAATTTCGAACTTTTCGCCGGCTATGAAATTCGGGACGGCTTCGACCCCCGAAAAACGGCGCACGCTCTTCATGCGCACGGGCTTTTCCTCCATCTGGGGAATCTCGCGCGGAGTGAGGGCGCGCCCAGCCTCTCCCCAGGCCGAAGCGCAAGTGTACGCCGCGCCGACATACTGGGCGTTGCGCCAAGAGGAGTCGTCAAAGTCAGGCTCAGTCCAGCCCCAGTCGTACTTCGACGCGTCGATATTGTCGCCGGGGCCTGTGTACCAGCGGTTGCGGGTGGGCGAAAACGCCGCCGACTTTTTCATTTTCCACTTGGAGGGCGTTGCCACAAAGTTTTCGGCGTCAGTCGCGCCGTCGAGCACAAACGAAAGCCTCTCGGAAATCTGCGCCTTCGGTGCGTTCTTGCCCGCATGCCAGACGAGCGCGGCTATGACGTTTTTGCCAGACTTCAAATGCGGGGCGATGTCGAGCGTGTCGAAATACCACCTGTCGAGGTCGCCGCGGGCGGGCCCGCGCGCAACGCGCCTGCCGTTGACGTACAGCACAAAACGCTGGTCGGCGCTCACGTTGATTTTGAAGCTTTCGGGCTTTTTGGGCAAATCGAACGAGCGGCGGAAATGCAGCACGCGGTATTCGGGCGTGTAGTAGGCGGGGTCTCCCGCCCATTTTGCCGTCCAAATTTTTGTGTGGATTTTGCGGTCGAAGTCTTGCGGCGTCGCAAAAGCCGCAGCGCAAACCGCAAGCGCGGAAACGGTTAAAAGCAGTTTTCTCATATATAGTATCTTTTCAAATTCGATAAAAACAAACGGCGCATTATTGTCAACATATTCCAACAAAACTGTTATTCATCACACAATTTGCGATTTTGCTTTTCGGCGGCAGGCGCATTTTCCGCGCGGGGACAAAAAAACCGCAGAATCGACTGCGGTTCGAAGGGTAAATTCTGCGCGGGAAATATGCCTACTTTATCGATTTCGGCGCGGGCACGGAAGAGTCGAGCCGCAACTGCTCGTAGTACGCCGCCGCCTCCTTGTCGCCCTTTTTTGCGGCGGCGGCAAAAAGCTCCATGGCGCGTTTCGTGTCCTTCTTCACGCCCGTGCCGTTGGCATAGAGAATGCCGAGATAGCGCATGGCGTCGCGGTTGCCGAAGTCGGCGGCGGCAGTCCAAATCGAGAAGGCTTTTGCGAGGTCGGGCTTTACGCCCTCGCCCGTGAAGTAGCAGAGGGCAAGATATACCTGCGCCTGCAAATGCCCCTGCTCGGCGGCGGCTTTCCAAAGCTCGAACGCCTTTTGAGGGTCGCGCTCGCGCACGCCCTGCCCCTTTGCATAGGCAAAAGCAAGACAAAACTGAGCCTTGGGGTGGTTCTGCTTGGCGGCCTTGTCCCACCAGAAAACGGCAGTGTTGACGTCGGGCAAAACGGAAATTCCGCCACTGTACGCCTGCCCCATGAGGTATTGAGCCTCTGGGTCGCCGCGCTTGGCGGCTTCAAGCCAGTAGGCGACAGCCTTGGGCCCGTTGCGCTTTACGCCGTTTCCTGCGTACCAAGCCGCGCCGATGTTTGTCAAGGCGCGGGCATTGCCGTTTTGGGCGGCTTTCTCCCACCAGGCAAAAGCCGTCATGTAGCGGGGCGAGAACTTGCCGCCGCCGCCGTCGGCATAATATTCGCCGATTTCGTTCTGGGCAACGGCGTCGCCCTTTTCGGCAAGCTTCAACTTGGCGTCGAAATCAAACGCGTCGGCAAACACACACAACGCACACCCAATCGACATCAAACTTACTACTATTTTTTTCATTAACCCCGTATTCTATCGACATACAATATAAACAGTCAATTAGATATTGGAATAGATGAAAAGAAAAGCGGAAATCCACAAACTTGGAATCTCCGCTTACCAATAAGCCCAACTTTTATCCCAACGCATTTTAAAAATCTTCGCGCCGTGCGCTGTAATTTTAGAGGCGTCAAAATGCCCCTATAAGAGTGGCTTTGCGAGTGGCTCAGGGTGCGTGGCGTACGCGGCAATCCCTAAACTACGGTAGCTGTGCGAAACGCCCAACCAAACTTTTATCCCAAAGCATTTTAAAAATCTTCGCGCCGTGCGCTGACTTGTTAGAGGCGTCAAAGTGCCTGTATAAGGGCGGCTTTGCGCGCGGCACAGGGCGCGTAGCATACTTGGCGTATGTAAGCGGTCTGGGTCGCGCGTGAAACGCCCTTAGACTGGTGCTTTCACGCCTCGTCTACGATTTCGAAAAACACCGCCGGTTCTTTCAGCTTGGAGGTGTCGAGGTCTATTATCATCTTGCCGTCCCTTACCTCGAAGTTCACCTCTTCCGCCCTCTTGCCCGTGATTTTCAGCGCGTAAACTTTGTACTTTTTCGGGGCGAAAAGCCGCGCAAAAAAGTTCTGATCGGGCAGTTTGAATTCCGCCGAAAGCCTGCCAGTGCGCACGATAATCGGATACGAACCCACACTTACGAGCGTCATGCGGTCCATCGAAAGCTCGCAGCCGGTGGAGGCGTTGTCGGTGTTATAGACAAGCACCATTCTGCCGCTGTCGGCAAGCGGCCTGCCGTCCACGGACACAACCGCGACCGACGCGGGAACGCTCGACGACTTCACCGAAAGCCTGTCGAGATTGATGTCGCGCGTGTTTTCCTTGACGACGACTGCCTCCGACTTCGGCGTGATAACCTTGACCGTTCCCGCGTTCAAATCGAGCGTGATTTCCTTCGTGTCGGTTTGATAGATGTTTTTTGCGGGGTCGGAGATGTTGTCGGCAGTGAGGATTCTGTCGCGTTTGAGGGTCTTGGCGGCGGCGGCTATGTCGAAGTCCTTTTTCTCCATTGCGGGAGCGGGACCAGAGCCGTTGCCCCAAATGTTTTTCGCCGCGCCCATGGGCTTCCATTTGATGTCGGCGGGCTTTACGGGAATGTTTTTCAGCTCGTCGATTTTCCGCGCTGAGGGGAAATCGATGCCGAAGCCCGTCATGAACGCAAGCTTCGCCTGCTCGTGGTTCATGCCGCGCCCAATCAGCGGCGACGACTCGACATACTCCTTGTTGTAGACGACGTCCACCCTGTGCGGGCTGGGCTTGACGTCGCCGCGGTAGAACAGGAAGCAGCTGAGAAATTCGTTGGCGCGGTAGACGGGCGAGTTGAACACTTCGAAAGAGCCGAGCCTATGCGGAGCCAACGTGGAAACGGCTTCGTCGTGGACGGTGAGGTTGTCGAAATCCTGAAAGGCGGAGTACGCGGGGAAGAGGACGCCCGCCTCGTGCTTGTACTGGTTCCAGTGCGAGTGCTGGTATTCGGTTACGGCGTACGGACGCCCCGCGATTCTCTTGTTTGCGGCGTGCAGCCAGTAGGCGGCGGCGTAGTCGGGCGTAAGCGAGCTGCCCTGCCCCACGCACGAGCCTTCGCTCATGAATGCGCTGGGATGGCAGAAATAGAGGTTGTTCGCCATGTAGCTGCCGGCTTCGGCGCTCAGCATGTAGACGTCGGTGCGGATTACGCAGTTGTGCTGGTGGAGCGGCGCTTTCATGCCGATTTCATTGCGCACGACGTTCTCGCAGAACTGCTGCATTTCGCGCGTGGAGTCGAGCACGAACTGCGGAATGTCCACGGGGTTTCTGTGCTTTTCGAGATTGAACGGGCGCACTTCCGCAAAGCTCTTGAACGACGTTTTCCAAGCCTTGTTGAGCGCGTCGATTTTCCCGTATTTTTTCTGCGCCCATTTCTGGAACGCGGAGTCTCCAAAAGCCCTGCCCTTTGCGGTCATGCCGTGGTGGAAGGGAAGAAGGGTGTCAAGCTCGTTGAAGTATTCGATTGTCGCAATGGAGGGGTCGTCCTTCCAAGCCTTGCCCGTGTAGGGGTTGACGTGGTTGAGCTGCATGTGGACGAACTTGCGCCACGCCTCGCGGACGGTCGGGTCTCCGAAAATGAAGAGCGATTTGGTGTCGAATCGGTCGGACCAGTCGAAGCCGATTTCGCCGACATCGTGGCTTGCGAGCATCCAGTGCGAGTAGACGCCCTCGCGGGCAAGCGCGAAAATCAGGTAGTCGTAGAGGTCGCGGACGTCTTTCTTCATTTTGAAGGGGGCTTCGAATTCGCGCGGATACATCGAAATGCGCCAGCGGAGCATGTTGTAGCCCTGCTTGCGGAATTTTTTGACGTAGTTGTCGATGTCCTCGTGCGTCTTGATTTCCCTGCCGAACCTGTTGCCGGGGCGCGAGTTTGTGCCCTTGAATTTTACACGTTCGTCGGGCTTGCCGGCAAAGGCGAAGTGCCCGTCCTTGTTGACAATCAGCCTGCCGAATTTGCCCGCGGGAGCGGGAGTCATGAGGTTCGACATGTCGAGCGCGGAGCCTGCCTCAATTTCCAAGTCGGACATATCGACCGCCTTCCACTCCTGCCCGCCGAGCCGGCAGACCAAGCCCGTGTTGACTTTCACATTCGAGAGCGTAATGCCGACGATGTTCCACGAAACGAGGTTGCGCGGCTCGAATTCAATCTCTTCGACGCCGCCCGCGCGGATTTGGTTAATAGGCACTACCGAAATGTAGAGGTAAGGCTCGCCGTTTTTGCCGCCGTAGACGGGTTTTGAATTTTCGAGCGTCCGGCTTTTCGACATGCTCGCGGTGTCGAGGAAAAGCTTGGGATAAGTGCGAACTTCGCTGCGCTTGTTGCGGACATAGAGGAATGAAACGTTCTTTTTGGGATTGTCCTTTTTGATTTTGTCGCCGCGGTTCGAAAGAATATAGAGGTACTTGTAGCTGTCCCTGCTTGCGGGAACTTTCAGGACGGTCTTCTTGCGGGCATCGAGGCGCATGACGGAGTCGCCCACTTTAAAATCTATGCCGCCGAAGTTGCGGACTTCTCCCGCTTTCAGCCCGTTAATCGGCATGTAGTCTCCCTCGATGTTTGCCGTAAGCGGCGTGTTGCCCGCAAGCTCCACGAATTTGAATTTTGCCGCCGCCGTCGCCGACAGAGCCGACAGCACGAACACCGCAAGCGACAGCCATAACTTTTTAGATATGCCCATAGTGTATAGTTTTGTAGATTAATAAAACTCCCCCGCATACGTTTGATACGCAATCGGACTAACGTTTGCGCAGGGTATTTTGCGACCAATCCTTTGCAAGAAAATTATTGCGGGCAGCAAGCTACTTGGCGCAATTCTCGCGGATAAATTTGATTTGGTCGCGCAGAACCGCGGCGCGTTCGAAGTCGAGCCTGTCGGCGCAGGAAAGCATTTCCTGTTGAAGCTCGTCGATGAGCCGAGCGACTTCGCTTTTCGATTTTTTGCCGACGTTTGCGAACTTGTTTTCCCTTTTCACAAGCGGCTGCTGAATCGGGCGGCTGACCGATTGCGGGGTAATGCCGAATTCGGCGTTGTGGCGCATTTGCTCTTCGCGGCGGCGGCGGCAGGTGTCGAGGGCGGTTTTGAGCGAGCCCGTGATGTTGTCGGCGTAGAGGATTACGCGCCCGTCAACATGGCGTGCGGCGCGTCCCGCCGTCTGGATAAGGCTTGTTGCGCTGCGCAAAAAGCCCTCCTTGTCGGCGTCGAGAATGCAGACAAGCGACACTTCGGGAACGTCGATTCCCTCGCGCAAAAGGTTGACTCCCACGAGGGCGTCCGACTCTCCCAAGCGCAGACGCCGCAGAATTTCGACGCGCTCGATTGCGTCGATGTCGCTGTGCAGGTACTCTACCTTGACGCCGTTTTCGCGCAGATAGTCCGTAATTTCCTCACTCATGCGCTTTGTGAGGGTTGTGACGAAAACGCGCTCGCCGCGCTCGGCAGCAGCCTTGATTTCGGCGGTGCAGTCCTCCACCTGCCCCTTAATCGGGCGGACAATCATTTCGGGGTCGAGCAGCCCCGTCGGGCGGTTGATTTGCTCTACGACGGTGTCGCTTACGGAAAGCTCGAAGGGTGCGGGGGTTGCGGAGACGAAAATCGTCTGCCCCGTTAGGGCATCAAACTCTTCGGGGCGGAGCGGGCGGTTGTCGAGCGCGCTGGGGAGGCGGAAGCCGTATTCGATGAGCCGCTCCTTGCGCGAGCGGTCGCCGTGGAACATGCCGCGAATCTGCGGGTAAGTTACATGGCTTTCGTCGAGAAACAGCAGGGTGTCTTTCGGAAAAAAGTCGAGCAGACACCACGGGCGCGAGCCTGCGGGACGCCCCGCCAAGTGGCGCGAGTAGTTCTCTATGCCCGTGCAGAAGCCCGTTTCGGCGAGCAAGTCCAAGTCTTGCTCGGTGCGCATTTTTATGCGCTGGGCTTCGAGCAGTTTGTTCTCGCGCTCAAGCTGCGCAACGCGCTCCTCCAACTCGGCGCGGATTGAAACCGCCGCCGCCTCGACCGCGTCTTTGGGAGTTACGAAACCCGTCGCGGGATAGAGGTCGAAGCGGTCGAGCCTGCCCAGATTTTCGCCCGTGAGGGGGTCGATTTTTTTGAGAGAGTCTATTTCGTCGCCGAAAAATTCTACCCTGAGCGCGGTGTCGAGATACGCGGGGTAGATGTCGATGACGTCGCCGCGAACCCTGAAAACCCCGCGCTCGAACGACGTGTCGTTGCGCGAATACCGAATGTCTATCATGCGCTCGGCGAGGCTCTCGCGCGAAATTTCCAAGCCCTTTCGCAGCGGCACCATCATCTTGCGGAAGTCCTCGGGCGAGCCCAAGCCGTATATGCACGAAACCGTCGCAACCACGATTACGTCGCGGCGCGAGACGAGCGAGCTTGCCGTGGAAATCCTCAGTTTTTCGATGTCGTCGTTTATCGACGAATCCTTTTCAATGTAGGTGTCGGTTTGGGGAATGTAGGCTTCGGGCTGGTAGTAGTCGTAATAGCTTACGAAGTATTCGACGGCGTTCTCGGGGAAGAACTCCTTGAACTCGGAATAGAGCTGCGCTGAAAGCGTCTTGTTGTGCGAGATAATCAGCGCGGGTCGGTTCATCTTGGCGATTACGTTCGCCATCGTGAAAGTCTTGCCCGAACCCGTTACGCCGACAAGAGTCGAGTACTTCGAGCCGGACTCTATGCTTTTGCACAGCGCGTCAATCGCCTTGGGCTGGTCGCCCGACGGTGCGTACTTCGACGAAAGTTTGAAAAGGCCCTCCATTTCGGATTATTCGATATCCGACACCGAAAGCGGCGTGAAGTTCTCTATAATAATGTCGGGGAATCCCGCGAAACGGCTTTCCCAGAAGTCGGCGGGGTGCGTAGTGGCGACGGCGACGCTTTTCATGCGGGCGGCAATCGCCGCGTCAATGCCCGCCTCGGAGTCTTCGAAAACGACGCATTTGCGGGGCGGCACGCCGATTTTCTCGGCGGCGCAGAGGAAAACGTCGGGGGCGGGCTTGCCGCGCGCTACGTCCTCCATTGTGGCGGCGGCGGCGAAATATTCGGAAAGACCGAGCTTTTCGAGAGCCTGTTCGAGGTTCTCGCGCGGGGTCGAGCTGCCTATCGCGCACGGGACGCCGGCGTCGCGCAGCTTTGCGAGAAATTCGCGGACGCCCTCGACAGTCGGAATCCCGCGGTCGGCAACGATTTTGCGGTAGTAGACCTCCTTTTCGTCCGACATTTTTTGAACTTCGGAGGGGTCGGAAGTCCACTTCAAGATGTCGGGTATGATTTCGACATTGCGCTTGCCGAAAGTGTCGAGCATGAAATTTTCGGGAATTGTGTGTCCGTGGGCTTTGGCGAGCATGCGCCAGCTGTCCAAATGCTCCTTGCAGGAATCGACGACAACGCCGTCCCAGTCAAATATCGCTCCAATTTTTTTCATATTGACGGGGCATTTTTACAGAGAGCGGATTTTTTAAAAGCGTTTTTTTCGGAAAAAATTGTTGAACGCCCGAAGGTTTTCGGTAGAAACGAACTCAATAATGAGCACTGAACCCGAAAATAGAAAAGTGGTTTTGACCGCCGCGCAGCCGACGGGAAAACTCCATCTCGGCAACTACCTCGGCGCGGTCAAGAACTGGGGCGAATTAGTGGAAAACAACGACTGCTACTTCGGCGTCGCCGACATGCACGCAATCACAATTCCCTACGTTCCCGCCGACCTCAAAAAGAATGTCTACGACTGCGTGGCGCAGTTCATGGCGTGCGGACTCGACGCCGAAAAATGCAACCTTTTCGTGCAAAGCTCGATTGTCGGGCACGCCGAACTTGCGTGGATTCTCGGCTGCATCTGTCCGCTCGGACAGCTCGAAAGAATGACGCAGTTCAAGGACAAGGCGGCAAAGCACAAAGACGCGCTCAACAGCGGCCTGCTCTACTATCCCGTCCTGATGGCGTCCGACATTCTCATCTACAACGCCGACATTATTCCCGTCGGCGAAGACCAAAAACAGCATATCGAGCTTACGAGAGACCTCGCGCAGAAATTCAACTCGAAATACTCCGACACATTCAAAATGCCCGAACCGTTCATTCCGAAATCGGGCGCAAGAATAATGTCGCTACAATCGCCCGACTCCAAGATGTCGAAGTCGGACCCCAACCAGAACGGCACGCTCTACATTGTGGACGAACCGAATGTCCTCGCAAAAAAGATTATGTCGGCGGTTACCGATTCGGGCGGCGAAGTGCGCTTCGACCCCGCGAACAAGGCGGGCGTCTCGAACCTCATGGGCATAATGGCGTCGCTTTCGGGCATGTCGTACACGCAGATTGAGGACGAATTCAGGGGCAAGGGATACGGCGATTTCAAAAAGGCGGTCGCCGACGTCGTGGTCGAAAAGCTCGCGCCCGTGCGCGAAAGATACCTTGAAATCTCCGCCGACAAACGCCTCGTCGAAGCCGCCGTCAAGCGCGGCAACGAAGCCGCGCAACGCCGCGTGAACAAAACGATGGCAAAAGTCTACCGCAAGGTCGGTTTTCTCAGATTCGAATAGCAAGGGCAGAAAATGAAAAATTCCAAAATTCCGCTTTACATCGCCGACGCGCTTCTGGTTTTGCTCGCGCTGACTGTCGCGCTCCGACAGGGGGCGAACCTCGGCGCGGCGCAGGCTCTGCTGTGCTGCCTTGCGGTATTTGCGGGAATGGCACTCGCGCTCGCGCCCTACGTTTTGGAATACAAGCTCGAAGCCTCGAAAAGATTTGAACACACGCAGGAGGCGCGCAAGAATTTCGAAATAGTTTTCGACGACCTCGCGTCTCTCAGGCTTGCGCTCGCCGAACTTGTCGAACGCGTCGAAAACGGCGAGGAGAAACTCTCCGACCTCCCCGCGCTCCAAAAAGGGCTTGTCGATTTGAGGGACGCCGCAAAGCGCAAATTCGGCGAAATTGCCGACTCCGCCGACGACCTCGCCGCCCGCGTCTCGAAAGCCGAAAGCGAGCGCAAGGCGCAAAAAACCGCGCTTGAAGAAATCGGCGCAGACATGGTCGTGATTAAAGAGCTGTTCTCCGCCTCGCAGGAGTCCGACGGCGACGAATTCGCGCAAATCCGCGCCCAAATAACGGAGCTTAAAGACGAAATTCTCAAACTCCGCGAAGCGCAAATCAAACACCGCTCAACCGTAGAGCCTCAAAAACTTTCCGCGCCCGAACCCGACACCGCAACGACCGAAGAACCGCAGTCCGCAACGACCGAAGAACCGCAGTCCGCAACGACCGAAGACGGCGAAGGGAAAGCCGGCAACTCCGTAGAAGACGGCGCAACGCAAAGCGCGGAAGCCGCAGAGGCAAACGCGGAATTTTCGCCCGCAAAAATCCTCGCGGGCGGACTCCTCAAACGCGCGCTCGAACACGCGGAAGACACAAAGGCGTCGGTCGAAAAATTCGTGAACATGGGCGCGAAAAAAGACGCGACCTCCCCGTCCGACGCCGAAAGCTTCGAAGAGCCTTTCGACCAAGACGGCGAAAAGCTCGGAAGCTTCGCGGACGAAGCCCCCGCCTCTCCCGAATTGACGAACGCAGAAGCGCAAGCCATTTCAAGCGGCGCGGAAACTCCGCCCGCGCCCGCCGCCCCCCAAACCGCCCCGATTTCAGAGAAAGCCCCCGAAATCGAAGCCGCAACGGATTCGCCCGAAGACGCGGACGAGGATTTTTTTGAGCGGGCGGATTCGCCGCTGAAAGTCGAATCCGCACAAAAACCGCAACAAGAGACTCCCCCAGCTCCTCCGCCGGCCGACACGCAGAGCGCGGAAGCCGCAAAAAATTCCGAAAACCTGCTTTTCGACGACCTCCCCATTTCGCGCGAATCGCCCGTCAAGCCCAAGAAAGGCGACGCGGTGGTTGTCGTAAACGCGCTAATCGGCATAGGCAACAAGCCGTTCCTGCGCGGAAACGGCGCGGGGCTGTCGCCCGTCAGGGGCACGCCGATGGACTACCTCGAAATCGGGAAATGGCGCTACGTTTTCCCCGCTTTCGACGGCAAAATAAACTTTTCGGTGCTCAAAAACGACGAAGTTCCGCCCAACGGAGAATCGGAATTTTCAATTTCGGCGGGCGAAAAAACGGAGCTTAACCTGTTCTTCCCCCTTGAACAAATCTGACAATTTAACATGCTAAGCGTAAGAATCATACCATGCCTCGACGTACACGCAGGACGCGTAGTCAAGGGCGTAAATTTCGTAAACCTCATCGACGCGGGAGACCCCGTCGAACAAGCGAAAGCCTACGAAGCGCAGGGCGCGGACGAACTCGTGTTTCTCGACATAACGGCGTCGAGCGACAAACGCGCAATCATGCTTGACGTAGTTGAGCGCACGGCGTCGCAGTGCTTCATGCCGCTGACGGTAGGCGGCGGGCTTCGCACGGTTGAGGACATCAGAAAAATGCTAAACGCGGGCGCGGACAAAGTTTCGCTGAACACCGCCGCAATCCTCAACCCCGACTTGGTTTCGGAAGCGTCGGCAAAATTCGGCAACCAGTGCATAGTTGTGGCAATCGACGCAAAAAAAACGGGCGACAACAAGTGGAACGTCTTTACCCACGGCGGCAGAAACAGGACAGAGCTTAACGCGGTGGAATGGGCAAGGGAAGTCGAACGGCGCGGCGCGGGCGAAATTCTGCTCACTTCCATGGACGCCGACGGCACGAAGGACGGCTACGACATTCCCCTTACAAAGGCGGTCTCCGACGCCGTTTCGATTCCCGTGATCGCATCGGGAGGCGCGGGCAACCTGCAACACCTCGTTGACGCAGTGAAGCTCGGCGGGGCAAACGCGGTGCTTGCGGCGTCGATTTTCCACTTCGGGACATACTCGATAGAACAGGCGAAAGACGCTCTCATCGCGGCTGGGCTTCCCGCAAGAAAGATCAAAAAATCCTAATTTCAAGCAAAAAAAACAACACATAAAACGGCAAACGTTTTGCGGCGTTTGCCGAATTTTTATAAATTCGAAAGAAGACAAACATGGAATTCAAAGATTTTGCAGCCCTTCAAGGCGCGCTCGAAATGCCCTCGGCATACAAAAGCATTCGCGAACTATCGCCGCTGTCGGCGGGAACCAAGTTCTGGGCGATTGTCCGCGTTTTGGCGAACGCCCCCAAGCTCGACAAAAACGGCTCTACCTACTACATCTTGGAAATGGGCGACGCCACGGGAACGTGCGCGTCGGCGGTTTTCGGGCGCAACCCCGTTTTCCCGGAAATCACGAACGTCCGCGCGGGCGACATTTTGAGCATTTCGGGAAGCGTTGCCTTCTACAACAACAACTTCCGCCCCGAAATTTCGGAAGTCTATAAAAAGGACGCGGAATTTGCCGAGCACATGGGAAAGCCGCTCGTCCCCGTGTCGCCATACGACCCCGACAAAATGCTCGCCGAGCTTGACGAAATCATAAACGCCGAAATCAAAGACCCCAAGCTCGCCGAGCTTGTGAAGGACATTCTCGGCGAACACGCAAAGGCGTTCAGAGAAAGCACTGCGGCAATCAAGGTGCACCACAACTACAAGTACGGACTGCTTGAACACACGCTGCACGTGGCAAAAAACGCGGTCGCAATGGCGCGGAACTACCCGAATGTAAACGCGTCGCTGGCGGCGGCGGGCGCGATTCTCCACGACATCGGGAAAATCGAGGAATACTCGACGGGGCTTGAAACCGACAAGACCCGCGCGGGCAATTTGCAGTCGCACATGGCTCTCGGCTACGCGATAGTGCGGAACGCGGCGATAAAAGTAGGCGTGCCCGAAAAACTTAGGCAAGAAATTGAGCACATAATTTTAAGCCACCACGGAAAGCTCGAATACGGGGCGGTAGTGCTTCCGCAAACGCCTGAGGCGATGATTGTGCACGCGGCCGACATGGCGGACGCATTTATCGGAATGGTCGCAACTTGCGAGCGCAATTCGAACGGGCGCGAATTCAGCGACTACATTCCCGCATACGGCTGCAACATTCTGCTCGACAGATACCAAGCGCAATAAGTCGCGCCCTCCCCTCCGCGCGTACACCCTCCGCGCGGGGAAAACCCGATTTCCGACGGCAACGCGCAGGCGTCGCCGCCAACGTGCCCCTGCGTACGAATAAAAGCTCCCCTCCGCGCAAAATTCGGCATTTAGCCTAAAATCTCAAAAAATCGGTTTCTTGCGCAATAAAAATCTTGAAAATATGGGCACTCTGCGCCATATAAGGGGGAATATACACTTAAAAAACGGCGGAATAGTCCGTACTTTTCACAAAGAAGAAATTGCCATGTCATCTATAAATAAAGAAGCAGCATTAAGATACCACAGCGAAGGCAAGCGCGGAAAAATAGAAATCGTGCCGACAAAGCCGCACGCCACGCAGGAAGACCTGTCGCTGGCGTACACCCCCGGGGTCGCCGAACCCTGTCTGGAAATCCAGAAAAATCCCGCCGACGCCTACAAATACACGGGCAAGGGAAACCTTGTCGCGGTAATTTCCAACGGAACAGCCGTTTTGGGACTCGGAAACATCGGCGCTCTCGCGGGCAAACCCGTTATGGAGGGGAAGGCGCTGCTCTTCAAAGTATTCTCTGGGTTGGACTCGTTCGACATCGAAGTCGCGGAAACAAACGTCGATAAGTTCGTGGACGCGGTCAAGGCAATCGCGCCGACATTCGGGGGAATCAACCTCGAAGACATCAAAGCGCCCGAATGCTTCGAAATAGAGCGCAGGCTCAAAGAAGAACTCGACATTCCCGTCATGCACGACGACCAGCACGGAACGTCGATAATCACGGGAGCGGCGCTGCTCAACGCGCTCGAAATTGCGGGCAAGAAAATCGGCGAAGTGAAGATAGTCGTAAGCGGCGCGGGGGCGGCGGCGATTTGCTGCGCAAAGATGTACGAATCGCTCGGAGTAAAGCGCGAGAACATTCTTATGTGCGACTCAAAGGGCGTAATATCGAAGTCGCGCTCCGACCTCAACGAGATGAAAAAATACTTCGCCGTCGAGACCGACGCCAAGACCCTCGCCGACGCGTTGAAGGGCGCGGACGTGTTCCTCGGAGTGTCCCGCGCCGACGTTCTCACGCCAGAAATGCTCCTTTCGATGAACGAAAACCCCGCAGTTTTCGCGCTCGCAAACCCGCGCCCCGAAATCTCCTACGAGCTTGCCACGGCGACGCGCAAGGACATCATCTTCGCGACGGGACGTTCCGACTACCCCAACCAAGTCAACAACGTGCTCGGATTTCCCTACATTTTCAGGGGCGCGCTCGACACCGCCGCAACGTGCATTAACGAGGAAATGAAGCACGCGGCAGTCCGCGCCCTCGCCGCCCTCGCGCACGAACCCGCGACGGACGAAGTCAAAAAAATCTTCAACAGGGAAACGCTCGAATTCGGCAGAAACTACATTCTGCCCAAGCCCTTCGACAAACGCCTGATTGTGAAAGTGTCGGCGGCGGTCGCAAAGGCGGCTATGGAATCGGGCGCGGCGCGTTCGCCTATCGCGGATTGGGACGCGTACGAAAAACACCTCGCAAGCCTCATCTAAGGGGCTGCGAAGCCTTAATTTTTGCGGAAGCGGTCGTTGGCCGCTTCCGCTTTTTTTGCGCCGAAATTTTTTGCGCGTTTTGCTTGGGCAAAATTTTTCAATACGCCCGCAGTGGGAGCGTGGTAGGGGCGGCGCGGATTGTCAACGCTTAGCGGGTGGGCGGAAGCCTTGGGTGCGTCGCTTTTATTGAAGCAGGGCGCGCAGCCCGCGGCATTCGCAGGCATTTTACCGGCACACAAAATCCCCGCATTAAAACGGCGCAAGCAACGCGCAAAAACCAACGCGCCGCTTGCCGCGACATCTCCTCGCCATTTGAAACGCGGGAACGGCGCGGCGCAAAATTTTTGCGCAAAAAAAGCAAAAAATCGCTTGACTTGCCGAAAAGCTTTTTTTGAATAAAAAACATATCATCTGATGATATGACGACAAAATGAAGGGCATACTCAAAGTCGAAAAGAAAACGCTCGCCGACGAAGTTTCCGAACAGATACAGAAACGAATCGTCTCGGGCGAGATGTCCGTAGGCTCGAAACTGCCGACGGAAAAGGAGCTTTCCGACATGTACGGAGTGGGACGTTCGACAATCCGCGAAGCCGTGAGCGTGCTCTCAAACATCGGTCTTCTGCGCGTAATGCAGGGCAAGGGAACGTTCGTGGTGTCTCAGTACGCGACGAACGAGCCGATAGCCCAAAGGCTCAAACGCGCCCAAAGTTGCGACTTGGACGAAATCAGGCAGATTCTCGAAATGAAAATCGCCGAAAAGGCGGCGCGAAAACGCACAAAGGCGGACATCGCAAACATCGAAATGCGGCTCGAAGAAATCGCCAAGGCAAACAAAACGGGCGACTTGGAGAAGTCGATAGACGCCGACATAAAATTCCACACGGCAATCGCGCAGGCGTCGCACAACGAAATTCTGCTCGAATTCTACGAGCTTGCGTCGGCGCACCTGCGCAAGTGGTACGCGCAGATTTACAAATCGTCTAAAATTTTCGAATCGGCGTACGGACTGCACGAAAACCTCGTAAAACAGATAGCAGACGGCAACGAACGCGGCGCGTGGAAAGTGGCGGAGGATATCATAAAACACGGAATTGTATAATTTTTTATTACTAAAAATCAAAAACACGAAAGGATAAAAAAACATCATGGCAAATTATTTCAACACATTGCCTCTCAGAGAAAAGCTCATACAGCTCAATCAGGCGCAACTGATGGAGCGTTCGGAATTCGACGGCGGCGTCGAAGCCCTCAAAGGCAAGAAAATCGTAATCGTAGGCTGCGGCGCGCAGGGTCTCAACCAGGGGCTTAACCTCCGCGACAGCGGCCTCGACATCTCCTACGCGCTCCGCCAGTCGGCTATCGACGAAAAGAGGGCTTCGTGGAAAAACGCTACGGGCAACAACTTCAAAGTCGGCACATACGAGGAATTGATTCCCTCCGCCGACCTCGTAATCAACCTCACGCCCGATAAGCAGCACAGCAACGTAATTTCGGCGGTCATGCCCCTGATGAAGCAGGGCTCGGCGCTGTCGTACTCGCACGGCTTCAACATCGTCGAAGAAGGCATGCAAATCCGCAAGGACATCACGGTAATCATGGTAGCCCCCAAAGGCCCCGGCACGGAAGTCAGAGCCGAATACCTCAGAGGCTTCGGCGTTCCCGCGCTCGCGGCGGTTCACCCCGAAAACGATCCCGAAGGCAAGGGCTGGGCATACGCAAAAGCGTACTGCGTGGGGCTCGGCGCGAACAAGGCGGGCGTACTTAAATCGTCGTTCGTCGCGGAAGTGAAGTCGGACCTCATGGGCGAACAGACAATCCTCTGCGGACTTCTCCAAACGGCGACAATCCTCTGCTTCGACAAAATGGTCGAAAACGGAATCAACCCCGCGTATGCCGCAAAGCTCGGACAATACGGCGTTGAAGTCATCACCGAAGCGCTCAAACACGGCGGCATCACGGGCATGCTCGACAGGCTCTCGAACCCCGCGAAAATCAAGGCTTACACGCTCGCCCAGGAATTGAAGGACATCATGCGCCCGCTGTTCCGCAAGCATCAGGACGACATTATGTCGGGCGAATTCAGCTCCACAATGATGGAAGACTGGAAAAACGGCGACGCAAAGCTCCTGAAATGGCGCGAAGAAACCGGCAAAACCGCTTTCGAAAACACCCCCGCGGGCGACATGAAAATCGGCGAACAGGAATACTTCGACAACTACCTGCTCCTCTCGGCATTCGTCACGGCGGGCATCGAACTCGCGTTCGAAACGATGTGCGAAGCGGGAATCCAGCCCCCGTCGGCGTACTATGAATCGCTGCACGAAACCCCGCTTATCGCCAACACGATTGCGAGAAAGAAGCTGTACGAAATGAACCGCGTCATCTCCGACACCGCCGAATACGGCAACTATCTTTTCTACAACGCCTGCAAGCCCCTCCTTGCCGACTTCATGAAAAAGATTACGCCCGACCTCTGCGGCAAAAACTTCAACGAAGGCAAGGACGGCTCGGTCGATAACGTCGCTCTCGTGCGCGTAAACGAAGCAATCCGCAACCACCCCGTCGAAATTGTCGGCATCAAGCTGCGCAAATACATGACGGCGATGCGCCCCATCAAGACCCTTTAATTTAGGGAACTGATAAACTCGCGGCGGGGGATTCGTCCTCCGCCGCAAATTTTTACACTTTAAAGACATGGCACTTGTATCAATAGAATCGCTGAAAATAGCCTACGGAAACAAAACCGTTTTCGACGGGCTGAACTGGAAAATATCGCGAGGCGAAAACTGGGCGATTTCGGGCGAAAGCGGAACGGGAAAATCGAGCCTGATAAAGGCAATCGCGGGAAAGGTCGGCTTCGGCGGGAAAATCGCGATAGACTACGACGAAAACGGACTTCCCCACGAGGCACTGTACGTGGACAACTGGTATAAATTCGCGAACCTTGAAGGCGACAGAAACTTCTACTACCAGCAGAGATACAACTACCATGCCGAACAGGACACACTCACGGTGCTCGGCGAGCTTGAAGTTTACGGACGCGAGCGCGGGCTCGACACCGCGAAAGCGCTGCCGATTCTCGAACGGCTCGGCTTCGCAAAATGCCGCCAAACACAGCTGATAGAGCTTTCGAGCGGCGAACATAAAAAGCTGCAACTCGTTAAGGCACTGTGGCTGAGACCGCAGATTATGCTTTTCGACGACCCCTACACGGGTCTGGACACGGCGTCGCGCAAGGTGCTCAACGACATTCTCGACGAAGAATGCGCGGCGGGCGCGACAGTCGTCATCGCGACTTCCGACACAGAGCTTCCGAAATCCGTAAACAGGTTCGCAAAAATTTCCGACGGAAAAATAGTCGAGACCGACAAAATCGAAACCGCGGCAGACGTCGAGACGGTTCAGAGAGAAGTGCCCGAATTTTTGAAAGCGTCGCCCAAAATCGACGCCGAAACTTTTGTAGACGCACGCAACGTCTGCGTGAGGTACGGCGAAAAAACCGTGCTCGACGGCGTTTCGTGGACGGTCAAGGCGGGCGAAAAATGGCTGCTTGTAGGGCGCAACGGCTCTGGGAAATCGACACTGCTTAGCCTCGTTTGCGGCGACAACCCGCAGGCGTACGGCAACGACATCAGGCTCTTCGGCAACGCCCGCGGAAGCGGCGAGAGCATTTGGGACATCAAGAAAAAAATGGGCATAATCTCGCCCGAAATGCACTGGTACTTCGACGAAAGCGCGACCGTGTGGAACTCGGTCGCGTCGGGGCTGCTCGACACAATGGGCTGGTATCTCGACGTGAGCTACTCGGAGGGCAAAAAAATAGACGACACCCTCGAATTTTTCGACCTCAAAAACGACCGCGACACCCCCCTCTCCGCTTTGCCGCTCGGCAAACAGCGCATGGCGTTGCTCGCGCGGACGGTCGTCAAAAACCCGCCGCTGCTGATTCTCGACGAGCCTTGCCAGGGGCTTGACACCGCGCAGACAAACCGCTTCAACAACGCCCTCGACGACCTTGCTCGATACGGCAAGACAATCATTTACGTCGGGCACTACGAAACCCGCCTGCCCAAATGCCTCACCCGCAAGCTGGAACTCGACAAAGGCAAAGTGGTATCCTGCGCCTAACAAAGACGCGCTTAAAACCGTGCAAATTCACACGCAACGCCGCCGCGCCGCAAAAGCATGCGGCGTTTTTTATGCCGGCGCGGCGCGTTAGATTTTCGCGCCCATTGCGCGGGCTTCGTCGAGCTTCGCCGCGGAAATGTCGCCGATGTCCGTCGCCCCCACGCCGCGAACGACGCCTTTGAGAGAGCATTTTTCGAAGCAGGCAATCCAGCCGCCCAAACCGTTTACCGCGCCGTCAACCGCTTCTTCGTCGTCCTCGGCGGCGGTCGCAAGCAGGTAGATGTCTCTAAACTTGTAGTCGGAGGGGAAGAGCGGGTTCGCGCGGTCGAGCAGCGTTTTCATCTGCCCGCTCATCTCGTAGTAATACACGGGGGTTGCGAACGCCAAAACGTCGGAAGTTTTCATCTTTGCGACAATTTCGCGCGAATCGTCGGCAATCACGCATTTTTCGGTTTTCTGGCACGCGAGACAGCCCACGCAGAAGTTTATTGTCTTTCCCCTAAGCGACACGAATTCGACATCGTTGCCCGCCTTGCGCGCGCCCTCGGCAAACGCCTCCGCAAGCCGCTCGGAGTTTCCCGATTTTCTAAGTGTAGTTGAAATTACAAGTACTTTTTTTGCCATATTTCCAATCAAATTACCCCTCAAAATAAACCCCGCCTAACGCATTTTTCAAGCCGTTTTGCGGAAAAAAACGGCATTTTCAAAACATACCCCCTCTTCCCGAAAAAAAAAGCCTCCATGCGGAGGCTTTTAAGGAAAAGCTGAACGCCGAAGCGCGGTTCGCGCGGCTCACTCGCCGCGCCAAATGCGGAGCACAAACGGTTCGTCGCAGACGTAGCGGGCGTCGCGCAGTTTTTTGCACGCGCGTTTGACTGCCGCTTCGGTCGTGGCGTGGGTCGTCAAAAGCAGCCAAGCCTTGCCCTTTGTGTCGTGTTTGCGCTGTTGCAAAAGCTCTATCGAAATGCCCTCCGACGCCAAGTCGGAAGCTATCGACGCAAGCACGCCCGACTGGTCGGGAACTTCCATTCTCAAATAGAATTCGCCCGAAACTTCGTCGAGCGACGCGAACTTTGCGGGGGTATCGACCGCCGCCGAGGGTCTCACAGGCGCGCCCATGAGATAGCGGACGGCGTCGGCGATGTCGGCGATGACCGCACTTGCGGTGGCGTCCTGCCCCGCCCCGCGCCCGATGTGAACAGTGCGCCCCACTACGTCGCCCGAAAGCGAAACCGCGTTGTAGACTTCGTTGACGTTCGCCACGACGTCGGTCAAAGGCAGAAGCGCGGGGTAGACCGACGCGAAAATCGCGCCGTCGGGGTTGCGCCTTACGGAGGCAATCAGCTTAATGCGGCTGTCGAAATCGCGCGCCCACTGCATGTCTTCAAGCCTGATTCCGCGAATGCCCGAAACCAGCATGTTTTCGGGGTTAATCCACACCCCGTGCGCCAGATACGCCAGAATGCAAATTTTGTGCGCGGCGTCCCATCCGTCGATGTCGAGCGACTCGTCGGCTTCGACGTATCCGAGCCTGCGGGCGTCCTCGATAATCGTTTCGTAGGTCGCGTTTTCGCGCTCCATGCGCGTCAAAATGTAGTTGCAAGTGCCGTTGAGGATTCCGTAGATGAGCGAAAACCTGTTCGCCACAAGACCCTCGCGCAGCACCTTGATAATCGGAATGCCGCCAGCGACGCTCGCCTCGAAAAAGTACGCGCCGCCGAATTTACGCGCCGCCGCGAAAATCTCCGCGCCGCGCTTGCAGATTACCGCCTTGTTTGCGCTGACAACAACCTTGCCGTTTTTCAGCGCCGCCATCGTGATGTCGAACGCGGCGTCGGTGCCGCCCATAAGCTCGCACACGATGTCGATGGACGGGTCGTTTACGATGTCGTACGGGTTTTCAGTGAGCTTTTCGCGCGGGATTTCCACGCCGCGCTTTTTGTTTATGTCGCGGACGGACGCCTTTGCAAGTTCGTAGTCTGCGCCGAGACGCGCCGCCATTTGCCCGCAGTTGTTTTCGAGATGTTTCCAGACGCCCTGCGCGACCGTCCCCATTCCGACAAACCCGATTCTAAAAATTTTCTTTTCCATTGCGCTTAAAATCTGTTTTCAGTTCCTTTAATCAATCGTGCGATGTTGCTCCTGTGTCTTACGACAATCACGACGGCAATCGCCGTCGCTATATAGACCTGCGCACCCGGAAAAGGATACAAAAAAGCGGCGGCGACAGGCAACGCCAACGCCATTGCGATTGACGCAAGCGAAACATAGCGCGTCGAATAAAACACGACAACCCACAACACAAGCCCGATTAAAATCGCCGCCCACATTATTGCGAGAAGCCCGCCGATTGTGACCGCCACGCCTTTGCCGCCCCTGAATTTTACGAATACCGAGAACGAGTGGCCGATTATCGCCGACACAAGTCCGACGTACGCAAGCGTCTGCGGCGCGGAAAACTCCATGCCGAAGCAGCCCGCGTACAGCGGGAACGCAGTCGCGGCGAAGCCCTTTGCGGCGTCGAGAATAAAGCACAGGTTGCCCGCGGTTTTGCCGCAGCTGCGCTTTACGTTCGTCGCGCCGGGGTTGCCGCTGCCGACCTTGAAAATATCGACGCCGCACATGCGGGCGATAATCACGGCAAACGGAATCGACCCCAAGAGGTATCCCGCCGCCGCGACTACGATATAATCGACCCACCCCATATACTACGAGAAGTCGACTACTTTGACGTCCTCAATCTGCGCCAGAGCCTTCAATTCGTCGAGAGCCTGCGTCTGCGGAACGCCGTCAAGCTCGAACGCGCTAAGCGCCTTGCCCGTGCCCTCTTCGCGCGAGAGCGACATGTTGGCGATGTTGCAGCCGTACTTGCCGAGAATCGTGCCGATAAGGCCGACCATTCCGGGGGTGTCCTGATTTTTGAGAATCATTGCGCAGCCGCCGCAGGGGTTGACTTCCATCTGGCGCGAGCCGATTTGCACGATGCGCGGTTTCGCGCTCTTGCCCGTTACCGTGCCAGCCGCGCTGTGAACCGTGCCCTTTTCGCAGGTTGCGACAACTTCGACGAGTTCGGCGTAATCGACGTCGGCATTGCTGTTGATGCTTTCGACTTCGATGCCCAAGTGTTTCATCTTGGCGGGGGCGTTGACGTCGTTTGCGTTTTCGGCAATCTTAGAGAGGTAGCCCTTCTGGACTGCGAGCGTAAGGATTTTATTGTCGATGTTTCCGAGTTTTCCGAAATATTTAATTGTGAGTTTCTGGACTCTTTCGGGGGAAATCTGCTGGATAAACAGGCCGAGCTTTTCGCAGAGCACGATGTACGGGGAAATCTGTTTCATGGATTCCGCGTCGATTGACGGCTTGTTGATTGCGTTGCGGATTGCGCCCGTCGAGAGGGCGTCGGCGATGACTTCCGCAACTTCGATGCCGCAGCTTTCCTGAGCCTCCTTTGTGGACGCGCCCAAGTGCGGAGTGAGAACGAGGTTCGGGAAATCGCGCAGGGGGCTGTCTTTCGCGAGGGGTTCGGATTCGTAGACGTCCAAGCCGGCCGCCGCGACTTTGCCGCTTTTGAGCGCTTCCACGAGCGCGGTTTCCTTGATGATTCCGCCGCGGGCGCAGTTGAAGACGCGCACGCCCTTTTTCATCATTTCGAAAGCCTTTTCGTCAACCATGTATTTGGTTGCGTCGGTGAGGGGCATATGGACCGTAATATAGTCTGCGCGTTTGAAAGCATCTTCGAGGGGTACGATTTCCACTCCCAGAGTTTTTGCGCGGGCTTCCGTCAGGAAGGGGTCGTACGCTACGACTTTCATGCCGAACGCCATTGCGCGTTTTGCGACTTCCGTGCCGATGCGTCCCATGCCGAGAACCGCGAGAACCTTGTTTTTAAGCTCCGTGCCCTTGAAAGATTTTCTGTCCCACACGCCGCTGTGAATCGAGGCGTTTGCCTGCGCAATCGGGCGCGTTCCGCAGAGCATGTGCGTGAACGTAAGTTCCGCCGTCGCGATTGTGTTGCCCGTGGGGGTGTTCATTACCACGACGCCCTTTTCGGAGGCGGCGGGAATGTCGATATTGTCGACGCCCACGCCCGCGCGTCCTACCGCTTTGAGCTTCTTTGCGCACGCAAGGACGTCTGCGGTGATTTTGGTTTCCGAGCGGACGATTACCGCGTCGGCGTCTTTTACAAGCTCCTTGACCTGGTCGGGAGTGGAGCCGTAGGCTTCGACAACGTCGAAACCCTTTTGTTTGAGGAGTTCGACCCCTTTCGGAGAAATGGGGTCGGCTACGAGTACTTTTGATTTTTCCATATTTATAATGTCAATCGCGGGACTGTTTTCCAACTCGATTAACGCCGAAAAACAATGCCACGCCCCGACGCTTTGTCAAGCGCATTTGAAATCCCCCCGTCGCCCCGCCCGCGGGCGCAAAAAAGGCGGATTCGCAACGAATCCGCCCTTTCCGGAAAATTTACCGGCGTTAATTTTTGCGGAGGAATTCCGCGCATTCGGTAATTTCGGGAATGTTGTCGAGCCACTTGTCTTCGTACTCTATCACGTAGTAGCCGTCGAAGCCCTGTCTGTCCAGCTCGGCGAGCATGCCCTTTACGTCGAGAACGCCCTTCCCGAACGGCGCGGGCTGGTTCTTGATGTTGCCGAATTCGCGCTGGTCCTTGAAGTGGATTCCGGCGATTTTGCCTTCCACCTCTTTAAGCGACTTCACGGGGTCTATGCCCGAACGCGCCCAGTGTCCGGGGTCGGGATTGTATTTTATGTGTTTGAAGTTTGCCGAGTGGCGTTTGAAGTATTCGGTGTCCCAATACGGCGCGCCGTTTGTGGCGTGGTGGTGGATTAGCACCGTCATGCCGTATTTTTCGGCAGCCTTGTCGAGTTCGGGGAAGAAGTACACGGCGGATTCGGTTAGAATGCGTTCCGCGCCCATTTCCTTTGCGAATTTGAAGAGCGGGTCGATTTGGCTGAAATCGAGCTTGTTTACGTTGACTACCCCGAAGCTGCGCATTTTGACTCCCGCGTCGGCGAGAAGTTTTTTCATGTAGGCGCGTTCCTCCGCGTTGAGCGTAGGCCCTACTTTCGCCTTGGGATATTTCGCGCTCAGACGCTGTCCGGGGTAGCATTCCACCGTGTCGATTTTCAGCGGTTTGAGTTTTTCGAGAGCCTCTTCCAGCGTGAACCTGTTGAGCGAATACATCTGGACGGCGATTTTGCGCGGCTGCGTTGCGGGCTTTTCGGAAACCGTTGCGCAGCCCGTAAGAACCGCCGCGAATGTCAGTATAATTGCAAGTTTTTTCATACGACGAAAAAAATTCCGCACGAACGCCCGAAACGCAAGCAAAAAACGTTAAGTCAGACCGTCGCGCGGCGGGCGCGGCGCGGTTCGGAGCGTATCCGAATGCGTTGCGGGCTGGATTTTATGCGGGCGCGTTTATTGGGAAATTTCCGCGCACGCTGTGTTTGCATGCGCGTAGCATTCCACCGATTCCGCCGACTTTTCCGCAAGCGCGGGATTCCATTTCAAATTCGCGCTCGGCGGGAATACCGACACCAAGCACGAGCCGCCGAACCTGAACAGCCCCGCCTGCGCCCCACGCGAAACGCGGTCGCCTATTTTGCCGAAATTCACAATGCTTCCGACGTTTGTCGCGCCGATTTCCGCGAACGCGCACAAGCCCAATTCGGGAGAGTCGATGAGGTTGAGCACGCGCTTGTTTTCCCAGAAAATCGAAATGCGCTTTGAGAGCGCAATAGGGCTTACCGAAAACAGCCAGCCGTCTACGTTCCTGCGGGCGGAGATTTCGCCCGACACGGGATAGTGAAAGCGGTGGTAGTCGAGCGGGCTGAGCCTTGAAACGAGCATGTCGCCGCCCTCGAAACGCGCCGCGAGCGACTTGTCGCCTAAAAACTTCGCCATGTCGAAACGCTGTCCCTTTGCGTAGAAAACGTCCGACGCCCCGAAGTTGCGCACAAGCAGGTGTCGGCCGTCGCCCGGAAACGAAACCGTTTTTGCGCCGCCCCCGACGGGCCGCGCGGAGGCTTTGAGTTCGCGCGTAAAAAAGTCGTTGAAAGTTTTGAACGCCGAAAACGGCAGGAGGCTTTCGTCCATGTTTATTCCGTTTTCGCGGGCGAACTTTTCCGCCGATTTCAGGCTTGCGCGGGAATCCGCCCACGCGCCGCACATGCGCGAAAAAAACGCGCGTTTGAACACAAGCGACGTCGCCGCCTGCCCGACGGGGCTTTCGTACATGAAGCGCAGAGAGCCTTCCGCGCACACTTTTTCCTCGGCGTATTCCGCCCTTTCGATATCGTAGATTTTTATGCCCATGACAAGCGTTCCCTCAAATACGTTCTGCGTTTCGACGCTCGCGAGTTTTTCACCGCCGACTTCCACGCCGACTCCTCGCCCACAATAAACACCTTTTTTCTGCCGCGCGTCAACGCCGTATAGAGCAAATTGCGCTGCAACATCATGAAATGCTGGCGCATGAGCGGCAGCACCACCACGGGAAATTCGCTCCCCTGCGACTTGTGTATGCTGATTGCGTAGGCGGGCTGCAAATCCGCCATGTCGGAGCGCGGCACGCCGATTTTCCGCCCGTCGAAATCGACAACAAGCCCCGCGCCGTCGTCCGCCTCGCGGACAATCCTGCCCGTGTCGCCGTTGAAGACGTCCAAGTCGTAGTTGTTGCGCGTCTGCATTACCTTGTCGCCCACCGACAGCCTGCCGCCGAAAATCGGCCTCGCGTTCGGGTTGAGCGCGGCTTTCAGCGACGCGTTGAAATTTTCAATCCCCGCAACGCCCTTGTGCATCGGCGCAAGCACCTGCACGTCGGAAAACGCGTCGCAGCCGTACCACGCGGGAATTTTGTCGCGCACTAGGGCTGTCGTGAGCTTCACGCAGTCGTCGGGAGTATCGGCGCGGATAAAGTTGATGTCGCGGCGGGGGTCGGCGAAGTTGAGCGAATTGGGAGGAAATTCCGCGGTGGAGTCGGAGCCGTGGAGAATGTCGTGGGCTGCCTTTACAATCTGGCTGCGCTCGCCCTGCCTGAAAATGCGCTCCAAGCGTATCACGGGGAATTTTCCCGACGCTATGATGTCCTTCAAAACGTTGCCCGCGCCCACGCTCGGCAGCTGGTCTATGTCGCCCACAAACACGATGTGCGCGGCGTTCGGCACCGCCGAAACCACGGCGGCGGCAAGCTTTGTGTCGAGCATTGACGCCTCGTCAATCACCACGAATTTTGCGGGCAGCGGCTTGAACTCGTTGTGGGCAAACTTGCCGTCCTCGCTGCCCAAAAGCCTGTGGATTGTCTTTGCCTCCACCCCCGCCGACTCTCCCATGCGCTGCGCCGCCCGCCCCGTGGGAGCGGCGAGCACAGGCGTGATTTTCTTCATTTTGAGAATGTCGCAAACCGCGCGTAAAATCGTAGTTTTGCCCGTCCCCGGCCCGCCCGTGATGACCGATACTTTGTTGCGCAGAGCCTCCACAACCGCGCGTGTCTGCTCCGGCGCGAAGTCGAACGCCGCCCTGTCGTTCGCCCACTGCGCGGCGGCTTCGAACTTGATTGGCGGAAGCTCGGACGGCGTTTCGAGTATGCGTTTGAGCGAAGTTGCGATTTTCCTTTCGGCGTAGTCGAGCTGCGGGCTTTGGAGCATGCCCTCGCCCACTTTTTTCAGCGAGCCTTCCTCCACCAGCGCGGAAATTTCCGCCGCGCACTTTTGCGAATCGACCTCGGTCAGCGCGGAGGTTTTCGAGACAAGCTCGCCGAACAGCGCGCAGGTGTCGCCCGCCTCCTCCGATTCCGACAGGCAGTGCAGAATGCCGGCGCGTATGCGTTCGGGGCTTTCGTTGGGAATGCCGATGTTGATTGCAATCATGTCGGCGGTTTTGAAGCCTATGCCGTCTATTTCGCGCATGAGAGTATACGGCTCTTCGCGCACGATACGCGCGGAGTCTGAGCCGAAACGCTTGACGATTTTCACGCATGTGGCAGTCCCTATTCCGTACGAGCGCATGGCGATTATCACGGAGCGCAAGTCCCTGCTTTCGTCCCACGATTTCTTGATTTTCTTTGCGCGAGCCGCGCCGATTCCCCTGACCTCGGTAAGACGCGCGGACTCTGTGTCGATTATTTCGAGAGTCCTCCCGCCGAAGTGCTCGACGATTTTTTTTGCGTACACGGGCCCTATTCCATCGACAAGCCCCGAACCAAGATATTTTTCTATTCCGTAAACCTCCGACGGCAGGCGCGTCGAAAACGACGACACTTTTATCTGGCGTCCGTACGCCGACGTGCGCCATTCGCCCTCGACCTCGACGGTCTCGCCGCAGCGCAGCGAAGGCATTGCGCCCGCGATTGTAATCGGCGCGCCCTTGCCGTTCTTGGGGCGCATGGAGGCAATGCAGAAAAAATTTTCCTCGTTGAAGAAAATTATGCGCTCCACCACGCCCTCGGTTTTGACTTTCGCGCCGTCCATGCGGTTAAAGAGTGATGCCGAAGAGGGATTTTGCCAAGTCTTTAAAGTCGGAAAAAACGCCGACGGCTTCGGGGCACTCCGATTTCAGGAAGTCGGCGGAGTCGCCGCCAGTCGCCACGAGGGCGCTGTCCAAACCGCAGACGCGGGCTGCCTTGTAGTCGTAGGGAGAGTCGCCCACGCCGAGAGTTTCGGAAGCCTCGGTGCCGAGAGTGGCGAGCGCGTAGGCGGTGAAAGCCCTGTCGGGCTTGCGCGGCGAGTGGAGGGTTGTGCCGATTACCGCGTCGAGGTATCCGCGCAGGTTCGTGCGTTCGAGAATCGGCTCCGCGCCCTCCTGCTGTTTGTTTGTAAAGCACGCAATTTTAAGCCCGCGCTTTTTAAGCTCGGCGAGAAATTCGGGGGCGTACGGCATAATCGTAAGCCCGTCGAAAATATGCTTCGGGAAAAGTTCCAGATAGCGCGCGCCGATGTCGGAGGCCTTGTCCTCAAACCCCGTGTCTCTCAGGATTTTTTTTATCGTAATCAGAATCGACCCGCCGACCGTGTGGAAAACGGTGTCGTATGTCGGGTTGGGAATTCCGAATTCGGCGAATGCTTCGCAAAGGCATTTGTGGATTGCCACATAGTTGCCGATTAGCGTTCCGTCCAAGTCGAAAAGTACCGCCTTGTATTTCATTTCAGTTCTCCGAGTTCCAAAAGTTCCGCGCCTTTCCACGACCGCGCAAGCTCCGCCGCGAGGTATTCGCGGGTGGATTTTTCGATTTCCGCGGGCGCTTTCGGGAATGTGTTGTAGACTATCCCCGCAAGTTTTATCCCGCGCGACGCGCAGTATTCGAGCGACATCAGCGCGTGGCTCAAACTGCCGAGCTTCGACGGCACTACAAGCCAGAGCGGCATGGCGTATTTTGCGATGTAGTCCGCCGTGGTAAAACCCTCTTTCAGCGGCACGCCAAGCCCGCCCGCGCCCTCTACGAGAACGACGTCGAAAGCCTCTTCCAGCTTTGCGGTGTCGGAGGCGAGCGCGTCTAAGTCGAGCGTCGCGCCCTCCATTGCCGCCGCAAGGTGGGGCGAGGCGGGGTATTTGAAAACGTACCTGCACGTAGTGAAGTCGGCGTCGCACGGCAGAACGCCGCAGCCCATGATGCGCCTATGCTCCAGAATGTCCTCCGAGATTCCCCCGCAGCCCGTCTGCACGAGCTTCTGCGTGGCGACTTTCAGCCCGCGTTCGGCGTATCGGCGGGCGAGCCAGCCCGTCGCCGCCGTCTTTCCTATGTTTGTATCCGTTCCGCTTACAAAGAATTTCATTTTTCCGCTATGATGTAAATCGGGTTGTATGTCAGGACGACGCCGTTGCCGTCCGAAAAATTGTCGGTGTACGCCTTCGAGAATTCGGCGAATTTTTTCGGCGTCCAAAAGCGCGAAAACCTGCCGTTGACCCCCGTCGATTTGATGTGCCGCAACACGTCTTTGGGCGTCGGGAAAAACGCGTCGAGAATGTCCTCCGCGCAGTAGAGCACAGAGTACCCCGCCGCCGCGAGCGCGTCCCTGATTTCGTAGGGCGTACGGTATTCCAAGCCGCCGCCTACAAGGCTTCGTATCTGCGGGTAGTTTTTCGCTCCGAATGTCGAAAACGCCAAAACCGCGCCGTCCGACGAAACGCGCGATATTTTGCCGAAAAGCCCGCGCAGGTCGGGAATCCACTGGAAGCACGACGACGACAGCACGGCGTCCATCTTTTCGGAAAATTCCGCGTGCATGAAGTCGCCCGCGCGTATTTCGAATTCCCCCGCGACGGACTTCGCCGCGCATTCGCACATCTTCTCCGAGATGTCGTTCAAAAACCACTTCGCCGACGGAAATTTCGGCGAAAGCGCGGAGGTAAGAAAGCCCGTGCCGCAGCCGATTTCGAGCACGTTTGCGGGCGAAAGCGACGGCGGCGCGAACTCCGCGAAAGCGTCCGCGAGAGACTCCGCAACCTCGCGCTGCACGAACGCGTTTTGCGAATACGTTTCAATGCGCCGCTCGAAGCCCCGCGCCGTCGCCGACGCCCGCGCCGAAACTGCGGCGATTGCAAGCCCGAAGAGCGGCGGGCTCAAATGCTCGCCCTCGCAGACGCGCAGGGAGTCTCCCCAGACGCGCCTGAGGTTTTCCACGGGGAAAATTTTGTCCTCGCGCGAAGCGTAGGCGATGTCCCACGGTTTGCGCGGAGTTTTTTCACGGGCGAAAGCGCCGCGCAGAAATTCAAGCTCCTCCCTCAATTCGTCCGCGCCGCGCCGCGCAAAAAGCCCCTCCAACTCGGCGTATTCCGCCGCCCCTCCGCACACGCGCCGCATGAATTTTACGCGCGCCGCCTCGCCGAAATTGTCTACGGTTTTTTCGAACACCGCCGGCGGAATCCCGCGTTCGGCGTCTACGGGGTACGGCGAGCCGTTGATTGCTATGCGGACGAGCGTCCGCCCGATTCTTTCGGAAAGGAAATCCGCAACCCACACTCCGAAAGACCACGCCACGACCCCGACGTTTTTGTACGCTCCGAAATCGAAATCGGTTTCAAGCCCGCGGTAGTCGAAGAACGCCGCAACGTCGCAGTCTTCGGGAATGTATGTGCGCGACAAAATGTTTTCGTCGCAGGCAAAGCCGCCGAAAAACGCCACGAGCGTCTTCGAATTTGCGCGTCTAATCCACCTGAATTTCACGACAGTTCCCCCAATGCCTTTGCCGCCGCAAGCACGTCCGATTCGGAATGCGCGGCGGAAAACGAAAAGCGCAGGCGTTCGGTCGGAACGGTCGGTTTTCTTATCGCGGGCACGCGGAAGCCGCGCGACTCCATCGCCGCGGAAATTTCGAGGGCGCGTCCAGCAGTCGACACGGGCGCGATTTGCGATTCGCCCAAAACGCCCGACACAGCCGACCTGAACGCGGCGGAAATTTTCTGCAAATGTTCGCGCTCGGCGTCCATGCCCAAAATTTTTTCGAACACGAAGCGCGACCAACGCGCGGAAACCGGCGAAAGCGCGGTCGAATAAATGAACGTGCGGCAGCGGTTGACGAGCATTTCGCGCGTCTCGGCGGAGCACAGCGCAAACGCCCCCTCCGACGCCGCCGCCTTGCCGAGCGTGCACATCGCCAAATCGACGTCGAAGCCGACCGACCTGCCCAAGCCGCCCGCGCCGTAAAGCCCGAAGGCGTGGGCTTCGTCTACATACAAAAACGCGCCGAACTCGCGCCTGATTTCCGAGAGCCTGCGCAGGTCGCAGAAGTCGCCGTCCATGCTGAAAACCGATTCGGTTACGATGTAGACGTTCTCGAATTCCGCGCGGCGGCGGCGCAGTATTTCCTCGAGCCTGTCGAGGTCGTTGTGCGGGAAGCGCAGCCATTTTGCGTCGGTGAGTTTGAGGGCGTCGATGAGGCTTGCGTGCGAAAGTTTGTCGGCAAGAACGAGGTCGCGCGAGGTGGCGAGCGCGGGGATTATCCCCGAATTTGCGTGGTAGCCGCAGTTGAAGAGCAGGCACGATTTCTCCGCGTTCCACGCCCGCGAATATTCGTCGGAAACGGTTTTTTCGAAGTCGTCGAACGCCGACGAATTGCAGCCCAACAGGCGCGACGACAGCGAGCCCATCAGGTATTTTTCCGAACCCGAAAGCCCCTTCAAAAACTCGCGCTGCCAGTCAATCCGCCCCGAAATTCCGAGGTAGTCGTTGCTCGAAAAATCAACGAGCCGCCGCCCGTCCTCCTCGATGCGCGCGCCCGACACGTCCGCGCGGCGCACCCTGCGGTACGCGCCCGCGCGCGAGATTGATTCGAGCCTGTCTTCAAAGCCGAACATCTTACCCCAAAGCCTTTCGTTTGCCCGCAAACATTGCCCTATTCCGCGACCTCCGACATCGCGCCGACAATCGCCTCCAACTGCGAATCGGAAGCTACATACGGCGGCATTGTGTATAAAAGTCTGCCGAACGGGCGCAGCCACACGCCGCGGGCGACGAGTTTTTCCTGAACGGCGGGAACGTCGATAGGCTCGCGCATTTCGAGCACGCCTATCGCGCCGAGAACGCGGGCGTCGGCGACGGATTTCCGCTCCGCAAGCGGCAGGAGTCCGCGCTTCAAAGTCTTTTCGATTTCAGCCACGCGCTCCAAAATTCCGCCCGTCCGCGCAATTTCGACCGCCGCGTTCGCCGCCGCGCACGCGAGCGGGTTTGCCATGAAAGTCGGACCATGCATGAATGTTCCCACGCCGAAACCCGAAATTATGTCGGCTATCGAATCGTCGGCGAGGGTTGCGGCGAAGCTCAGGTATCCGCCCGTGAGAGCCTTGCCAAGACACATGATGTCGGGGCGAACGCCGGCCCATTCGTTGGCGAACATTTTGCCAGAACGCCCGAAGCCCGTCGCGATTTCGTCGAGAATCAGCAGCACCGAAAATTCGTCGCAAAGTTTGCGAATTTCGCGCAGATACTGCGGGTGGTAGAAGCGCATGCCGCCCGCGCCCTGCACTATCGGCTCTATTATGAACGCCGCAATTTCGCCCGCGTGGGACTCGAAAAGCCCGCGCACGGCTTCGGCGTCGGACGCGTCCCATTCGCCGTCGAAGCGCGACTCTGGACGCTGCGCAAAAAAGTTTATCGGCAGCCCCCCCGAAAACAGCGAGTGCATGCCGTTGACGGGGTCGCAGACGGACATCGCGTGCCAAGTGTCGCCGTGATATCCGCCGCGGGCGGTCGCGAATTTTGTTTTCTTCGAGTCGCCCTTCGCCCGCCAAAATTGGAGAGCCATTTTCATTGCGACCTCAACCGAAACCGAACCCGAATCGCAGAAGAACACGCGCCCAAGCCCCGTCATGTCGGAGAGCGTTGCGGCAAGCTTCACCGCTCCCCCGTGCGTAAGCCCGCCGAACATCACATGGCTCATTTTCGAAATCTGCGCCCTTACCGCCGCGTCGATTTTCGGGTTGCGGTATCCGTAGGCGACAGCCCACCACGACGACATTCCGTCTACGACTTTCCGCCCGTCGGCAAGCGTGAGTTCCGCGCCCTCCGCCGATTCCACCACATAGGGGCGCGGGGGATTCTTTGTGCTCGCGTAGGGGTGCCAGACGCGGCGGGCGTCGAGGGAGATGATTTCGTCAATATTCATAGCCGAGCCTGTCGAGCATCTTGAAGTCGGAATCGAGCGACGACCCCACCGTTGTGAGCATGTCGCCCATGAGGATCGCGCTTACGCCCGAGCGGAGCGCGCGCTCCTGAACGCCGCGGATTGCAGCCCTCCCGCCAGCAAAGCGGATATGCGCGCGCGGGTTCATCAGCCTGAACACGGCGAACGCAAGCAGGATTTCGTCGGTCGGAAGCGGCGGGGTGTTTTCGAGCGGAGTGCCTTTTATGGGCTGCAAAATGTTCATGGGAATGGAGTCCACATCGAGCTTCGCGAGGGTATCGGCAAGCTCGACTCGCTGGGCGAAAGACTCGCCCATTCCGATGATTCCGCCGCTGCAAATGCTAAGCCCCGCCGAACGCGCCGCGCCGATTGAGGCTATTTTGTCTTCAATCGTGTGCGTCGTGCAGAGTTTGGGAAAGTACGACGGCGCGGTTTCGAGATTGCAGTGGAAGCGCGTCATTCCCGCCGCCGCGAGCCGCTCGAACTGCGGCTTTGTGAGAAGTCCGAACGAGCCGCAAAGCTCTATTCCGCCCATGTCGCGCATTTTTTCGAAAGCGTCGCAGAGCTTTTGCAGGTCGGCGTCCGACACGCTGCGCCCGCTGGTTACGAGCGAAAAGCGGCGCACGCCGCGCTTTTTGAAAAATTCGGCGTGTTCGAGGGCGTCGTCGGCGGAAACGTAGTCGTACACGCCGCAGCCCGTGGAGTAATGCGCCGACTGCGCGCACCACTTGCAGTTCTCGGAGCATCTGCCCGAACGCGCGTTCATTATGGAGCATGTATCGACATAACGGCCGAGAAAATGCGTCCGCACCTCGTCCGCCGCCGCGCAGAGCTCGTCGAGCGCGTATTTTGAGGGAAGCGACTCGGCCTCCTCGCGCGAAAGCCGTCCGCCGTTTATGATTTTTGCGGATAATTCCATATTCAAAATCCGCCATGAAAGCAGATTTTTCGGGCGTGTCAAATAATTCGCGGGGCGCAAAAAAATTCTTGAAATCGGGCGGCGGCAAAGTACAACTTGCACGCATTATGAAATTCTCCAAATACCACGCACTCGGCAACGACTATCTGGTGCTCGACCCGCTCGACTGCCCCGAAATGCCCGAAGGCATCGACGTCGTGAAAATCTGCCACCGCAATTTCGGTCTCGGCTCCGACGGAATACTCTTCGGGCCCGAAAAGTCGGACAAGGCCGACTTCAAGCTGAGAATCCTCAACCCCGACGCCTCCGAAGCCGAAAAAAGCGGCAACGGGCTTCGCATTTTCTCGCGCTACCTCTTCGACACTAAGCGCGTGAAGGAGGACGTTCCCTTTACGGTTGACACCCTCGGCGGCGTCGTAAAATGCGTCGTTTCGAAGGGCGGAAATTCGATTACGGTCGAAATGGGGCATGTGAGCTTCGACGCCGCGAAAATCCCCGTGCTCGGCGCGACGGGCGAAGTGGTGAACAAAGAGTTCGAAATCGACGGGCGGAAATACAAATACTGCTGCGCGACGGTCGGGAATCCCCACTGCGTGCTTCCGATGGACAGCGTTTCGTCGGAAATCGCGCACAGGCTCGGCCCGAAAATCGAAAACATGACATCGCTTTTCCCGAACCGCACAAACGTGCAGTTCTTGCAGGTGCTCGACCGCAACAACATCAAAATCGAAATTTGGGAGCGCGGCGCGGGATACACGCTCGCGTCGGGCAGCAGCTCGAGCGCGGCGGCGTCGGTCGCCCACAAGCTCGGACTTTGCGACGGCGACATCACCGTGCACATGGAGGGCGGCGACCTATCCATTAAAATCGCCCCCGACTTCTCGATTACAATGACCGGCCCCGCAACGCCCGTCGGCGTCTACGAGATGTCGCCCGAAGTGCTCTCGCAGAGCGTTCCGCTTTGAGAGTGCAAAACGCCTTTCGGAAACGGAGGGCGGTTTTTGGAAGCCGCGCGTTTTTCGGAAATTTGCGAAAAATTTAGCTTGAAAGACTCGCGGGCTTTCGGCAATATGCGAAAGATATTTTAAAAATCAGACAGAAAAGGTAAATTTATGCCCAGAGAAATCGTTATCATCGAATGCACAGAAGCACGCAAAGAAGGCAAATCCCCTTCGCGCTATATGACTACGCGCAACCCGCGCAAGCCCGACGGCAAGAAGGTTGAAAAGATGAAGTACAATCCTTCGCTCAAACGCAGAACGCTTCACAAGGAAATCAAGAAATAGTTTTTTTAACCCGCGCTTAAAACGCGGGTTTTTTTGTGCCCGCGCGAAACGCCGCATGCCGGCAAAAACGTTTCCCCCCTACTCCCCCAAAACGCATTCGCGTGTAGACGCGGGAAAATTGCGAAAAGCCGCAAACAGTGCGAAACAAAACAGACTACCAATCCAACGGGAAGGCCGACTTCCGCGCTTTGCCTCGCACGGCAAGCGCAAACAAAAAAACCCGCGCATATGCGCGGGTTTTGAGGAAAAGAAGTTGCGGAGGGATTGCCTATTCAAAGTCGCGGATTTCAGCGAACGAGCGAATCGGGTAGTCTCTGTTTATGCGTTTCATCATGCCCGCAAGAACCCCGCCGGGGCCGCATTCGTAGAACTGCTCCACGCCAAGTTTCGCCGACGCCTCGACGCAGTCAGCCCAGCGCACCGTGCTTGTTATCTGCTTTACGAGGTTCGCCTTGATGTCGGCGGGGTCGCTTACGCGCGAGCCGACGACGTTCGTGAAGACGGCGATTTTCGGCGTCTTGAATTCGAATTTTTCGAGGTATTTTTCGAAGGCGTCCCGCGCGGGCTTCATGAGTCTGCTGTGGTACGCGCCCGCCACTTTCAGCGGAACTACCATTTTGAAATCCTTACGCTCCTTGGCGGCTTCGACCGCGCGGGCGACATTTTCGGCGTCGCCCGAAATCACGATTTGACCGGGGCAGTTGAGGTTAGACATGTCGATGTCGAATTCGCGGCAGTAGCCCTCGACCTTTTCCTGCGTGCCGCCGATGAGGCTCGCCATTGCGCCCTTTGTGGCGTCGCACGCCTCCTGCATGAGGCGTCCGCGTTCGGCGACGATTTTCAGCCCGTCCTCGAACGAATACGTCCCCGCGATTGCGTGCGCGGTAAGCTCGCCGAGCGAAAGACCCAGCGCGGCGACGACGTTGCCCAGCATTCCGCGTTCTTCGAGCACTTTGACCACGGCGATTCCGTGGACATAGAGCGCGGGCTGGCAGACGCTTGTTTTTGTAAGTTCCGCCATCGGACCTTCGAAGCAGATTTGCGAAAGTTTGAAGCCGAGGGTGTCGTCGGCGCAGTTGAACAGCTCCTTGACGGAGGCGTAGTTTTCGTACAGCGATTTCGCCATTCCGACGCTTTGCGCGCCCTGACCAGAGAACAATAATCCTGTTTTCATATTATTTTTCCTTGTTGCTTGAAATTGTCTTTGCGATGTCCGCCGCGAGTTTCGCCGCGCTTTCGTTTATAGACTCCACATACGAGGCGTTTGTTTCGCCGCAGGGCGTTTTAAACGAAAAATCCCGCGCGATTTTAAGCTTCGACGCCGCAGAATCGAGCTGCCACTTGCCCTTGAAAACCAAGTCGCCGCCGAGCGTTCCGATGCAGTCGTGGACTATGATTTTCAGGTTTAGCGCGCCGTGCGAAAGGTTCGGGTATGCGTAGATGTCGAGGTTTTCGGAAGTGGCGGAAATGTCCTCGGCGAGCACGCGCGTAAGCCCGCTCTGCGCGGACTCCGCCCATCTGTCGAACTCCGACATCGACACTATTCCGCCCTTGCCCGCCGACACAATCTGGTTGCGGTTCATGTACGAGGGAATCGTAATGGGCATGAGGTTGATGGGCGTGCGTTCCGCCACGGCGACCTTTTCCACGGGGCGGGCGCGCATTATGTAGAACACGGTTTCGTCCTTTTGCGGTTCGAGGAATCCGCCGAAGCATGACGCAAGCATCGGCAAAAGCAAAAGCGGCAGGGCTTTTCGGAATGTCTTATTCATCTGATTTTCCTTTGTATTTGCCCGTCAAAAGCGAGCTTGGGTTGCGTTCGAGATAGTCGGTAAGGTTTGAAATTGAGTTGAGGGAGTCATTGAGAGTGCGAATCATCACAGCCAGCTCGTAGCGGAGCGGCGACTGCGGCGCGACTATCGTATCCACGTTTTTGAGCACTTTGTCCGCGTTAGAGAAGGTCTCGCGCCCAGCCGCCGACAGCGATTTCATTTCGGTTTCCGCCGATTTTACGAAAGAGTCGGCGTCGCGCATGAGGGTGTTGAGGTGCTTGGGAGCCGCCTTTGTTTCGGGGTCGGATACCACGGCGTCGGCGTTGCGGACAAGCCTGTCGGCGTCGGCAAGCAGCATGCCGAGCGAGCGCGGGGCGTTTTGAATGTGGGGGTCCGACATTAGCGCGTTTGCGCTCGCGGCAACTCCGTTCAAATTTTCGCCCATGCTTTTGAAGTCGATTTCCGAAATCTGCGTGATTGTCTTTTCGACCGCCTTTGCAAGCTCCGCCAAGCCCGACTTCGCGCTCGGAATTTCTATGCGGGCGTTCGGGCCTCTGTATTGCAGGCGGTAGTGTTCGTTCGGCTCGCCGAGGAAGTCAAGCTCAATGTAGAGCATGCCCGTTACGATGCTCTGGTAGTTGAGCTTTGCGCGAAGCCCGTCGGCGATTTGCGCCTGAATCCACGAGTCGAAGTCTCCCACCGCGCTGCCCGCCTTGCGCCTCAGCATGCCGACGTCGATAGAATAGACGACAGCCACAGAGCTTTCGCGAATGCTTTTCGGCGCGTGCCCTATCATTATGCGCTCCACCTTGCCGATGGTAACGCCCTTGTATTTCAACGGCGCGCCGACGTCCAGCCCGTTGACGCTCTCGGAAAAGTACGAGACGAACATTTCGGTCTTGGCAAAGAATTTCGCCGCCCCGAAAATCATCACCGCCGCGACCGCCAGCACCGACGCGGCAATAACAAACATGCCTATCGCCACGGGATTTACGTTGTTTTTCATATTGACTTCCCTTCTTTGGAGCGCGGATCCACGCCCCTGTTCATAAATGTGCGGACATTTGCGTTGTCCGAATTCAAAAGTTCGCGCGGCGAGCCCACCGCCGACTGCGTCTTGGTTGTGGTGTCAAGAAATACCGCCCTGTCGGCGATGTCGAAAATGCTGGCTAGCTCGTGCGAAACGATGATTACCGTAGCCCCCAGCGAGTCTCGCAGCTGGACGATAAGCTCGTCGAGCCTGTGCGACGAAACGGGGTCAAGCCCCGCGCTCGGTTCGTCGAAGAACAGCACCGACGGGTCGAGCGCAATGGCTCTCGCCAAGCCCGCGCGCTTGCACATGCCGCCGCTGATTTCCGACGGGTAGAACGAACCGAAGCCGTTAAGCCCGACAAGCGAAAGTTTCAGATTCACAACGTCGGCGGCGTCGCGCGCGGAAATTCCCGTAAACTCGCGCAGGGGCAGTTCCACGTTTTCGGCGAGCGTCATGGAAGACCACAACGCGCCGCCCTGATACAGCACGCCGAACTGCCTGAGCATTGCGGTTTTTTCGCGTTCGGGGGCGTCGGAAAAATTTTCGCCCCTAAAATAGATAGTGCCCGCGGCGGGCTTTATCAGCCCTATCATGTGGCGCAAAAGCGTGCTCTTGCCGCAGCCGCTTCCGCCCATGATGAAGAAAATTTCGCCGCGCTTGACGGAAAAATTGAGGCCGCGCATGACAACGTAGTCGCCGTACGCCATTGTGAGGTTTTCGATTCTGAAGACTTCGTCGTCTGCAATGTCTGTCGGGCGGCTCATATGTCGAAAATTGTGAAGATTACGGCGAAAATCGCATCGGCGACGATTATCCAAGTTATGCTCTGCACCACGCTCGAAGTAGTCGCCAAGCCGACGCCCGCCGAGCTTTTCTCGCAGTTCATGCCCGCGCGGCAGCCGACGCACGCGACGATTATCCCGAAAACAAAGCTCTTCCCCACGCCCGTGGAAATCTGGACTATGTTGAGGGCCGAAAGCGTCCTGTTGACGTACTGGTCGTAGCTGATGTCGAACATGCCCGCGCCGATTACGAAGCCGCCGAGCATGCCGATTACGTCGGCGAAAATCGTAAGAAGCGGGAACATCAGCACGAGGGCAAGAATTCGCGGGAACACCAAAAATTCGGCGGTAGAAATGCCGAACGTTCTGAACGCCGAAATCTCCTCGTTGACTTTCATCGAGCCGAGTTCGGCGGCAAACGCCGCGCCCGTCCTGCCGCTCATGACAATGCCCACCATGATTGCGCCCATTTCGCGGCACATGGCGATTCCAACCAAGTCCGCCACAAATATTTCCGAGCCGTATTTTGCAAGCTGAATCGCGCCCACGAACGCAAGAATCAGCCCTACCAAAAAGCTAATCAGCGCGACAATCGGCAGAGCTTCGGGACCCGCCGCCTGCATTATGCCGAGCAGGTCGCAGCCCCTGTACCGCGCCTTTCCGAACGCAGCCTTTGTAGCCGCAATCGCGACTTCACCGATGAATCCGCACTGCCCGAAAAACGAGTCCGCGTATTTCATCGCCCGCACGCCGACCCTGTTTATGATGTTGAAGCGCACCCCGCCTTTCGGCGACGCGTCGGCCTCCGGAACGGCTACGGCGAGTTTCAGAAGCTCGCGCGGGCCTTTCGGCAGCGACTGCGAATCGAACTCGATTCCCAGCTGCGCGCACGCCTCGTAGCAGCGGAACAGCATGCCGACAAGCGCGGAGTCGTAGGATTTGAGCGCGCCCGTGTCGAACGAAAGCCTTTTGATGTCGGGCGTTATCATTTGGACGATCTCGTCTACGGGCGTCCGTTTTTTTGAGAGCAGCCACACGCCCGAAAAGCGGAGCACGGCGGTGTCGCCGTCGGCTACAAGCTGGGCGGTGGCGGAGAGTCCGCCGCCGTTTTCGGGCGTCTTTTTTTTGAATATTCCGAACATTTCCCGTAAAAAATCGCACTATCGGCAAATTCCGCTAATCTTTCGAAATGCCCCACTTTTTGCGCAGGCGCGATTCGAGCGGCGAAAACATCACCTTGTCGACAAGCAGGCCTATCGCGATTACCACGCACATTACGCCGATAACCTGATTCATGTCCATGAGTTCGCGCCCATAGTGGAGCAGCTGTCCAAGCCCGAAGCCCGTGAGGATTGTTACATAGATTTCCGCCGCCATCAGCGAACGCCACGCGAACGCCCAGCCCTGCTTCATGCCGCCCAAAATGCTCGGGAACGCCGCGGGAAGTATGACTTTAAGCCATGTGTGAAGCCCATTAGAACCCATTGTGCGGGCGGCTCTGAGGTAAATCGGCGGAATGTTTTTCACCCCGTGCTCCGTCGCCAAAATCATCGACCACACAGTGCCCATGACGACCACGAAAAGCATTGCTGCCTCGTCCTGTCCGAACCACATAATCGCAAGCGGCACCCAGCACACGCTCGGCAATGCCTGCAAGCCCAGCGCGAGCAGCCCGACCGTATCCTGAAAAACGTTGAAGCGCGAGCACAGCATGCCCGCGGGAATGCCGACGCACAATCCGATTGCGTAGCCTAACAGCAGGCGTTTCAATGTGACGACAATCGCCGACGGAAGCGTGCCGTCAGCCGTGGAGTTCCAAATGTATTTCGCGACGTCCGAGGGCGGCGGAAGAGTATATTCGAAAAGCCCGAAGCGTTTTACGGCAAGCTCCCAAAGGGCAATCAGCACCGCGAACGCCGCAAGCGAGACAAGCCAGCGTTTGTAGTTTTTCTTTTTCATTATTCGGCAACAGCCCTTCCAAACTGGTTTTTAAGAAACGACGTTATTTCCAACGCGTACGAGGTAAGCGCGGGGTCGTTGATGTCGCGCGGGCGCGGCAGGTCTATATTGAAAGTCCGCACAATTCTGCCGGGGTGCGGAGAGAACAGCACAACCCTGTCGCCGAGGCACACGGCTTCGCGGATATTGTGGGTTACGAAAAGAATCGTCTTTTTGCGCTTCTCCCAAATCTGCTGGATTTCCCCATAGAGCTGCTCGCGCGTGAGCGCGTCGAGCGCGCCGAAAGTTTCGTCCATCAGAAGAATGCGGGGGTTGGGCGCGAGCGAGCGCGCCAAAGCCACGCGCTGGCGCATGCCTCCGGAAAGCTCGTGCACCGACGCGCGCGCAAACTGCTCCAAACCAACCAAGTGCAGGTAGAATTTGGCGACCTCCCTGCGTTCTGGGTCGGTGAGGTTGGGTTTTAGTTTCAGCCCGAACATGACGTTCCCCATGACGTCGAGCCACGGAAAAAGCGCGTGCTCCTGAAACATCACCATGCGGTCGCGCCCCGGGCCTTTTACGGGAGTGTCCTCCACGAGGATTCTGCCCGAATCGGGTTCGTCCAAGCCCGCTACCATGTTCAACAGCGTCGATTTCCCGCAGCCGCTTGGGCCTACGAGACAGACGAATTCGCCCTCGTTGACGGTAAGGCTCACGTCTTTGAGAGCCTCTACCCGCCCCTGCGCGGAGTCGAACGTCTTGCTCACGCTGTCCACGACGAGCTTGGCCGTGACGTTTTGTAGTTCTGCCTTTACGCTCATTTTTTGTCGGCGTATATCGGGTTCATGTCGATTTTGCGTTTGATAAACCCGCACTGGAATGCGTAGTCGCAAAATTTTTGAAGTTCCTGCCTGTTGATTTTCGAGGTGAAAGTAAGCCGCGGCCACGCCGCTTTTACAAGCTCTTCCGAAATTTTGCCGCCCGTGATTGCCTCAAGCTCCATGCGGGCGAGCTTCTGCGCCTCTTCGGGGTTTTTGTTAATCCAGTCGGTGAGTTCGGCGTGCGCCTTTGTGAATTTTTCCACAAGGTCGGGGTATTTTTTCAACGCCCTGTTGCATGTCGCCAAAACGGTTGTCACCGTATCCTTCTGTTCTAGGAAAACCTTTCCGCCCGCTTCTTTTTCGAGGCGCGTTATCCACGGCTCGACCGTCCAAACCGCGTCGAGATTACCGCGCTTGAAAAGCGGAAGCTGCTCGGGGTTGGGAGTTGCTATAACGTGCGCGTCGCCAGAGGCGATTTTTACCTGAATGCCGTTCGAAATCAGCCACGCCCTGCATGCGACGTCCTGCGTGTTGCCAAGCTGCGGCGTGCCTATTTTCTTGCCCTTGAAGTCGGCGGGCTTTTCTATTTTCGCAGCGGGGTTTACCACCAGCGCCGCGCCGCCGTCCGCCGAACCCGCGAGAATGCGCACATCGCGCCCGCGCGTTTTTGCGAACGCGTTGATTGCGGGGTTAGGCCCGACATAAGTAATATCGACCGCCCCCGCGAACATTGATTCCATCGCGCTCGGCCCCGCGTTGAAAAGACGCCATTTGATTTCCACGCCGTCGCCGAGCCTCGACTCGAACCACCCCTTGCCCTGTCTTGTAAGCTGGTGCGCGACCAGAGCCTGCGCGTGCGAGATATTCGGAAAATAGCCGACTTGTATCGTCCTCTTTTTATCCGCAGCCGAAAGGTTCGATATGGAAGCGAGCGAAAGCGCCGCCGCCGCCGTTAATTTCATCAGACTTTTCAATTCCATCATGCAAAAAAGTAAACCAGATTTATCGGCGTTTTCAAGCTTTAATGAAAAAAGCGGCTGTTAGCGAAAACGCGCGGGCGGAGGAGTCGGAACGAGCAAAACGCCGAGACACGGACGCAAAAAAGCCCCTCTTGCGGAGGGGCTTTTGCGGAAAGTTCCGAGTCGGCTTTTAGAAGTATTTTATGCTTCCGAGGAAGAACAGCAAAATGTAGCCGACCGACAGACCGATTGCGCCGACAAGTATGCCGATTGTCGCCATCTGCCTCTGGGTTGTAAGACCCGCCGAGTGCGCGATTGCGTTCGGGGGCGTACTGATGGGAAGGGCCATCGCAAGGGACGCCGAAAGCGCGACGCCCACAAGCAGCGTGGGTTCGCCGCCGAACGACGCCAGAGCGTCCTTCATGCCTGCCGCAACCGCCGCCAGAACGGGGACGAGAAGCGCGGTAGTCGCCGTGTGCGACATGAACGTCGACATTGCGTAGCACAGCAGACCCGACCCGATAATCGTAGCCGTCGCCGACCATGTTCCGAAGGGGATTGAGTCAATCATGTGCTTTGCCAAGCCCGTTTCCTGCAAGCCGACGCCGAGCGCGAAGCCGCCCGCGACGAGCCAGAGAACGTCCCAACTGATTTGTTTGAGGTCGTTCTTATCCACAATGCCCGTAACCGTGAAGACCGCCATGGGAATCATCGCCACTACGTTAGAGTTGATGCCCGTGAATTTGTCGAACATCCACAGCAGAACCGTAACCGCGAACGTCGCGTAGATGATGTACGCCTTGCGCGACTTTTCGAAAGTGCCTTCGAACGAAATGTCGAGGGTTTTGCGGTTGAACGGGAAAAGCTTGATGAGCAGATACCACGAAACGAGTATCATCAAAATCACGAACGGAACCATCGCGACCATCCACTGCCCGAAGCCGATTCCCAAGTTGAGACCGTCTACGTCGTTGAGGTATTTGAGCGCGATTGCGTTCGGAGGCGTGCCGATGGGCGTGCCGATACCGCCGATATTCGCCGCCACGGGGATAGCCAAGACGAGCGCGATTCTTCCCTTGCCGCTGTTTTCCATCGGCGCGAGAATCGGGGTCATGACCGCGAACATCATCGCGGTCGTCGCCGTGTTGCTCATGAACATCGAGAACACCGCCGAAACGAACATCAAGCCCAAGAGCACCGTCTGCGACTTGTTTCCGAAGGGGCTGAAAAGCACCCTCGCCAAATTTTTGTCCAAGCCGCACTTGCCCGCGCCGATTGCGAGGAAAAAGCCGCCCATGAACAGCATGATGATAGGGTCGGCAAACGTCGCCATCAGCGACTTGTATTTTATGAGTTTGCCGAACGCGCGCGCGCCCTCGACGTCTTCGCCGCGGAGGAACGAAAACGAGCTGTCGGAGACAGTCAGGAGCATGAGCACGATTGTGAGAACCGAAGTTGTCCAAATCGGGACGGCCTCGGTAATCCACATAAGCGCGGCGAATATAAAAAGCGCAATAACGCGCTGTTCTACAACGCTGAGATTGGCAATGTGGTAGTTTTCGGGCGACATCAACAGCGCGATGAGTCCCGCCGAGATTGATATCGTCAATGCTATTATTTGTTTCGGTTTCATTTAGTGTTTCCTTAAAATAGAACTTGAACCTGTGTTCTGAACCAGTTTACGTCCAGCCCGTGCGCCCCGCCGACGCCTCCGTCGAAATGCGCGTATTCGTAGCCGCTTTGGACTTTCAGATTGTCCCCGCGAATGTACCAATTCAGACCGAAGTAAAAGCTTTTCACGCGCAGGTACGGGGTGTCGCCCGAAACGTTCACGCTCTGCCTGATTACGTCCGACGGCGACACGCCGCGCCCGTCGGTGTCGAGGTACGAAAACCTGAACGCGGGGCCGATTTTCCCGAATTCGCCGATGTCGAACTTGTACTCAACCATGTAGTTCAGACCGAACGGCAGCTGCGAGTCGTACGAGCCGTCGAGGCATTTTGCGCCGTCCGCCTGCGTGATTATGAATTCCGCGTATGTGCGGAGCGCGCCCCAGTCGAGGGTGATGTACGGGTTTGCGCCGTACATTGCCGTTGCGCAATAGCGGCCCGTCTTATTCGCCGCCGAGCCCCAGCCGAGGTTCAGTCCGAACGTGGTTTTGACTCCGCCGATGTCCGTCGCGTAGGACGAGCTTGCCCAGACGTTGGGCGCGTTGTCGGAGCCGTCGGAAATGGACTCGTAGCCGACCTTGTAGTTGTCGGAGTTCGTTGCGGCAAAGGCGTATTTCAAGCCCCTGATTTCGCGCGATTCGCCGTACCAGAACGCGCCCGTCATGAACGACGCAAAGCCGAGCTTGCGCGCGCTGCCCTTGCGCGGGCCGCCCCAGTAGTAGGTAGCCACGGAACGCTCAACGCAATAGAGCTTGAACGGCGACATGTTTTCCTCGAAGCAGAAATTCGGCTTGACGTATCCGAACCTGAATTCGCCCTTCACAAAATTGCAGTCAACGCGCTTCCAAAGATAGGTGATGGACATTTGGTTGGGCAGAATGAAGTCGAAGGAAAGCTGGGTGCCCCAGTCGCGCTTGTTGTCCGAATTGAACGTGAGAATCATTCGGCGGATTATGAATTTGCCGACGCTCGCGGAAGAGTCGGCAACCGCGCCGTCGGTGCAGTCGGCGTAGATGTATTCGTACTGCGACTGCATCTTGCCGGAAATTCTCAGGAACGTGTCGGTCGGCGTTTCCACTACGGGGATTTCCGCCATGCCCTTTTTCAAATCGTCCGCCTCCGCCTTTTCGAGAAGCCCCTTCGAGACGAGCGCGTCGAGGATTCGGACGTCGCTCTGCGCCGTCGCAAATTGCGGAACAAACGCCGCAGCCATTGCCGCGGCCGCCGTTGCCAGTGTTTTGTATTTTCCGATTTTAAACATATGCCCGTTTAGAGATAAAAGAATGCCGCGCACGCAAGGAGCGTAGGGACAATCGACCATTCGAGCAACAGTTTCGGGGACACGCCGTTTCTAAACTCCTCCTTTAAAACCGAAAGACCCACGAGATTCGGCGCGTTCGCAATTACAGTCAAACCGCCTCCGCTTATCGCGGCGGCTACTATCAAATATTTCGTTTCGTCGACGAAGCTCGGCACGAGCGACGCCAAATAGGTTATCGCGGCGTTGTCGTTAAACGACGTCAGCAGAACGCTCCCCGCAAAAAGCGCACCGCTGTCGAGCCGCTCCAAAATGGGTTCGAGCCACCACGTTTGCAGGCTGCCGTGCGTTACAAGCGCGCCCAAAAAAATCGCCACAAGCATCGGGCTGCGGAACTTCATCTCCCACTGGAATCTCTGCGTTATGTCCACAAACGCGATGAACGCAAGCAGCAGGAACATTTCCAAAACCAGATAGTGCATTACCGCGACCGCCGCAATCAAAAACAGCAGGTGCATGCCGATTATCCAGTTCGGCGGCGGCTTTTCGATTGACGACTCCGCCCCGCGCATTATGCGGTTGTTTTCAAGCGAAACAAACTCGCGCCTGAAAAGGAACGCGTAGACGAACGTGGACGCAAAAATCACAAGCACAGACTTCCACCCGAAGTGCGCAATCATGAACGGCGTATCCCAGCCCCACGAACGCGCGACCATGATAATCGGGGGCGCGGAAAAATGCGTCAACGCGCCGCCGAGCGACACCGAAACGAAAAGCAGCCCGATAGTCGCGTACTTGAATTTGATCGACGGCGTGTAGTCGAAAAAGTGGCGCAAAAGCAGAATCGCGCAGATTGTAATCGCCGCCGGCTCGGTTATGAAAGAGCCCAAAATAGGGCCGACGCACATTATGGAAATCCACCACGCGCGGACGGTTTTGCCACCCAACGCCGCAAACAGGCTCACGAACTTCGCCGCAACGTAAATCACGGGGCGCGTCGCCGCCATGCACATGACGACCATCACGAAAACAGGCTCGGAATATTTGTCCTGCGCGTACGCGAGGTTGTTGAGGTAGTCGGTCAGCGAATGCCAGCCGCACTCGTAATAGAAAATCGCAAACAGCGGAACAAGCCAGAGCGCGAAAACTATTTCGACCTCTCCCAAGAGCGAGAGAATGCGCTTTGCAATGTCCACGCTCGAATCGCGCAACTTGAAGCGTTTTTGCTGTTTTTTAACGGTATCGGCGAATTTCAGAAACATCTGGTAGCTGAAAGTGTGGACTACCGCGCACGCGAAAATTATAGTGGCGTACAGATTCATGTGCGACATTTTCACGCGGCTTACGAGCGTCCGCCAAAGCCCGTCGCACTTGGGATACGCGTCCTGCGGAAGCGGGAACTGCGCCGCGCAGGCGTCGGGCGACGACAAAAGCAGCCCCGCAAAGACCAGTGCGGCGCAAAAAACACAAGTATTTATTTTCGAGTGCATTTAAAATTCAAAAAACCGAACAACGCCCCGCGTTGCGGTTTGGCGGCGGCGGAACAAAAATTCCGCCCGATGCTTTCGGCTAATTAGTGGAAGTCTCGCTGATTCGGCATAAAAAATCAAGTTTTTAATACTTTCCCAATGAATCAAACTTTATGCAAATTTTGCATTAAATTAGGGTTGAAATTGCGCAAGGAACTAATAGGGATAAAAGAAAGACAATGGACTCCACCCAAATAAAATGCTTTATAGCCGCCGCCGAAACCCTCCACTTTTCGCGCGCTGCGGACAAACTCGGAATGGGACAGTCGGTTTTGAGCAGGCAGATAATGTCGCTCGAAAGCGAAGTCGGCTGCCGCCTTTTCGACAGGGCAAACAAGTGGCGGCTGTCGCTCACCGACGCGGGCAGGGCCTTTCTGCCGAACGCCGAAAAAATCGCCGACTTGGAGTCGGCGGCAAAGCTCGGCGCAAAAAAGGCGGCAAAGGGAGAATGCGGTTCGCTTTCAATGGAGGTGATTCCCTCGTTTTTCACGTCGGAAAAATTCTTCGCCTCGTTGAAGCAAATGCGGGCGGACTACCCCGAAGTGTTTCTTAAACTCGGCAAACACTCGTCGGCGAGCATTCTCGCAAAGGTGGAAAAGGGAGAGCTTGACTTCGGGATAATCCGCGTGTCGCAGAGAAAAACCCTCGACGTGAAATCGATAGAGCTTGGGCGCGAGAAAATCCTGCTCGCCCTGCCCGCAAGCCACAGGCTCGCAAAGAAAAGCGGCGCGGTCGAGATGTCGGAGCTGAAAAACGAAAAGTTCGCAATGCTCCCCTACGAGGAGTCGCCCTTCTTCCGCAGGACAATCGACGAAGCCCTGCGGCGCGGCGGAATACTCACGCCGAACGTCGCCGAGGAAATCTACAATTTCGACGCCGTTCTGCGCCTGCTTCCGCACTCCGACATCATAACTTTCGTGCCCGCGCTCATGAAGCCGCTCGACTACGCGGACGTCGTCTACAAAACCCTTAGGGGGCTGGACGAACCCGTAGTCTACGCGGGCATCTGGAAGGCGGACAACCACTCGAAAACGCTCGGAAATTTCGTCTCCATTCTAAAAAAATCGTTCCGCATTTAATGCGTATTTTGCATTAAAATGGCATTTTTCATGCGTTGAATGAAAAATCCAAGCGCGGTATAATCGCGCCTGTTCCGATATGGAAGAGGCAAAAAACAGGTCAGACGAAATACTCGCACTGGTCGCCGAATACGCGGCGACGCTCACGGGCTGCGGCGCGTACGCGTCGCGCACGGCGCGCAGCGCAAAAAGAATAGCCGAGGCAGTCGGGGCAACCGCGGAAATCGCGATGACGCATACAAGCCTGATAGTCTCGGTGGAGTGCGACGGCATAATTTCAACGAAAGTCGCCCGCATTCCGCAAAGCCCCATTTCGTTCGAGCGCAACGCCGACCTCTGCCGACTTTCGTGGCGCGCGATTGACAAAAAAATGCCGCTTGGGGAAATCAGGTCCGAGTTCGAAGCAATACTTGCAAAGCCGAAAATCGACCCCGTGTTCGTGCTGTTCTATGTGGGCTTTGCAAACGCGTCGTTTTGCAGGCTCTTCGGCGGCGACTTCCTCGCAATGGCGATTGTCTTTACCGCGACGCTCGTCGGCTTTTCAACAAAACAGTACATGCTGAAAAAGGGCGTCAACAACTACCTTACGATAATGGCGTCGTCGTTCGCGGCGTCGATTTGCGCGTCGGTGTCGCTCTCGTTCGAATGCACGTCGCAGACGGCGCTGGCGACAAGCCCGCTGTTTCTTATTCCGGGGGTGCCGCTCATCAACGGGGTAATCGACATTCTCGACGGCTACACGACGACGGGCATAAGCCGCCTCGCAAAGGAAATGCTGATTATCGCGTGCATAGGCGTCGGACTTTTCGCGACTCTCGCGCTTGTGAAAGGACAATTTCTATGAGCATTTGGGACATACTCTTCGACGGATTCTTCGCGGCGGTCGCGGGAACGGGCTTCGGCGCGATTTCCGACCCTCCCGTAAAGGCGTTTCCGAGAATCGCGCTGCTGGCGGCGGTCGGACACGCGCTGAGGTTCGCAATGATGAAATGCGGTACGGACATCGGAACGGCGTCGTTCGTCGCGGCGTTCGCAATCGGAAGCGGAAGCCTGATTCTGGCGCGTCAAATCCGCGTGCCAATGACCATTCTCTACATACCCGCGCTGCTCCCGATGATTCCGGGGATTTACGCGTACAAAACGCTGTTCTCGCTGATAATGTTCATGCAGTCGGTTAACGGCAACGACGGCGGCATGGAGTACATGCAGAGCTTTTTGCTGAACGCCACAGTCTCCGGAACGGTGATAATACTGCTCGCAACGGGGGCGGCACTGCCGACTTTCGTCTTTAAAAATATGTCGCACGCGCTTTCGAGGGAGGGCAAAAAATAACATGGATACATTTTGGCAGACAATTTCCGAATACAATTCGGAGACATGGAATTTCCAGATAACGCTTACAATCGTCGGCGCGATACTCGCCGCCCTGCTCTACGCCGCGCCCGAAAAGGCGGCGTGCCGCGTCGCGGTAAAAATCTACACCGCGCTTCTGTGCTTCTGGATTGCCGGCGTCTACTACCTGATATACTGCAATACAAGAAGCTATAACGAAAGCATGGCGGTCTTCTGGGCAATCATGGGGCTTGCGTGGCTCTACGACATCCGCGCGGGGCGCGACGAAACGCCGAAAGCGTCGAAAAACCCCGCAGCGGCGGCTCTGCTTTGCGCGCCCGCCATTTACCCCGCGCTGTCGCTCGCGCTGGGGCGGAGCTTCCCCGAAATAGTTTCGCCGATAATGCCGTGCTCTGTGGCGGTGTTTTCGATAGGGCTGATTTTCGCGTTCGGGAATACGATAAACCTCATATTGGCAATGCTTGTTTTGCACTGGTCGATAATCGCGATACCGAAAGTTAGCCTTTACGGAATTACGGAAGATTATTTTCTGTCATTGTGCATTATCCCTGCACTGTATATATTTTTCAAAAACTACATAGAAAAAGTTGCAAAGCAGCCGACAAAGCCGTCGGCAAAGACGCTCGACCTATCGCTGAAAATCCTCTGCGCGACGCTCGGAATATTCTTCACATACATGATATTCAAGCAATTCGGAATTTTGTAAATTTTCTTCTCAATGCGTAATTGCAAGGCGGTCGGCACAATGTCGACCGCCTTTTCACATGCAGAAGTTCGGACGAAAAAAAAAAACGCGGCGTTTGCTCGCCGCGTTCATCGGAAAAATCCGCAAAAAAGAAGACGATAATAGGAAGAGGACGGCGGCTATTCGTCGTCGTCCTGAATGTAGTTTTTGTTGCGGGTGGTCGGGCCGCCCGCGCGCAGCCACGCGTTGATGAAAAGGTCTATGTCGCCGTCCATCACCGCCTGCAAATTGCCCGTTTCCGCGCCCGTCCGCAGGTCTTTCACCATCTGGTAGGGCTGGAAAACGTAGCTTCTGATTTGGTTGCCCCACGAAATTTCGCCCTTTTCGCCGTAGAATCTGTCCATCTCGGCGCGTTTTTGGTCGAGCAGTTTTTCGTAGAGCCGGCTTTTGAGGATTTTCATTGCGCTCGCCTTGTTCTTGAACTGCGACCGCTCGTTCTGGCACGCCACGACTATCCCCGACGGTATGTGCGTTATGCGCACCGCGCTCTCGGTTTTGTTGACGTGCTGGCCGCCCTTGCCGCTGGAACGGTAGGTGTCTATCTTCAAGTCTTCCTCCTTGATATCCATGTCGATGTCGTCCTCGATTTCCGCGATTACATCGACCGACGCAAACGACGTGTGCCTGCGCTTGTTCGCGTCGAACGGGCTGATGCGCACAAGCCTGTGCACCCCGCGCTCCGCCTTGGAGTATCCGTACGCGTTAGGCCCCACAATTCTGAACGTGATTTTCGAAACGCCCGCCTCTTCGCCGTCCTGAACGTCCTCAATCTCGACCTTGAAGCCGCGGCGTTCCGCCCAGCGCATGTACATTCTGAAAAGCATTTCCGCCCAGTCGCAACTTTCAGTGCCGCCCGCGCCAGCGTGGATTGTCATGATTGCGTTCGAAGAGTCGAGCGGCCCGCTGAGGAAAGACTCTATCTCGATTTTGTCCAATTCCGAGTGAAGCTTGGTTGTCTCTGCGGCAAGCTCTGCGGCGAGCGATTCGTCGTTGTCGGACTCCTCCGCAAGCTCGAAAAGCGCGTTGAGGTCGTCCACGCGGCGTTTCAAAGCCGTCTGCGGCGCGACAAGCCCCTTCAAGCGGGTGAGTTCGGACACGATTTTCTGCGCCTCGGCCTGATTGTCCCAAAAATCCTGCCGAGCCATCTGGGCTTCGAGTTCCTCTATTTTTGCGCACTTCGACGGTACGTCAAAGAAACCTCCATAAATACCCCGCCCTTTTCGAGATGTCCTCGGCGGCGGCCTTGATTTCCATGTCTACTATCATGAATTGCATTTTCGGAAAATTGCGCCCGCATATCAACACAAAAAAGCTTGAAAAGAAAAATCCGCTCGCGATACTTAATTACAAATGCGTTCGCGTGGAACGCCGAACTTTCAACAAAAATCTATATGTCAGACGAACAAACACCCCCCCCATTCCCCGAAAACACGGCTCCCAAGCCCGTAGCTCCCGCGCAGGAAGCACCCAAAGCCGCACCCGCGGCGACTCCCGTGGCGCAAGTCTCCCCCGCTCCCGCGGCAACCGCGCCGACGGTTTCGGCAACACCCGTAGCTCCCGCGCCGGCGGCGGCACGCCCCGCGGCGGCAGCCCCCAAATTCGACCTTCCCAAAGCGAAATACGGAATCGCGAATAAAGCGGGGGCACCCGTACAGGTTCAGGTTAAGAAATCCGACAATCCGTCGATATTGTCGGTGGCGATTGACGGTCTCGCCGCGGCGGTCGCGGTGGCATTCGCCGTTTTAATTATTTTGGACATCTAAATTATGTCGGGAAAAGTAATACACTTAAATTCGAATAACTTCGATAAAACGGTAAACTCGGACAAGCCCGTGCTTGTCGATTTCTGGGCGACATGGTGCGGCCCGTGCCGCATGCTTGGCCCTACAATAGAAGCCCTCGCAGAGGAGATGGGCGATAACGCGCTCGTCTGCAAGCTCGACGTCGACCAAGCGCCCGAAATTGCCGATAAATTCGGAATCACCGCAGTCCCCACCCTCATCTTCTTCCGCAAGGGACAGAAAATCGGCACAAGCCCGATGGCGTCGAAAGACGAACTCAAAGCGAGGCTCGAACAACTCGCATAACCCCCCAAAAAAAACTCCAAAAGGCGGACTCCAACAAGTTCGCCTTTTTTGCGTGTAAAATCAGTAGAACGTTGTGGAATGGGAAAGGCAAATAATCGTAAGCAACCGCAAGCGGTTTAAAAGGGAATACATTCCCAGAAGTGCCTTATCGACGGCGACAAAAAAGCCCGCAAGGGTGTAAATTTGCGGGCTTTTAAATGGTGGAGGTGAGGGGAGTTGAACCCCTGTCCTTATCGCCTTCGGGCATACTGTCTACATGTGTAGCCGTACTTTGTGCTTTATTCGGGCTTGGGATACGGCTACCGTCCCGAATGCATTGTCCGCAATGTGGCGGCCGTTAATCCGGACAAGTACCAACGACCCCTGTTCCCAATGTCGACGCCGGATTCCGCTTATTGGGAGTCGGCGGGCCGACGTGCCGCGTTAATTAAGCAGCAATAGCGTATTCTTCGCCATTTATTGTTTTGTGTGATACATTTTTACGGAGCCAAGTATCATCTCCGACATGCAAGCATGGCCTACAACCATAAGTCGAATTCCGGAACACCCCCGAATCTGTTTACGGCTTTCGCTATTTTGTTTTTTTCTTTCTCGGCATTTTTTCCGATTTTTCAAGTTTTTTTTTCGCCCTGCTCTAAATCGCTTGACTTTTACGCGCCCCGCGCCCATCTTCGATTTTTTAATCAATATTAACTTACATTTCCCTCGATGCTGAATTTTTCCGAGCAATGCATGGATATGGCCCGCTCCATTTTGGGCAAAAACATTGACGCTATCAACGCTGACGGTTCGATTATTCCCGTCGAAAACGAATCGTCCCTCGATTTCGAACCCGGCCATGCCGCCCTCGCCTTGGGCGAATTCTACCGTGCGACGGGGCTTACGGAAATTGAAGGCCGCGACATTGTAGACCTTTGCGCGCGCTGCATCACCGCCCAGACAAACGACAAGGAGTACACCGAAGACGGCCTCGCCTACTCCTCGCTCGGACTCCTCTCTTTCGGCCCGTCGAAAGACCGCAATGCCGTTTGGGACAGGCTTCTCGAAGAAACCCAGAAGAACCTCGACAAGCGTCTGCTCTCGCGCACCGACTATGACGACCATTTCCAGATTTTCAACATCGCGAAAGCCGTTGCGCGTTTCAGCATGGGGCTTAGCAAGAAAGACGAAACCGGCAAGCTCATAGACAGATTCCTCGAACGCATTCAGCAGACGTCGTCGGGCAAGTATTTCGACGACAAGCCGCAAGGCTCGCTCGACGGCGTGTTCGACCTGTGCGGCGTGGTGTCGTTCGTGTTCATCAGGCAGTCGTTGCAGCTCCACGCGAACATGCATTTGCGCGACAGAAAAATTCCGTCGCTGCGCACGTTTGCGGAAAAGTATTTGAGGCTTCTGCCCGACATCGTGCGCTCGGACGGCCTCGGCTGGGCGTTCGGCAGAAATCTTGGCGCGTACGGGCAAATGCACTGCATTTCGATGATTCTGCAAGCCATGCGCGACGGCTGGATTGCCGAAGACAAAATGCCCGAATACATGGACATTCTCCGCCGCCTCTTCCAGTTCTTCTTCATGACATACCTCAACCAGGAGCACGGCTACCTCGTAATTCGCGACGCCGAGCGTTCCGCCGCGGCGGGCTGCACAACGCGCATGGCGAATTTCGACGCCGCCCGCTACCTCTGCCAGTGGTCGCGTCTGGCGAAGACCGTCGGACGCCAAATGCAGGCGAAGCAGTCCGAAATGAAGTCGGGCGGCAAGTATGTAATTTTCGACAATTCCTCGCGCAAGGAACAGGGGCTGTTTGTCTACACGAACGCCGCCACGGGCATGCACTTGCATTTGCCGCTCATCGCCCCCGGAGAAAAGAACATTTCGTCGTCGCTTGCGTTCCCGCACATGCCGGGAGTTTTCGACTGGCCGGCTGACAGATACCTGCCCGTGCTCGTGCCCGAACTCACTTTCGGCGACAAAATTACGACGCCGTCGTACTACGGCAAGCGCTGCACGACGGGCTTGGGGCTGCGCAATTCGTTCTTCTTCCGCTACGAACAGCCGGAGCTGATTACCGCCGACGGCGAAATCGTAAAGGGCTTGGGTTCGTGCAAAGTTTCGTGGTCGTTTAGCGGCAACAAAATTACGGGCGATTTCATCTACACGGTGCACAACCAAATCACGCTCGACAAGTTCAGGCTCGTCGTGGCAATCGGCTCGCCGCACACGGAATACCACGTCCCGATGACCTACGCAATCGGCGAAAAAGGCTTGGGCGTCGGAATAGAAAAGGACGATTTTCAGGCGAATTGGCTCGACACGGAAGTCGTAAGCGAAGACCCGCAGTACCGCTCCTATTGGGGGAATATCCACTACTTGCAGGTTTACGCGCGCGACAGGGCAATGGTCATGCGTCCCGGAGTGCAGTACCGCATTACGCTGTCGCTCGACCCCGACATCGCGTTTGCCGAGTAGGACTTGTTTCAAAACAGAAAAAAGCGAAGCCGCAAACGGCTTCGCTTTTTTGTTTGTGGGCGGCGGGTTTTCGGCGTCCGCCGAGGCGCGGATTGCGCGTTTATTTTTTCATCATTTTCAGAACGTCTTTGAGAGACGAGTGCGATTGCGCCCCCGCTTTCGTGATTTTGAGCGCAGCGGCGGCGGACGCGAATTTTACGGCGGAGTCGATGTCGTCGAAAAGCTTGAAGCCCGCAAGCAGCGAACCCGTAAAGCAGTCGCCCGCGCCCACGGTGTCAATCGGGCGCACGGAATACGCCGCGTAGCGTCTTTCGCCGTCTGCGTTGAAGAGAGCGCAGCCGCGTTCGCCGAGCGTTATCAGCACGTTTTTGACGCCCTTTTTCAGCAGAGACTTCGCCGCTTTCTGCATGCTCGTGAAGCCGCGCTGAACCTGCAAAATCTCGATTTCGTTCGGAACGAGAAAATCGACGTTTTTGAGAATTTCGTCGTCGAGCAGCTTTGCGGGCGCGGGGGTAAGAACCGTCGTGCACCCCGCCGCCTTTGCGAGTTTCAGCCCCTCCGCGACGGTTTCGAGCGGATTTTCAAGCTGGAAAGCAATGTGCGAGAATTTCGAGAAGTCGATTTTCTTCATGTCCTCTGGCGTAAGCAGCGAGTTTGCGCCGGGGGCTACGGTGATGATATTCTGCCCCTCTTTTGCGACGGTAATCAGGGCAACCCCCGTGTGCGCTCCCTTGCAGATTTTCACGAGCGACACGTCCATGCCGCGCTCGACAAGGTATTCGAGGTACGAGCGTCCGATGTCGTCGTCGCCAAGCCCCGCGCAGAACGCGGTATTTTCGAAAAGCGTTTTTGCGGCGACCGCCTGATTCGCGCCCTTGCCGCCCTCGTGTTTCGAGAAAACCCCGCCGAGCACGGTCTCTCCCGTTCGGGGAATTTTCGCCGACTTAACGACCATATCGACATTTGCGCTTCCGACCACGAGTATTTTTCTATCGTCCTTCATAAAAATTTTTCTCCTATTGTTTCATTTTATCGGCTTACGACATCAGAGTCAAAGACGCTCAAAGTCAATAGCAAAAGAAAAAATTTTTGCGGACGCGCAAAAAAAACGGACGCCCCTCAGTGGAGGCGTCCGCCGAAAGCGTTTGCGCGGCGCGGGCTATCCGTCGATTTTTTCGGAGAGGAACGCCACGAGCTCCGATTCGCTCATGCGAACCTGTTTTGTGGAGTCGCGGTCTCTCAGCGTTACCGTACCGTCGCCCTCGATTGTCTGGAAGTCTACGGTGATTCCGAACGGCGTGCCGATTTCGTCCTGACGGCGGTAGCGGCGGCCGATTGCCCCCGACGCGTCGAAGAAGATGTTCCAGCGGCGGCGGAGCTTTTTGTAGAGGGCTTCCGCGTGCGCGTAGAGTTCGGGCTTGTTCTTGACCAGCGGGAAAACCGCCGCCTTGAACGGCGCGACGCGCGGGCTGAATTTAAGCAGAATGCGCTTTTCGGGCTGACCCTTGTCGTTGGGAACTTCGTCCTCTTCGTAGGCGGCGGACATTACCGCAAGGAATGTGCGGTCTACGCCGAGCGACGGCTCGATGACGTGCGGCAGGTACTTTTCCTTGCGGGCTTCGTCGAAGTATTCAAGGTTCTTGCCCGACGCGTTTTGGTGCTGGGTAAGGTCGAAGTTTCCGCGAACGGCAATGCCCTGCAATTCCTGCAAGCCGTGCGGGAAGTGGAAAGTGATGTCGGTGCACGCCTTCGCGTAGTGCGCAAGCTTTTCCTGCGGGTGGACGTCCTCCGCGAGAGCGTCGGCGGGAAGCCCGATGGATACGAACCACGCCTTGCATGCGTCAATCCACTGGCGGTGGAGCGTCTTCCAGTCGTCGTAGGGCGAGATGAAGTATTCTATTTCCATCTGCTCGAACTCCCTGCTGCGGAAGATGAAGTTGCGCGGCGTGATTTCGTTTCTGAAAGCCTTGCCGATTTGCGCGATGCCGAAGGGCACTTTTACGCGCGTGGTGTCGCAGATGTTTTTGAAGTCGGCAAAAATGCCCTGCGCGGTTTCGGGGCGGAGGTAGGCGATTGCCGTTTCGTCGCGCATTGCGCCGACGTATGTCTGGAACATGAGGTTGAAGTCGCGCGGCGGCGTGAGCGTGCCGGCGTTGCCCGTTGCGGGCGAGGGAATGAGGTCGTACTCAAATGGCTTTGCGTCCATGTAGTTTTTGAGGACGACTTCGCCGAGTTCGCCCTGGCGCGCGAGCTTGCGTTTGAGTTCCGCCGCCTTTTTCTCGGCGTCCTTTTGCATGTTCTCGTCTTCGAGGACGCTGACGTAGCCGATTGTCTCGCCGTCAACCTTGACTTCCGCGAAGAAAATCTGGTCGGCGCGGAAGCGGAGCTTCGACTCCTTGCAGTCAACCATCGGGTCGGAAAAGCCCGCGACGTGTCCCGACGCGCGCCAAACGTCGGGGTGCATGATTATAGACGCGTCGAGACCCACGATGTCGTCGCGCCCGTGTACAAAGTCGTTCCACCATGCGCGTTTAATGTTGTTTTTGAGTTCAACGCCGAGCGGACCGTAGTCGAAAAATCCGTTAAACCCGCCGTAGATTTCGGAGGAGCGGTAAATGAACCCCCTGCGCTTGCAGAGACCCTCGATTGTTGCCATATCGACCATGTTAGTTTCCTTTTCTGTATAAATAAAGAGTCGCCTTTTCGGACTTCCGAAATTCGGCTGAATATTCGACAATGAAACAGTATGTGTTTTTCGCAAGAAAATTTTAGCGTTTGGCAAAATATCCACCCGCGATTCCCTCCCATTTTTTCCCGACTTCGTCGAAACTTCCGCCCTCCCCTCCCGCGCCTTTTTACGCAAGTTTTTATTTGACGCAAGACGGCGCGACTATAATTTCGTCTTTTCTATGAGGAAAACATTATTCATTCTTTTATCTTCGATTTTAACACTGTCGGCATTCGCGCAGTCGCAAAAAGACGCGTTCGCCGGCTTCTATAAGGGCAAAATTACGCTCGCCGACGGCAGCGAACTCAAACGCGGATACCCCGTTTCGATGTATCCCGAAATCTACGCCGAAGTGTACAGAGGCCCGCAGGCAAAATACCGCGTCAAGATTCTCACGGGCATTCTCTCCCGCGCGGAAACGACTTCTTTTGCCGACGGGCTGACCGCCTCCGACGGAAAAATCGAATTCAAGACCTCCGAACCGCTCGCGCTCAAAGGCACGGCGACCCCGTCGGAAATCGTCGCAAGCGGCAAATACAACGGTCAGGACGTTAAAATCGACCTCAAACGCTTCGAATTTAAATCTCCCACACTCGGAGCAAAAGCCCCCAAGGGCGCAGTCGTGCTCTTCGACGGCACAGACCCCTCGAAGGAATGGGAACTCGTTTCCGCCCGCCAAACCCCCGTTAACTGGACTCTCAAAGACGGCGCAATGACCGTCAAAACCGACGCCAAAAAGCCCGACGGCAAAAAGCTCAACACCACAATCGAATCGAAACGCGCGTTCGGCAAGTGCAAGCTCCACATCGAATTCAACATTCCCCCGATGTACGACTGCCTCGGTCAGGCGCGCGCAAATTCGGGCGTGTTCTTCGGCCCGTACGAAATTCAGGTGCTCGACTCGTTCGGCGCGGAAGCCTCGTGGGACCACTGCGGCTCGGTCTACCGCCAGACGGCGTCGCAGTACAACGCCTCGCTCGAACCCGGCGCGTGGCAGACATACGACATCATCTACACCCCCGCAAAATTCGAAGGCGACAAGTGCGTGGCGTTCCCGACATTCACGGTCTACCACAACGGCAAACGCGTCCAGTACGAAACGCCCGTTCCGTACTCCACAAGCATGCCTCTTAAAAAGATTGCGGAATTCAAACACCCCAAAGAACCCGTCAAGCTCAGGCTCCAAGACCACACGAACCCCGTTTCGTTCAGAAACATCTGGGTTCAGGAGCTGTAATTTAGGCGGCATAGCGAAATGCGCGGCGGATTCCCCCGCGCATTTTTTTTGCCTTTTTGCTTAAACTCCGCCGGAAAAATCCGAATTTATGTCATTGACAATATTATTACGCGCGTAAAATTACACACAATATCGGACGAAAAAAACGCCCGACGGAAATTTCTGCAAAGGAATAAAAATGAAAAAAACACTCGTATCAATGCTCGCCGCCTGCGCAATCGTTCTCTGCGGCTGCGGCGCAAACGTAGACGAAAACAAAACGCCCCAACAAGCGAAAACCGAAGCCGCGTCGATGGACGCAACCTCACTGCAAAAGCAAATCGACGAATTGAAGGCGTTTATCGCCAAGAAGGAAGTCGAAGCAAAAGCGGTTGCCGAAAAGATCTCGAAAATCCCGCTCGCCAAACAAATGGGCAACGACGCAAAAGCGTTGAGGGAGGAAGCTTCGAAAATCGCCGACTCCGTCAAGAAAATCCAAGCCCAGCTCAGCGTGTACGCCGAAGAGCTGAAAGCAAAAGCCGCCGCTCAGACAAAATAAAGCTTTTACAAAAAACAAAAAAGACCGCTTCGGCGGTCTTTTTTTGCGGACTTTCAGCTACGCGGCAGCATGCGCACTGCACCCGCCGCTGCCCGCGGCGCGGCAAATTTCGGGAATCGCCGCCCTACCCTCGCCGCTTCAACACGGCAGCCGACAAGACACAAATTCCGAACGCAAACGCAAACGCCGCAGGCTCTGGAATGCTCGAAGCGTAGGAAAAATCGACAAGCAGCGGATTGTCCTTGTCCATCTCGAAATTCTGACCGATTGCGCTTATGAAAAACTCGCCGTTCGCAAAATCGACAAGCGAAATGCTGCCAAGCTCGAAAGTCTCGTCGAGAGTGGAAAGCGTCGCCCTGTAAAATCCGTCGGCACTCTTTTCGAGCGAAAACGAAAGCCCGAAACTCTGCTCGACAGGGGAAAGCACGGGGAAATCGCGCTCTATCGGAGAACCCGCGCCGGAAGAGGAAATCGAAACGGAAACATTGTCCGCATAGAACTCGACACTCCAACTCACCCATTCGCCGCCGTCCGCGCCGCGCAGCGTAGCTCCGAACGACGACCCGCCGTCGGCAAAAAGCGACGGCAATTCAAATTCCGCGGAAAATCCGCCGCCGAGCCGCCAGACCTTTCCCGAATCGAAATAGAGCGCGGAATGCGAAGTTTCGTCGCCGACAAAACGCGCAGTTCCGCCGTCGTACACAACCCCGTAAGAGGGATACGAAAACCGCCAATCGTTCTCGTCCAAAGCGGCGGCAAACGCATCGGCCGCAACAAAACAAAAGAGCGCCGTCAAAAATTTTTTCATAACAACACCCTAAAATATACCGCCCCGCCGTCAACTTTCAAAATTCCCCAAAATCGCGCCGCAATCCGAACACAAAAAAAACGCGCCCGCTGGCGCGTTTTTTTGTGTTCGGGAAGTGTCCTGCGGTTAGACGTTTGCCTTGTGCATGTCGCCTTCCGCAAGGAACGCTTCGTGGAATGCGTATGCGCGGGCGAGCGTCTGCGGAGTGTGTCCCATCGGATCGTCTTTGAGGAACTTACGCAGCAGGTCGCGGTAGCTGGGGTGTGCGCATTTCTCGATGATGATTTCCGCGCGTTCGTACGGAGTCTTGCAACGAAGGTCGGCGACGCCGTATTCGGTCACGATGATGTTCACGCTGTGTTCGTTGTGATCGCAATGCGAGACATTCGGAACGATTGCGCTTATCATGCCGCCCTTTGCTACCGACGGGCATGTGTAAATCGACGTGTATGCCGCGCGGGTGAAGTCGCCGCTGCCGCCGATGCCGTTCATGAGGTTTTTGCCCATGATGTGCGAACTGTTCACGTTGCCCGAAAGGTCTACTTCAATTGCCGTGTTAATCGAAATAATGCCTATGCGGCGCGCGACTTCGGGGCTGTTCGAAATTTCCTGCGGGCGCAGAACGAGTCTTTCGCGGAAGAATTTGGGGTTTGCGTAGATTTCCTGAATCTTTGCGGGAGTTACCGTAAGCGACGTCGCGCTTGCGTTCTTGATTCTGCCGTGTTCGATAAGCTCGATTACCGAGTCCTGCAAAACTTCCGAGTACATCGAGAATGCGGGAATGTCGGGGTTGTTGCCGAGTGCGCCGAGAACCGCGTTTGCGATGTTGCCGACGCCGCTTTGAATGGGCAGGAACGAGTCGGGAATTCTGCCTGCCTTCATTTCGCTTGCGAGGAAGTCGGCAACGTTTTGTCCGATTTTTTCGGTAATCGGATCGCTGGGTTTGAAGGGCTTTACTTCGTCGGCCTTGTTCGTGAGCACAATGCCCGCGATTTTGCTCGGGTCGATTTTAACGACCTTCGAGCCGATTCTGTCGCCCGCCGAGTAAATCGGAATTTCGCGGCGGTGCGGCGGATTCGCCGTTTCGTAGATGTCGTGAAAGCCGCAAAGCTCCTTCGAGTGGTACGAGTTCAGTTCGATGAGAACCTTTTCGGCGAGTTTCAAGCCCGTAGGGGCAATGCCGACCGACGTCGTAAGAAGGATTTGGCCGTCGTCGGAAACGTCCGCCGCTTCGACAATCGCCCAGTCGAACTTGCCCATGAAGCCGTAGTTCATGTACTGGGGAGTCATCGACAGGTGGAGGTCGGTATATTTAAGCTCGTTTTTGTTTGCCCCGCCCCTGAGGTCGGCATTCGACTGGTAGGGGGCGCGGTAGTTGATTGCGTGCGCGCGCGCGAGAACGCCGTCGCACGAGTCGCCCGTGGACGCGCCCGTGATTATATTGATTTTGAAAGGTCTGCCCGCCGCGTGTTCGGCTTCGGCGCGGCGCGCAATCGCGCCGGGGATTTCCTTCGTCGCGCCCGCGGGGGTGAAGCCGCTGAACGCAATTTGTTGACCGTTTTGGATAAGGCTCGCAGCCTCGTCCGCTGACATTATGGTATATTTCATTTTAATTTTGCGTTGAAGTGTTTTGCGGTTGTCGGGCAGACGCCCGAATAATAAAAAAGACGGCGCGGATTCCGCGCCATCTACCGATGAATTTTAGTGCGCAAGCGTCGCGATAAAGAAGCCCGCGACCATTGCCGTTCCGATGACGCCCGCTACGTTCGGACCCATTGCGTGCATGAGAAGGAAGTTCGACGGGTCGGCTTTCTGACCCTCAACCTGTGAGACTCTCGCCGCCATCGGCACGGCCGAAACGCCCGCCGAGCCGATAAGCGGATTGATTTTTTCCTTCAAGAACAAATTCATGAACTTTGCAATTACCACGCCCGCCGCCGTCGAGAAGCCAAACGCAACCACGCCCAGCGCGAGAATCGAAAGCGTATCCACGCGAATGAACCTGTCGCCAGTCATCGTTATGCCGACCGACGTTCCGAGGAACACCGTTACGATGTTGATTGTCTCGTTTTGCGCCGCCTTGCTGAGGCGTTCGCAGACGCCGCACTCGCGAATGAAGTTGCCGAGCATGAGCATGCCGATAAGCGCGGAAACGTCGGGCACAAGCAGAATGCAGAAAATCGTTACGACCAGCGCGAACACGAGCTTTTCCAAGCGCGACACTTTGCGCAGGCTTTTCATGCGGATTTTGCGTTCGGCCTCCGTCGTGAGCGCGCGCATAATCGGCGGCTGGATAATCGGCACAAGCGCCATGTAGCTGTACGCCGCGACCGCAATCGGGGCGAGAATGTGGGGCGCGAGTTTGTTCGAGATGAAAATCGAAGTCGGGCCGTCCGCGCCGCCGATAATGCCGATTGACGCCGCCTCGCGGGCGTTGAAGCCGCACAGGCAGATTGCGCCGATGAACGTGATGAACACGCCGAACTGCGCCGCGCCGCCGAGCAAAAGCATTTTCGGGTTTGCGATAAGCGGGCCGAAGTCAGTCAACGCGCCGACGCCGAGGAAAATGAGGGGCGGGAAGATTTCGAGCAGAACGCCCTTTTGAATGTAGTAGTACAGACCGCCAACGCGCGGGCTGTAAACGTCGGCGACGGTTTCGCCGTAGACGGCTTTCGAGCCTGCCGCGAGCGAAACTTCCGTTATCGTGCCCGATGTCGAAGCCCAGACAAAGAGGTCGCTCCCCTTTATTTCGACAAGTCTGCCTTTATAGGACACAGTAAACGACATTGCCGCTTCCGACGCCTCTTTTCCCGAAGACGCCTTGGCGGAGTCGGGGCGGATTATCGCGACCAAATCGGGAATTCCCTTTGCCTTTTCGAAAACGTCCGAGCGTCCCTCTGCGGAGGTCGCCTTTGCGAGAGCCGCGAAAAACGCGTCTACGTCCGACTTCGCCGTGGCGTCGCTTTTGATGACGTCCGACACCCTAACGGGCGTCTGGCGGACGACGCGCGGCACATAAACCGAGTCTCCCTTTTGTACGAAAACCGAACGCACCGTTCCCGCCGCGGGAGCGACGAGCGGTTCGGCGGGCTTGTTCAGCACGCCCTCTGTCGGCAGGTTGGCGAGCAATGCGCCGAACGCAATCGGGACAAGCAACAGCGGCTCGAACTGCTTGAATACCGCAAGGTAAAGCAAAACGAAAACCACAAGCCACATCACGACCATGCGCCAATCGACGTAGAAAAACCCCGTATCGAAGGCCAAATCTATTAAACTTTGTAGCATTTGATTATAAATTAAGGATTGTCGTTGCACAAAAACGGAATCGCGCAGGATTCCGCGAACGATAACAAATCCGCCGAAAATCGGCTCGCAAATTATGCGGCGCGCCGCCAAAACGGCGGCGCAACTTCGTTATGCGATTGCGACCAAAGGCTGGCCTTCCTGTACGCTCTGTCCTGCGGCGACGTAGATTTTGGAAACCGTACCCGCCCTGTCGGAATTGATGGGGGTGCTCATCTTCATGGCTTCGAGCGTTACGAGCAGGTCGCCCGCCTTTACCGTCTGGCCTTCCTTAACGTTGACTGCAACGACCGTCGCCGCGAGGGGGCATGCAACGTCGCCTGCGCCTGCCGCCGCGGGCGCGGGAGCAGCCGCTTTTGGAGCGGGAGCGGGCGCGGGAGCTACGGGAGCCGCCGCAACGGGTGCGGGAGTAGCGGGGGCTACCGCCGCAGGGGCAGCGGGTGCCGCGTTCGACGAGCCGAGAACTTCGACTTCTACTTCGTATACTTTGCCTTCAACTGTGATGCGTAATTTTTTCATAAATTATTTTTCTTATCCGTTTTTATTGTTATTTTGCCCTTATGGGGGTGAAAGATTTTGACGCAAAAAGCTGCGCCCTGCCCTGATGCGCGTATGACATGTCGGGCACGAGTTTTACCGAAACGACCCTGCATTCGTCGTCGAGAGCCGCCGTTGCCGCCGCCGAGAGAACCGCCACGAGTTCGGAGTTGTCGGCTTTAAGCTGGGGCATCATCGCCGCGACAGCCGCCGCTACAACAAACGCGTGTTCGGGATTTTCGATTTCAGAGACGTCGCGCACTTTCTGGACTTTCGGGGCTTCCGCCTTTTTTGCCGCGGATTTGTCGAAAGCCGAAAAGAAGCGTCCCGCGGTGGAAGTCAATATCGACAAAACCGCGAGAACAAACATCACGACGCCGAAACCGAGTGCCGAAAATATCAACATTTCCGACATCGTAGGTTTCAGACCAATTAATGCTGCAATAAACATATTCGTTTTGGGTTGTGCGGCGGCTTGCGCCGCCGCGCGTTATTACATCGGAATGTTGCCGTGTTTCTTTGGCAGGCGCGTTTCGCGTTTTCCGATTGTCGCCCTCAACGCCATTGCGATTGCCCCGCGGGTTTCGGCGGGTTCGATTACCGAGGTAATCATGCCCTTGCTCGCCGCCTGATAGGGGCTTTCAAACTTTTCGCTGTATTCGGCGCGGTATTTCGCCGCCAATTCCTCGCGCTTTGCGGGGTCTTCGATGGCTTTAAGCTCCTTGCCGTACAGAACGTTGACTGCGCCCTTTGCGCCCATGACCGCAATTTCGGCGGTCGGCCACGCAAGAACCATGTCCGCGCCCATGTCTACGCAGCACATTGCAAGATACGCGCCGCCGTAAGCCTTGCGCATAATGAGAGTGATTTTGGGGACTGTCGCCGAAGCGTACGCAAAGAGCATTTTCGCGCCGTGGCGGATAATGCCGCCGCGTTCCTGCGCCAAGCCCGGCATGAATCCGGGGACGTCCACGAGGTTTACAATCGGAACGTTGAAGACGTTGCAGGTGCGGATAAAGCGCGATGCCTTGTCGGAGGCGTCGATATCGAGGCAGCCCGCCTTGAAATTGGGCTGGTTTGCGATGATTCCGACGACTATCCCTTCGATTCTCGCGAAGCCCACGACGATGTTGCGGGCGAAATTCGCCTGAATTTCGAAGAAGTCTCCGCCGTCTACAATGCGGTTGATGACCGACTTGACGTCGTAGCCCTGAGCGGAAGTTTCGGGAACGATGTTGTTAAGCTCTGGGTCGTAGGTTTTTTCGAGCGGCACGGAGAAATCGTGCGGCGGTTCCTGCATGTTATTTGAGGGCAGGAACGAAAGGAGTTTTTCGGCGAGTTCGAGCGCGTGCTTGTCGTCTTCGGCGACAAGGTGGATATTGCCCGAAACCGAAGCGTGCGCGTTCGCCGTGGCGAACATGTCAACCGACGCCTCTTCGCCCGTCGCCGCCTTGATGACCTGCGGCCCGCAGATGAAGAGGTTGGAGTTCTGCTTCGTCATGATGATGAAGTCCATGAGGGCGGGGCTGTAAGCCGCGCCGCCCGCGCAGGGGCCGGCGATGATTGAAATCTGCGGAACCACGCCCGAAGCCGCCACGTTCTGGTAGAAAATCTGCCCGTAGCCGGAGAGCGATTCGACGCCCTCCTGAATGCGCGCGCCGCCGCTGTCGTTGACGCCCACAACGGGCATGCCGTTCTTGGCGGCGAATTTGAGAAGGTCTACGATTTTCTTTGCGTGGTTTGCGCCGAGCGAGCCGCCGAACACCGTGAAGTCTTGGCTGAACGCCGCCACGGGGCGACCCTTTACCAGACCGACGCCCGTAATGACGCCGTCGGTGGGCAGTTCCTTTTTTTCCATTCCGAAATTGTGGCAGCTGTGTTGCACGAACATGCCGAATTCCTGAAACGAACCCGCGTCGAAGAGCGATTCTATTCTTTGTCGGGCGGTGAGCAGCCCCTTTGCGTTGCGAGCCTCCAATTTAGCCTTGCCGCCCGCATTGATCGCGGCGTCGCGGCGTTTGATGAGGTCGTCCATCAATTTTTTTGCGATTGCCATAAATTAGACGTAATAAGTTGAAGCCGTTATTCGCCGTCCTGACAAAATTCCGTGAGGACGCCCTTTGTGAACTTGGGGTGGAGGAACGCGATTTTCTTGGAATGCGCGCCGATTTTCGGCTCTTCGTTGATAAGCCCCACGCCCGCGGCTTTCGCTTTTGCGAGGTCGTCGAGAATGGAGTCGCTATTGAAGGCGACATGGTGTACGCCGCCGTGGGGATTTTTTTCGAGAAATTTTGCTATCGGGCTGTCGGGCGAAGTGGGTTCGAGCAGTTCGATATGGACGCCGCCCACGCTGAAAAACGCAGTCTTAACTTTTTGTTCCGCAACTTCTTCCACTCCTTCGCACTTAAATCCGAGTGCATTTTCATAGTATGGAACGGCATCGTCAATCGATTTCACGGCGATACCGATATGGTCTATTTTTTTCAACATGCTAAGCCTTTCGTTTTTTAACTGTAGCCAAAAGTTATGTTCGGCGGCGTTAATGTCAATAAATTTTGAAAAATAAATCGGCGGACGGGGTGGCAAATAAACAAAAAAGCCCCGATGGGGAATCGGGGCTTGCAATCGATAAACGGCTTATTTTAGCGGAACGGTTTTCGAGAACACTACCTCCGCCGCGCCGATTATACCAGACGGTATCGCCCCCTGTTTCCACGACCTGTCGATTCCCCTTGCGGGAACGGGCTTTTTGCCTTTTTCCGGAAAGTGGTAGCCCATCGAGTTAGACCACGTTATGCGTTGGTCTGCGGGCAGAGTCGCGTCGTACAAACAGCGGTTCACCCAAGTGTTGCCGACTTCCACTTCTATTTTGTTGCTACCTGACTTTGCAAACTTTGTGATGTCGAGCACAAACGGCCTTTTCCAGAGCGTGCCAGCAAACTTTCCGTTCACTTTTACCCGCCCTATTTCCATGACGTTTCCGAAACGCAGATACGCGCGTTCGTCCTTGCCGAGCTTGGGAAGATTTACACTCAGTTTATATACGCCCTTGCCAGAATAGTTCGCAATGCGCGGGTCGGAGTTTTCAGTCCACGAGGCGAACTTTTCGAACTCCGCGCTCTTCGGCGCGCCGTAGTTCTCTTCGAACTCCACCGTAAACGGCGTTTTTATATTTACGCTCTTGCGCACTTTTTCGGCCTTTGCCGAAACCTTTGCGCCGTCCGAAAGCGTTGCGGCAACTTCGCCCGCGTTGAAAAATTCCGCCACGACGCCGTTTTCTTCCGAAATCAGGCGCGTTTGGACGTCGGCTACGTCAAAGCTTTCCCGCGTTTTCGGGAATGTCTGCCTGTCGTCGATTTTGGATTCGACAACCGTCACATTCGTCGCTTTGCCGTCGAAGACCACAAACACCGAGTCGTTGCGGCGGAGGTCGAGGCGGAGCGTCGTATAGCCGTCAGACTCCCTGCGTTCGACAATTTCGGTGCGCGTCGCCGTTTCGGGATTCCAGAGTTCCGCCCTGCCCGTCGCGTCGAAGGAAATTTCGAAAGACTTGTCGTTTTTGGCGCAGTTGACGACATAGAACCACTTTGCGCCGTTTGCGTGTTCGCGCGCGATTACCGCAAGCTGGTAGACGTCCGTTTTGTAGGCGGGGCGCAGCTTCATGTCGGCGACAACGGCGGCGGTTTTGTAGCCGACGTACACTTTGCCCCTGCCGATTTTCACAATCCCCTTTTTGCCGTCGCCGAAGAGTTCGCGGGCGAGCTTCCGCCACTGCGCGTCGGCTTTCGCGCCGCCGATTAGCGTGCGGGAAATCGGCAGTTTTTCGGCGGAAACCGTCGCGCCGGCGGAGACGAGTTTTTTGAGCGCAAGCAGGGTTTCGACGCGCAAAACGGCGTCCGGGGCGATGTCGAGCAGTTTGTATTCTATGCGCCCGGGGGAAACGAGCTTGCCGTCTTTTACGCGCAGAAAGTTTCGGACGCAGTCGCCGTTGATTTTGTTGCAGTAAAAGCCTTTGGGAAGTTGGGGAAAGCCCGCCATCACGGGCGGCTCGTCTGTCATGAGCCGCAAAATATCGACCCGCGCCCTGCCCTGCTGCATTAGGTATTGCGAGCGCGAGATGTAGTCGAAGAAATCGCGAGCGAGCGAAAACCACGGCATTTTGCGGTTTATGCAGCTGCCCCACGGCTCCATCTGCCACCCCGGTACGCGCTCGTCGGGCTGGTGGGCGAAGTCGTGGAAGACGAGCACGTTCATGCCCGCAAGCAAAATGCTGTCGGCAACGCCTTTGAGGACAAGCGGAGAGTCCGACCAGTTGCCCTGCGCCTGCGAGAGCGCCTCGCAGGTCGCCATAGACTTGCCGAAAAACTGCGTCGCCGACGCGACCTCGCGGGTCGGAATGTACTTTGGGGCTGCTATTTCCTTTAAATCGCGGCAACTCTGCCAGATTTCGTCCTGCGGAATGTCGGCATGCTTGAAAAGCGAAAGCTGGTCGCGCAGCGACGCAACCTCCACGACAGGCTCGCACTCGTAGGTCATGCCCATTGCGCGGAGGCGTTTGCCGATTTTCCCGTAGAAATTTTCGTTCACAGTGTGCGCGGTGAACGCGCGGAGGTCGGCGGCGAACTTCTCTGTCGCCTCCTTGCTGCCGACGACTTCCCCGAGCATTGCGGGCAGCCACGGCATGATGTCGTAGCCCGCGAATTTGCGGAACATGGCGGGCATGTCGGCAGTCCAGTTTTGCGGGCCGCATTCCCAGGAGTCGGTCTCGACGTATTTGAAGACGCTTCCGGCGCTGCCGCCGGCGGCTTCGACCATTTTGGAAACGTAGCTGTCGATGTGGAAATCGGTCGCGGCGGGGTCGAGCTTGTCCGATTCAAGCCCGATTCCTTCGGGCGTCGCGGGGTGGTTGTACTCGCCGTTGATTGTGTAGCCCACGCGGACTACCTCCCACTCGTCTTCGGGAACGAGCCACTCTACGGTGTTGTCCGCGCCGATTTTCCCCTTGATGAAAACTATTTTCTTGGGGTCTATCACCGCTTTTGCTGGAATTTCCGCGGCGGCGTATGAAATGTGCAGAGAGCGTCCCCGCGCGGTTTTGATTCCGAAAGAGGCAATATACGGCGAGTTTCGGGCGACAGTCCCCGACGGAATAAGCTCGACGGAATCCACTACAACGCCCGTCGAGTTGTCCTTTGCGGCGCGTTTGCCGATTCGCCAGAACTTTGCCGTGGTAGACGGAAACGAGACAAAAGACTCGTTGGAATCTTTGTTAAGCTCGGCGATTTCGCGGAAATTTTTGCCGTCGTCGGAAACCGCCAAGAACAGATTTTTGGGCATCGACCACGACCACCTCGAATTGAAATATATCGACGACGCCTCGAAGGGTTTGTCGAATTCGAAATCCGCCCCGTACCACTTGTAGTCGGCGCGGGACGGGCGGAACTGGAACGCAAAGCGCGTTTTTGCGTCTTTTGAGAACGCCTCCGCGTAGTTGCGCGCAAACGGGGCGGTTTCGGCGTTTGCGGGCTTCAAGTTTTTGAAATGCCTTTGCATTGCCGATTCCGTCGGGCGGAACGCGGGGTACGCTACAACTGCGATGTCCCTGTAAAACGGCTTTGCCGCCTTGTCGAAAGGGTTCGGAACTGCGTACGGGCGCGGCAGTTTTATCTTCTGGACGCCGCCGTTGCCCTTTGCGCGGACAGTCGAAGACGTCAGTTTTTTCATCGCAATTTCGGGCGTAATCCACGGGCCCGCCGCCTCGGACCAGCCGTCGCAGTTGTGGATTCCGATTTCCATTCCGTACTTTTTCGCGGTCTCGACAGTGTAGGCGAAATTTTCGAACCACTCCTTAGAGTTGAACTTCAAACTGCCGACGGGCGTATTCACTTGGGGCGTTCCGCTGATGTTGAAAATAATCGCCGCCCCGTAGTTGTTTTCCGACATCGACTTCAAGTCGCGGTCTATGCCCTCGCGCGAGACGTTTCCGTTTATCCAGTGCCACCACGTCTGCACGCGCGCCTTGCCTTTCGGCGAAACGAAGCCCTCGAATACCGGCGCGCTTTCGGGCGCGTCCGGATTGTAGTTTGTGTATTTGTAGAACTCGGAATCGCTCCCCGCGCCCAAGCATGCGTTTGCGGCAAACAACGCCGCAAACGACTTTGCCGTTATAGATTTAAATTTCCCCATGTGCCGAAGTTTTCTATTTTAGCGGAACGGTTTTCGAGAACACTACCTCCGCCGCGCCGATTATACCAGACGGTATCGCCCCCTGTTTCCACGACATATCCCTGCCCTGGTTGGGCTGCGCCTTTTTGCCTTTTTCCGGAAAGTGGTAGCCCATCGAGTTAGACCACGTTATGCGTTGGTCTGCGGGCAGAGTCGCGTCGTACAAACAGCGGTTCACCCAGGTGTTGCCGACTTCCACTTCTATTTTGTTGCTACCAGACTTTGCAAACTTTGTGATGTCGAGCACAAACGGCCTTTTCCAGAGCGTGCCAGCAAACTTTCCGTTCACTTTTACACGCCCTATTTCCATGACGTTTCCGAAACGCAGATACGCGCGTTCGTCCTTGCCGAGCTTGGGAAGATTTACACTCAGTTTGTAGACGCCCTTGCCCGAATAGTTCGCAATGCGCGGGTCGGAGTTTTCAGTCCACGAGGCGAACTTTTCGAACTCCGCGCTCTTCGGCGCGCCGTACTTCTCTTCGAACTCCACGGTAAACGGCGTTTTTATATTTACGCTCTTGCGCACTTTTTCGGCCTTTGCCGAAACCTTTGCGCCGTCCGAAAGCGTTGCCGCAACTTCGCCCGCGTTGAAAAATTCCGCCGAAAGCCCGTCGCCCGCGCGTACGAGGCGCGGCTGGTTTTGGACGATTTCGCCGGACGGTTTTTCGTTCGGAAAAGTCTTTTTGCCGTCGAGCGAAATTTCAGTTGCGAAAACTTTTTTCGGCGAGGGCGTGAAGACAACAAACAGCGAATCGTTGCGGCGCATTTCAAGCTTTACGCGCGTGTAGCCGTCGCTTTCGCGCTTTTCCAGAATTTCGGTGCGCGCCGCCGTTTCGGGATTCCAGATTTCGGCTTTGCCCGTCGCGTCGAAGGAAATTTCGAAAGTTCTGTCGTTTTCGCTGCGGTTGACGACATAGAACCACTTTTTGCCGTCGACGTGCACGCGCGGCATAATGGAGAGCCTGTCCACCGAAGTAATGTACGACTGGCGGATTTTAAGAATCTGCGCCATTTCCCATGCGCTGTAACCGAAATACACTTTTCCCTTGCCGATTTTCACAATTCCCTTTTTGCCGTCGCCGAAAAGCTCGCGCGAAAGTTCGCTCCACTGCGACAGCGCCTTTTTGCCGCCGCTGAGCGTCATAAACTCGGGTCTCTTTTCTGCGTTTACGATTGCGCCCTCGGAAACGAGTTTTTTCAGGGCGGCAAGCGTTTCCAATCGCAAAGCCGCATCGGACGAAATATCGAGGAAATCGTACTCTATGCGCCCCGGGGAAACGAGTTTGCCGTCTTTTACGCGCAGGTAATTGCGCACGCATTCGCCGTTGATTCTGTCCGAAAAAATTCCGGAGGGAAGTTTGGGGTGCGCGGCGGCAATCGGCGGAACCTCCTTCATAAGGCGCAAAACGCGCACGCACGCCTTGCCCTGTTGGAGCATGTATTGCGAGCGCGAAATGTAGTCGAAGAAGTCGCGCGCAAGCGAAAACCACGGCATTTTGCGGTTTATGCAGCTGCCCCACGGCTCCATCTGCCAGCCGGGGACGCGCTCGTCGGGCTGGTGGGCGAAGTCGTGGAAGACGAGCACGTTCATGCCGCTTGTCAGAATCGTGTCTATTGCGCCTTTGAGCGAAAGCGGAGAATCCGACCAGTTGCCCTGCTGTTGGGTGAGCGCCTCGCACGTCGCCATCGACTTGCCGAAGAAGCTCGTTGCGGAGGCGACCATTCTGCCCATATCCCACGTGGGGACAGCCGGCTTGCCGACTTCCCGGTAGCCCTGCCAGATTTCGTCCTGCGGAATGTCGGTTTTCATGTACAGGGAAATTTGGTCTTTGAGAGAAGCTTCGTTTGTGGGTTCGCTTTCGTATTTAAGCCCGCGCGCGCGAATGCGTTCGCCGAGCCTGCCGTAGAAATTTTTCATCACAAGGTGCGATGTCGTTTTGCGCAAGTCGGCGGCGAACTTTTCGGTCGCGTCGGCGCTTTCCACAATCTCCCCGAGCATTGCGGGCAGCCACGGCATGATGTCGTAGCCGTTAAGTTTTTTGAACTCTTCGGGCATTTTCTGCGTCCAGTTCATCGGTCCGCATTCCCAAGAATCGGTCTCTATATATTTGAAGACACTGCCGGCGTTGTCGCCCGCGGCGTCAATCATTTTGGAAATGTAGGAATCGAAATGGAAGTCGGTGGCCTCCGCGCTGAGCTTGTCGGACTCCAAGCCCACGCCCGCGGGGCTTGCGGGGTGGTTTGTGTGCCCGTTCGTTGTGAAGCCCACTCGGATTACCTCCCACTCGCCTTCGGGAACGCGCCACTGCATTGTGCCGTCCGCCGAAATTTTCTCCTTTACGAAGATTATTTTCTTGGGGTCGATGACCGCCTTTGCGGGAACGGGTTCGACACCGCGCGGGAGCAAACCGATATTGCTGCGGTCGGCGGCGACTTTAACCATAAACAGGGGAATGAACGAAGCGTTCCTCGGAACTGTCCCGCTCGGGACAAGCTCGATTTCGCCGATGTTCATTCTTATCTGGGCATAGTGTGTGGGCGAAGGACTTGTCCGCTTTTCCACGCGCCAATATTTGGCCGTTGTTGAGGGAATCTTGATATAGACCTCGTTGGAATGTTTCTCGAATTTGAGTTCGGCAATTTCGCGGAAGTTTTTGCCGTCGTCGGAGACAAGCAGAAACACGTTCTTGGGATAGAACCAAGACCATTTCAAATTGACGAAAACCGACGACGCCTCGAAGGGCTTTTCGAACTCGAAATCGATTCCGTAGCTCTGGTAGTCGCCTTTTGTTGCGCCGAATGTAAGCGCGGACTTCAAGTCGCCGTCGAGCATGGCGTCGGGCTTGCCGACGAGAAATTTTGTGATTCCGTTGGCGGGCTTGACGCTTTTGAGCGCGGATTTCATCGCAACTTCGGCGGGACGGAACGCGGGATACGCGACAACCGCAATGTCTTCGTAATAGTCTTTCGAGCCTTTCTTCGTGTGGTCTTTGCCCATCCACGGCTTCGGGAATTTTATGCTCTGCACCTGTCCGTCGCCCTTTGCGCGCACTTTGGAGCTTGTCAGACGCTTCATCGAAAGTTCGGGGGTAATCCACGGGCCGCCCGCCTCCGACCAGCCGTCGCAGTTGTGGATTCCGATTTCCATTCCGTACTTCTTCGCGGTCTCGACTGTGTAGGCAAAATTTTCGAACCACTCTTTTGAATTGAATTTCACCGCGCCTTCGGGAGCGCGTATTGCGTCCGAACCGCTGATGTTGAAGATTATCGCCGCCCCGTAGTTGTTTTCCGACATCGACTTCAAGTCGCGGTCAATGCCCTCGCGCGAGACGTTCGAGTTTATCCAGTGCCACCACGTCTGCACGCGCGCCTTGCCTTTCGGCGAAACGAAGCCCTCGAATATCGGCGCGCTTTCGGGCGCGTCCGGATTGTAGTTTGTGTATTTGTAGAACTCGGAATCGCTCCCCGCGCCCAAGCATGCGTTTGCGGCAAACAACGCCGCAATTCCCGTAATTGTAGCTTTCATCATAATGAACAAACAATAAACCAACTTCACCCACACTTTCAACAATATTTTTGTCCGACACCTGCGCATTTGCGCTTGAAAACGCCGCGCCGCAAAAATAAAGTGCTTTTGAATTTAACACATATGCCTATGAAAAAACTACCGACCAAACTCGTCGCCGCCGCATGCGCGGTTATGTTCTCCGCAAGCGCGTTCGCCGCGCAGACAATCTACATTCACGCGCACAGGGGCGAACCGCACCTCGCGCCGCAAAACACGCCCGAAAGCATATCCCTTGCGTTCGAGCTCGGCGCGCGCATGATTGAAACCGACTTCCACCTCACGAAAGACGGGACGATTGTGTGCATGCACATGCGCAAGGAACTGAGGGACATCTGGGGAATAGACAAAGAGCCGAAAGATTTGACAATCGGGGAAATCCGCGCAAGCAAGCTCGCCCACCCCGAAAAATTCGACAAACGCTACGCAAACTGCAAAATTCCGACAATCGACGACATCTTCGCCATCATTCCCAAGGACAAGTCGTTCGAGCTTGAAATCAAGACATACGGCGATGGATTTGCCGACAAGGTCGAAGCAGCCCGCAAGAAGGCGGGGCTTGGCTACAAAAACATTCTAATAACAAGCTTTGCGCCCGCGGTCATCAAGGACTTCAAGGAAAAATATCCGCAATACGAAACGCTCCTGATTGTCTCATGCCCCAAAAAGGGCAAACTTCCCGCAAAGGAGATTATAAAAAAGGCGAAATACGCGAAAGCGTCGCAGGTTGCAATCGGCAACTACAAGAAGCTCGACAGGGCGTACATAAAGGAAATTCAGGACGCGGGATTCAAGGTCGGCCTTTGGCAGGTCGAAAACCTCAACGACCTCGCCATTGCCGCAAAGCTCGGCGCAGACCGCGTGTGCTCAAACTACTGCGCCAAGCTCCGCGCCGACTACAAGCGCATAAAAGAGCTGAACATGGAATAAACCCCGACGCGAAAAAAAATCGCAAAACGAAAACGCGGAAAATTTTTCCGCGCTTTTTTTGCGGGTGTGGGCGTTCGAAACAAGCCCGAAAAAATCGGCACGCGCAAACGCGCTTTCCAAAATTCAAGACGCAAAACAAAAAACAGCCGCGACGCCGCAGCCCCCCCGAACGCATGCGCGGGAAAGCGGACAAGCCGCTATTTTGCGGCTTTTGCTATCTCGCGGACTGTCGCGAGCTTCGATTCGAAGTCGGAATTTTCGGGGAAGGCGATTTTCTGGAAGCCCGTGTTTTCGTGGTAGAATCTGAAAAATTCGCCGTTGTAGTTCGCCGCGTAGGCGACCTGACAGCCGCCGCCCAACGCCGACAAAAACTCGCGCTCCAACGCAAAAGTCTCGAACGCCGACTTGTCGAAAAGCTCCGAAAAAAACGGCAAATCGCCGCGCCTGCATTCCAGCGCGACAATCCCCTGCCCCACTGCGGGCACGCATACGTCGATTTTCAGCGGCGAAAACGACACCCCAGAGTAGGATTCTATCCCCAGACGCTTCAAGCCCGCCTCCGACAGCACCGACGCGTCGGCGTCGCCGCCCGCAATTTTGCCGAGCCGCGTTTCCACGTTTCCGCGAAGCTCAGTCCAAACCGCGTGCGGAAAAAGCCGCTTCAACTGCGACCTCCTGCGCGGGCTTCCCGTGGCGATTAGCGACGGCACAGACACGCCGTTGCGCAGCACCATTACGTCGCGGCAGGCGTCGCGCGGCAGACAGCCCGCAAGGGCGAGCTGTTCGGGCATTTCGGTTGGCAAATCCTTCGCGCTGTGAACCGCCAAATCGGCGTCGCCCGCAATGAGAGCCTCCTCGATTTCCTTTGTAAAAAGCCCCTTGCCGCCGTATTTTTCAAGCGACCAGTCCTGACGCTTGTCGCCCGATGTCCTGATTTCGAGCGTCTCGATATCGGCGTCCCCGCCGAGCTTTCCGCGCAGAAACTCCGCCGTCATTCGCGCCTGAACGAGCGCGAGCGGGCTTCCCCTTGTCGCCATTCTGATTTTCCGCATAAATTTATTTCCGTTTTCCGTTCGGAGCGTCGAAAAGCGCGGAATACGCCGCTTTTGCCCCCTTCGCGTTCTGCTTCGCCGCCCACGGCATGAGCGAACGCAGACGCTGCCCGACCTTTTCAATCGGGTGCTTTTCTCCGTCCGCAAGGAGCTTGTTGTATTTTTTCAGCCCGCCCGCGTATTCCGCCGCCCACTCCTTCGCGAATTTTCCGCTCTGGATTTCCTTCAAGACGCGCTCCATTTCGCGCTTGGACCTGTCGCCGACAACCCTTTGCCCGCGCGTGATTCCGCCGTATTTCGCGGTGTCCGAAACCGTCGAAAGCATGCCAGATACCCCGCTTTGGCAAATGGAATCCACAATGAATTTCAGCTCGTGGCAGCATTCAAAATACGCCATTTCGGGCTTGTAGCCCGCCTTTACGAGCGTCTCGAACGCCGACTGCACAAGCGACACCAAGCCGCCGCACAAAACAGCCTGCTCGCCGAAAAGGTCGGTTTCCGTCTCCTCTTTGAACGTCGTTTCAATCACGCCCGCACGGGTCGCGCCAATGCCGTGCGCCCACGCAAGCGCGGTCGCCTTGGCGTCCCTGCCGCCGCGCTCTACGGCAATCAACGCGGGTACGCCCCTGCCCTCCAAATAAAGCGAACGCACCGTGTGCCCCTGACCTTTCGGCGCAACCAAAACCGCGTTCACGCCGTCGGGAATCTTCACAAGCCCCGAATGCACCGTAAGCCCGTGCAAAAAGACAAGCGTCTTGCCCTTCGAAAGATTCGGCAAAATGTCGCGCCCGAAAATTTCGGGCTGCTCCATGTCGGGAAGTGCGATAAGCGCGACGTCCGCAAGCTTGACAGCTGCGGCGGGCGAAACCACATCGAAGCCGCACTTTTCGGCGGCGGCAACCGCCCCGCTCTTCGGATAAAGCCCCACAATCACGCGGTGCCCGCCGTCCCTGAGGTTCATGGCGTGCGCGCGCCCCTGCGAACCGAAGCCGATAACCGCCAATATCTTGTTTTTTAAGAACTTTCCGTTTACGTCCTTTTCCTTGAAAATCTTTGTCATGGCAAGCTATGTTAAAGTTTGACAAATTCCAAAACAAAGCAATCCACCCACGACGGGTGAATTGCCGCAAAAACGGAATGCCGAAGAACCTGTCAGTCTTCCGCAACGACGCCGCGTTCGAGGGCGACACTTCCCGTTCGCGCCATGTCGATAATGCCGAACGGCTTAATCATGCCCATGAAACCCTTGATTTTATTGGCGTTGCCCGTGCATTCGATAATCAGCGAAGTCGCGTCAACGTCGATAACCTTGGCGCGGAAGAGGTCGGCAACCTGAACGATTTCGGGACGGGTCTTGGAATCGGCCTTGACCTTTACGAGGACAAGCTCGCGCGCAACAAACGCGTCGACGTGGGAAAAATCCTTCACATCGATAACGTTTACAAATTTGTCGAGCTGCTTGACACATTGCTCGACACTGTTGCGCCCCTCTTTTACGGTCACCGTAATGCGCGAGTATTTGCCGCCTACGAGCGGCCCGACGTTCAGAGTTTCGATATTAAAACCTCTGCCGCTGAACATTCCGGCGACGCGCGCAAGCACGCCGAATTTATTTTCAACAAGAGCCGATATAGTATGATTCATAGACAGCAGATAAAATAGCGCGGAAAAATATTTGCAAGACTAAAACCGCCCCTACCCGCCCCAGAATGCCTGCACGAAACGATGTTAAGACACACCCCAGAAAAAAAAATGACAGTAGCCTAAAAAAATGCTTGCCATGAAAAAGCGAATCGGCAATATGGGACAAATAAAAAATTGAGGGCGATTAGCTCAGTTGGTTAGAGCGTCTGTCTTACACACAGAATGTCGCAGGTTCGAGTCCTACATCGCCCACCATTTGAAAAGCCGCAAGTTCAACAACTTGCGGCTTTTTGTTTTTCGCAAGTCGGGTCAACACCAAAGAGAGTGGATGTTAATGAAAGACGCCGCATAGCCCCCCCCTTTTTTTACCCTCCTTTTTTTACTCATTGCACAATCTTTGACGTTGAGCGGAAAATCTGCGATTACAATGAGGCGCATATGAAGCGGCTTGCAATCAAAGCCGACGATAAAAACGCCGCTTGCGCCGTCGAAAATTCGCGACGCGGTTGGGAGAATCCGCCGAAAGCTTGCGACTTTTTTATTGTTTTAATTTGCAAAAAACCGTGCGGGCGTTTCGAACGGACAGACATAAAAAAAACCGCGGTCTTTCGACTGCGGTTTTTTGTAAATTAATAGCGTGTCGGGTTGCCGATCCCGCCCATTCCGGGCAAGCCGCCCTCCCATGACGCGGGTTTTCCCCACGGAAGGTCGCCGCCGTCCGTCGCCCGCGACGGCAGGCTCTTCTTATGTTCCGTGGATTCGCAACCGACGATAAACACTGAGCACAAAGCCATTACCGCCAAAAGCAATATTTTCTTCATACGAAGTGTCTATCGAAACGGTTATGCGTTGTCGGCGGCGGGTTTTTCCGCTTCCGCTTTCGGCGTTTCCGCCGTCAATTCCAAGAGGTCGCCCTCTTCTATTGTTTCGGGAATGCCGACTTTCGGGTTAATCAGTCCGAGAGCCACGTTGTCGCGCACTTCGTTAATCACGATTTCGGAAACAAGCACGCCGTCGCGTTTAAGCTGTATTTTCTGGTACTGTTTCACGCCGTCGGCCTCGCCCTTGTTTATTACGACAATCGCGTCTTCGGGCATGGATTTCAGGACTGTCGCGATATCGCCCTTGGGGGTATAGGGAATTTTTACGACTTTCTTGACAACCTTTTTGCCGCTTGCGTCAATCTCGACGACATCGACGACTTCCGAGGCTTCGAGTGTCTTGATTTTCTTTTCGGCGTCTTCGAGAGCTTTCGATTTTGTGGCAAGCTGCGATTCTAGCGACGAAACCTTTTCCTTCAAGACGTCTGATTCGTCGTTCTTGGCGAGCAATGTCTTTGTGGAAACGATTTCGCGTTTGAGGGTTTCGATAAGCGAATCCTTCTGCGCAATCTGTTTTCTTGCCGCCGCCGCGTTTGCGTTGAGCGAGCGGATTTCCGCGTTCTTTTTGACGATTTCCGCGTTCGCCTGAACGCTCTTTGCGCGTTCGGATTCGAGTTCGGAATTCGCCTCCTGATTGCGTTGTTCCACGGTGCGCAAACGCCCCTTCAAGCCTTCGATAGACTCTTTGTTGTCGGCGATGGTTTTCAAAAGTCCGGGGACTTTCGGAGCTTTTTCGGAAAGGGTCGCTCCGGGGACGCCCTTCATGTGGTTTTCCGCCGAGCTGATTTTGCCGCGAACGTCAATCCACGCGTAAACGCAGAACGCCGCCGCCAAAAGCGCGACGATTTTGAGAGATAGGGATACTGCTTTCATTTGTTATTTCGATATTATAAATTTCCGGTCGAATCCGCTCCCCGACGCGACTTTCACGCCCGTCAACGGGTTGGATATCAAGTGAACGAGAACTTTAAATACCAATTCCGTTTCGTTTTCAAGCTTTATTTCAGCGGCAATTTCTTCCACAGACTTTTCCTGCGATTCCGAAAGCGCGGCGAGAATCTTAGCCTTGATTTCGAGGATATGTCCCGCCGCCTTTTTGCCCGCTTCGACGCCGGGTTGGTGGTATGCGTTGATGTTCACCAGCGACGCATAGAAGCCTACCGCCCTGTCGTAGAGCGCGATAAGCATGCCTACCGTCTGCGGCGAGCAGTCTTTAACCGTGAGCGTAATGCTGTCTCTGCCCTTTGCCGAAAGCGCTTCGCGCGTGCCGAGCAGGAACGCCTGCAAGTAGTCTCCCGCGGTTTCGCCCGCGGCGACTTCGGGGCTTGCGCCCTTGCGGTCGGAGAGCACTTCGATAAACGTTGCAAAAAAGTTGTTTACGCCGTCGCGCAGCTGCTGGACGTATGCGTGCTGGTCGGTAGAGCCTTTGTTGCCGTAGACCGAAATGCCCTGTTCTACTTTGTTGCCGTCGAGGTCAAGCTCTTTGCCGAGCGATTCCATGATGAGCTGTTGGAGGTATCTCGAAAGGAGGAGGAGTCTGTCTTTATAGGGCAGAATCACCATGTCTTTCAGACCCTTGCCGCCCGTGCATTTGTACCACATGAGCGCGAGCAACGCGGCGGGGTTTTTGGCGATTTTCGTTGCGCGGGTAGCCTTGTCCATCGCCGCCGCACCTGCGAGCATTTTGTCAATCTTGATGCCCTGCAATGCCGCGGGGAGCAGACCGACCGCCGCGAATTCGCTCGTTCTTCCGCCGACCCAGTCCCACATCGGGAAGAATTCGAGGAAGCCCTTTTCCTTTGCGAAATTGTAGAGTTTGCTGTTGTGCCCCGTTGTTACGACTGCGTGTTTTGCGAAGTCAAGCCCCGCCGCCTCCCAGCGGGCGATTGCTTCCATCATGCCGTTGCGGGGCTCGGGAGTGCCGCCCGATTTCGACGTCACGACTGCGAGCGTTTTGCCGAGCTTGCCGCGGAGTTTGTCGAACACGACATCGTAGCCGTCGGGGTCTGTATTGTCGAGGAAGAAGACCTGCATTTTGTCGGTGCGGGGCGAGCAAAGTGCTTCGCTTACGAACTGCGGGCCGAGAGCCGAGCCGCCGATGCCGATGCAGAGAACGTATTTGAACTTGCCGTCCGCGCCGCAGATTTCGCCCTTGTGGATTTTCTTTGCGAAGTCCTTGATTTTTTCGACGGTGCCCTTGATTTCGTTTTTGATTTCTTCGGTCGGGGCGAGGTCGGGCGTGCGGAGCCAGTAGTGCCCGACCATTCTGTTTTCGTCGGGGTTGGCGATTGCGCCCTTTTCGAGAGCCTGCATGGCCGCGAACGCGTCCTTCATTTTGCCGCTCATGGAGCTTAAATAAGCGTCGTCGAAATCGACTCTGCTGACGTCAATGCCGAAACCGAGGTTGTTCAAACCGAGGTAGTATTTCTTATAACGTTCCCAAGACATAGTTGTATTGAATTAAAATTGAAAACAAGATTATACGCGCTTGCGCTCTTGGCAATTAAATTTTGCGCAAGCGGCATAAAAAAGGCGCGCGGGTTGCGCGCCGAAGCGGAGCTTGCCGGCTATTTTTCCGCTTTTTTGAAGACTGCAACTACTATCGCCCCGTTTTTGAGCGAAACCGCGAGCGATTTCCCGCCGTTTTCGGGCGTCGCCGTCCAGCCGCCGATTCCGTCCGCATCGGCAAATTCGTAGCCGTCGGCGGGCGTGAAGACCGCCTTTGCCGAATTCAGATGCGACTGCGTTGCCACAACCGCCATTTTGCCGCCCTCGGTGTCGGTGTATGTGTAATAATCTATTTGCGGGTTCGAGCATTTTGCCATGTCGACATCGCGGAAGACGCCGTTCAATATGAGCGGGCGGAACTTGTCGCGCAGGGCGTTGATTTTTATCAGGTACTCCTTGTATTCGGGGACTGCGTCGATTGTCGCGCGGCAGCGGTAGACCGCGACGTCGCTTCTCCACGAGCGCATGAGCGAAAGGTTGTTGCGGCGCACGATGTCGCGGTTGTCGAGGATTCCCAAATTGCATGTTTTGAATTCGGGGAACGCATACTGGTACATTGGCACGAAGGGCGTAAGCGGCTTGCCGAACTTGTCTTTGCCTATTCCGTACATCGCCTCGAAGCAGTTGTGGACGTAGTCTACGCTCTTGGCGACGGGGTCGTTGACCCATTCGATGCCGATGGGCATGTCGGGCTTTTTGCTTCTGATGTATTCGCAGACTTTCGAGAACATTTCGCCCTTGCAGCCCATGATTTCCATGAACGGGACGGGGTGTCCGTGCGACTTGTCGCAGCACGGCATGCTCTCGTGTCCGATTTGGTCGTAGTAGATGCCGTCCGCGCCGAGGGCTATTGCCCTGTCGGCAAATGATTTCAGCACTTCGAACCACTCCTTTGTGTAGGGGCAGCCCGTTGCGAACATTTTGTTGCCGAACACGCGCAGAGCCGTACCGTCGCCTCCGAACGGGTAGTATTGAACGTAGGGCATGCCGTCGGCGCGTTTTATTGAAATGCGCTTGCCGACCGTCTTGTAAAACTCCGTGCCCGTGTCGATGAGCTGTCCGTTGAAGTACAGGTGGACTTTGCCGCCCATTTCCTGAACCTTGCGGATTTGCCGTTTAAGCTCGGCGTCGCCGCCCTGAGTGTCGTCCTCCGAATAGTGGGGGTTGCCCGCGTCCATGCCCTCTTTCCACCAGCCGTAGAGCCTGATTGTGTCCATGCCCGACTCTTTTGCCGAGCGGTAGATTTCGGGAATTTTCGAATACGGAAAAAGCACCTTGCCGTACTGGTGGCGCAGAATCACGCGCTGCCAGCCGTTCGAGGCGAGGAACGCCTTGCTTGCGGGAGTGTGCTTGTACCAAGTGTCTGCCCATTTGCGGTATTTTTTCGCCGAAACGCGCCAGTCGCCCGAATGCGGCGAAACCACATATTCGGGCAGCACGCGCGACTCCCCCGCGGCGAGCATGGGGTATTTCACCATGCCCAAGTCGATTTTATCGTAGTCGAAATTCGCCCCCGCGCCCTCTTTTTTATTGTAGCGGCCAAAGTGGAGGGTCTTGCCGAATTTGGGGTCGTAGTTTGCGACGTAAAGCGAGTTTTGCGGCTCGCCCACCACAAAGAAATTCATCGCAAGCTTCCCTGGGTAAAGCGCGTAGCGTTCGATTGCCTTTTCGTCGCCCGACATGTACGAAGTGTATCCCGCGCGAACCCATTTTTTGATGTCGGGAAAAAACTCTCCGCCGCAATGCGTCCAGCAGTACGAGCTGTCGGGAAGCAGATTTACGGAGCGGATTAACGGGAACTGGAATTCGCGCAGAACCTTGTCTTTCGAGGCGTTTTTGATTTCGGGGACAAACCTGATTTCGTCGCCCGAAAGCGTGCACGTGATTTTTACAGGGAATTCGCCGCCGAATGTCAGCACGACCGACTCTCCCACTTTCTCAGCCTTTGCGGGAACGTCTTTCGGCTCTACAAGCTCTTCCATCGAAAGCCCGTCCCGGTAGATTATGCGCCAGAGTCCGCCGCCGCCCGCGTACTCCCTGCCCGTTTCGAGGTTTTTCAGCGAAACGAGACCGCCGTTTTCGTCCACCGCGAACAAGACCTTGTCGTTCCTCAATTCGACCGTGCCCGCCGACGCAAGCAGGTTGCATGTCAAAATTCCCATAATTGCGTATATGTATTTCATGGTTTTCCTCTTTTTTTTAAAGTGAATTATAAACACCCCGTACCCCGTGTCAAATTCCGACTTCCGCGCGCGTTGAATGCCCGCGCTAGTTTGGTTCACTATTTTGACTTTTTCGAATTTTCCGAATCGGCTTGAAAAAAACGCGCCGACCGATTCAATGAAATCCATGAAAAGATTTTTCCCGACTCTGCTTGCCGCCGCCCTTTCCGCCTCCCCGCTTTTTGCCCGCATAGGCGAGACAAAAAACGACATGCAAAGCCGCATGCTCACAAAAACGGGCGGCGCGTATGCGTACACGTCGAAGGAGGAACGCCTGCGCGAGACGCTCGAACTTCCGTACAAGCACGTCTTTCTGCTCATGCCAAAAGACGCGCAAAACTTCTTTTTCTTCAAACGCGCCGACGCCGCAACGTCCACCGCAAGCGACGTCGTCCAACAGCACGACCTCTACGGCTGGGAGCTGCACGTCTGCTTCGACGGCGCAAACTCCGCGCTCGAAACCTACCGCCGCCACGGCGAACCGCTGTCCGTTGAGGAGCTTGCCGCGCTCTTCGACGCGCAGACCGCGGGCAAAGACGGCGTCTTCTGGCGAAGGTCGGACTTCACCGAAACGCTCAAATCGTGGCGCGTCGCAAGCCCCGAAAAAACGCCCGACGGCAAGCCGAAAAGCGTAGCCGACATTCTCCCCCAAAGCGCGTCGCGACCGATATTCGTCGAAATTCCGCAGGACGTGAAAAACTCCGCCGACTATGGACAGTCCATTCAGGCGCAAATAATGGAGTTCGAACAGCGCAACGCCTACGACGCTTACAGAAAATACGTCGCAAAACAGTCGGCGATAAGCGCGTCAAAGACCGCCCCAAGCTCGGCGGGCAAGGGCAAGAAGAACGCCGCGCCGGCGGGAAATTCAAGCGTGCGCAAGGTAAACCCGTTCGACGGCGGCACGCAAAAATACGTCGAAATAGACTCCGAATCGGGCGGCGAAACCCTCCGCACCGCCTACCTGTTGCGCGACGTTTTCTACGGCGGCTCGCTTCCGCAAACGCCCACAAAAGAGGTTCGCATTCAGATGAAAATTCCCCTGCGCCCCGACACCGCTTTCGGCTACGACTTCGAAACCTCCGACGGCAAGCTCCGCGCAAAGCTTTTCAAAAAGGGCGTGCTGTTCGTTTCGGCCAAGTTCGACTCGGAGCTTAGGAAATATATGGAGTCGCTCTACGAAAGGCAGTCCGCCGAACGCGCCGAAAGCGCGAGGGAGTCCACCCTTAAATTCTGACGCTTTCCGCCGACGCCCGCGCAAACATACCCGCGCTATTTCAGACGCTGAGGCTCTCCACGCATCCGCAAAACGCACTCTGAGGGAAACGCAAAACCGCGGCATCGACACTCCGCAGGCGTTTCGGGCGGCGGGCGTTTGCGCCGATTTAAGTCGGCGTAATTTTTTGCGATACGGTGTGATATGAACAGAGAAAAAAGCATCGAATTGTTGAATAAGGCCGTCGCCGAAGAACTGCTCTCCACCGAGCAATACCTGTATTTCCACTTCCACTGCGCAGACAAGGGCTTCATGCCGCTTGCCGACATTTTCATGCGCATTTCAATCGTCGAGATGAAGCACATCGACGCCCTCGCGGAGCGCATTCTGTTCCTGAAAGGCGACGTCGATATGGTGCCGTCGGGCACGGTGAAAAAAATCCGCGATGTTTCCGAAATGCTCAAATTCTCGTGCAAGCTCGAAGAGGGAAGCATTGCCGACTACAACAAATGGGCGAACGAGGCAAGCCAGCTCGCCGACAGCGCGACGAAAACGCTTTTCGAAAGGCTCATTTCCGCCGAGGAGGAACACCTCGACATTTTCGACACCGAGCTTGGCAACCTCGAAACTTTCGGCGACGGATACCTTTCCTTGCAGGCAATCAGCCACTCGAAAGAGGCGGCAAAGGGCAGTGTAAACAAATAGCGCGTCGGACGCATGGCGGCGCAACGCGCGGTTTCCCCGCTCAAAAATCTTCCGAGCGCAAAAAAATCGGGCTTTGAAATAAAGCCCGATTTTTTGCGTCCGCGCCGCCCTACTCGTTTATCTGCGGCTTGTATTCGGGAACGTACTCCAAAATAAAGCGTTTCAAATCGTTGCTGCTGCGCTTGTCGGCTGTCGCCAAAATTTCGTCGATTACCCCCTGCATTCTTTCGAACGACGGCGGCTCGGACACGAAGCCGAATATGCGCGGGTGCTCGGTTTTGACGAGCGTCTCGTTTTTGTGCTGCAACTCTTCGTAGAGCTTTTCCCCCGAACGCAGGCCTATGAATTCTATTTTTATGTCGACGTCGGGCTCGTAGCCGCTCAGGCGTATCATTTGCCGCGCCAAGTCTACCACTTTAACGGGTTCGCCCATGTCGAGCACGAAAATCTCGCCGCCGACCGCCTGCGCGCCGCATTGGAGCACAAGCCCCACGGCTTCGGGAATCGTCATGAAATATCTTGTTACTTCGGGGTGGGTTACGGTGACAGGGCCGCCCTCGGCAATCTGGCGTTTGAACGTGGGAATCACGCTGCCCGACGAGCCGAGCACGTTGCCGAAGCGCACCGCCACAAACTGCGTCTTATTGCCCGCCGAATTTTGAACCGCCTGAACCGCCTTTTCGGCGAGGCGTTTTGTTGCGCCCATCACGTTTGTGGGGTTGATTGCCTTGTCTGTCGAAATCAGCAGGAATTTTTCAACCCCGTATTTGCTTGCAATCCGCGCGATGTTCCAAGTGCCGAAAGTGTTGTTTTTCAGCGCCTCGCCCGGTTGCGACTCCATCATCGGAACGTGTTTGTGGGCGGCGGCGTGGAAAATAAGCTCCGGCTTGTAGAACGAAATTATGCGCTCCATGCGCTTTTCGTCGGCGACGCTTCCGACAAGCGGCTTGATGTTTATACCGTAGCCGCCGCGCAGAATTTTCTGCTCTACCTGAAAGAGCTGGACTTCGCAGTGGTCGAGCATAATCAGAAGCGACGGCGATTTCGACGCAATCTGCTTGCAAAGCTCGCTTCCGATACTGCCGCCCGCGCCCGTCACCATGACGACCCTGTTTTTTATCATGCCGTCAATCGCGTGCGAATCGAGGGTTATTTGCTCGCGCCCCAAGATGTCCTCGATTGCGACTTCGCGGTAGTTCGAAATTTTTGCGTAGCCCGACGCAAGTTCGAAGTACGACGGCACAATGCTCGTTTCCACTCCCGCCTTCGAAAAATCCGCGGTGATTTCGGCGATTTTCCCTTTCGGGAGGTTCGAGATTGCGATTATCGCGCGGTCGAGCTTGTAGTGCTTCGCGAGGGTATCGAAGTTGGTCTTCAACGCAGCCACTTCCAAGCCCAGAATCTGGCAGCCTATTTTCTGCTTGTCGTCGTCCAAAAACACGACGGGGTTTATGCCCATGCGTTTGCGCGAAAGAAGGTCGGAGGCAAGCGACGTGCCCAAGTCTCCCGCGCCGATTATAGCCACGCGCTCGTGCTTTACCGCGTGCACTCTGTCGCGCATATAGCGCTCCCTGCACATGCGCAGGAAGAGCCTGAACGACGTGCAGAGAACCACCGACAGCACGAAGTCCGCAAGAATCACGCCGCGCGGGAAAATTATGCCGCTAAACGCCAGCCAATTCAGAAAAAACAGCACGGTTGAGGCAATCAGCATCGACCAGAATATGCGCACCACGTCGGGCATATGGAAGAAGCTCAGCAGTCCCCTGAACTGTCCGAAAACCGCGAGACAGCAGATTTTAAGCGGAAGCACCAGCAGGTACAAATCGAGAATGTTATACCTGCCGATTGAGGCGAAATTGAAGTCGAAGCGCAGCAGGAACGACACGAGCAGCGACACGAACGTAATCGCCGAATACACCAGCGACACCAGCGCGGTTCTCACGCTCACGCAACCCGAAACGAAGCCCGCAAATTTTTTTATAAATTTTTTCATATACCACAACGGCGGACGCCATGCGTCGCGCGTTTTGCGCGTCCGCAATGCCGCATTTTTGCGCCCGATTCCAACGCCAATCGCGCTTTTTTGCAAGTTAATTATTAAGCGTTCGCGCCCTCGGCTTCGGCGATTTTTGCGGCGGCGGACTCCCACTCGGCGTAGAGGGAGTCTATCTTTGCCTTCAACGCGTTGTAGCTTTCGGTTATCGACGAACACTGCGCGCCCTTTTTGAAGAAGTCGGGCGACGACATTTCAAGCTCTATCTGCGCCAAGTCGGACTCCGCCGACGAAATCGCCGCCTCTATTTTAGCCGCCTCCTTTTTGAGTTTGGATACGGCTTCGCGGCGTTTCGCCGCCTCGACGCGCCGTTCTTTTGCGTCGGAAATTTTCGCGTTTTTTTTAGCCGACTGCCGCAAAACTATTTTGCCCTCGTTTTTTATCCGCTCTACGTAGTCGCTCAAATTGCCGACAAACGAGCGCAGACCGTTCGGAGAAAGCTCCAGCACCCTGTCGACCACGGGGTCGAGGAACGCCCTGTCGTGGCTGACTATAAGGTATGTTCCGCGGTAGGAGGCAAGCGCCTTTTGCAGGACGGCTTTCGAGTTCATGTCGAGGTGGTTGGTAGGCTCGTCGAGAATCAGAAAGTTGAAGTCTTTCAAAAGCATTTTCGCCAGAGCCAAGCGGTTTTTCTCGCCGCCCGACAGAATTCCGACGCCTTTGAGGACGTCGTTTCCAGAAAACAGAAACGCGCCCAAAAGGCTTCTGACCTCGCCCTTGCGCTCCATGGGGGCGGCGTTCATAGCCTCGGTCAAAACGTCGTTTGTCGGGTCAAGCTCGTCCGACTGGTGCTGGGCGAAGTACGACATCTCTACATTCAGCCCAAGCTCTACTTTGCCCGCGTCGGCCGCAAGCCCGCCCGCGATTATCTTGACGAGCGTGCTCTTGCCCGCTCCGTTTACGCCCACAAGAGCGACGCGCTCGCCGCGCTCTATTTTAAACGAAATGTTGTCGAGCACCCTGTGTTCGCCGAAAGACTTGCACACGCCCTCGACGTCGAGCACAACCTGCCCGCAACGCTTTGGCTCCGGAAAGGCGAAACTTATCTGCGAGTTGTCCTCCTCCTCCGCCTCTATGCGCTCCACTTTGTCGAGAGCCTTTATGCGGCTTTGCACCTGCGCCGCCTTGGAGCTTTTGTACCTGAACCGCTCGATGAACCGCTCGGTCTTTTCTATCGACTTGCGCTGGTTTTCGGCGGCGCGCGCAATTTGGTTTCGGCGCGCCTCCGACTCTTTCAGGTAGAATTCGTAGTTGCCCGCGTAGATGTCTATCCTGCCCTTGACGACGTGGAATGTGCGGTTTGTGAGCGCGTCGAGAAAAGCCCTGTCGTGGCTGACGATTATAACCGAACCCGAATAGCCGCGCAGATAGTCTTCAAGCCACGCGATTGATTCGATGTCGAGGTGGTTGGTGGGTTCGTCGAGCATGAGCAGGGTCGGCTCCTGCAAAAGGAGCTTCGCGAGGGCGATGCGCATCTGCCAGCCGCCCGAAAACTCGCAGCACGGGCGCGGCATGTCGGACATTTTGAAGCCCAAGCCCTGCAAAACCGTCTCCACGCGCGAGCGCACTTTCGACTCCTCCGCGTCTTCGAGCTTGTGGGCAATCTCGCCCATTTCCTCCACGGCGTCGGCGTATTCGCGCGAAGACGCGGCGGCAGCGGCGATTATCGAGTCTACCTCCGCCATTCTCGCGCGAAGCTCCACGACCTTCCCGAACGCCGACTCAACCTCGTCGAAAAGCGGGCGGCTGCCCACCACTATCGCGTCCTGCGGAAGATAGCCGACCGTCGCGTACTTGGGCTTTGCGATTTCGCCCGCGTCGGGGTGCTCCAAGCCGCAGAGGATTTTCAGGAGCGTGCTCTTGCCCGCTCCGTTCGAGCCTACAAGCCCGATTCTGTCGCCCTTGTTTATGACCGCGTTTGCGCCGCCGAAAATCGTCCGCGCCCCGAATGCAAGCTCTATGTTCCGTAGTTCAATCATCGCATAAAAAACGCGCCCGCCGCAAACGCGGCGGGACGCCGAAACAAAATGCGGAATTTACAGCGACTCCGTCGAAAGGAAACGCCTGTCGACAGCCTGCGCCCCCACAATCACGCTTGTGCCGAATATCTCGTTGACCGACGCCCCGCGCGAAATTTCCGCAACGGGCTTTGTCAGCCCCGTAAGCACACGGCCGTAGCAGTTGACGGTGGAAACAACCTGCAACATGCTCGAGGCAATGTTGCCCGAATTGAGGTCGGGGAAAATCAGCACGTTCGCGCGGCCGGCAACGGAACTGTGGATCCCCTTCAAGTCGGCGACTTCGCGTTTGAGGGCGGCGTCTACTTGAAGCTCGCCGTCGATGTCTATTGCGATGTCGCAAGTCTTCGCCTTCTCGTGCGCGAGCGACGTCGCCGATTTTACCTTCAAAACCGAATGCTGTGTTGACGATGGCGTTTTCGAAGTATACGCAAGCATTGCAACGCGCGGAGTTTCGAGGGTGAGGTGGTTCACGAGAATCGCGGTCGTTATCGCGATGTCGCAGAGCTGCGGCTCTGTGGGTTCCGGAATTACGCCGCAATCGGCAAGGAAAAGGTCGCCGTTAATGCCAAGTTCGGGGTTTTCGGTGGAAACCACCATCAGCGAACTCGCCGTGCCGAAACCCTTTTGGAGCGGGATTATCTGCAAGACTGGGCGCAACACGCCAGAGGTCGCGACGGTCGCGCCCGCAACCATGGCGTCGGCGCGTCCGGTCGCAAGCATGAGGGTTGCAAAATAGTTGGGTTGAAGCGCCATCGCATTGATTTCCTGCGAATCGAAACTGCGGAACTTCGGCAAGCCGTGGAGGAGCTTCATGAGCGCAACGGAGTCGTCCGCCGAAACGGGGTCGATAATCTTGATGCCGTCCAAACGGATGTCCAAAGACTTGGCGATGTCTTCAATCTTCTGCTTTTCGCCGATGATAATCGGCACGCCCAACTTGCGCGTTGCAAACTGGCGCGCAGCCTGAATTACGCGCGGGTCGGTGCCGTCGGGATAGACAATTCTCTTGGGGTGGTTCTGCAACCGTGCGGAAAGTTTTTTTACCAGTGCCATATCTCTATAATTTACTTGTTTCCCCCCATTACATCATTTTCACACAGTATAGTCAAGCCCCAAGCAGGCTGCAGCCTGCACGGCGTCGGAGCTTCGGGCGCAAGGTGCGCCTCCCTGCGGAGCTTCGCTCCTTTCTGTTATTATGCGCGGCAAGTTACTTGCCGCTTTTCTCGGTTAGCCCGTATTGGCTTCGCCAATTACTGGCGTTGGGATATGCGATTATTTTTTAAGAAACTAATTTAAATAGACGCGCTTTGCGCGGATAAAAAAAGTAAAAGCGAAAATCCGCAAACGCAGATTCTCCGCCTACCGACCCACCCCGCTTTTATCCCAAAACAACCTAAAAATCTTTGTGCGTTAGCACTGTAATTTTAGGGGCGTTAGAGTGCCGTTCAGGCGGTGGCTTTCCCGCGATTGCGGGGTGCGTGGCGTACGCGGCTATCCGCAAACATTAGTCGGCTCGCTAAACGCCCTACCCAACTTTTATCCCAAAGCCCCCTAAAAACTTCGTGCGTTAGCACTCTAATTTTAGGGGCGTCAAAATGCCCCTATAAGAGTGGCTTTGCGAGTGGCTCAGGGTGCGTGGCGTACTGACGTACGCGAGCAGTCTGAGACACTCGTGAAACGCTCTTAGAGGGGTATTTTCACGCCCCGTACAGTTCGTAGGTTGAGGGGTCTATGCTTTCCAAGAAGCGGCTTGCCTGTCGCATTTCGAAATTGCCTCCCACCGCGCTTACCCTCGGGTACGAAATTATCAGCAAATCCATCGCCCGCGTCGATGCCACATAAAACAGCCTGCGCTCCTCCTCGACGTCGCCGTCGTCTATGCTGCGCTGGGTCGGGAAAAGCCCCTCCGCCGCGCCGATTACGAACACCACCGGAAACTCCAAGCCCTTTGCCTGATGGACTGTCATCAGCCTTACGCGCCCGCCGACTTCGGACTCGCGCCCCTCGGCGTCGCTGATTTCGAGAGCCACGCTTGCGAGAAAATCGTCGAAGTCGTCGAATTTCGAGGCGTACTCGAAGAGCGCGTCGAAGTCCGCCGCGCGTTCCTCCCAGTCTTCGTAAAGGGTCTTCATGGCGTCGCGATACCAGCCGCCGCACGCGCATTTGATGATTGCCTTGGGCGAAAAATCCGCCTCCGTCGTATTTTCGGCGGCTGGGTCGGCGGGGGCTCCGCGTTCGGACGCGTGCGCCATGTCGGCGAAAAAGTCGGTCTGGACTGGGATTTTTTCCGCGGAGTCCGCCTCGGCGTGTTTTTCGGAACGCTTTGCGAGTTCCACAAGCCCGCCGAGTTTTTCGATGTCGGCGGCGGCGGCTTCGAACATCTGCTTTGCCGCGGCGGGGACTTTTGCGAGCACCTTTTTGTCGGAGAGAACGCGCCACTCCGGAAGCGATTTCGACGCGGCGACTTCGCGGATTTTTTCGAAAATCTTGAACGCGGTTTTGTCGCCGATTTTCGGCATGAAGCGGCAGAAGCGCAGGAACGAAACGTTGTCCTTGGGGTTTGCGACGAATTTTATCTGCGAAACGATGTCCTTGACGTGCGCCTGTTCGAAAAATTTTACGCCGCTTGTCATCACGAACGGAATTTTTGCGTATTGGAGCTGCAACTGCAAGTCCATCGCCTGAAAGTGCGAGCGGTAGAGAACGGCGATGTCGTCGTACCCGTAGCGTCCGCCCGACTCTATCTCGGCGATTGCCCGCGCCACGTTCCGCCCCTGCGACGCGCCGTCCATTGCGGGCATTACGCGCGGCTTGAAGTTGCCGTCGCGGGCGGGAACGAGCGTTTTTTTGAACTCCTCGTCGTCAAGCTCCATGCCGTCGAGTATTTTGTTTGCAAAGTTCAGAATCTGCGGCGAGCTGCGGTAGTTGCGCTCTATCTTGTAGATGTAGGCGGCGGGATAGCGTTCGCGGAAGCGGAGAATGTTGTCGATTTCCGCGCCGCGCCAAGAGTAGATGCACTGGGCGTCGTCGCCGACCGCGCTTATGTTCCCGCGAGAGGCAAGCAGGTCGAGAATGTCGGACTGCAACTTGTTCGTATCCTGAAATTCATCGACGAGAATGTTCCCGAACCTGTCGGAATATTTTTTCAGAATGTCGGGGTTTTCGGAAAGCAGTTTGAGCCAGAGTTCGAGAAGGTCGTCGAAGTCGCAGTTGTTTGCGGCGCGTTTTTCCGCCTCGTAGGCGCGGGCTATTTCGGCGATTTGCGACGCCGGCGTTTCAATCCAGTCGAACCTGTACGCCATGGCGGTCTGGATTGTGGAGCGCGTGTTTCGCGCGTAGCTTATGATTTCGCGCAAAAGTTTTGAGCGCGGGTTGTCCTTGTTCGAAAAGAAATGCGGGTACGACTCCTCTACCGCCTTTTTTATCACTTTGTCCGAATCCTCGGTGTCCAAAATCCCGAAGTTGGGTTCAAGCCCGAGAGCGCCGCCTTCGATGCGCAAAAACCTGTTGCCTATCGAGTGGAACGTGCCGCCCCAGAACGAACGCGCGGGATAGCCCGCCAGCGACTCTATCCGCGCGAGCATTTGGTTTGCCGCCTTGTTCGTGAACGTGAGCAGAAGAATGTCGCGCGGGCGGAATCCGCATTCGGAAATTAGCCACGCCACGCGGTATGTTAGCGTGCGCGTCTTCCCCGACCCCGCCCCCGCGAGCACGAGCGCGGGACGGTCGGGCGGCGAAGTCACGGCGGCGTACTGGTCGGAATTGAGTTCGGCGTTGAAGTCGATTTTTTCCACGTTTGTTTTCCGAAAAAAAATTTCGCGCCGAGCGCAAAACCTGCGGCGGCGCGGTCGAAGATTCGTAGCTTCCCGAAGTTTAAAGTTTCGCCAAATAGCGGAGCGCGGCGAAGTAGCCCTCGCGCCCCAAGCCGCAAATTTGGGCTTCGCAGACGGGCGCGGTCAGCGATGTGTGCCTGAACTCCTCGCGCTTGTGGACGTTCGAAATGTGCACCTCGACAAACTTCATGCCCGACCCCGCCATGCTGTCGCGAAGCGCGACGCTCGTATGCGTAAACGCCGCGGGATTGATGATTGCAAGCTTTACGCCGGCGTCGGCAAGCTCCGCGATTTTGTCGATAATCGCGCCCTCGTGGTTCGACTGGAACGGGATTATTTCCACGCCGAGCTTTTCGGCTTCGGCCGCGAGCGATTCCGTCAGGTCCGCCAAAGTTTCGCTGCCGTAGATTTGCGGCTCGCGCCTGCCGAGCCTGTCCAAGTTTGCGCCGTTGATTACCGCTATTTTTTTCATGCCCGCATTTTGACGGTTTCGCGTCCGAAAAACAAGGTGAAAATTACAGCGGGTTCTGCATTTCGATAAAACTGCATTTCAGCCCGAACTTTTCCGCCACAAGCTCGCCGAGAGCCGCCGCGCCGAAACGCTCGGTTGCATAGTGCCCGCAGGGGTAGAGGTTGAGGCGCATTTCCTGAGCCATTGTAAAATGCCGCTGGCGAAGCTCTCCGCAAACGAGGGTGTCGATTCCGATTTCGCGCAGATGCGGAACGGCGTCGCCGCAACTGCCCGAACAAATCGCGATTCTTTCGGGGTTCGCCGAGCCGAACGCGATTTCCTTGTAGGTGTTCGGAAAAAGCCCAGCAAGCTTCGAAGCAAGCTCGGCGCGTCCGCCCTTCGGGGCTTCCGCAACCACGCCGATTTTCGCGCCCTCGCATTCGAAGCACCTGTCAACAATCTTCAAGCCCAGAGCGCGGGCAATCAGCACGTTGTTGCCTACGGTGTCGTGCGCGTCGAGCGGCAGGTGGACCGAGTATACAGCGATGTCGCCGTCGATAAGCGTTTTGACTTTCTCGTAGACGCCGCCCACGACGGGTTCGGGCGGATTCCAGAACAGCCCGTGGTGGACAATAAGCAGGTTCGCGCCGAGGTGCGCGGCTATGCCGATTTCCGCGCCGCCCGCGTCGACGGCGGCGGCGATGCGCGTTATGTTGCCGCTGTTTTCGAATTGAAGCCCGTTGTGCGCGGGGGGAAAATCGCGCATTTTTGAGACGCCGCAGAATTCGTCGAGAAATTCCACGACTTCCGAAAGTTTTACATTTTTAACCATTGCATTCCCTTTCTTTTTGCGCAAATCCGCGCCCGTAATTGTTGAAAACCGTTGCGGCAAAACTCCGCGGAAAATCCGCCCAGACGTCCGCCGGCAATCTCACCCGACACTACGGCGCGCGCCCCGAAACGGCTCGGAAGTTTTTACGACACCCGCGCGGGCTTGCGCAAGAAAAATATTAAAACGGGTGTCCGCGCTATCCGATTTTATCCAGAGCGGATTCGCGCTCGAAGAGCGTCGGGTGCGAGTAGTAGAACGCGCTGTACGCGGGGTGCGGGGTAAGGTTGCCGAGATTCTTTTTGTGGAGTTTGCGCAGCGCCGACTTCAAATTCTCCGCGCCGCAAAGCTTTGCCGAAAACGCGTCGGCCTCGTACTCGTTCGCGCGCGAAAACGCGTTCAGCAGCGGCGTGAGCCAGAACGTGAACAGCCCCGCGAACATCGAAAACATCAGCAGCACCGGCCCGAAGCCCGTCGCCTCGCAGAATCCGAAGCCGAGGTAGAACCACTCGCTTTCCGAAAGCCAGCCCATGACAAAAAACGTCGCAAACGTCATCGCAAAATTCATCGCCATCATTTTCAGAATGTGCCCGCGCTTGTAGTGCCCTATTTCGTGCGCCAAGACCGCCTCGATTTCGGGAACGGTGAGCTGCTCCACGAGCGTGTCGAAAAGCACTATTCTGCGGAAGCGTCCGAAGCCCGTGAAAAACGCGTTCGAATGCGAGCTGCGCTTGCTGCCGTCCATGACCTGAATCGCGCTCGTGTGGAAGCCGCCGCGGTCGGCAACGCCGAGCAGCGCGGTTTTCAGTTCGCCGTCGGGCAGGTCTTCGAGCTTGTTGAAAAGCGGCATCACGAAGCGCGGGTAGACCACAATCATCACAACCTGAAACGCCGCAACCGCGAAGAAGCCCCAGAGCCACCATGTGCTTTTGAATGCCTCGGAAAACCACAGAATCAGCGTAAGAATCGGCGCGCCGAGGACAAGCCCCACGAGCAGGCTTTTGATTTTGTCGGCAATCCAAAGCCGCAGCGTGCTTTTGTTGAAACCGTATTCCTGCTCTATGACAAACTGGGAGTACAGCTCGAACGGAATGTCGGGAATCGACAGCACGACCGACATCAGAATCAGCGTGATTGCCTGCCCCCAGACGCTCGCGCCGAACGCGTCTATGCCGATGTCGAAGAGCGTCGGGATAATCCACAGCGAAAGCAGCAGGGCGAGGAAAATCGAGTTGCAGGTGTTTTCGAAAATTCCGAAGCGCGTTTTGTCTATCGTGTACGCCGCCGCCTTTTTGTAGGTGTCGGAGTCCATGAACGACGCGAACGCCTGCGGCACCGCACCCGCGTGTTCGCGGACGCTGCGCATGTTCAGAATGTCGAGCCGCACCACCGCGGCGTATTTCACCGCGAGCAGCGCAAGCAGCACGATTACGGGAATTGTCATGCCCTACTTTATCAGTTTTTTGAGGATTTCCAAAACCATCGCGGGGTTCGCCTTGCCCTTCGACGCCTTCATGACTGGCCCGACAAGCGCGTTTATCGCCTTTTCGTTGCCCGCCTTGAACTGGTCGATTGCCTTTTGGTTGCCCGCCATGGCGTCGAGGCAGAATTTTTCAAGCTCGTCGGAATTGCTGTTTTGTTTGAGTCCGCACTTTTCGACGATTGCGTCGGCGGATTCGCCCGAAGCGCACATTTCCACGAACACTTCCTTCGCCATCTGCTTCGAGATTACGCCGCTGTCCACAATCTTGACAAGCGACGCCAAATTTTCGGGCGAAAGCTTGCATTTCGCCAGTTTCTCTGCGGTCGAGACGTGGACTGCCGCGGCTTCGGGTTCTCCGAATTCGTCGGACTGTTTTGCCGATTCCTCGCTTGCGGAAAGCTCGCGGAGAAGGTCGTTGACGAGCATGTTGGCGATTGCCTTCGGATTTTTCGGGTAGGCGGCGACCGCCTTTTCGAAATAGCCGCAGAGCGCGGGGTCGGGACACATGACGGAGGTCGCCGAGTACGGGAGGGCGAAGTCTTTCATATACCTGCGCTGGCGGTCGAAGGGACGTTCGGGCAGTTTTGCGCGGATTGAGTCGAGCAGTTCCGCCGAAATTTTGCACGGCATAAGGTCGGGATCGGGGAAGTAGCGGTAGTCGTGCGCGTCCTCCTTCGAGCGCATCGACTGCGTGATTCCGAGCTGCGCGTCGTAGCGGCGCGTTTCCTGCACAATCGGAATGCCCTTTGTTATGCAGTCTATCTGGCGGCGGATTTCGTAGTCTATGCAGTTGCGGACGTGCGAGGTCGAGTTGATGTTTTTCATCTCGACTTTCACCCCGAATTTTTCGCTTCCGACGGGGCGAATCGACACGTTGACGTCGCAGCGCATCTGCCCCTTTTCCATGTCGCAGTCGGAAATACCCGCGGCGGAAATCGTGTTGCGCAGCGACGTGAGGTACGCGAAAACTTCGTCCGACGAGTGCATGTCGGGCTCGGAAACGATTTCCATGAGCGGCGTGCCCGCGCGGTTGTAGTCTACAAGCGAGTCGTGCGCGAAGTGCGTAAGTTTGCCGACGTCCTCCTCCAAGTGGATTCGCGTAAGCTTCACGAGCCTGTGCTCGCCCATTTCGGCGCGGTTCGCCGCGGGAAGCTCTATCTCGACATTGCCGCCGAGGCAGAGGGGCTGGTCGTACTGCGAGAGCTGGTAGTTCTTGGGGCTGTCCGGGTAGAAATAATTTTTTCTATCCCATTTTGTGATTTCGGGAATTTCGCAGCCGAGCATAAGCCCAAGCTCTATCGTCTTGCGGATAGCCTCGAAATTGAGCACGGGGAGCACCCCCGGTAGCGCCCACACGACCGCGTCGGTAAGCGTGTTCGGCGGCTCGGCGAACCTGTGCGCCACCGACGTGAACATCTTGCTGCGCGTCTTGATTTGGACGTGCGTTTCCAGACCGATTACTGCTTCGTATTGAACTTCGGACATTGTCTTTTAAAGTTGCGGATTGCGTTTGTTCCAGTCGCACGCCGACTCGTATGCGTAGGCGTAGGAGAGGAGGTTCGATTCGTCGAATGCCCTGCCTATCATTTGCAGCCCCACGGGCATGCCGTCCGACGCGAAGCCGCACGGCACCGAAATCCCGGGGAGGCCGGCAAGATTGACGTTGATTGTAAAAATGTCGCTCAGGTACATCGAGAGCGGGTCGGACGCCTTTTCGCCTACCTTGAACGCGGTGGTCGGCGACGTCGGCGCGAGTATTGCGTCGACGCTCTCGAACGCATGCTCGAAGTCGTTTCTGATGAGCGTGCGGACTTTCTGCGCGCGCAGGTAGTAGGCGTCGTAGTAGCCCGAACTGAGAACGTAGCTGCCCAGAATGATTCTGCGTTTGACCTCCTCGCCGAAGCCCTCCGCGCGGCTCTTGAAGTAGACGTCAACGACGTCCTTTGCCTTGTCGCTCCTGTGGGTGTAGCGTATGCCGTCGTAGCGGGCGAGGTTCGACGACGCCTCGGCGGTCGCTATTATATAATAGACGGGGATTGCCAAGTCGGTATGCGGAAGCGATACTTCCACGATTTCCGCGCCGAGTTCGCCGCACTTTTTAACCGCGGCCTCCACTATCGAGCGCACCTCCGGGTCGATACCCTCCGCCGAAAAATACTCTTTCGGAACGCCGAGCTTTTTGCCTTTCAGAGACTCCGCCGAAAGGATTGCGGGGTAGTTTTCGACATCGACTTTCACGCTCGTGGAGTCGAGCCTGTCGTAGCCAGCGATGTATTTGAGCACCGTCGCCGCGTCTTTCACCGACCGAGCGAACGGACCAATCTGGTCGAGCGACGACGCGAACGCAGCAAGCCCGAACCTGCTCACAAGCCCGTAGGTGGGCTTCATTCCGACGACGCCGCAGAGCGACGCGGGCTGGCGTATCGAACCGCCCGTGTCTGAGCCAAGCGAAACCGCGCACTCGCCCGCCGACACCGCCGCCGCCGAGCCGCCGCTACTTCCGCCGGGAATTCTCGTCAAATCCCACGGGTTGCGCGTCTTTTGCAGCGCGCTGTTTTCGCACGACGAACCCATCGCGAATTCGTCCATGTTCAGGCGTCCCCAGAAAAGCGCGCCCGCGTCTTCGAGCTTTTTCATCGCCGTGCCCGTGTAGGGGCTGACGTAGTTTTCGAGCATTTTGCTCGCGCAGGTGAGCTTCTGCCCGCGCACCGCAAGCAGGTCTTTAAGTCCTACGGGTATGCCGTCAAGCTCCGAAAGCTTTGCGCCCTTTGCGCGGCGTTCGTCCGCCTTCGCCGCGTTCGCCAAAAGTACGTCCTCGTTCGACGAAATAAACGCCCCGACCTTCCCGTCTACCGCGTTCTTTCTGTCGATAAACGCCTGCGCAAGCTCCACCGCCGAGATTTCGCGGCTGTCGAGCATTGCGTCAAGCTCTCCGATGTTTTTATAGAAAATTTCGCCCATGCTAAATGCCTCCCGATTCTACGCGTCGTCCACAACTTTGGGAACTACTATCTGGTTGTCGCGCTTGGCGGGTGCGTTCATGAGCGCGTCCTCCACGCTCATAGCCTCGCCCTCTACGTCGTCGCGCCACACGTTGTATATCGCGTGCGCGTGCGCGCTCGGCTCGACGTTCGATACGTCGATTTCCGAAAGCTTCTTGAAATATCCCAGTATCTGACCCAACTGCTTCGAATACATCTCCTTCTCGGCCTCCGTCAATTCTATACGCGCAAGCCGCGCCACATATTCGATGTCTATTTCTCCTGTATTTGCCATATCTCTATAATCTCACAAATCTATCGAACGGAGACAAGAAAAATTGACACACGCCACGAGGAAAATTCAGAAGCAGAAATCTAAAAAACTTCGTGCGTAAGCACTCTAATTTTAGGCGCGTTAGAGTGCCAGTATAAGGGCGGCTTTACGCGCGGCACAGGGCGCGTAGCATACTTGGCGTATGTAAGCGGTCTGGGACGCGCGCGAAACGCCCTACTACACTTTTATCAAAGAACAACCTAAAAATCTTCGCGCCGTGCGCTCTAATTTTAGGGGCGTCAAAGTGCCAGTATAAGGGCGGCTTTACGCGCGACACAGGGCGCGTAGCATACTTGGCGTATGTAAGCGGTCTGGGACGCGCGCGAAACGCCCTTAGACTGGTGCTTTCACGCGCCGTGCGAAACGCCCTACCCAACTTTTATCCCAGCGCAACTTAAAATCTTCCGCGCCGTGCGCTGACTTTTTAGGCGCGTCAAAGTGCCGTTCAGGCGGTGGCTTTCACGCGATTGCGGGGTGCGTGGCGTACTGGCGTACGCGAGCAGTCCGCAAGCGCGGGGAAACGCCGCATCAACGGTGCTTTGACGCGCCGTGTAATTTTAGGGGCGTCAAAATGCCCCTATAAGAGTGGCTTTGCGAGTGGCTCAGGGTGCGTGGCGTACTAAACGTACGCGAGCAGTCTGAGACACTCGCGAAACGCTCTTAGAGGGGCGTTTTCACGCCCCTACCGTAGAAGATGGAAGATTCTCCGGGGGAATAATAGTCGGATATTTCCGCTTCTTTCACAAAGCCCAGTTTTTCGTAGAATTTTCTTGTCGGCAAATACTGTTCCCTGCCCGACGTCTGCAACAGCAGCTTTGTTGCGCCGCGCTCAGCAACGTCGGCCAAGATTGCCTCGACAAGCCGCCGCCCTATTCCGTGCCCGCGAACCGTATTGTCAACCGCAATCCAGTCGAGATAGTAGAGCGATTCGCAGCATGCCTCGCGCTCGTACGACGCAAACCCGACCACCCTGCCGTCAAGCTCCGCGAATATGAAAATTTCGCCGCTTCCGTCGATTGCCCCGCGCAGCTCCTCTTCGGCGCAGTCGTACTCGTCGAAAACCCTGTCGAAAAAACCGCTCGATTTCATGATTTCGCGCACGCGCGGAATGTCGGCAAGCGTCGGCGTCCGCCTGATTGCAAGCTCACTTTTCATTTTTTTCGTTCCTTTTCGAGTCCTCGACGAGGTTTTTCGTTTTGTTCACCCTGTCCATGAAGCCGCGCATGATTGTTTCGTAGAGCGACATTCCCGCGATTTTGTCCTCGATGCCCGCATCGATGTTCGGGTTGTCGTTGATTTCAATCAGAAGCACCCTGCCGTCGTCGGTCTCCTTCACGTCTACGCCGTAAAGCCCGTTGCCGACGAGGTTTGCGGTTTTCAAGGCGACGTCCAGCACGCGCTTGGGAACGTCGTCTATGTGGAGCGTTTCGAATCCGCCCTCGGCGTTGTTTTTGTCTTTGTTGACAATCTGCCAGTGCTTTTTTGCCATGAAATATTTGCACGCAAAAATCGGCTTGCGGTCGAAGATTCCGACGCGCCAGTCGAATTTTGTCGGCACAAATTCCTGCGCGATGAGCAGGTCGGAGCGGCGCAAAAGCTTTTCGAGAACCTTTTTCAATTCGCGCGAATCGTCCACTTTGTAGACGCCCTGCGAGAACTGGCTGTCGGGCTGTTTTATGACGATGGGGAAGGGAATTTCGGATTCGATTTTTTCGAAATTGTCCTTGTGGACGATGAACGTTTTTGGCGTCGGAATCCGCCGAATCGCCGCCTGTTCCGCCTGAAAAACCTTGTTTGCGCAGCGGATAATCGAGTTGCAGTCGTCCACAACCACAATGCCCTCAGCCTCTGCGGCGCGGGCGAAAGTGTAGGTGTAGTTGTTGACGTTTGTGGTGGCGCGGATAAAGATTGCGTCGAACTCGTTGAGCCTGTCGAAGTCGTCCTTTGTGATGAACTCGCAGGAGAAGCCGACGCTTCCGGCGGCGTGCGCGAACTTCGAGAGGGCGCGGGGATTCGACGCGTGAAGCTCCTCGTTTTCGTCAATCAGAATGCCGATTGAGTAGCGGCTCTTCGACGGCGACTCCGACGCCCTGTGGCGGCGCGTTATGTATTCTTCGGCGACCGACGAAACGAAGTCGCGCTCGTCGCCGTGAATGTCGTGCGAGGAAATCGGTTTGACGCCGCAGAGTTTCCACTTTTTCTTGCCGCGCTTGAAATCGGCGCGGAACATCGGAGCGCGGAAGAGGTTGAAGAGCCTGCGGGCGAGCCGCGCGTACGCGGGGTTCACGCTGCACCCGAAGTAGACGTCGAGCTTGAACTTGCCGTCGCCGCAGTTTGCGAGCGCGCGGTTTGCGACGTCGGAAACGTCGTCGGACATGTGTTTTATCATTTCCTGCGAGCGGAAATCCATAATCGTCTTCACGGACGGTTCGGGATTGTGCATGCGCGCGCGGGCAAGCAGCGACACATAGTAGCCCATATCCTGATATTTGAACGCGTTGCAGAGGTTGAAAACCCTGAACGCGCCGAGCCGCGCAAATTCGGGGTCGGTGATGTATCGGCGGGGCGAGACAACGCGCACGCCCGCAATCTGCAACGACCATTTTTCTGGATTGCCCGCTACGAATATAATCTCCATGACAAAATTTTTGCCGCAATTATTCAGCGCATGCCCGCCGCAAGTCAACACTTATCGGCGGGCGCGGGAGGCGGCGGCTATTCAAGGTTTTTCAGGAAAACGTCGAGCAGAACGGAGTCGTCCGCCTTGATGTAGACGGGAATCGGCGAGACGGGAACGACGACGTCGCCGTTCGAGTCCGACGCGAGCGCGTTTCCGAAAACGTCGAACACGCCCACGCCTTCGGGAAGCTTTCCGAGGTTGAGCGGCTTTCTGTCCATCGGGTCTACGAGCTTTGTCTTCAAATTCGAGCGGTCGAGGTTCAGGTTTTCGAGGTGGCAGCCGAGCCAGAAGAGAGCCGCAACCGCCTTTTTCGATTTTTTGCCCGCGAATTTGTAGGCAAGCATGCCGTCGCGAAGCTCGCGCGAGCCTGCGTATTTTGTTTTGTACAGCATTTTCGCGAAGACCGCCGAAACCAGAAACCTTTCGTTTGCCGAAATTTCGGGAGCTTCAACCGAAGCGTAGGGAATGTACCTGCCGCGCGCGAAATTCGCCGTTTTGCAATTCGAGCCGTTCTTCGAGCCGAGCGTCGCCCCGGGCAGGAGAATCGAGGCGCGGACGCCCGACGACGCGTCTACCAGATAGCGGCGGATAAGGTAGCCCGCGTGGAATACGGGGCCGTTTGCGTGGTCGCCGCCGCCCTTGCACATCGGGTTTATATAATATAGCTCGGTGTGCCACAGCGGAACGTTGACGCCGTTTTCGACCAGATTTTTCTTGAACTGCGAGATGACCTCCGTGCCGCTTTTCGGGGTGTCCTCGAACAGCGCGGAATACGAGTGGAACGAGGCGACGTCGCAGAATTTCCCCGCGCCCATTTTAAGCATCGTGGCGAAAAAACCGTTGATGTTGCCGCCGTAGTCGCCTGTGGTGGAAAAGCCCACAACCTGATTGCGGGCGTCGACGCCCTTCAAAACGTCGTGCGCCGACTCCAAATACGGATAGTATGTTGCGAAGTCGCGCCAAATGATGTTCGGCTCGTTCATGACTTCGTAGTATTTTATTTTGCCCTTGTAGCGTTCGGCGACTGCGGAAACCATGCGCTTCCAGTCTTCGAGCGGCGGCTTTATCGCCTTGCGCCCCTGATTCTCGAAGCCCTGCAAGGTGCGCACAACCTCCGACTTCGCGTAGAGCCAGTCCGCCTGCCTGTGCCCGCGCAGCCCCATTTCGGGCGGATAAACAAAGAACATGCCGCCGAGCACGGGCACAACCTGCAATTTGTTTTTTGCGGCAAGGCGCACGGTTTCGTCGGCGACGGTCCACTCGTAGACGCCCTCTTTCGGCTCAATCACGCGCCAGTTGAAGGGGTTGCCGCCGTCCCACATGCGCAGGTAGACAATGCCCGAATCGGCAAGATACGCAATTTCCTCGGCGGTCGGGCAGCCCGACTCCCCGTTTGTGAACACGCCGCAGTAGCCCAAGTCTACGGGCAGGTCTCCCGCCGCAACCCTCATGCGGGGCGACACTGCAAACGGAACGCAGCCCGATTTCTCGCCGTCCACGGAAAAATTCAAAACATACAATCCGTTTTTGTCGGGCGCATTGAAGACAAATTCTTTGGAAAAATCCCCCGAGGGAAGCTCGATTTCCGCCGAACCTTTCGCGAGCACTTCCTCGGAATATTTCGGCGATACAAACCAGTCGAGCTTCGCCGTTTTTGCCGCGCCGAAATTCCGCCCCGCAATGGCGGCGGAAACTTCCGCATTTTTGTCGAATATGGCGGCGTTCGAAACACACTCGGCGGAAAATCTTTTCGTAATTTTTTTTAGGAACGAGGAATCAGCCGAAAGCTTCGTTTCGTCAATTAAAACCGAAAATTTAGGAGTTTCAACAGCCCCCGACTGCGGCACAAGGCGGAAGCCGGCAAAGGACAGCCGCGCGGCGGCTTTCGAGACCTTCTCAAAACGGAGCGGCAGCCACTCGTCAAGAACCCGAAATCTTTTCATGTCGAGCTTGTACGAATACTTTTTCCACTCCGTGCCGACGTCGAACTTCGCCAGCTGGTGGCGGTAGACGGTGTTGCCGTTTGCAAGCGCAAGCAGGCGGATTTGCAGCGGGTGCGACGCCTTAGCCGAAAACGAAATTTCGTAGACGCCATCGCGCGAAACGCGGACTTCCGAAAGGTTCAGCCCGCCGAGGCACGACTCTCCCGCGGAATATGAAAGCGAGTTTGCGGAGTCGGAAAATTTTTCGATTTTCACGCCGAGCGTCTCGGGCGCGGAATCGCTGAACCCGAAATCGAGCAAGCCGTTTTTGAGGTCGGCGTTTTTAATCAGATTCTGCGACGCGAACGCCGCCAAGCCCGCAAGCATATATACGATAAACAGTGTGCATTTTTTCATGTGTATCCTCTTTTTATTTGAGCACACAATAGCCCGACAAAGCCCGTATTGCAAGAATATTCGCCCTGCCGCAAGCGCGGGGAAACTTCCGCGGAGACGGGGCATGCGGAATTTGCACATTCGAAAAATCGTCTTGAACAATACGCGAATTTCCGTTTTTTGATTTTTTCAACGCAACACAAACACTATCTATATATGGGAAAAACAATGCCATTATTAGCCGCGCTCCTCGCGGCGTCGGGACTTTTTGCCGAAACCGCGGAAATCCGCACGCATTCGCAAAACGGCGCGGTCGAATCGAAAACCGTCAAACTCGAAAAAATCGGGGCGGACAAATTCCGACTTGCAATCCCGAAGTCGGACATCGGCAAAGACGCAAAATTCATAGACATAGTCGCCGAATTCGCAAAGGCGGACAAGGGCGACGACGGCTACTGGATTATGCCGCGCGGCACTTACGGCAACTTCGACAAGGACAGCGGCGTCTACCGCCGCGGACGCCAGCTCATGCCGATTTTCGGAATGAAACGCGGCGAAAAAATGTTCTGGGGACACATGAAAACATACCGCTTCGACTACGAAGTAGTGGTCGAAGTCAAAAAGGGCAAATACGAAATATTCCCGCGAATCACCCTCGACACCGTCCGCAAATTCTTCGAGCCGTACGACGACGTCGTGGTCGAGTTCAACATGCTATCGGGCAAAGACGCCGACTACAACGGAATGGCGAAAGCCTACCAAAAATACCAGCTCGACCGCGGCGCGGTTCGCACAATCAAAGACCGCGCGAAAGACTTCCCGGAGCTTGAATACCTGTGCGAATCAATAGTAATCAGAATCCAGACCCACTGCGCAAAACCGATTTCAGAAAAACGCATAGACTTCACAAAAGAGACCGAACTTCCCGTCATCGCGCACATGCCCTTCGGCGTGTCGGAGGAGTTCGTTAAGGCGATTAAGGATTCGGGAGTGGACAAGGCGACAATCGTCTCGGCGGGCTGGAACTACGGCGGCTACGACGGCAGAACGCCCTCGCACTTCCCCGTGGAAATCACGGTCGGCGGCGAGGACGGGCTGAAAAGGCTATGCCAAAAAGTGCGCGAAATGGGCTACCAGTTCACGCTGCACGCGACAAACACCGACGGCTACACGGTATCCCCGATGTGGAATCCCGACTGGGTCGGCAAACGCGCCGACGGCTCTTTCGACGTCGGCGGACTCTGGGCGGGCGGCAACTGCTACAATGTCTGCCAAAACTGCTCGTGGCACAAGTGGGTTCCCGCAGAGCTTAAAAAAATGCGCGACCTCGGCGCAAAAGGCCCGCATTACATCGACGTGTATTCGGCAACCTACCCCAACCGCTGCGCCGACCCCAAGCACCCCGCAACCCCCGAACAAATGGCGGAATACCAAAATAAAATCCTCGCCGAAAGCAAACGGCTTTTCGGCGGCGCGGCAAGCGAGTCGGGCTACGACCACGTTGCGGGAAACCTCGACTACATCAACTATATCGAGCGCGACATAAAACTGCTATGGGAGGGCAAGCAAAACAGACTCGTCGCTGGCGTGTATCCGCTTTGGGAACTTGTCTACCACGGAATCATTCTCTACAATTCCGACCGCGCAACGCAAAACCACACGCGCGGCAAATGCACATACAGGATAGAAAAAAGCGGCGACCCGCGCTGGATGGAGGGCGACGGAATCGTAGACCCGAAAGTTTCGCTTAAAATCGTCGAATTCGGCGGACGCCCGATTTTCTATACATACAAGTTCGCCGACGTGCCGCGAATCAAACGCGCGTGGGACGAATTCAAACCCGTGCGCCACCTGCAAAAGGAAATGATGGTGCGCCACGACACCGTGGCCGACAACGTTTTCATCACGGAATTCGGCGACGGCAGCAAAATAGTAAGCAACTATAACGAAAAGCCGTTCGTCTACAAGGGCGCGGAAATCAAGCCCGTAAACTACATACTAATCCCGCCGACAAAATAGCGCGGCAAATACAAGCAAACGTACACACTGATGGCGGCAGTTTCGCCGCCCTTTTCTTGCGCCCCCCATTCCGCGCGGACTGTTTTTTGGACGTTCCCGATTCAGGGAAATAATGCTCGCTATTGGTATGTATGCATTATATTGCGGAATGAAGAAGATTACCGCTTTATTTATGGCGGCGACCGGCATTGCCTGCGCCCAAACATACAACTACGACGCGGCAAACGAAACTCTCGTTATAAAAGGAAAAGGCAACTCCGTTGCCGACCTGAACATTACAAGCTCGGTAGGCTCGCTTGAAATCGGCGCGGCTACGGGCGACATCTCGGCGACGGACGTTTCCAACGGGCTTAACGTAGGCGACGTCGGCAACGTCGGCAACGTGAACGTAAGCGGCACAAACGTAAACGTGCTCGACGGCAAAACCGTAAGCGGCAACATCGTTTCGACGACCGACTTTACGCTCACCAACGGCGGTTCGGCGCGGGCAGAGGCTACAACATCACCGAACAGTGGCGCGTCTATGCCGACTACGCCACGGAGATTTCGGGCGAAATCTACCACAACGTGAACGCGGGCATACAGTTCAGCTTCTAAAAAAACGCAGTGAGCAAAAATCCCAAATTGCGCAAGCTTTTCGGGATTTTTTGCGCAATAAATTTACAATTTGTTTGACAGCTAAATCCGCCCCCGTAAAATAAAGTCATGAACATTTATAAAAAGTTATTGATAGGATTGGTGTGCCCGCTTTTTGCGCTTTCGGCAAATGCGGAGGAAAAGAAGGAATGCTACGACGCCGACATCGTCGTTTACGGCGGAACGTCGGGAGCGGTTGTCTCGGCGATAAGGGCGGCGCAGTCGGGCAAGAAAGTGTTTCTTGTCTCGCCCGACACCAACCTCGGCGCGATGTCGAGTTCGGGTCTGGGAATGACGGACTCCGGCAACACGGCGGCAATCGGCGGGCTTTCGCTCGAATTCTACAAGCGCGTCTACGCAGAATACCAAAAGGATTCCAACTGGTACGCCGAAAAACGCTCCGAATTCAAGGGGTACGGACAGGGCACAAAGGCAATCAGAGACCACGACAAAACCATGTGGATTTTCGAGCCGCGCATAGCGCTTACAGTGTTTAAAAACTGGCTCGCAGAACACCCCGAAATCGCCGTGCACCGCGGCGAATATCTCGACCGCGAAAACGGAGTCGAAAAGGTCGGCAAAAAGATAAAGTCAATCACTACGCTCAGCGGCAAAAAGTACCGCGCAAAAATGTTCATCGACGCTACGTTCGAGGGCGACCTCATGGCGGCGGCGGGCTGCAAATACACCGTAGGCCGCGAAAGCAACGCCCAGTACGGCGAAGACTTCAACGGATACCGCGGCACGCTCCGCCAAAACGGGCACTACTTCACCGCAAAAGTCGACCCCTATAAAATCAAGGGCGACAAAAAAAGCGGACTGCTCAAATACGTTTCGGGAGAAAAACCGCCCAAAGACGGCTCGGCCGACAGGCGCGTTCAGGCGTACAACTACCGCCTCTGCTTTACCGACTACGCCCCCAACAGGGTCGATTTGCCCGTGCCCGAAAACTACAACGCCGCCGACTACGAGCTGTGCGGACGCTGGTTCGAGGCAGACCCCGAAGCCTTCCCGCTCATCATTTCGAAAATGCCCAACGGCAAGACCGACATTAACAACAAAATGGCGTTCTCGACCGACTTCATCGGCGAAAACTACAACTATCCCGAAGCGTCCTACGAGGAACGCGCGAAAATCGCAAAGGCGCACAAAGACTACACACTCGGACTCTTCCACTTCTGGAAGACCGACCCGCGCACGCCCAAAAAATTCAGGCAGGCAATCGAAAAACTCGGACTCCCCAAGGACGAATTTGCCGACACGGGCAACTGGCCGTTCTACATGTACATTCGCGAGGCCCGCCGCATGGTCGGCGAATATGTCCTCACCCAGCACGACTGCCAGAACACCAAGATTTCGCCCGAACCTATCGGCATGGGCTCGTACACGCTCGACTCGCACAACACTTCGCGCTTCGTAGACGAAGACGGCTTTGTGCAAAACGAGGGCGACGTGCAGAGATCAATCCGCGCGTCGGGACCTTACCAGATTTCCTACGGCGTGATTGTCCCGCGCAAGGAAGACTGCCAAAACCTGTTCGTGACATGCGCGGTTTCGGCTTCGCACATCGCGTACGGCTCGCTTAGAATGGAACCCGTATTCATGGTGCTGGGGCATTCCGCCGCCGCCGCCGCCGAACAGTGCATAAACAGGGACATCGCAGTTCAGGACGCCGACATGGACGACCTTCGCGACACCCTCGTCAAGGAAAAGCAGGTTTTGTGGCTGCCCAAAAAACGCTAAAAAGCGTCGGCAAATAACGGCTTGCGACCGCCCGAAATTTCGGGCGGTTTTTTTGCGGACACGCACGCCAAGCCCTGCGCCGCGCCGCCGAACCGCGCCCTACTCCGACAGCGCGGCGGCGGAGTCGGATTCCAGCGCGGACATGTCGATGTCGTCTTTCAGCGCGGTGCCGCTTATTCCGCGCGCGCGCGACTCCTCCATCAGCAGGGAAAGCTTCCGCGCCGCCAAGTCTATCGGCATGCCCGACGGGCGGATATTCGAAATGCAGTTTCTGTCGGACTCCACGCTAGCCCACTTCGAGCGGTATGTGAAATACGCGCTCAGGCTGTCGGGCGAGCCGAGACCGGGGCGTTCGCCGACAAGGATAATCGTGTGCCTCGCGCCGAGGATTTCGTTGATGTCGTCCTGAATTTTCACGCGGGCGTAGGGAACGATGAACACGGGGTACGCCGACCAGTTCTCCTTGGGCAGGTATTTGAACAGCGCGATTGCGGTGTCGGAGGCATGGGCGTTTGCGGCGGTCGCCGAAAGCCCGTCGGAGACGACGACCGCGAGGTCGCGGCGTCCCCATTTCGGGGCGAGTTCGGCGAGCGCGGCGCGGGACTCTTCGCAAAGCCTCCGCCCGGCGTCGGGGTTCATAAGATACGTCCGCTTGTCGGAAACCGTCGTGTGCAAAACGACGCTTTCGAAGCCCGCCTTTTCGAGCTTTTCGGCGATTTTTTCGGGAAAGAACTGCGCGTGAACAGCGTCGCGCGCGCGGGCGTGCGCAAGGCGGAAATCGAGAAGCGACGGCGTGCGCTGGCTGCCGCCCGCGCGTCCTATGCCGATTCGCGCGGAAGTGTATTTTTGAAGCCCGACCCACGGATCTGCGCCGCCAATTGCGTTGGGAAGCGAATTCGCGCGGAGGGGAACTTCGGAAATGTCAGTCGATGGCGTGTTCATAGTCGTTTAGAAATTTGTTGCTTCCGCCGACTTGCAAAACTTTGTTGTCGCGGAAAATTTTCATCTTTTCGAGCCACGCCTCGAATTCGGGCGCGGGGCGCAAGCCCAGCAGCTGGCGGGCGTAGAGAATGTCGTGGAACGACGTCGTCTGGTAGCCCAGCATGACGTCGTCGCAACCGGGAATACCCATGGCGTAGTTCAGCCCCGCGGCGGCGAGGAGCGTAAGGAGCGTGTCCATGTCGTCCTGATCCGCCTCGGCGTGGTTCGTGTAGCAGATGTCGCAGCCCATGGGGAGCCCGAGAAGCTTGCCGCAAAAATGGTCTTCAAGACCGGCGCGGATAATCTGCTTGCCGTCGTAGAGATATTCGGGCCCGATAAAGCCGACGACGGTGTTTACAAGAAGCGGGCGGAACTCGCGGGCGACGGCGTAGGCGCGGGCCTCGCACGTCTGCATGTCAACGTCCCAGTTTCCCTCGGCGGAGAGAGCCGACCCCTGCCCCGTCTCGAAGTACATCACGTTGTCGCCGACAGTGCCCCTGCGGAGGGAGAGAGCGGCCTCGTGCGCCTCGCGGATAAGCGAGAGGTTTATGCCGAAATTTTTGTTGGCGATTTCCGTGCCCGCAATCGACTGGAAAACCAAATCTACGGGCGCGCCGCGCTCCATGGCGGCTATCGCGTTGGTTATGTGCGAAAGCACGCAAGACTGCGTGGGGATTTCGTAGCGGTGCACAAGCTCGTCGATGAGTTTGAGGATTTCGGTCATCGCGGGGACGCTGTCGGTGGCGGGGTTTATGCCGATTACCGCGTCGCCGCTGCCGTACAGAAGCCCGTCGAGAATGCCCGAGGCTATCGCTTTGAGGTCGTCCGACGGATCGTTGGGTTGCAGGCGCGAGGAAAACCTGCCTTTAAGCCCGAGCGTGTCCCTGAACTTCGAAACCACCCTGCGCTTCGACGCAACGAGTATCAAATCCTGATTGCCCATGATTTTCGACACCGCCGCGACCATCTCTGGCGTAAGCCCCCATGTGAGCTTTTCGAGCGTTTCTCCGTCGGTCTCGTAGCGCAGAAGCCAGTCGCGGAACTCGCCGACGGTAAGCGACGAAACCGGCTCGAACGCCTTTTTGTCGTGGCGGTCGAGAATCAGCCGCGTTATCTCGTCCTCGTCGTAGGGAACCAGAGGCTCTTCGAGAAACAGGGAAAGGGGAACGTCGGCAAGGCACATCTGCGCCGCCACGCGCTCCTCGTAGTCGGCGGCGGCAATCCCCGCAAGAACGTCGCCCGACCTCGCGGGCGACGCCTTTGCCGTCAACTCTTTCAACGAGCGGAAATTGTGCGTCTTTCCGCCCGTGCATATACTCCAAGTTTTCTTCATGGCAAGCTCTACATCTTGGTGTTGAACAGCGACGGCAGCCACAGCGCGATTTGCGGGAATATCATAATCAGAACCAGCGCAAGCAGCATGAGACCGACGAACGGAATAATCGACGCGTAAATGTCGCGGATTGTTATGCTCTTCGGGGACATCGCGCGCATAAGGAACAGATTGTATCCGAACGGCGGCGTGATGTACGCTATTTGGCAGGTGATTGTGTAGAGAATCCCGAACCATATCGGGTTGAAGCCGAGCTTCATCACAAGCGGTATGTACAGCGGGGCTACGATTACGAGCATCGCGGTGTCGTCGAGGAAAATGCCGAGTATCACGAAAGACAGTTGCATGAGCAGCAGCACTTGCCACGGCGAAAGCCCCCAGTCGTTGAGGAACAAGCCTTCGAGGGCGCGAACCGCTCCGAGTCCGTCGAAGACCGCCGCAAACGCGAGAGCCGCCATCATGACCCACATGAACATCGCCGAGTTGTCGAGGGTTTCGCGCAGAATCTTCTTGAAGATTTTCCACGTCAGCCTGCGGCGGCACAACGCCACCACGAACGCCGCAAACGCGCCGAACGCCGAGCTTTCGACAAGGCTCGTAAGCCCGAAGAAGAACGATCCGATGACCGAAAATATCAGAAGAAGCGGGATAATGCCCGCGCTCAAAACCCTGAGCTTTTCCTTCATCGAGAAGTTGCGCTCCTCCTTCGGGAGAATCGGGCCCATCTTCGGGTTAAGCCTGCACCTGATGAGAATGTAGGCGAGGAAAAGCGCTGTCATCAACAGCCCAGGTCCCACACCCGCCAGCCACAGTTGGCTTACGGGTTGGCGGGCAATCATGCCGTAGAGGACAAGCACAATGCTCGGCGGAATCAGAATGCCGAGCGAGCTGCCCGCCTGAATGAGTCCGCTAATCATGCGCTTGTCGTAGTTGCGCTTCAAAAGTTCGGGCAGCGCGACGCTGCAACCGATTGCCATGCCCGCGACGCTCAAACCGTTCATGCACGAAATCAGAACCATCACAAGCAGAGTTCCCACGGCAAGCCCGCCCCTGAGCGAGCCCATCCAGACGTGGAACATGTAGTACATGTCGTTTGCGATGCCCGATTCCGACAGCATGAAGCCCATGAAAACGAACATCGGCAGCGTCAGCATGGGATACCAGTTGAATAGCTTGATTGCCGCGTTGAAACCTATCGCCGAGCTGCCGTCGCCCCAGAGGAACAACGCCGCCGCGACGCCGACAAACCCCATCGCCGCAAATACCCTTTGCCCCGTGAGCATAAGGAGCATGAGCGTGGAGAACATCAGCAGAATAATAATTTCGGGAGAGAGACTCATATCAATACTTCCTTCCTATTGCCCTGCAAAAATCCTTCAAAAGCTCGGCTACGGCTTGCAGGAACATCAACGCCATACCCGCGGTCATGACAATCTTGATTGGAGCCATCGGCGGCTTCCAAACGCTGTGGTTGCGCTGGTCGAATTCGAGCGCGAACGCCGAACTGTCCCAGCCGCCCTTCACCATTATGTAGAGGTAGAACAGCAGGAAAAACACGGTGAAGACGTCCACGATTGCCTTTGTGCGCGGCTTCCACCGCTCGTACAAAAAGTCCATGCGGACGTGTATTCCGTGTTTGAGGCTGCTTGCGCCACCCAAAATATAATATGCCGCCATCGTAAACTGCGACATCTCCATTACCCATATCACGGGGTGGTGCATTGCGTTGGTGATAATGGAATATAAAAGTATGCCCATCATCGCCAAAAGCAGGTACATCGCGCCCTCGCCGACGAACTCGCTGAATTTTCCGACCGAACGAATGTAAAGGCGGATAAGCTTCATCATGGGAGCGCCCGTGTTTTCCTTTACCTTCTTCCAGTCCACGGTTTCAAGCCAGTCGTCGAAATCGTCGAATCTCGTTCTTCTGATAATCATAAAGTCGGAATGTTTGTAGTTTTACGCATCGGGGCGCGTCCCGCCCGCTTGGGAGGGAACGCGCCCGACGGTTTTGAAAAAACGCGGTTTAGCGGTACGGCGAGCCTGCCTTTTCCATCATCGCGTTGTAGTCCCTGAAAATCTTGACGACCTCCTTCTGGCGCGGAGTGCCCTTTGCGACTATCTCGTCCCAGAATTTGAGCGCGCCGTCCTCGACGCTCTTCCATTCGTTTTCGGGAATCGTGGTGAGCTTGAGCTTGCCGCCGTTGACGCGCAGGTTCGCCTCGCCCGCCCAGTACCAGTATTGGCGGTAGTAGTGCGATGAATCCATGCACAGCTTGAACAGCTCCTGCAAGTGCGGGGGCACTTTCGCCCAGGACTTGCTGTTGGCGACAAACGAGCCAATCCACGCGCCCGAAATGTTGTTTGTGAGGAAGTATTTTGTGGCGTTCGCCCAGCCTACCGTGTACGCCTCGGTGATGCCGCACCACACGACGCCGTCAAGCTCGCCCGTGCGCAACGCCATTTCGATGTCCTCGACGGGAATTGTAATCGGGACGATTCCGAAGCGCGACAGAAACCTGCCCGCCGTCGGGAACGTGTAGAGCTTTTTGCCCTTGATGTCGGCGAGCGAGCGAATCGGCTCTTTTGTGATGAAGTTGCAGGGATCCCACGAGCCGGAGCTTAGCCACGTTACGTTTTTGACGTCGTTGTAGGAATCCGCCCAGATCTTGCCGAGTCCGAACTCGTTGAAGAGCGCGGGAACGTCGAGCGAATAGCGGGTCGCAAGCGGGAAGTACGCGCTGAACGGCGCGACGTCGGCGGGAGAGCCCATGGAATCGTCGTCGCTTTGCACGCAGTCGAGAGTGCCTTGTTGGAGCGCGCTGAAAAGCTCGCTCGTCGGAACGAGTTGGTCGGCGTAGTACAGCTCGATTTTCATCTCGCTGCCCGCTATTTTGTTGAAAGCGTCAACCGCGGGCTTGATTACGTGCGCCCCGAGCGCGGTGCTCGCGTATGTCTGCAACCTCCACCGAATGGGCTTTTTAGACGCGCCCATTACATACGGAGCGCCGAATGCCGCCGCCGCCCCGACTCCGAGCTTTTTGAGAAAGCTCCTCTTGTTCATACGTCCAGCGGACGCGACCGAGTTCCTTGCGATGTTTTCGTTCATTTTATTGTCCTTTCGTTTTTAGGAGTAAATTAGAAGCCTATCGACGTACCCACGCCGAACCAGATGTTGTTTTCCTTGCCCGCGACAGCCGCGTAGCCGCCGTCGGAGTCGTTATTGCACGCATAGCGCACGCCCGCGGAGAGTTTCCAGTAGTCGCTTACGGCAACCGTCGCGCCCGCCGAGAAGCCAGCGTAGGCGTAGCCGCCGACTTCGGTCATTCCGCCGATGTAGTCGGCATATCCGCCGAACGCCGCCAAGTCTATCGTGCCCCAGTTTTCGCCGAGAACCCATTTTGTGATTGGCGCGGAATACGAAAGCCCCGCCTCTAATACAGTGCCCGAATATGTCAGGTTGTAGAAGCCGCTGACGTACGGAGACACCGCGAAATCGCCGAGAAATTCGGAAGTGTCGTAGCTGAGCGAAAGTTTAAGCTCGTTCTCGACGGTCGAACCCGACGACGGATACGTGTACGCAGTGTAGCCGAAATCTACGGTGAAGTTTTCGATTGAATACGTCGCGCCCGCGTAGAGGTCGTTCTCGCCGTATCCCGCGCCGTCGGTCGAATAGCAGCCCCACCAGCCGATGTACGCGCCGAAGCCCGCGCCGATGTCGTAGGCGATGTCCACTTCGGGGCAAACTACCGAGCCGGCAAGCTGTTTTCCCCTGAAAATGAACTCGCTCTCGTATCCGACGGACGCGGACGCCGAGAATTTGGAAAGGACATCGCTTGCAACCTGCATGTCGGAAAGCGAATTTATTTCCTTTTCGGGTGTTGAAGCGCCGGCCGCAAATGCGGACGCGGCGGCGATTGTCAATGCGCAGGTCAATGCTGTAATTTTGTTTGCCATAGTTTTTTCGTTTGATGTTTGTATTGCGCGTCCGCCGAGCCTCGACGAACACAAAACCCATACAGCAGAAGGCGTGCCAGTTTTTGGGACGCGCGCAAAGACGCTAAAAATCAAAAACATGGCGCGAAAACGCCGATTCGCGGCGGCATGCGGGCAAAACCGACCGCAACATTTTCGTATGCGCAAACTACAAATTTGTAAAACCGCGCCGAACCACGCCCGCGCGCCCGCGCAAAACGCAGTCGCGCGGGCGCAAAAAAAAGCTCCCCGAAATTTTCGGAGAGCTAAAAAGCGCGGAAGCCGCTCGGCTGAAATTGGAAAACGGCTTGGCGAAATTCGGAAGCCGCGCGGCTTCGCTATTTCGCCGCCTGCTTCTCGTAGAGCCTGCGGTATTCGGGGCAGCGGTCGATAAGCTCGGAGTGCGTGCCGTAGTCCACTATCGCGCCGTCCTTGAAAACAATTATCATGCGGACGTTGCGGATTGTGCTGAAACGGTGCGCGATGATTAGCATGGTTCTGTCGCGCATGAGGGAGTCTACCGCCTTCTGAATGAACGCCTCGCTGTTGACGTCGAGCGCGGAGGTAGCCTCGTCGAGCACGATGAACGGCGGATTTTTCAGGAACACGCGGGCGAGCGCGATGCGCTGTTTCTGCCCGCCGGAGAGCCTGTCGCCGCGCTCGCCGACGACCGTTTCGTAGCCGTCGTCGAGGCTTTCGATGAACTCGTGCGCATAGGCGGTCTTTGCGGCCGCTATGACTTCGTCGCGAGTGGCGTCGGGGCGCGCGGCGAGAATGTTGTTGTAGACAGTGTCGTTGAACAAAACGGGATACTGCGGAACGCTGCCGAGATTTTCGACGAAATCGGCGGAAGCAATGTCGCGCAAATCGACGCCGTCGATTTTCACCGAGCCTGAGACGGGATCGTACAAACGCATCGCAAGCCGCGCGAACGTGCTCTTGCCCGCGCCGCTTTCGCCGACGAGCGCGCAGCTCGTGCCTGCGGGAATCACGATGTTCACGCCTTTGAGAACGGTCTTGTTGTTGTACGCAAATTCGACGTTTTCGAAGCGCAGTTCGCCGCGTACGCGCCCGATTTTCACGGGGTTTGCGGGTTCGGGAACGGTCGTCCGGTAGTCGAGCACGGCGGAGAGGCGTTCGACAAGCGGCATGATTTTCACGAAGTCGGTAAACATTCGCGCTATTCTCTTAATGGGGTCGATTGTGAAATAGAGCGCGATGCCGATTGCCGAAAAGGTCGGGAAGTCGATGTCGCCGAAATACGCGTAGACGAAAGTTATCGAAACCATCGTAGCCGCGAGGAACTCCATGAACGGCTGCTGCATAAGCTCGAACTTCGCCATTTTAAGCGAGTACCATTTGACCTCGCCGTTCATGTTGTCGAACTTTTTTATCTGCGGCTGTTGGAGGGCGAAGACCCTGACTTCGTGCGCGGCGTCGAGGTTTTCGCCGAAGAGCTGCGCCATGTCGCTTAGCTTCACCTGTGCCTTGCCCGCGTAGAGCTTCATGTTTTTGCGTATCATCTGGACGGGCAGAATGCAAAACGGCACAGCCACCAAGAACACGAGAAGAAACACAACCTGCCCTTTCGTACAGCAAAGATAAAGCAGATAGCCCAACGCGCCCACAACCTGCAAGGGCTGCCTGAATATCTCCGAGGAGAACGAAAGCAGGACATTCTGGACGGAGACGGTGTCGCTTGTAAGGCGCGTAAGGAGATCGCCCGTGGTGAACTTGTCGAAGAACGCGATTGGGTAGCTCTGGATTCTGCGGAAAATGTCGCCTTTGAGAGTCCGCAGAATTTCGAGCGACGAATAGGTCATCAAATATCCGCTGAGGTAGCCGAAGATTGCCCTCAGCGCGAAAATCGTCGGCAGCAGCATTGCGATTCCGAAAATGTACCAGAGCGACTGCTCCTCGACGGTTTTCTCCATGAAGATTTTGCGGAGAACCTTGTCGAAAATAACGGGCATGCCGAAGCCGCTGCACGCGCCGAACAACGCGCCGAAAATCACCGCCGCCACGAGCTGCGGCAGGCACGGCTTGACGTATACTTTGAATCTGAGAAGTTTTTTCATGGAAAATAAGCTTTGGATTTTTCGTAAAATCCGCCCGATTAGTCAAGTTTTTACGCATGCGCGGGCGCGGCGCACAGCCCGAACAAAGCGATGGCGCATTCGCAAGGCGGCGCAAAAACCGCGGGACGGTTTTGAGGGGACACGGCGTAAAAATCGGCTTGAAACGGAACGCCGCTTTGCTACGCTGTCTCGGAGTATGAAAGCTTCGATGAAGTCGTCTTTGCTGGGGCTGGGGATTTCCGTTACGGTCGTCCCCGCGGTCGCCATGTTCGCCTTCATCGCGCTGATGGGCTCGGACATCGTAAAAACCGCGAACTCCGAATTCCGCGCCGCCGCCCTCGAAGCCGCGCGTCAGGCGACGGTGGACATCCGCCAAATGTGCGACGTAATCGAAATCTCCGACGACGTCGCGACGGAGGCGGCAAAAAGCATAATCTCGGAGGAAATCGGCAAGCTCGGCAAAATCTCCGTCGCAAGCAAGCCGACGTCGTTTTCGGTGTTCCCGCTGGAATCGCCCGAAGCCAAGCAGATTGTGGCGGCGCGGCTGATAAGAATGGGGAACGACGAAATCTCGCCCGACGACTTCGACGGAAAGCTCCCCAAGCTGCTCGAATCGCTCAAAGCGCGGCTGTTTTGCGACATCTCGGTATACTCGCCGATTCCGGAGTCTGACTTTTTTGTAAACGTTGCAAGCACCCTGACCTACCCCACGGGCGAAAGCTATGCCGGCGGCACGGTGTCGCCAAAAGACGGCGGCGGGCTGGGCGCGCTGTTCGCAAAGACGCTGGAAACAAAAAGCCCCGCGGGCGGGCTTGTAAAAATCAACTCGGAGCACTACTCGGCAAACTGCGTTCCGCTCGAACGCGACGACGGCCAAATAGGCGCGGTTGCCGTGTTCGGCTCGCCGATGCCGGCGGTGGCGGAGCTTGAAAAATACCTGCAAAACTCGAACGTGGGCGAAACCGGCTCGGTGTGGGTTATCGACATTTCGGACCCGTCGTCGCCCGCGCTCACCGTCTCGCGCGACAACTCCGCGGCGGGAAAAATCGAGGACGACCCCATCGATGCCCGCCGCGCCTTCCTGCGCCAGATTATAGAAAAGAGCCAAAACCTGCGCGACGGCGAAATAGGAGTGGAAACCGTAAACATTCCCTCGAAAGACAGGCGGCGCGACATCGTAAGGCTTGTAACCTACACAAACTACAAGCCGTGGAAGCGCATAATCGGAACTTCGCTCGACGCCGACGAATTTTCGGGCAGCGAAACCGCCCTGCTCTCGCAGATAGACTCGTTTTCGAAAACGATAGTCTACGTCGGCGCGGTGTTCACGGTTTTGGCAATCGGGATTTCGTGGATTTTGGCGTCGCAGATGTCGAGGCCGCTGAAAATTCTGCGCCGCGTGGCGCGGCACCACTCGCGCGGGAACATGGCGGCGGCGGAGTCCGAACTTGCCGCCTACCGCGACAGGGGCGGCGCGAGAATCGCCGAGTTCGACAGCCTGATTCTCGCAATCTACGACATGACAATCGGGCTTTCCGATTTGATAAAATCGATACGCGACGACGGCGAATACGTAGCCGACGGCGCAGTGCAGATTTCGGAGCTTGCGCGGTCGCTCGAATCAATCTCGCATTCGGAGGTGGCGTCGATGAGGCGCGTCGCGGCGACGGGGAAATCGATTTCGTTTTCGGCGGACGCAATCAACAGGGCGGCGCGTTCGTCGGCGGCGCGGGTGCGCAAAACGCTCGACAGCAGCCGCGAAGGCGGCGACAACCTGCTGCTTCTAAAACGCAACTACGACGCGCTTTTCGCCGCGACGGAAAACGTCGCCGAAAGGCTCTCGGTAATCAACGGCAACGCCGAAAAAATCACGGCGGTGGTCACGGCAATCGGCGAAATCAACAAGCGCACGAACCTGCTTTCGCTCAACGCCTCGATAGAGGCGGAAAAAGCGGGGGAAGTCGGGCTTGGCTTCGCGGTAGTGGCGCGGCAGATACGCAGGCTCGCCGACAAAACCTCGAAAGCGGCTTCCGACATCGAAAACGCCGTAAGGCAGATGCAGTCGGCGGTAAATTCGGGCGTGATGGAAATGGACAGGTTCGGGGCGAGCATGCGCCAGAGCCTTAAAATCATTCTGGAAACGGCGGACTCGCTTTCGAGGGTCGTGGGCGACATCGAGGGCGTCGGTCCGAAGTTCGAAAACATCGCGGGGCGCATCGCGGGCATGTCGGACAGCGCGCGCAGAATCAGCGAAACTATGACGGAGCTTTCCGCAAATTCGGAACGCATGCGCGACACCGTCTTCGAATTCAAGTCGGCGACAAGCTCGCTCGACGCCACGAGCGACTCGCTTCTCGACGAAGTTTCGCGCTTCAAAACCGCGGGGGAAGGAGGCGTTGCGCGAAAATGAAAATTCCGCTGAAAAAGACGCTCGCGGCTTTCTCCGTGGGGCTTTCCGCGCTTCCGGTAATCGTCATCGGGCTTCTCGTGCTGATGATGAACAGCGACATCAGGGAAATCGTAAACTCCGAATTCGACAAAATCGGCGCGCGCGCGACGCGCCAAATTGTGGAAGACACCGTGCGGATTTGCAAAATAATCCGCCGCACGCAGCTCGACGAAGACGACAAGGCGCGGGACGCCGTCCGCGAACGCCTCTGGAATATCGGCTTTCCGAAACTGCTCGACAAAAAGGCGAAAATCCGCGTGGCGTCGCAAATGACGCCGACGGAATTCAAGACGGCGGAAATTCCCGCAATGGCTTTCGGCAACAGCGAAATAGTCTTGAAGATGTCGCCCGACGGCTCGCTCGAAAGGGCGTCGGGACGCGCCGCGGAAATCCTCGAACAGCTTAAAACCGAGACGGGGCTTGACTTCGCGATACTCCAAAAAATCGACGCCGACGGCAACATGCTGCGCATAGCATCGACCGCGCTCGACGCCGAGGGAACGCCCTTTGTGGGCACATACATTCCCGCAAACGGCGGCTACGACGACGGCGCGATTGTCCGCACACTGCTTGCCCGCAAGGCGTTTTCGGGAATTTCGCGCGGGGGGGCGGTCAACTTCATCGCAAACTACGAGCCAATCATAGACCAGTACGGCGACGTTATCGGGGCGGTGGCGTTCGGACGCCCGCAGGCGTCGATTGCGTACCTGCTAAAATATTTCGAAAACATAAGAATAGGCAACACGGGCTACGTCTGGGCAATAGAGCTTGTCGGGCGCGGCGAGTCGGTTGTGAGGATTTCGCGCGACGGCAAGCGCAACGGCTTCATCGTCGAGGGAGACACGTTCAGGGAACGGCGCGAGGCGACGCTCGAAATCATAGCCTCCGCCGTCGCGCAGGGCGAAAAAATCACCGTGCGCGACTACAAGTCGGGAGCGGAGCGCAGCCTCACCGACCTCATAACCGCCTACACATATTTCAAGCCGTGGAACCTCGTGATAGGGTCGAGCGGGTACAGGAACGACTACGCCGCGGGGGTGGAAAGAATAGACGCCTCCGCGCGAAACTTCGTCTTCATGCTCGTGCCCGTCGGTCTTGCGATGCTCTTCTTTGCGGGCTTTGCGGCGTGGCTTGCGGGTGTGCGCGGCGTCCAAATGGTGGACGGGCTAAAACGCGCAATCGGGGAAATCAAAGGCGGCGACATTCCCGCCGCGCAGGCGGAACTTGCGGAACTTGCCGACCCGCGCCAGTGGAGCAACTCGGAAATTTTCAGGCTGTCGCTCGCGCTCGACACAATGTCGGCAAACATCTCGAAGCTCGTGGCAAAAGTTCAGGACGCAGGCGAAAACCTCGCCCAAAGCGCGGCGAAAATCTCGTCGGGCGCGGAGGACATAGCAAAGACCACAAGCGCGAGGGCGGAAAGGCTCTCCGACATTCTCGGCACGATAGACTCAATTTCAAACTCGGCGTCGCTGCTCAACGCCGACGCGCTCGACGCGGCAAAAAACATAGAGGCGTCGCTCGAAATCATGAGCGACGGCGGCAACCTGCTCGGCAGGCTCAACGAAAACGCGGCAATTCTGCTCGGCGCGGCGGACTCCGTTTCGGCGAGGCTTGCGGTCATAAAGGACAAGACCGAGCGCATTCTCGCGGCAATGTCCACAATCAACGCGGTCAGCGAGCGCACGAACATGCTTTCGCTCAACGCCTCGATTGAGGCGGAACGCGCGGCGGACGCAAACGGCGGCTTCGCGGCGGTGTCGGCGGAAATCACGCGACTTGCCGACCGCACGGCGGTCGCGGCAATGAACGTCTCGCGCATGGTCGCCGAAATGGACGACTCCGTAAACCTCGGCGTGGGCGACATGGACGACTTCGCCGCAAGAATGAAATCGAACTCCGAAATGATAAGCAAAGTTCACGACAACCTCGAGTCGGCGGAGGGGCAGATTGCGGAGCTTGGCCCGAAGTTCGAGTCGCTCGCGGAGGACGTTTCGGGGCAGGAGAAAAACGCGGGCGCTATCGCCTCGCAAACGCAGTCGCTCGCGGAACTTGGCGAGAAAACCCGCGCGCAGGTCGACGCTCTCAGGGAAACCACGGTGTCCATTTCACGCACGTCGGAGGCTCTTGCGGCAAAGGTTTCGAGCTTCGCGGTAATCCGCAAAAAGTAGCGGACGCAAAAAAAGACGAAAAAGAAGCGAACGCGAAACCGCGCCCGCGGGCGCAAGTGAACACATGTTCACTTTTTTTCTTGACGAGTGAACGAGTGTTCTTTTTTATCCGCGCAATATGGAAGAAAAATCGCACATGCAAAAGGCGTCCGACTGGCTTTTCGAACGCCAACTCCCCGAAGGCTACTGGAACGCGCACCTCGAAACAAACTGCTGCATGGAGGCGCAGTGGCTGATGGCGTGCAAATTCTGCGGAATCGAAAGCGGAAAAAACGCGGGAATCATAGAATACATTTTGAACTCGCAACGCCACGACGGCAGCTGGGACGTCTACTACGGCGCGGAAAACGGCGACGTCAACACGACGCTCGAATGCTACTACGCGCTGCGCATTTTCGGCTTCCCAAAGGACGACCCGCGCATGGCGGCGGCGCGGGAATGGCTGCTGAAATACGAGTGGTACAAGCACGTGAGGGTGTTCACAAAATACTGGCTCGCGCTTTTCGGCGAATGGGACTGGTCTAAAACGCCCGCGCTTCCGCCCGAAATAATCTACTTTCCGAAATGGTTTCCATTCAACATATATCGCTTTGCGGCGTGGGCGCGGGCGACAATCATGCCGCTTTGCGTGGTGACGTCAAAAAAACCCGTCAAGACGCTCGCGCCGGAGCTTAGAATAGACGAGCTTTTCCCCGTCGGGCGTGAAACCGCCTACGAAATGCGGAAAACCGACGACGGCGAAAAGTTTTCGACTAAAAAAATATTCCTCGCCGCCGACAAAATCTTCCATTTCTTCAACGACAAATCGGGCGACTCCGCCCTGCGCAAACGCGCAATCAAAGACGCCATGGACTGGATTATAGAGCATCAGGACGACGACGGCTTTTGGGGCGGAATCCAGCCGCCGTGGATTTACGGCATAATTGCGATGCACATTCTGGGCTATCCGCAAACGCAGGAAAACATGGCAAAAGCCGTCAACGCCGTCAATTTGCACTGGACGGAGCAGACGGAAAAAGGCACGCGCATAAAGGCGAGCGAAAGCCCCGTGTGGGACACAATGCTTGCCGTAAACGCCCTGCTCGACGCCCGCGCGAGCGTTTCAGACTCCCGACTTTCGAAAGCCGTCGACTACCTGCTCGAAAACGAAAACCGCTACTACGGCGACTGGTCCGAAACCGTCGGGCGCGGAGTCAAGCCGAGCGGGTGGTCGTTCCAGCGGGCAAACAAATTCTACCCCGACATCGACGACACCGCGGTCGCGATTGTCGCACTCCTGAAATACCGCGACGCCCTGCCGAAGTCGGATCCGCGCGCCGCGAAAATTTCGGAAGCCATCGGGCGCGCGGCGAAATGGATTGTCGCAATGCAGTCGAAAAACGGCGGCTGGGCGGCCTTCGACCGCGACAACACAACCGAGCTTGTGACGAAAATCCCGTTCTGCGACTTCGGCGAAGTGCTGGACCCCCCGAGCGTAGACGTCAGCGCGCACGTCGTGGAGGCCCTGCTCAAATGCGGCTATTCAAAAGACTGCGAGTGCGTCTCGCGCGGCATAAAATTCATTCTCGGCGAGCAGGAGGACGACGGCTCGTGGTTCGGCCGCTGGGGAATCAACTATATCTACGGCACTTGGTGCGCGATGACCGCGCTCAAAGCCGCGGGCTTCGAGTACTCGTCGCCCGAAATCAAACGCGCGGCGGACTGGCTTGCGGGCAGGCAGAACCCCGACGGCGGCTGGGGCGAGCGGGCTTCCACCTACATGCAGCCTCGCAGCAAAAGCGGCTCGACCGCCTCGCAGACGGCGTGGGCGTTGATTGCGCTGATGTCGTTCGAAACGCCCTACGGCGAAAATATCCGCAGGGGCTTGGACTACCTCAAAAACACGCAGACCCCCGACGGAACTTGGGTTGAGGCCGAGTACACGGGGACGGGCTTCCCCGGATACGGGCTGGGCGCGAAAGTCGATTTGCGCAACGGCGCGCCGCTTCCGCAGGGCAAGGAGCTGTCGCGTGGATTCATGCTGCGCTACGGTTATTATTGCCATTACTTCCCGATTATGGCACTCTCGCGCGAAATACAATGAAGGACACGAAGGGAAAAATACTCGAAACGGCGTTCGCGCTGCTCGTAAAAAACGGCTACAACGGCGTTTCGATAGGCGACATCACAAAGGCGCTCGAAATCACCCGAAGCCTGCCATACCGCTACTTCCCCTCGAAGCGCGATCTGCTCTTCGAGGCGTGCAAGCTCTACTACTACGAACGCTTTTTCCCCGAAAGATTCGACGCGGGAAAAGCGTCGCTCAAAGAGCTTCTCGAAGTGATTTCGCAAAACATGGAGCGCATAATCTTAGGGCTGTCGCGCTCGCTCGGCAGGGAGCTTTCGGTGTTCGACTACAACGTAATGTACTTCGACGCCCTCCGCAACGAGCCGCGTTTCAGACGCTACATGCGCTCGAAAATGCTCGAGCTGCGGGCAATAGCGGAGAACGCCGTAAAAAATTCCGAAATAAAAAAGGGGATTTCCGCCGAATTTGTCGAACGCGTTTTTACCGACATTTGGAGCCGCTGCGCCCATGTGCAGGACAACGCGTCGAACCGCGTAAATCTTGCGCGAATCCTCGACGACATCGGCACATTCTACAAGCTCGTTTCGGCGTAGCGCAATCAGCGCCGAGAGCGGGCGGAACGAAACGCGCCCTGCCCCGCAGCCGCTGCGCGAAGCGTTTTACCGAAACAAAAAAATCCGCAACCGGCCTTGCTTTGCCCGTCCCGTTTTCGGGCGCGGTTCGCAGGCGGTTGCGGATTTTTTGCGCGTTTTTCTACGAGCCGGGGTGGCACGCGGGAATCGACGCAAGCTCGGCGGGAATCGCGTCGGGCGCGTAGGTCGGGAACGAAAATTCGAGGAGGCTCACGCAGGGCACTTCGAACTTCGCCTTGCCCTCGCTTCTATCGACAAGAACCGCGACCGCCGCGGGCTTGCCGCCGTTCGCCTTGACGATGTCGATGCATTCCTGAACGCGTCCGCCGCGCGTGATTACATCTTCCACAATCAGGATTTTCTCGCCGTCGCCGATTTTGAAGTTGCGGCGCAGAACGAGGTTGCCGTCCTGCTTTTCCGCGAAGATGAAACGCTTGCCGAGCTGTCTTGCGACTTCCTGACCGAGCACAAGCCCGCCCATCGCGGGGGCGAGAACGGTGTCGCATTCAACGCCCGCGAGTTTCTTTGCGAGCATTGCCACAAGCTCCGACACTCTGTCCATGTGCTCGCAAACGCGCGCGCACTGGAAGAAATGTCCGCTGTGGAGGCCGCTGCGGAGGATAAAATGCCCCTCCATGAGCGCGCCGGTGTCCCTGAATATTTCGAGAATTTTTTCGTTGTCGTTCATAGGTTTTATAGTCTGTTCGAAAGTCCAGGAGAGTTCGCCCGCCCGCGAGCAATCGGCGCGGAGAACCGCCATGCCGCCGTCGCAAAATCTTTCGCGGACGTCCCAGAGAAGTTTTTTGTCGGTTTCGGGAATTTTGATTTTTCCGCCCCGAATTTCGGAGTAGTCGAAAAACGCGAAGCCGCCCTCGCCGATGTCTGGCGGGAGCTTTTCGAGACGCTTTTTGCACTCGAAAAGGAACATCAGCCAGTGCGCGCTGCCCTCGTAGCCGCGCTCGCTCGTCATCGAGAACAGGTGGAGGTCGGACGCCTCCAATTCAAGCCCGATTTCCTCGCGCGTTTCGCGGATTGCGCATTCAAACGGCGACTCGCCGTCCGCCATTTCGAGCTTGCCGCCAATCGGACTCCAGCAATCTTTGTTCGGCTCCTTCGCGCGGCGGATAAGCAGGAACTTTCCGTCCGCGTTTCGGACGAAAACAAGCACGCTGATTTTAAACGGAAGCTTCTCCATTTCGAAAATCAGTCGAAGATTACGGTCTTGTTTTTGTAGGCGAGAATGCGCCCCTCGATGTGCCACCTTACGGCGTCGGCGAGAACCGAGCGTTCAAGCTCGCGCCCCTTGCGCATCAAATCCTCCACGCTGTTGCGGTGGTTGACGGGAGCTACCGACTGCGCGATAATAGGGCCTTCGTCCAAATCCTTCGTGGCGTAGTGCGCGGTTGCGCCTATGAGCTTTACGCCGCGGGCGTACGCCTTGTGGTAGGGCTTTGCGCCCGCGAACGCGGGCAGGAAGCTGTGGTGGATATTGATGACGGGGCACCCCACGTTGTCGATGAAATCGCCGCTTAGAATCTGCATGTAGCGAGCCATCACGACAAGCTCCGCGCCGCTCTCGCGGATTATCCGCATTTGCTCGGCCTCGGTTTCGGGCTTTGTCTCTTTTGAAATCGGCGTGTAGTGGAATTTCAGTCCGAACATTTCGCTCATTTCGCGCAAGTCCTCGTGGTTCGAGATTACGCAGGCGATGTCGCAGTGAAGCTCGCCAGAGCGGCAGCGCAAAACGATGTCGCTGAAACAGTGCTCGAATTTCGAGACCATCACCGCAATTTTCGGGCGCACCGACGACTTCTGCACCGACGCCTCCATTTCCAAATCCGACGCGGCGAACTCCCTGAACAGGCGCATTTCCTCGTCTACGTCGCCCGCGGGAATCCACTCGACGCGCTGGAAGAAAATGCCCTCCTGACGATCTCGGTGCTGGTCGGCGTGGAGAATGTTTCCGCCGCGGGCGTAAATCCAGCCCGACACGCGGGCGACTATGCCCGCGCGGTCGTGGCCGTGCAACAATGCAACAATTCTTTCTTCTGACATATCACTAAACTTGCTTGCGCGGCGCGCGGACTTTGCGCGCGCGGCGCGGTTTTGTTAAAACTCGAATTTCGAGCGTCCCATGCGGCGGGCGATTTCCTCTACTACCGCCTTTTCGGCGTCCTCTCCGTGCGCTTCGAAAGTTACGGAGAAACGGACGAACGCGCCTGCGTCGTCCCACGGAACGGTGCTAATGAGGTGCTCGGAAATCATCCACTGCGAGAAGTCCTCGCCGGTCTTGAACTCCGTGCGCGAGCCGTCGGGCTGGATTGCCGACTTGGGCGCGGGCATATAGAGGAAGAATCCCGCCTTGGGCTTGCGCGGCGAGAAGCCGAGGTTTTTGAGAACGCCGACAAGCAAATCCATTCTGCGCGAGTACTTGGCGGCAATCGCGCGGGTTATCGACGGATTTTCAAGACCCTTTGCCGCCGCGAGCTGAATGCCGAGGAACTGTCCCGAGTCCGTATTGTCCTTGACATCGCCGTACGCCTTTACGATTAGCGGATTCCCGCAGACCCAGCCGATGCGCCAGCCCGTCATGTTGTGGCTTTTCGAGAGCGAGTGAAGCTCTACCGCGACGTCCTTTGCGCCCTCTATTTGGAGAATCGACAGCGCGTTGCCGTCGAACGTAAGCGACGCGTACGCGGCGTCGGAAACCACTATTATGTTGTTGCGCTTCGCAAACGCCACAAGCTTTTCGAAAAATTCGCGCGTGGCGCTCGCGCCCGTCGGGTTGTTGGGGTAGTTTACGACAATCGCCTTGGCGCGTTTGAGAACGTCGGCGGGAATCGAATCGAGGTCGGGCAGGAAGCTGTTTTCCGCCGAAAGTTTGAGGTTGTAGACTTCGCCGCCGAGGTATTTTGCATGCGTGCCGAAAACGGGATAGCCTGGGGTCGTCATGATGACGACGTCGCCGGGGTTCACAAAGCAGTTCGGCAGAATGCTGAGGGCGGCTTTCGAGCCTATCGAGTGGAGGATTTCGGTGTCGGGGTCAAGCTCGACGCCGAAGACCGCCTTCATGTATCCCGCGGCGGCAACCTTGAAGTCGCGACCGCCGTTGTCGGCATAGCCCCTGTTTGCGGGGTCTTTCGCGGCGGCGTAGAGGGCTTCGACCACTTCGGGGAAAGCCATTTCGTCGGGCTCGCCCACGCCCATGTCGATGAGCGCGACGTCGGGCTTCGCGGCCTTTGCGGCGCGCTTTGCGCGTTTGATTTTCTCGAACTTGTAGATGGCATTGCTTTTGCCGTAGTTCGCGCCGCCGATTCTTTCGGCGAAGAGGTTTTGAATGTATGAGTCGCTCATTGAATCCGTCTTGTTTTTAATGGGTTGATTTTTTTAAAAAAGTGTCAAGTATGAAAGGAAATAAGAGAGAAGGACTAAAATCAATGAAAATAATAAGCTCTCCCAAAGAAATGAAGGAATTTTCCGCGAACGCGAAAGCCGCAGGCAAAAAAATCGCGCTCGTACCCACCATGGGCGCACTGCACGACGGGCATTTGAGCCTCATCGACAAGGCGAAATCGCTGGCGGACGTAGTGGTCGTGTCGGTTTTCGTCAACCCCACGCAGTTCGGCCCGAACGAAGACTACGACAAATACCCGCGCCAGCTCGAAGCCGACGTCGCAAAATGCGAGGAGCACGCGGCCGACGTCGTCTTCGCGCCCTCCCCCTCCGACATATACGCGCCCGACGCCTCCACCTTCGTCTCGGAAGAGCAGATAAGCCAAAACCTCTGCGGCAAAAGCCGCCCCAAACACTTCCGCGGCGTGACGACTGTTGTAAGCATTCTCTTCAATATAGTAAAGCCCGACTTCGGCGTTTTCGGCGAAAAGGACGCCCAGCAGGTCTCCATCATCGAAAGAATGGTGCGCGACCTCTTCATGGACGTCGAAATCGTCCGCGCCCCGATTGTCCGCGAACAGAGCGGGCTCGCCCTCAGCTCGCGCAACAAATACATGACGCAGGCGGAGCGCGACGGCGCAACGCGAATCAGGAAATCGCTGCTGGCGGGCAAGGCTCTCGTCGACGAGGGCTGCACGAACATCGACAGAGTCAAGGCTCTCGTCATAAACACGCTGGCCGACCCAAAAACGCGCATAATCTATGTGGAAATTGTGGACGCCAAAACGTCGCTGCCCGTTTCGGAGCTTGCGAAAGGCAAGTGCAGAATCTCGCTCGCGGTCTGGTATGGGCAGACGCGCCTCATAGACAACATCGTTGTTTAGCGCGAAATACAACAACAACACTTTACACACCAGCAAAACAAATATGAAATTCGACGTAGTAGTAGTCGGAAGCGGAATCGCGGGGCTTAGCTTCGCGCTGAAAACCGCAAAATTAGGGCACAAGGTCGCCATCGTCACCAAAAAGGAACGCTCGGACACCAATACAAACCACGCGCAGGGGGGAATCGCAAGCGTCACAAGCTGCGCCGACAATTTCGAATCGCACGTCAAAGACACGCTGATTGCAGGCGACGGACTCTGCCACGAAGACGCCGTGCGCGAAATCGTGAAATCCGGCCCCCAGCAAATCAAGGATTTGATTGAGGAAGGCGTGCAATTTACAAGCCTTCAAGACGGCTCGCCGTCGCTCGGGCGCGAGGGCGGACACTCGCAAAGACGTATCCTGCACGTCAAAGACTACACGGGACGCGCAATCGAAGAGGCTCTGCTCAAATGCGTCGCCGAAAACAAAAACATCGAGGTTTTCGAGCACCACTTCGCGATAGACCTCATCACAAAGGCGAAAACAAACTCGCTCCTCCCCGACCAGCAAAACGAAATAATCGGGCTGTACGTCTACGACACGAAAAACAGCGTCGTAAAAACTTTCAAAACGCGCGTCGTGATGCTCGCCACGGGCGGCACGGGCTGCGTCTACCTCTACACAACAAACCCGACAATCGCCACGGGCGACGGCATCGCAATGGCGTATAGGGCGGGCGCGGAGGTCGCAAACCTCGAATTCATTCAGTTCCACCCCACCGCGCTCTACTCGCAGACGGGCGAACGCTTCCTGATTTCGGAGGCGGTGCGCGGCGAAGGCGCAATTCTGCGCAACGCAAAAGGCGAGGCGTTCATGTCGAAATACGACCCGCGCAAAGACCTCGCCCCGCGCGACATCGTGGCGAGGGCAATCGATAGCGAAATGAAAAGGCTCGGCTCGCCCCACGTCTGGCTCGACATCACGCACAAATCCTCCGACGACCTCAAAACGCGCTTCCCGCAAATCTACGAGCACTGCCTCAAATGCGGAATCGACATTTCGAAAGACTACATGCCTGTCGTCCCCGCGGCGCACTACATGTGCGGGGGCGTGCGCACGAAGCTCGACGCGTCTACGACAATCAGGGGGCTGTACGCTTGCGGCGAAGTCGCCTGCACGGGGCTTCACGGGGCGAACAGACTTGCGAGCAACTCGCTGCTCGAAGCCGTGGTGCTTGCCAACAACGCGTCGGTCGCGGTCGATAAATACCTCGAAAACGCAAAGGATACCGACGTCGACGTTCCGCTCTGGAAAGACGGCGACGTGCGCAACCCAGACGAGCGCGTGGTTCTGCAACACAACATGGGCGAACTGCAACGCACCATGTGGGACTACGTCGGAATAGTCCGCACAACAAAACGCCTCGAACGCGCCCTCAACAGGATTGAAAACCTGCACAGGGAAATCGACGAATACTACTGGAATTTCAAAATCGAGCCGACGCTCATCGAGCTTCGCAACGAAGTTCAGGTCGCGATTCTGATTATCCGCTCCGCGCTCGCGCGCCACGAAAGCCGCGGGCTGCACTACACGCTCGACTACCCCGAAAAGCTCCCCACCACGCGCGACACAATCCTTAAAAGAGAGTCTTTCTAATGCCAGACATCGAAAAATTCATAGTGTCGGTGCCCGACTTCCCGCATAAGGGAATCGAGTTTTTCGACATCACGCCGCTCATGGCAAACCCCGAAGCGTACCGCTATACAATAGAAAAAATGGCGGAACTCGTGGCGCAGACAAACCCGACGAAAATCATGGCGGCGGAATCGCGCGGCTTCTTCTTCGGGCCGGCAATCGCGCTGAAACTGGGGCTGCCGTTCGTGCCGATTCGCAAAAAGGGAAAACTTCCGAGGGAGACAATCGACGTGGAGTACGACCTCGAATACGGCAAGGACACGCTCTGCGTGCACCGCGACGACATCGGGAAGTCGGACAGACTCGTGGTGCTCGACGACATTCTCGCAACGGGCGGCACGGCGGAGGCGATGTGCAAAATGGCGGAACGCGTCGGCGCGGAAATCGCCTGCTGCGCGTTCTTCATGGAGCTCGGCTTCCTCAACGGGCGCGAAAAACTTAAAAACCGCAAGGTTGTTTCGATGTTTGTAAAGTGAGGCTTTTCGGAAAAATCGCGGCGGCGCTCGCCGCCCTCGCGCTGGCGTCCTGCGGGACTCCGAGCGCAAACTTCTACCCGCTGGGAACGGGCGCGGCGCAAAACCTCGCGCCAATCCCCGCCGATAAAGTCCAGCTCTTCATCACAAAACGCCCCGATTTCAAATACGCGGAACTCGGCATGATAACCTACGAAACGCCATCGTCGTTTTCGGACGAGCCGCGCGTCTACCAAATCATGCGCGTAAAGGCGGGGGAAATCGGCGCGGACGGGCTGATAATAATGGATTCGCAGTCGTCGTCGGAAAGCTTTCCGCGGATTGCGCTCGACTACTACGGCAACCCCATGCTCACCGACACAACACACTCGTACATAAAATACCGCGGCATGGCAATCAGGCGCGAATGACATGAAATGCCTGCTTCCGATAGTGCTGCTTGTCCTCTCGAACGTGTTTATGATGTTCGCTTGGTACGGACACCTGAAATTCAAGAGCGCGCCGCTGTGGTTGGCGGTCGTGGCAAGCTGGGGGATAGCGTTTTTCGAGTACTGCCTGCAAGTGCCCGCAAACAGAATCGGACACAACTATTGGGACGCCGCGCACCTGAAAACGTTGCAGGAAGTGATAACACTGGGAGTGTTCGTAGTGTTCTCTCTGCTGTATCTGAAAGAGGAGTTCAAGTGGAACTACGCGGTTGGATTCGCATTGATGATAGCGGCAGTGTTTTTCGTGTTCAAGAAATGGTAGCGTTGGCGGGAATAAAAAACCGAAAAAAACACTTGCCATAGGCAAAAAAAGCTATTGCATAAGTCGGATAAAAATTTCGCCAGCTTAGCTCAGTTGGTAGAGCAGTTGATTTGTAATCATCAGGTCGTCAGTTCAAGCCTGACAGCTGGCTTACTTAAAAATAAGGGACTTCCGCAAGAAGTCCTTTATTTTTTTACACTTACAGATGCGCGAAGTTGTACCGATTGCCCGCATGATATACCCTTAAAAAACACATTTGGGGCAAAAAAAGCTATATTTTTGCCTACCTGCCGCCTACCATTTGCGGGCGTATAGTAAACAAAATATCAATAGGTAAAAGCGGGCTGCATAAATGCCCGAGTCTCTATATCAAGGTTTATTAAACCGCGTTTTGCGCTATTTATCATCTTTATCCTTTTTTTACTCGCTTTATCTCCGCGACGTATTGAGTTATTGCGTCGCGGATTATATCCGACAAAGCCACACCGTATTTTTGCGCCAAAACACGAGCGTCCGCCACAAGCTTCTTTTCGAGTGCAGCAGATATTCGTTCTTTTTTTGGCGATAATTTGTTGGGCATTGTCAATCATTTTTTGATTGTCGGCAAAAAAAGCAGGTTTATTAAACCTTGTCAACACTTTTTTTAAAAAATAAAAAAACTTTTGACGCCGCCGAAAAAAATCGGGAAAATAAAAAATATGAAATATTGTTTTTTAGACTTCGAAACTGCAAACAGCGAGCGCGAATCCATTTGCGCCGTGGGTATATCAGTGCGCGAAAACGGCGCTGAGATTGACTCGTTTTACTCACTTGTAAAACCGACGCCGTTTAGGCTCGACCAACGCAACCAATCCGTGCACGGTATTGAGTATACCGACCTCGTGGACGCACCCGAATTTTGGAAAGTTTATGCGCTCTTTGAACACCACCTAAACGGCATTGTGCTTACCCATAATGCCGCATTTGATTTGAGCTGCCTGTCTGCCGCACTAGACGCAAACCACATAATATATCCTGATTTTTTGTATATAGATACATTAAAAATTGCCCATAAAAAATACGAGCACGCCAAACTCTCCGACCTTGCGGAAATCTACGGCGTGCCTTATAAATACGCGCATAACGCACTTGCCGACGCCCGAATGCTCGGCGAAATCTACGAACGCATGCGCCTTGATTTTTGCCCCGAAATTTGCGGGTACGACATGCAACGCTTTAAGCCGAACCCTTTCGATTTTCCGACGTATCCGCAACCGACATCGCAAAAACAAAAGACGAGCAAAGACGCCGCGCCGCAACAAAAGACAGTTGACGACCTGCCGTTTGCAGTCCCCGACAAAATCGAGTTTGCGGAAAAAAAATTTGTCGTGACAGGAGAGTTTGCAACCATTCCGCGAAAACGCGTCGAGGAGATTGTGCTAAAAAACGGCGGAACGTTGCAATCGGCGGCGAACTCAAAGAGTAGTTATATCATTGTTGGCAGCGTGGCGGCGAGCGGCTGGGCAAATGGCAATTACGGGCGAAAAATCGAGCAAGCTTTGAAGCAGCCGAATATCATTTTTGTTTCGGAGTCAGTCCTGAAAAATTTCCGCGAATTTACCTTATAACCCGCCTACCTGCCGCCTACCAAAGCCCGCAAACGTAGGCAGAACAGCAAACCACATTTAATTTGTAATCATCAGGTCGTCAGTTCAAGCTGACAGCTGGCTTACTTTTAACAGAAAGGGTTTCCGTTCGGAAACCCTTTTTTGCGTTCGGATTGCGCGTTTTTGCGTTTGCTGACATTCGTCTGCTACTGCGATTTTACGGGCTCAGGCGTTCGGCAGTTTAGAGAGCCATTCGAAGACGGCGGGGCGGAGGCGGGCGGGCATGGCGGGCGCGGTGTGGCTGAGGAATTCAAGTTTTTCTACCACTTTCCCAGCGATTTCCGTTGCCGCCTTGCGGTAGTCGCGGTCGCATGACGCGTAGATTTTTGCCGCGTCCAAAACAAGCGTCTCTGTGCGCGGATAGTATGATGTCATCAAGTTCCACGGGTTTTCGCCGCTGTCGCCGCCCGTGCGGAAGTCCGTCCGCAACAGAACTGACGGAATGTCGGCGAATTTCGCGAACATGAATTCCACGACCGTTCCGCTGTCAAGCTCGCAACCGTCGTAATTGAACAAAGCCAAGTCGCACGAGAGCAGTGCGGAGATGTCTGCGTCGCGGATTTCCTTCGGCGAGCTGCCGCGGTGTTCGATATTTTGCGGCAGAAGGCACTCGAACTTTCCACACGAAACACGCCCTATTTCGTCGGCGAGCATAGCGTTTCCCGCCAAGTCTTTATGCGTGAAAAGCGAGCCTGCAAAGTACACTTTCATCTCAGTTTGTCTCCGATTTCTTCATTGCCTGAATTGTCCGCACCCTCGGCAGGAAGTATGCCACGATTCCCAGAAGCGGGAAGAACGAGCAGAGTTTGTAGACGAACTGAATGTCCGTGGCGTCCGCTATTTTCCCGAGCACCGCCGACGACACCCCCGCGATTCCGAACGCGAACCCGAAGAAAATTCCCGACACAAGCCCGACTTTCATCGGCAAAAGCTCCTGCGCGTACACGAGAATCGCCGAGAACGCCGACGACATTATAAGCCCTATTATCACGCTCAGCGCAACCGTCCATTCGAAGTTTGCGTACGGCATTGCCAGCGCGAACGGAGCGGAGCCTAAAATAGACCACCAAATCACGAGCCTCCGCCCGTATTTGTCGCCGACGGGCCCGCCGACGAGCGTCCCCAATGCCGTCGAGAGCAGAAACACAAAAAGCATGACCTGCGATGTCTCGATGCTCACTCCGAATTTCGACATCAGATAAAACGTGTAGTAGTTCGAAAAGCTGACCGTGTAGAAGTTTTTGGAGAACACCAAAAACATGAGAATCGCCATGACGAACCAGACCGTTCTGCGCGGAAGCGCGCCCGATTCCGATGCGTTCGAGACCGGCAGCGAAGTCTCGCGCGCGGCGATTCTGCGCGAGTACCAGCGGCAGGCGGGAACGAGGGAGACCATCGCCAAGACGGCGAGAACCGCGAATTTTGCCACGCACGTCTGCTCGCGCACGAACAGCGCGGCGAGGAGCGGCCCGAGCGCGAAGCCCGTAGAGCCGCCGACCTGAAAAATCGACTGCGCCAAGCCGCGCTTTCCGCCCGACGCAAGCGACGTTATCCGCGACGCCTCCGGGTGCATTATCGACGACCCTATCCCCGACACGAACACCGCGCCCATGACCGAATATAGCCCGCCCGAAAACGCAATCAGAATCAGCCCGCACATCGTGCAGCAAAGACCGACGGGGAGAAACCAGCCCGCGGGTTTTTTGTCGAAAACGTAGCCGAAAAGAGGCTGCATAATCGACGACGAAATTTGGTATGTGAGCGCAATCAGCCCGATTTCGCCGTAGGTCAAATTCAGGTTGGATTTCAGCAGCGGGTATATCGCAGAAATGATGGACTGCATTGCGTCGTTAAGCCCGTGCGCCGCCGCGAGCGCAACGAGTATGCCGAACATGAAGCCCTTTTTATCCGTCTTAGCCATTCTCGAATAATCCGCCGCCGCCCGTAAAAATCAAGCCAATATTGGCGACCCTCCGCGCCCGCGGAAAAGCGCAAAGCCCGCCGCCGCGCAAATCGCGCCGAGCGTGTCGGCAAGCATGTCCTTTTGGGCGTCCCAAATGTCGCCCTGCGAACCGAGGAAAGCCGCGCCGACATCTCCGCCGTCGATTTCCGCGTACGCCCATTCCACAAGCTCCCACAAATTCGCCAGCGCCATAATCGCAAGCACCGAAAACACCGCCGCCGATTTCGCCGAATTTACAATCCCCTTTCCGAGCAAATACTCCGCGACGGCGAGCGCGTTAAGCCCGACAGCGAAATGCGCAAGGCGGTCGAAATGGTTTCGCTCCGCGCCGACAAGCCCGGTAAAAAATCCGAACGGCACAAGCTCGAACGAATAGTGCGCGCCTACAATCTGCAAAGCTTCCCAGAAGCAGAAGACGGCATACGCGGCGGTCGAAAATTCGAAGCGGCGCGACAGCCACGCAAACGCGGCAAACGGCACAAGCGCAGTCGCGCTTTCCACATACCACACGCCCCTGCTGTGCGGGTTCGCCGCCGACCACACAAAAAGCGCAAGAAGAGTCAGCGTTAAAAAAACGCAAATTTTGTTTTTTAGAATCACCGTATTCACGGCATGAATTGAACACGAAAACGCGCCCGTTTGCGAGCGTTTTTTCGCGGCGCGGCGGAACGCGGGAAAGCCGCGGGAATGCGGAGGAAGCGGGCAGTCCGCGGCGTCCGTTGCGCCGCCGCGCTACGCAAGCCCGCGCAGTTTTTCCTCCAACTCCGACACGGGAAGCGCGCCCGCGCGGGGGGAGATTCTGAACGCGTCGTTCGCGCGGTTGCGCTCGGTATTGACGCGGGCGAACTCGATGTCGTAGCCGCAAGAGTCTATCGCCCGCGCGATTTTATAGAGCAGCCCCACCCTGTCGCGCGCGCGGATTTCGAGCGACAACCTGCCGAACTCGCGCTTGACGAAAACGTCGGCAACGGCGGAATCGCCCGCGCGGGGGTCGGCGCGGAACATGGCGTCTATGCGCCTGTCGAAGGAGTCGCCGCCCGAAAGCGCGCCGCACACGGCCGACTCGAACCGCGCCTTCATTTTCGGGTTCGCCGCGACGCCGTCGGCGATTCCGCGCACGTAGAACGCGTCGAGGGTTATGCCGTCGTCGCGCGTAAAAATCTTCGAGCCTAAAATGTCCATGCCCGTGATTGTCATGACGCCCGCGAGAATCGCGAACAGCCCGCTGCGGTAGGTCGAGACCACATACAGCCTGCTTATCGAGTCGTTGGGTTCGTCGCGCCACTCGATTACGGGAGTGTCGGAGTTCCCGCCTTCTATTTTCGCGCGGAGCTTGCGTATCATAGCCGCGTGCATAAGCAGGTCGGTTCGTCCGTGGAAGAGGAAATAGTTGCGCGGAAGCATTTCGAGCTGTTCGAAGATGATTGCCTCCAAGCCTCGCGAGCGCGGGTCAGCAAGCGACTCCTCCAACGCCCGCGCCTTGCGCCGTTCGAGCGCGGAGGTCGACTGGCGGCGGCGGAAAAATTCGATAGTGCCCGCATAGAGCGCGGAGTGCAGGCTCTGCTTGTACGAGTTCCAGAAGCCGTCGGCTGTGCCCATGGCGTCGCAAAAAGTGAGCACATAAAGATATTTCAGCAGCTCCTCGTTCTTCACGATTGCCGCAAATTTCGCAATCGACGCCTCGTCCTCCACGTCGTTCGACTGCCAGAACCGCGCCATCTGCAAATGGTTGCGGACAACAAAAAGTATGTTTTCAATGTCCGAGTCGGGCACGCCCAAACGCCGTAAAATACGCTCGCCTATCTCCGCGCCTATCTCCGCGTGCCCGCGTATTCCGTCGCCTTTGCCGATGTCGTGCAGGAAGAGCATCAGATACAGAAGTATCGGCGATGGCGAGCTTACGAGAACTTTGTGGTACTCCCAATACACGCCGTCGGACTCCCTCGCGCGGAAGATTTTGTCGAGCTGCGCGATAGTGTTTAGAATGTGCACGTCTATCGTAAAGCGGTGGTAGAACTCGTGCTGAACCATGCAGGTGATGTCCTTGAATTCGGGGACGAACGCCCCCAAGACGCCCCAATAGTGCATGAGTTCGAGCGTCGGGAACACCGCGCCGCGACGCTGGAAAATTGAGAGGAACGCCGCGTTTGTGGCGGGGTCGGAGCGCACGGAGGCGTCGAGCAGCCCGCGCGAGTCTTTCATCAAAACTTCGAGCCTGTCGGACGGCACCGCGCCGTACTCCTGAAAAATCGCGAACACCCGCACGAGCCGCGACGGGTCGCGCCGAAATACCGACGGCGACTGCGCGTCGGCAACCCCCCTGTAAATGGAAAATCCGTCAACCGAAAACTTCCTGTTGCGCGGCATGCGCGTGCCCATGTGGCGCATGTTTTCCTCGACGTCCCCCGGGAGGACAAGCCCCATGCGCTTGCGGGCGGTCTTCGAAACGGAGTCTATCGCGCGGAACGAATTGTAGACGTCGCGCATGAACGCCTCGACGCGCTCGAACTCGCCACCCATTGTGTAGCCGAGCCGCGCGGCGATTTTCGGCTGCGTTTCGAGGTCGAGCAAATCGTTCTCCCTGTCGAAATAGTAGTGCATGTCGTTGCGCACGCGCAGTAGGAAATCGTAGGCGCGTCTGACGGCGCGGTACTCGCGCGGCGAGATTATCGCGCGGCGGGCAAGCTCGCGCAGGTCGGACGAGCCGAAGTTGAGGCGTGTTTTCCAGACCATGGTCTGGGCGTCGCGCAGTCCGCCGATTCCGTTTTTGAGGTTCGGCTCTTGGAGGTACGGAGTCCAGCCGCACTTTTCGTGGCGGTCGCGTTTGAGGCGCATAAGCCCGTCGAAGTGCTCGTTTTTCCGCGCCGAGCAGAGCGACTCGAACTTCGCCGCAAACTTCGAATACAGCGCGATTGAGCCGCACACAAGCCGCGCGTCGAGCATCGAATTGCGCAGAATGATGTCCGCCTTTGCGTCTTCGAGAGCCTCGCGGTAGGTGCGCGACGAGTGCCCGAGCTTCAAGCCCGCGTCCCAAAGCGGATACGCCACCGAATCCACGACGGCGGTTTTGAAGGCTTCGGTAGCGGAGGTGTCGTAGAGAAAAAGAATGTCGATGTCGCTCCGCGGGCAAAGCTCGGAACGCCCGTATCCGCCGAGGGCGACAATGCAGAAATCGCGGCACGCGCCGCGCATGCGCCCGACAAACGCCGAATGCAAACGCTCCAAAATTCCGTCAACGGCGATTGCGTTCGCCGCGCACACGGTCTTTCCGCCAGCCCCCGCCTCGTGGCGCGCGCGGATTGCCGAGCGCGTCTTGGCAAGGCAGTCCGCCAGAGCTTCGCGGACGGGGCGTCCGTCGGCGAAAGATTCCGCGCAGATTCCGCGGACGTCGGCGAACAGTTTTTCCGATTTCAACATGCCGAAACTGTAATTTAGGCGAATCGCCGACTTCAACAAAATAAAAAAGAAAGTTTGTCTTTCGGAAATGAGCGTTCATAATCGGCGTCGATTTTAATAAACAATATGGAAGACGACATCATTTCAAAACCCGAAAAACAATCGCAACTCACGCCCGCAATCGCGCTGTTGGGGCTTGGATTGGGAATAGTAGCGCTCGCGCTCGGCATAATCTCGATGGTGAAAGTCGGCGACACCGCCGCCGACATGAACGACAAAATCGAAAAGGCGGCCGCGCTCTCGCTCGAAACCAAGAAAATAAGCGACAGAATAGACTCGCTCGCGCTCCAAATCGAAACGATTAAGGAGGACGAAAAAACGAAGTCGAACAACCTCGTTTCGCAAATCGCCGCCGAGCTTAGAAAACTTTCCACCGCGATTGAAAACACGCGCTCCATCGCAGTAGAAAACCGCAGCGCGATTGAGGAGGTCGCAAAACGCGCCGCCGCACCGCGCAGACAGCAGGCAGAGCAAAAACCGCAGGCGGCAGCCGAAGCAACCGCGCAGCAGGCGGAACAGCCAGCGCAATCCGCGACGGCAAGCAGCGCGCCCGACGGAAAAAAATACAAAATCCAAAGCGGCGACACGTTCGCAAAGCTCGCAAAAAAATTCGGCGTTTCGGTCGACGCAATAATTTCGGCGAATCCCGACGCAAACCCGTCGAGGCTGAAAGTCGGACAGGAAATCACGCTTCCCTAACATTTCGGCGCGTTCCTTCGGGAGCGCGTTTTTTATAGGGCAAAATAAATTCGGCGGACTTATGGACGTAAAAAAATGGAAATTCGAGGGCGAAAAAACCGTCGCCGACTGCAAAGTTTTCAAGGTGAAGGCGCAGACCTTCGCCCACCCCGACGGACGCCGCGCCGTCTTCTTCATAAACGAATCGCAGGACTGGGTTCAGGTCGCCCCGCTCGTCCGCGACGGAGGAAGAATCCTCACAGTGCTCGTAAAGCAGTTCAGGTTCGGGACGCGCAGAATGTCGTGGGAATTTTCGGGGGGAATTGTGGAGGTCGGCGAAGCCCCCGCCGACGCCGCCGCGCGAGAGCTCGCAGAGGAAACGGGCTACACGGGCGACGCCGCAAAAATCCTCGCATCATACTCGCCGAACCCCGCAATACAAAACAACCTTGCGCACTTTGCGGTAATCGAAAACTGCAAAAAAACCTCCGCCCTGAATTGGGACGAAAACGAGGAAATCGAAACGAGGCTCGTTCCCGTGGACGAGCTTGACGCCATGGTCGAGCGCGGCGAAATCTACCACGCAATCGCGATAGACTCCATCTATTTTCTGCAAAAATACCTAAACAAAACGGCGAAATAACCGATTCTATCAAAATGCCGCTCCACGAAGACAGCCCCGAATTAAGCGATTTCAGGCAGATGCCCTACACACCCACGCTCTCGAAAAAGCGCGGCACGCGGGGCGTGCCCGAAGCGTCGGCGAGCCTTGCGGAGCGGTTTTTGGCAAAGTTCAAAATCAGGGTCGAAAACGCCGTAAAAATTGTGGAGGAACACTGGGACGAATGCGTGCCCAAACGCTTTGCGGGGAAATCCGCGCCGCAAAACGTACGGCTCGGCGTGCTGTACGCAAGCGTGTGCAACCCGTCGGTGCGGCAGGAAATGATGTTCTGCGAGCGCGAAATTTTGCAAAAAGTAAGGCGGCTCGACGGCTGCAAAAAAATCAAAAAAATCAGGTTCGTATGAGAATTGCACTTGCACAGACAGACACCGCTCAGGGCGACTTCGAAAAAAATCTCGAAAAAATTTCGGACTTCGCAAAGACGGCAAAAGACGGCGGCGCGCAGATTGCCGTATTCCCCGAAATGTGCGTCTGCGGCTTCGACTACAAAAAGAATCTCGACTACCTGCAAACTTTCGGAAACGCCGCCGAACAGCGGCTGCGCGAAATAGCAAAAAGCCGCGACATCGCAATCTGCGGCTCGCTTCCGCACCTCGAAGCGGGCGATCCGCGCCCCTCGAACCGCATGCTTTTCGTCGGCGCAGACGGCAACGACATCGCCCGCTACGACAAAATCCACCTCTTCGGCGTCTTCCGCGAGAACAAGTACGTCAAGGCGGGCGGCGAAATCGTCGTCGCCGATTCGCCGTTCGGGAAAATCGGGCTTGCCGTCTGCTATGACATTCGCTTCCCCGACATCTTTGTGAGAATGGCGAAGCTCGGCGCAAAAATGATAATCCTTTCGGCGGCGTTCCCCCACCCGCGCTCGGAGCATTGGCGGATTTTGTCGCGGGCGCGGGCGATTGAAAACCAGTGCTTTTTCATCGCGGTGAACAGGGGCGGAACGGAAAATTTCGGCGAAAGGCAAATCAAATATTTCGGAATGTCGGCGGCAATAGACCCATGGGGCGGCGTCATAGCCGAATGCCCGCAGGACGCCGAAAGCCTCGCCTTTGCCGACATAAACCCCGACGAAGTCGACAATATCCGCGCCCAGATTCCGTCCTTTGCCGACAGGCGCGACGACATCTACTAAATCTGCATTCGCAAAAGAACAGCCGCTTTGACGGGCGGCACAATCCGCGCGTTATTGCAAATCTGCGCGCCGAAAAAGCCCGCATGCCACGGCGTTCACTGCGCCGACCGCTTCGCATCTCCCGCGCTTAAAGCCCCGCGAAACGCATTGCGCGGCGCAAAATCCGCCCGCGCGGCAAAGCTTAACTACTTTTGCGCAGACTCCGCCGAATTGTTTTGCGGGCAGGATTGCGGGGGCATTGAGTACTCGCAACCGCAGTATGTCTGGTTGTAGAAGCCGTATTCGCGCAGAAGCTGGGCGCGGCGTTCGCTAAGCCCTCCCTTGCGCCAGTTGCGAAGCCAAAAACGGACATCGGGAAATGCCGATTCCGCAAAAGCCCCCGCCTCGGCGACCTGTTCCGCGCTCTTCCAGCGCGACGACGTGAGGGTTGTGCTGAAAACCGAAAAGCCGTTTGCGCTTGCGTACTCCGCAGTTTTGAGCAGGCGCAGTTTGAAGCATTCAAGGCAACGCGCCCCGCGTTCGGGTTCGGCGGCGAGCGGCGAGCATTGCGCCGACCACTCCGAATGCGTCCAGTCGGCGTCGATAAACGGCGCGCCCATTGAAAGCGCAAGTTTTTTGTTTTCGCTCTTGCGGAGTTCGTACTCTTGGAGCGGAAAAATATTCGGGTTGAAATAGAAAACGGCGAAGTCCGCCCCCATTCTTAAAAGCTCCTCCATGACAGCCGCCGAGCACGGCGCGCAGCACGAGTGCAAAAGAATTTTGCCTCCCGCAGGAGGCAAAAAATCGGGGTTAATCCGTCCTTTCATCGGCTACATTTTGCTCAGCAATTCCTGCAATTTGAGCTGGAATGGATACATGTCGCTCTGCGGCGGCGTCTTGCCCGCTTCGGGGATAAGACCGAGCTGCCCCATGCGGTCTATGCGCCACTCCGCCTTTGTGCCGTCCGAGAAAACGACGTCGCCCGAAACTATGCAATCGGGACGCTGAATCGGGCTTACCGAAACCTGAATGTTCGCGGCCTGCGCGGGGTTTTCAGGTTGCGCGGGGCTGCCGTAGCCGCCCTCTTCCGCCGCGGGTTCAGTGTCGTCGGCGTCGGCGTAGTCGGGTTCTCCGTAGCCCGAATTGTCGTCGTAGCTTTCGGCTGGGTCGGGCTGCATGCCGCCCGCGGATTCCTGAGGAATTTCGGAGGGCGCGTCGGCTTCGGAGGGCTGCTCTTTCGAGACGATTTCCGCGCCGAGGTCGTCAATAAGGAATCTTACGTCCATGTATGTCATGGAGATTCCGAATTCCGATTTCAGGCGGCTTTGCACGTCGGCGACGCTCGCGCCGTCGGCAACCCAGGATTTCACACAAGCGGATTGATTTTTATCCAAATTCATTGTTTTACATCATCGGTTCGGCGATAAACTGCACGCGCTTTGTCACAGTGTTTCCGTACTGCGACACGAGGCGTTTGTAGTTTTCGACGCCGAGAGTTCCGTTTTTCATCATGCCGCGCATTTCGAGCGCGCCGACGTCCGAAATGAACGTCATGGAAAAGTCCGCAAACGCGAGGAATCCGTCCTCGACCAAGCTCGATTCGACGGGGTATTTGCCGCCGCCCGATCCTATGCCGTAGGCGTTTGCCGCGAGGATTTTCGGGCCGATTGTAACGGGCGTGCCCGGCGGAATGTACGCAATTTTATATTCGGGCTCGTTTATGCCCTTGTTCGGGTTTTTGTAGAACACGCCCAAGGTGAGGCGGAAGTCGACAATATTCATCACGAGCAGGTTTTCGGGAGCGAGCGTCCACGAGCGCAAGTCCTGACCGGGCTGTTCAAGCCCCTGTTCGTCGATAATCGTGCACGATTTCTGCCACAGGTTGCCCGACAGCGCGTATTTGTAGCTTTCGGAATTGGGGTCTTTTGTGTATCCCTGAACGGTGTCGCCCATGGCTTCGAGAACGGTCGAGCGGGGGTCGATTACCGCGCGGTAAAGCCCGAAGAACGCGTTGTACTGCGTCAAGTTCGCCGACGAGTCCGACGACGACTTCATGAACGGGCTTTTAATTGCAAGCTGGTACTTGATTGCGCAGACGCTTCCGGGAATCGGGACTGCCTGTTTCGAGCGGGTGTCGTCGCCCTGATTTGCCGTCGAGATTTGGTCGCGCGTGTAGCGCGGGCGCAGAACCGTGGACGAGAAGAACATGATTTCCGGCGGTTTGAGCGGCGTGGCATCGAGGTAGTTCGAGCCGCTGAGAACGCCGACGTTGTCGGGGTAGTCAACCTGAAACCACGCTCTGCCGTCGCGCTTTATCATGACGCTTTCGAAGTCGTCCTGCAAAATGTTGCCGACAACAGTTGCGTCGAACTTGTTTTTGAGTTCGCCGCTCGCCCTGTTCCAAGTGTTGAGAATGTTTGTCGTTACGCTCAGAACCGCAAGCACGATTATCGTCATTATGGCGCTTGCCGCCATAATTTCCACGAGTGTAAAAGCTTTTTTTACAGATTTCATTGCTATCTCATTTTCATGATTAGACCCTGAAAGACGCGGCGCTCCTCGTTGACCCTGTCGTCGCCCGACCCTTTTGTGATGTCCTGACGCGGCTCGGCGAAGACTTCAATCGTCAGCGGCAGGTAGGAAAGCGCGTAGTTCGAGGCGTCGCCGCCGAGCGAGCCGCCGCCGTATTCGGTGTTGTCGCCGATGCGCACGCGTTCGCCTTTAAGACCGTTCTGGTAGAGCGAAATGTTCGCCCTGTAAACGTCGCCCTCCGAGTTTTCGAGCGCGTCGCTCGACGGAGGCATTGACGGCACCGCACCCTCGTTTTCCGACGACATCGTAAAGAGGCTCGAATTGTCGGGATCGTCGGGGTTTTGGTATTCGTCCCAAAAATAGACAACATAGGGCTGCGAGGGGTTCGCGACCCAGCGGAAAACTTCGTCGAAGCGTTTCGTGCGCAGAATGGTTTCCATCAGCGCAACGCAGTTCGCCGATTTTTGCTGGTGGCGGATTTGCGTGATGTTTGCGGTAATCGCGCCCAAAAGACCTATCATCGAAGTAATCGAAACCGCGATTACCCCAACCGCAAGCATGACTTCGACGAGCGTAAACGCCTTTTTTTGTGAATTCTGTTTTCGCATAAGAAAAAATTATTTGATTGTTTCCTCCATCTCGTCGTGTCCCGAAAACGGAATCGTGTGTCCGAGAAGCCTGATTACGAAGCCAAGCTCCGAATCGGGGTTGTCGATAACGTACATTCCGTTGGCGTCGAGCCTGCCCATGGCAATCATGACGTATGCGCCCGGGTTGAGGGAGAGACCGTCGGAGGAGAATTTGTACGAGTACCAGTCGCCGCTGCCTTCGGTGAGCGCTTCGGGCTGGCGGCTCGGAAATTCGGTGATGTTTACAATCTCGAACGCGCCCGTGTAGCCGTTGTTGAAGGTGCTTTTGTAGACCTCGCTTTTGTCGATGTCCTTGCCGAGCTTCACGAATTTGTCGAAGTCGTTTTCGGGCGGGACAAAGAACACGTTTTGCGGCATGATGAAGCCGTCGTTGAGCGCGACCCAGCCAAGCTCCATGTCGTTGCGCCCCTTCGAGCGGTAGATTACGCCCACCTGCCTGAGTTTGCGGGTTATGTCCGGCCCCTTGTAGATGATTACGCGGCAGTCGGTCTGCTTCTGCATCGCCGTTACCCGCGCTTCGTAGAAAGCCGTTATCAACGACTGCTGCGCCGAATACGCCGACTGCGAGGAGTCTTTCATATTCAGCATGGAAATACCCATCGACAACACCGAAATAATCGCGATGACCACGAGCATTTCGATGAGGGTAAAGCCTTTTCTTTGCGAACGCATATTGGATAATGAAAAATGTTATTGCCAAGTAAAGACGTTTTCGGAGCTGAAATCCGCCGTCGCGCTGAACGAGTCCTTTTTGAGCGTAAAGATTATCGCCTTTGCGCGGATACCCGCCGTGGGGTTCGGCACTATTTCCTTGATTTCCTGAACGGTGAAGCCGTCGGTGATTGCGGGGAAGCCAGCCTTGATGAAGCCGTCGTTGTCGCCGTCAACGCAGACGTAGATGTTGGGGTTGCCGAAGCTGTCTATAATAACCCATTTGCCCTCGCGCTTGATGATGTTCGAAGTCGCGATGTCCAAAAAGTTGCGCGATTTGCGGTTGTACTCGCGGCGGTCGCTCTGCGTGAGTCTGCCGCCTTCGGGGGTTTTGCCCGTGAGCGCCTTTATCATGCCCTCGGAGAAGTTTTCCTGCGCGAGGTTCGTTCTGTCGCGCGAGGTGAGGAACGCGGGGTAGTATCCGTACTCCGTCTGGTAGCGTTCGAGCGCGCTTACCATGTTCGAGAAAAGCGTTTTGGAGGTCGTCGCCAACGCCCTCTTCTGCGCCCCCGAAATCATCGGGGTCAGCATGCCCACGAGCACGCCGATAATCGCGATGACAATCATCAGTTCCACGAGTGTAAAAGCTTTTTTGCCTAGTTTCATATTGTTTCCTTTTTTTGTAAATGGGGTGTGGGGTTGTAAAATATTAGTCGTCGCGCCCGTAGACGATGTTGTCGAGGTTTTCCTCGGGCATTCTGTACGTTTCGTCGTCGGGCATGATTCCCGTTGTGTACATGTTGCCGACCTCCTTGATTTTCTGGTCCGCGCCCTTCGAAATCAAAAGAAACCCCGGCGAACGCCAGCTTGTGTTGCCTTCGTTTGTTACATATGCGGTTGTGTCGAAGAAATAGAGATAGGGTTCGTTCCACGGGTCGCCGAAATAGACGCCGTTTTTTTCGGGATCTACGTCCTGCAAGAGCGGGTCCACAGGGTCGCAAATGCGGAGTTTTGAGGCGTCCACAAAGGGCTTGCGGTTTGTGCCGACTTCCGACATCACTACCTGCCCGTCGTCGAGGCGCAGAATCATTTTTCCGACAAGGCATTTGTAGAGATTGCCAGCGGCTTTCTTTTCGTCGCCGTTTGCGTTGAGGCGGGGAAAGCCGCCGTATTTTCCGGCAAAGGCTTCGAGGCTTGCGGCGATTATCGCCATGTCGGTCTTTGCGCGGGCGCGACCCTGCGACGCGCTTACCGTGCCCAACATTTGGGTGGTAATGCCCATTAAAAGCGCGATTATGCCTATTACTATGAGAATTTCGACGAGCGTGAACGCCTTGCGGGCGCGCCGCGTCGAGGTGGGGGTAAAGTCGTAGATATTCATGTATGGGAACACGGTAGTCGGGCAAACCGACGTTGTCAAATTTATACTTAAACCGAAAACGATTTTTTACACATGTCGTAGATTTCCTCTTTGAGGCGGGGTATGCCCTCCTCGGACAGGCACGAAATCGGGATTACGTCGAGCTTGGGGTATTTGCGCAAAAACGCTTTCAGATTCTTGGGGGCGTCGGGTTCGTCCATTTTGTTGGCGGCGACGATTATCGGTTTTTTCGCCAAGTCGGGCGAGTACAATTCAAGCTCGCTCAAAAGGTTTTTATAGTCGTCTGCGGGCTTGCGGCCGTCGGCGCCCGCCATGTCGATTAGCAGAACAAGCACCTTGCAACGCTCGATGTGTCTGAGGAATTTGTGCCCCAAGCCCTTGTTTTCGCTCGCGCCGACGACAAGCCCCGGAATGTCGGCGAGCTTCAAGACCTCGTATTTTTCGGGGTAGTCGAGCGTGCCGATGTTGACGTGCAGCGTCGTGAACGGATACGCGCCGATTTTCGGGCGCGCGGGAGTAAGCAGCGACACAAGCGACGATTTCCCCGCGTTCGGGAAGCCCACCATGCCCGCGTCGGCGATGGTTTTCAGCACGAGGTTGAACTCGCCCGATTCGCCCTCCGTGCCGTATGTGAACTGGCGCGGCGCGCGGTTTACCGAGCTTTTGAAGTGGACATTGCCCAAGCCGCCCCTGCCGCCGCGAAGCAGCAGCACGCGCTCGCCGTGGCGCAAAACTTCGGCGACAAACGCGCCCGTTTCGGCGCTGTAAATTATAGTGCCGGGGGGGACGCGCAGTTCGGCGTCTCTTCCCGACGCTCCCGTTTTCAGACGCCCCATACCCTTGCCGCCGTTTTCTGCGGAGAGGTTCGGAGTGTACTGGTAGCGTTCCAAGTCTCCGATGTTTTCGTCGCCGACAGCCCAGACGTCGCCGCCCTTGCCGCCGTCGCCGCCGTCGGGACCTCCGCGGGGAATGAATTTTTCACGGCGGAAGCCCGCGCAGCCCTTGCCGCCGTCCCCCGCTCTCAGCGATACCGTTGCTTCATCGACAAACATTTTTTCCCTTCCTGTCAGCTTGGGGTTCGAACGAGCCGAAGCCTATTTTTTCAGGGCTTCGCGCCACGCCGATATTTGCGACTCTATCTGGCGCGCCCCCGGCATGCCGATTTTCTCGCGCATGGCAAACGCGCGTTTGAGGTCGAAAACATCGCGCCACGATTTGTCCGCCTTGTCGCAGATTGCAAAAACGTCGGCGTCGTCGAGCTTGTCTATCGGCGTTTTTTTGCGCTCCGAAAGCGCGACGATTTCGCCCACGCAGTGGTGCGCCTTTCTGAACGGAACGCCGCGCATGACGAAATAGTCGGCGAGGTCGGTCGCAAGCAGAAGCGGGTCGGAGACGGCGAGGTCGCACTTGTCTTTGCGGAACTTGATTTTCTTTGCGCATTCGGTCAGAACGTCGAGGCAAATGGAGGTTTGGGCGAAGGAGTCGAAAATCGGGGGTTTGTCCTCCTGTAAGTCGCGGTTGTATGTGAGCGGAAGCCCCTTGACGAGCGCGAAAAGCGCGGACAAATTGCCGATGAGCCGCGCGGATTTTCCGCGCATAAGCTCGAACGCGTCGGGGTTTTTCTTCTGCGGCATGAGCGACGAACCCGTCGTGAACGTGTCGGGCAGCGAAACGAACGCGAACTCCGACGTATTCCAAATTATGACGTCTTCCGAAACCCTCGAAAGGTGCACGCCGAGCGTCGCGCACGCGAACGCGAATTCGAGGAAAAGGTCGCGGTCGGCGACGGCGTCCATGCTGTTGCCCGTAAGGACGGGATCTCCCGTTTCGGGGTCGGTAAAGCCGAGAAGCTCGGCGGTTTCAAGCCTGTCGATGGGAAGCGTCGTTCCCGCAATCGCCCCGCTGCCGAGCGGGCACACGTTGGCGGCGTCGAATGCGAACTTAAAACGCTCGACGTCGCGGGCGAACATTTCGACCCACGCCAGTATGTGGTGCGCCGCGCTCACGGGCTGGGCGCGCTGCAAATGCGTGTAGCCGGGAATGAAAACCGCCCTGTTTGCGTCGGCAAAATCGACAAGCACGCGCAGAAGCTTTTCGAGCTTTGCGACAATCTCAGCGCAGGCGTATTTGAAAAAGAGGCGCATGTCGGTGGCAACCTGGTCGTTGCGGCTGCGGGCTGTGTGGAGCTTTGCGGCGGCGGGAACTTCCTTTGTGAGCGCCTGCTCGATGTTCATGTGGACGTCTTCGAGCGACGCACTCCACTGGAAGTCTCCCTTTTCGATTCTCTTTAAAATTTTCGCAAGCCCGCCCACAATCTGCCTGCACTCCGACTTCGATATGATTCCCGTTTTTGCGAGCATTTTCGCGTGCGCCGTCGAGCCCTGAATATCGAAACGCGCAAGGAGTTTGTCGAACGATACGGACTCGCTGAAACGCAACATCAAATCGCTGGGGGCTTCCGAAAACCTGCCGCCCCAGCTTGCCTGAGATTCTTTTCCGTCTTTTTTCATACTGCAAAAAACTACAACACAAGTTCCCCCTCTTTACAACAAAAAAGCTGAACAGCCGCTTGCCCGCGCCCGTATTTTAAATTTGACACCCGCGCGCGTTTTCCGTTTTTTAATTAAACCTATGAACAAACGGGATTTTCTCACAGGCGCGGGAATAATGACCGCGGCAACTCTTGCAAACGCAATTCCGGCATCCGAGGCAAAAGCGCCGGGCGCGCTCAACGTGCGCGACTTCGGCGCAAAGGGAGACGGAAAAACCTCGGATACCGCCGCGATTCAGGCGGCTCTCGACGCCGCGGGCAAAACCGAGGGCACGGTGTATTTTCCGAGCGGCGTGTACTTGTGCTCCGACCTTAAAGTGCGCCCGTACACAACCCTGCTTTCCGAACCGCAATGGATTTATTCGGGCGAAAAACGCGGCGCGGTGCTGCAACTCGACTCCGAAAACGCAAGCTGCTTGCTCGACATTACGAGAGCATACGCCGCGCGCATACGCGGGCTGACGCTTTGCGGCATACGCAATGCGGAAAAGCGCATACACGGAATCTACCTCAACAACGAAAAATTCAGCCCGAAAGAGGACACGGTCGTAATAGACGACGTTAAGGTGCAAAAATTTTCGGGGCACGGAATTTTCCTGCAGCGCGTGTGGCTGTTTATAATCCGCCACAGCATATTTTACTCCAACGCGGGTTGCGGAGCAATGCTGATAGGCTGGGACGGATTCGTTGCGGACAACCAGTTTTCGGGAAACGCCTCGCACGGTTTCGCCTGCGCGGGAGTCGGAAGCACGGTGATGTTCACAGCCAACCGCGTTGAATGGAACAGGCAATACGGGCTATACATACCCAAGGGGAACACATGGAATATCACGGGCAATTCGTTCGACAGAAACTTCGGCGCGGGCTTGAAGCTCGAAAACGTAGATTCCATCACGGTTACGGGAAACGTGTTCCGCCGCTGCGGCAAGGACAGCGGACAACTTGCGGAGGGCGAAACTTCGGCGCAGGTGATTTTCGACGGCTCGAAGGGAATCTGCGTAAGCGGCAACGCGTTCAAGGCGGGACGCGACGATGGAGGGAAAGGCAAATACACGCCGCAGGTAGGGTTTATATTGAAGAATCTTTCGCATTCGGTAATATCGAACAATACCCTCTACCGCGGATACATGAACGAAATGAAACTCGATCTCGGCGGGCACGGCAGGGATTTTATATTTTCGAACAACGTAGGCTGCCCCTTCGGGGAGTAAAAAAAGCGGCGCGCGGAGCCGCGAAAGACGCGGACGCATTTTCCGCGCTTTTCGGAGTTTGCCCTGCTTCGTTTGCTTGACATTTTTTTTATATATGTAAAAATGTACCAAATAAACTCCACCGTTTTGCGGCTTGAAAATCTCGCAACCGCGCTCTGTCGGACGCATTCGGAGGGGCATATTACCGCCGGACGGAAACGCCGGCGGAATCGGGGACAGTCCGCTCCCGCAGACACCGACCGCCGTGCGGCATTCCACTCCGGAACGCGCAGCGCGGCGCAAGAGTCGGTCGGCGGACAAACAAACAAACGGAAATAACGAAAGACAAAATACCATGGCAAAAAAAGTTGCTAAAAAAGCCCCCACCAAAAAAGCTTCCGTAAAATCGGCAAGTTCCAAAAACAAAAAATATACATACCTGTTCGGAAGCAAAACCGACGGCGACGCAAAAATGCGCAACCTCCTCGGCGGCAAGGGCGCAAACCTCGCCGAAATGGCGAGAATAGGACTGCCCGTCCCCCCCGGATTCACAATCACGACGGAAGTCTGCACGCACTTTTACGACAACGGCAAAAAATATCCCGCGTCGCTCGAAGCGCAGGTAAAGGCGGGCGTGCAGTCGGTAGAAAGGCAGATGGGCAAAATCTTCGGCGACGAAAAAGATCCCCTGCTCTTCTCCGTCCGCTCCGGCGCGAGGGAATCCATGCCCGGCATGATGGACACAATCCTCAACCTCGGTCTCAACGACAAAACCGTTGAGGGGCTTTCCGCAAAGACAAACAACCCCCGCTTTGCGTGGGACTGCTACCGCAGGTTCGTCCAAATGTACGGCGATGTCGTGATGGGCGTTCAGGCGCGGAACGAAGCCGAAACCGAGCCTTTCCACAAAGTGATGGAAACGCTGAAAGCGGAAGTCGGCGCAAAGCTCGACACAGACCTCGACGTCGCCGCGCTCAAAGAGCTTGTCAAACGCTACAAAGCCCTGATTAGGGAACGCGCGGGCAAGAGCTTCCCGCAGGACGTATACGACCAGCTTTGGGGCGCAATCGGCGCGGTGTTCGGCTCGTGGATGAACGAACGCGCAATCATCTACCGCCAAAAATACAACATTCCCGCAAGCTGGGGCACGGCGGTAAACGTGCAGACAATGGTCTTCGGCAACAAGGGCGAAACGAGCGCGACGGGCGTCGCCTTCACGCGCGACCCCGCAAACGGCGAAAACGAATTCTACGGCGAATACCTCATCAACGCGCAGGGCGAGGACGTCGTGGCGGGCGTACGCACCCCGCACAAAATTTCCGAACTCTCGAAGGAAATGCCCAAGGCATTCAAGGAGCTGCTGGCTATCCGCAAGAAGCTCGAATCGCACTTCAAGGACATGCAGGACTTCGAATTTACAATCGAGGAAAACAAACTCTACATGCTCCAAACCCGCAACGGCAAACGCACGGGGCTTGCGGCGGTGAGAATCGCGGTGGAAATGAACAAGGAACGCTTCATGGACGAAAAAACCGCCCTGATGAAAATCCCCGCAGACTCGATTTCAAGCCTGCTCGTTCCCGTGTTCGACCCCGCGTCGGTCAAAAAGGCGAAAGTCGTCGCAAAGGGGCTGCCCGCAGGGCCTGGGGCGGCGTCGGGCGAAGTCGTGTTCACGGCGGCGCAGGCGGAGCTCGTGGCGGCGCGCGGACGCAAATCGGTTCTCTGCCGCGAGGAAACGTCTCCCGAAGACCTGCGCGGAATGATTGCCGCCGAGGGCATTCTTACATCGCGCGGCGGCGTAAGCTCGCACGCGGCGCTCGTCGCCCGCCAGATGGGCAAAGTCTGCATTTGCGGCGCAAGCGACGTCTCGATGGACTACGAAAAACGCCTCATGTCGATAGGCGACATCGTAATCAAGGAGGGCGACTACATCTCGATTGACGGCACCACGGGCGAAATTTTCCTCGGCGAAATCGACAACGCCCCGAGCGAAGTAATCCGCGTGCTTTCGGGCAAAATGAAGCCCGCCAAGAGCTACACTTACAGGCTGTTCGACACCGTCATGAAGTGGGCGGACAAATACCGCAAACTCGGCGTCCGCACAAACGCCGACACCCCCGAACAGGCGAAGCGCGCGGTGCAACTCGGCGCGGAGGGAATCGGGCTTTGCCGCACAGAGCACATGTTCTTCGAGGGCGACAGAATCGACGCCGTGCGCGAAATGATTCTCGCGACCGACAAAACCGAACGAGAAAAGGCGCTCAAAAAACTCCTGCCCTACCAGCGCAAAGACTTCGAGGGCATATTCAAGGCGATGGACGGGCTGCCCGTTACCGTCAGACTCCTCGACCCCCCTCTGCACGAATTCCTGCCGCACGAAAGCGCGGCTCGCAACGCGCTCGCGGAAAAAATGAACCTTCCGCCCGAAATCCTCGTCGAACGCTGCAAGGCTCTTGAAGAGCAGAACCCGATGCTCGGACACAGAGGCTGCCGACTCGGCAACTGCTTCCCCGAAATCACGGAAATGCAGGCTCGCGCGATTTTCGAAGCGGCGGCTTCGCTGCTGAAAAAAGGCAAAAAAGTTAAAGTAGAAATCATGGTTCCGCTCGTCGGATTCGTGAAAGAGCTGAAATTCCAGGCGGAGACAATCGCAAAGACATGCGCGGCTGTCGAAAAGGAAAAGAAAGTCAAAATAGACTACATGCTCGGCACAATGATTGAAGTTCCGCGCGGGGCGTTGACTGCGGACGAAATCGCGGAAGTGGCGCAATTCTTCTCGTTCGGCACAAACGACCTCACCCAAACGGGGCTTGGCATGAGCCGCGACGACGCAGGCAGCTTCCTCGGACGCTATAAGGAACTGGACATTCTGCCGAAAAACCCGTTCGCGTCAATCGACGTCGACGGCGTGGGACAGCTTGTGAGAATCGGCGCGGAAAAGGGACGCTCTGCGCGCAAAGACCTGAAACTTGGCGTGTGCGGCGAACACGGAGGCGACCCCGATTCAATCAACTTCTTCAACGACGTCGGCTTGAACTACGTCAGTTGCTCGCCGCCGCGAGTGCCCGTAGCCCGACTCGCCGCGGCGCAGGCGGCTCTCAAAACCGCCGCCGCCAAGAAGGCGAAAAAATAATTCCCAAAAACACAAACGCGGGGCAAACAACCCCGCGTTTTTTTATTTCATTTTCCCCTCAAATGCGTGGACTTTGAAAGCATAAAAAACATAAGCAACACCCCCGCAACACGCGAAGCCGTCGCACGCGAACGCCGAAATTACCGAAACAAGAAGCCCGCAACTCGTGAAGAATTGCGGGCTTTGAAATGGTGCCAGAGAGTGGATTCGGACCACCGACCAAAGGCTTATGAGTCCTCTGCTCTACCACTGAGCTACTCTGGCGATTTTTAAAGCCTTGTAATGTACGAATCCGCGCGGGTAAGTCAAGACATATTTCCTCTTTTTTCTTAAAAAATTTTTGCGGATTCTCTCGCAAAGCGCACAAGTCGATTCTGCGCCCAAACGTCGTCGGCTTTCGGCGGTCGGCGCGTTTTGCGCATGCGCCGTTTTGCGGAATTCTCAGAGCAAACTCAAATCGGCGAACGACGCGATTTCTATTCCGCGACAAAAGGCGGAGACAAAAAAAACCTTTCGGGGAAATTCCGAAAGGTTTTTGAAAGATTAAAACGGCGTTATTCGGAAACAACGACCGACACCTTGCGGTGCGCACCGTCCCACTTTACGATACCGTCTTTGAGCGCGAACAGCGTGTAGTCTTTGCCTATGCCGACGTTTTCGCCGGGGTGAACCTTAGTGCCGCACTGGCGCATGATGATGTTGCCCGCCAAAACAAATTCGTCGCCGAATTTCTTTACGCCGAGACGCTGCGCGTGCGAATCGCGTCCGTTTTTCGCGCTACCCTGACCTTTTTTATGTGCCATAAATTAGTGCCCTTTCTTATGCTTTTACGGATTCGACCTTAACCACCGAAAGCTCCTGACGGTGACCCTGCTTGCGCTGGTAACCCTTTCTGCGCTTTTTCTTGATGATTACAACCTTTTTGCCGCGCTTGTTTTCGAGGATTTTTACGGAAACGCTCGCGCCGTCGATGTAAGGCGAACCGAACTTGACGCCATCGCCTTCGCCGGCCATGAGAACTTCCTTGATTTCTACTGTGTCGCCCGCTTTGGAATTAACGAAACGGTTGACAAAAAGTATGTCTCCTTCGCTGACGGTGACCTGTTTTCCCTGTATTTTGATTGTCGCTTTCATTGTCTTATTAAAATATCAAATGGTTGAAATTAAATGGTCTATCCTCTCGCGGGGCAAGACTTTTTTGACCACTTTTCCCTTTTTGAATAAATAAAGAAGTTATCAAAGTACCCCCTCTTTAAAAAAAATCAAGCTTCTTTTTTGACAAATGCAGGCTGGCAGCCTGCACGGCGTCGGAGCCGCGGACGCAAGGTGCGCCTCCCTACGGAGCTTCGGCAGGCTGCAGCCTGCACGGCGTCGGAGCTTCGCTCCTTTCGGTGGTTATGCGCGGCAAGTATACTTGCCGCTTTTCTCAGTTAGTTCGTATTGGCTTCGCCAATTACTGGCATTGAAAAATCTTTTTGCTTTGCGAGAAACAAATTAAAATAGACGCGCTTCGCGCGAAAAAAAAAGCGGAAACCCGCAAACATGGATTCTCCGCTTACCAATCAACTCCACTTTTATCCCAACGCACTCTAAAAATCTTCGTGCGCCAGCACTGTAATTTTAGGGGCGTCAAAATGCCCCTATAAGAGTGGCTTTCCTGTATGCGCAGGGCGCGTGGCGTACGCGGCTATCCCTACGCTACGGTAGCTGGCGAAACGCCCCACCCAACTTTTATCCCAAAACAACCTAAAAAACTTCGTGCGCAAGCACTCACTATTTAGGCGCGTTAGAGTGCCGTTCAGACGGTGGCTTTCCCGCGATTGCGGGGTGCGTGGCGTACTTGGCGTACGCGAGCAGTCCGCAAGTGCGGGGAAACGCCGTATCAACGGTGCTATAACGCGCCTACTCGAAGGCGGCAATTCCAGTGGGCGCATTCGATTTTATGCGGATTACGCTGAATACCGTGCCGTTTTCCGTTACGATTTTTTCGGACACAACCGAGCCGTCCTCCGACGGCAATACCGATTTTGCGATTTTTTCGTCGTGCGCCGGCATGGTGTCGACCGCAAGCTTCATCAGAGCTGCGCAGACAATCATCAGCGCCGCAACCGCCGACCATTCCAGCGCCGCGCGGACGCGGGAAGTTTTCTTTGCGGCGAAAAACGGCGAGCTTACGCCGTCGAGCGGAGCAAAAACCGCCTTTTTGCCGTAGATGGAGCACATTGCGGCATGGAGACGGCAGGACTTGTGGAAAATGTCCGCCATGCGGGGGTCGTCGCGGACGCATTTTGCGAGCAGTTCGATTTCGGCGGGAGTCGCCTCACCGTCGAGATACGACGAAACGAGTTCGTCGAATCTACCCCGCGAAATTTTCATTACTTTAATTTTTCAAGTTCCTCGCGCAGATACTCGCGGGCTCTCGACAGGCGGCTCTTGACCGTGCCGACGCTCAGCCCCAGTCTGGACGCGATTTCCTCGTAGCTCAAATCCTCGGCATTGCGCAGTTTGAGAACCTCTCCGTATTTTTGAGGAAGGGCGTCAATCGCCTTGGGAAGAAGCTCGGAAAACTCGGTGAAAGCGGCGGTTTCGGCGGGGTTCTGTTCTTCGCCCTCGATGAGGTCGCAAACAGTCATGTCGCCGTCGTCGCCGACGGGAGTGTCGAGCGAAATCGACTCGCCGCGTTTGCGCCGCCACCAGTACCAGTGCTTGTTGTGGGCGAGATTTGTGGCGATATGGTAGAGCCAAGTGGAAATGGAGCAGTCTCCCCTGAAATTGCCTATGCTTTTGCGGGCGCGGATAAATGTGTCCTGCGCGACCTCCTCGGCGTCCTGCCGATTGTCGAGCAGACTGTTGGCGCGGTTGTAGATTTTATCCCAGTGGGAGTTGACCAACTCTCCGAACGCAACGTCGTCTCCGCCCTTCAAACGTTCGAGGAGGTTGTCGGAACAAGTAGATTCGGTTGTTTTTGCCATAGATGCTGAATAGTCTTTGTATATTATAGACGCGCAGACGGCGGAAACGTTTCAAAAAAACTTGAATTTTCGCAACGAGCCGCGCGCGAAACGCGCCGTTATCGGGATAATCGTACTTTCCCGCGCGGACTCAACTTTTTTTTTCGAAAAAAAACTCCGACCGACCGACAAGCCGAAACGCGCCGAAAAACGCCAAAAAATGGTTGCCAAAAGGGAGACATCAATTAAGAATACGATAAAAGAATATATGTTTGGATTTGGACTACACAAAAAAAACCGCCGCAAACTCGCGCTGATAGACTGCGCGGACGCGTCGGTAAGCGAAACATCGCACTTCCCCGCCACGCTCGGAGGCTCCAACGACCCGCTGAAAACGGGCTTTCCCTTCCCGTTTCTCGAAGTCTCCGAAACGAAGGGCGGAAAACTTCTGCTCACGCCGACCGACCCCACCGCCGACGTGAAAATCAACGGCACCAAAATCTCCGAACCCGTGGAGCTTTCGGGAGCTGCTACAATGCAGCTCGGCGAGCGCCTCTTCTACCTTTCCGACGACCCCAAAACCATCGAAAAGGCGCGGAACATGGACGTCTCGAAATGGCTTGTCTTCTACGCCGAAACGGGGCGGATAGAAGACGAAGTGCCGTTCGCGCGGCTGAAACAGTCGGTGCTCGGACGCGGGCTTAGCGGCGCGGGAATAGCAATCTGCCCGAAGGGCTTTGAGCTTGGCTTCATGTTCTCTTCGGTGTTCGGCGACGGCTCGGATTCCGACGCGACAGTGCCGATTCTCTCGGAAAATTCGGAGGCAATAACGTGCCCGCTCTGCTGGCTGAAATTCGACGTCGGCGACGCCATGAGCATAGCGGTTCACGAGAGCCTGCGCGGAGATCCCGTGCTTGGGCAGGACGAAATGCTGCGCTTTCTGCCGACATCTTTCACGGAGGACGGCGTGGCAATCGACCCCGCGGGAATGCCCGCCCCCGACGTCGCATGCCCGCACTGCCGCAGAAAGCTTCCGCCGAACTACCTTGAACTCGACCGCCGCATATTCTCGATAGTGGGCGCGCCGAGCGCGGGGAAGTCGTACTACCTGAGCGCGCTAATAAGCATGCTGCAAGGCTCGCTCTACAAAAATTTCGGCATTGTGCTCAAAGACCTCGACCCGTCGGGAAACATGCTGCTTACGCAAATGAAAAACAGCCTGTTTTCGGCAAAACGCCCCGAAGACGCGATTCTCGCAAAAACCGCGCTCGAAGGGAAGATGTACGAACGCTACCCGCGCTTCGGAAAAATAGTCGCGCTGCCCAAACCCATGACGTACTCGCTCTCGCGCGACGGCGCGGAGGGAACTTCGATAATTTTCTACGACAACGCGGGCGAACACTTCGAACCGGGGCTTGACATAGAGGAGTCGCCTGGGGCAATGCACGTGGCAAGCTCGTCGGGAATATTCTTCCTTTTCGACCCCGCCGCAAACCGCAACTTCAAGGCGGCTCTCGGCGACTATCCCGACCCGCAGCTTTCAATCGACGGACGGCTCGACCAGCAGGACACCATTTTGTCGGAAATGGAAATCCGCATAAAAAGAATACTCGCGATTGAGCCTCTGAAAAAAATAGACACGCCGCTTGCGATTCTCATCGGCAAGTGCGACATGTGGAAACACCTGCTGAAAACGCCGCTCGCGGAGCCGATTTCCGACGGGAGGCTCGACCTCGCCGCGGTTGACTCCAACAGCGGAATTTTGCGCGACTTCCTCGCGGAAATAGACCCCACGATTCCAGCAAGCGCGGAGTCGATTTCAAGCAACATAAGGTATTTCGCCGTAAGCGCGCTGGGGCACTCGCCGCAAATGCTTCTCGACGGCGAATGCGCGGGGAAAATCGCGCCGATTCCCTCGAAAATCAAGCCGATAGACGCGGAAATTCCCGCAATCTGGCTGCTGTCGCAATCGACAAAACTCATTCCGACAAAATAGCGAAATGGCATACCAACTCATTTACACAAGCGCGCCGGCGTCGCTCACACTGGGCAGAACGGGTTTTTCGACCGTCGCCCGCACGCGCGACATGCCCGAAAAACTCGCCGCCGCCGTCGAAAGGTGCGGAGTCTACGAAATAGGCTCCGGCGAAGTGTTCTCGCACAAAACCCTGCAATACGGCGGACAGACATGGCATATCCTCACGCGCATGCGCGACGCGGGGACGGACTACACAAACAGAAACAACTACGTCGCCCACCACATCGCGATTCCGCAAAGCGACATCGGCGGACTCGCAAATCCCGCCGAAATTCTGGCGCAGTGGAGCGGCTGGGTGTCGAAATGGAGCGGCGACCCGCGCTACGTCGGCGAAGTTTTCGGGCTTGAAAACATCAAGGCTAAAAACTCCCTGCCCGCAAAAAACTGGGAAAAATATTTCGGCAACCCCGCAAAGGCCGCGCTGCTTTCGAACTGCCCCGCGCAGATTTCGGCGTCGCCCGACGACGCGCGGACGCTGCTCGACCTCTTCTCCGAAAGCCTGCTGCTCAACGCCAACCCCGCCGACGCGTGGGACATCACGTTCACGACGTCGATGGCGTCGGGGGAAAACCCGAACGCGTTTCTCTGGAAGACCGACACGTCGGGAAACGCCGCGGCGATAAACCTTTCCGCAAAAACCGCGCCCGCCGCGCCCGACAATCGCGCCGCGAAATACGCGCTCACGGGCGAAAAAAACAACCGCGAACGCTACAATCTGAAAGTCGGCGCGCCGAAGGCGGTAGTCCGCTACGATGTGGTGGAAACGCAAAAGGGCGGCTCGAAAAACGCGCCAATCTACGGAATTTCGGCGGCGATAACGATTGGGGCAATCGCGGCGGCGGCGTTTGCGCTCATGCCCGAACGCGAAAAAACGCGCAGTTCCGACACAGAACAGCGCGAACTTCCCGTGCTTGCAAGCGCAGCCGAAACGCCGACAGGCGCGGAGGAAGAACCCGCAAAAAAGTCGCTCGCCCAGACGGCGGGGGAAGTGAGGGAAAAAATCGCCTCCGACGACTTTGCGGGGGCTTTGGAAATCTGGAAAAATTCGGGCTACTCCGAAAAAAACCCGTCGCTTGAACGCGACATTTTGGAGGACATCGGAACGCGGGCGGACTCCCTCATGCGCCGCGCCGAAAACCTGCTGACCGTCGGAACTCCGCAGACCCGCGCCGACGCCGCAAAACTGCTCGCCGCCGCGCGGCTTGCCCTCGACATTCCCGACATTCCCAAGCGCGAAACGCGCGAAACAAAATGGAAGGCTTTGAAACAAAAATGACGCCGCAACTTCTGACAGTAAAAATTCAGGCAATTCTCGGCGGGCGGTCGAACGCCTCCGACATGCAAAAACGCTCCGTCGCAACCGAATACTACAAGCTGTGCGCCCAGACGGAATCGCAGCTGGAACACTGCGTCGCGCTAATCAAGGCGGGGCGCGACTACACCGCATTGCAGGTCGCCGAATCGTCCGACCTGCTCGACACGCTCAACGCCCTGCTCTTCCCCGAAATCGAACAGTGGCGGGCGTTCTGCGACGGCGCAAACCTGCCCGTTCCGCCGCCGTTCGACGACGCGCAAATAGAGCTTGTGAACTCGCTGTACTCGCGCGGAATTTCGCAAAACCACCCTCTCTACCGCGACTTCCGCAGGGCGATGCGCATGCGCAGATACGAGGACGCGCTCGCGGTAATCAAAACGATTTCAAAAATCAACGCCTACGATGCCGAGGCGCGGCGCGAGTGCGAAAAGCTGTCCAGACGCGTCGCGTCGGCAAAGCTCGCGCAGCTCGAACGCGCGGTCGCGTCGGACGACTTCGCCGAAGCGTCTAAAATACGCGACGCCCTCGCGCCCGAAGCGGCCACGCTCTCCGACAACAAAATCTGGCGCAACGCCGAACTCTACCTGCGCTCCCACACGGAGGAAGCCGAGCGCAAACGCTGCGCCGAAATCGTCGCCGAGCTTGAAAAACTCGACGTCGAGCGCGACTTCGCCGCCGCCGCCGACCTCGTGAACGAATTCAACCTCCTGCGCGGCGACGCCGACTTCGACGGAACGGAATTCGTCGAAAGAATCTCCGCCGAAACCGCGAAAAAGCAGGACGCCGCGATTGCCGCCGCAAAGGCTGCGCGGGCGGCAAACCTCGCGCGGGCGGAGCTTGAAAAGCCCGACAAATCGGAAAAACGCGCCGAAAGACTCGCGCGGCTGACAGCCCTAAAAGCGGAGGCGGCGGACGCGCTCGACGCGGAGGCGGCTAAGAGGCTCTCCTCCGAAATCTCGAAGCTCCGCGCGGCGGCAGCGCTCGCAAAACTCGCCCTCGCGGCGGCTGTTTGCGCGGGAATAGCGGCAGTCGGCGCGGGCGCGTATTTCGCGTGGAGCTACGAAACCGCGCGGCAAAACGAAATCGCCGCCGAAAACGAAATCGCGGAAATGGAGAATCTGCGCGAGCCGTCGCACCTGCCGAAAAAAATCGCGGAGTTCGAAAGAAAATACCCGTCGAAAAAATACGCCGAAAGGCTCGCGGCATTGGCGGACTCCGCGAAAATCGCGGCAAACAGACTCGCGCGGGTAAAGGAGGCCGTGCGATCGCTCGAAAAGTTCGACCCAAAAACCGCAAAACCCGCCGACTTCGAAAAGGCGAAAAATCTGGTCGAGGAACTGCGCCTCGAAGCGGCGTCGCTCTCGCCCGTCGAGCAGTCGGTATACCGCGGAATAATCGACTCCTCGGGCAAAAGGATTTCAGCCGCAGCCGAGGAACGCAGGGCGAAAAACGCCGCCGACCTCAGGAAATACCTTGCCCAATACGAAGCCGTCGCCGAAGAGTACGAAAACTTCGCGCGGGCAAAGGCGGACATCGACCGCGACGCCGACGCCGTTCTGGAAAAGCTCCGCCCGCTCGTGGGCGAAGTGTCGGCAACGTTCAGACCGCACAGACTCGATTCCGAAAAATTCGACGAAATTTCGGTGAGGGTAGCCGACGCGAAAAACGCCTACGCGAAGTTCGACAAGCTCCGCTCCGCCCTGCTTACGTCGCAGAGCGCGGCGGAATACGCGGCGTCGCTCGAAAGCCTTGCGGAATCGGGCGCGGCGCCCGCGGAATTTTCGCGCAAGCTCTCGAAAATCGCGGAGGTAAAGGACGCCATTCTGCGCGGGCAAACGGCGGAATTCGGAACGCCCGAAGCCGCCGCGCGGCTCGACTCGGCGGGAATCGCCGCAAAGGCGTCCCTGCCCGAAAACGAAATGCTCACAAACCTCTACAAATACTCGCGCGAGGGCAGGCTCGACGTGTACACGCTCGGGAAAATCTCGGAGAAAACCTCGAAGTGGCGCGGCGGCTCTGAGGTCGTGCAGGAGGTGCGAGAAGTGGGCGCGGGCGGGAAAATACTGACAGCCCCCTACCGCAAGCACTTCATCGACGGGCGCGCCCCGCGCGGCGTTCTGCTTGTAGGCGGCGCGAAAACGGCGGAGTCAATGCTCGCCGAAAAGGCGGCGCAAACGGCGTCAAAGCAGTCGCTGCTATCCGCGCTCTCGCTTGTGGGCAACGCGCGGACTAACCCTATTTTCCGCGCCTATCTGGAAAAGCTGATTTTCGCAAAGCTCGCGGAAAACCCCGTGGAAACGCTGCTTGAATACTCGCCGAAAGCCAGGACGCGAATGGCGGCATTGGAACGCTACGCAAAGCCGCTCGAAGCGCATTCGTGGATTTTCGAGTCGAACTCGAAAACGCGGCTCGTGGGAAGCGAGCTCTACGGCTCGCCCGCGCCCGACTATTTCGACGACGCGCGGACGCATGTCAACGCGCTGAAAATCGCGCTCGAAAACCCGCTCGAACTCGTCGGCGTGTGCGACGAAAACGGGAAGCCCTCGATATTCAGGGAGGCGGCGGGCGCGGTGTGGTCGGTGGACGCAAAGACTGGGAAATTCGGGAAGCTCGGCAGGGGAAAGCCCGCGCCGCTTGCGCCGATTTTCCGCGAGCGCAAATCGGCGGCGGAAATCATGCGAGAAGCCTCGCAAAAAGGCGCGGGCGAAAACAACGGCTAATTCCGAATGAAAAAATTTTTTCTCAGTTGGAAGGGAGCAGAAAGCGGCCCGTACTCGGCGGAGGAAATCGCCGATATGCTCGAACGCGGAAAAATCGGGCTTCTGCATCTTGTACGGACGGAATCCACACAGTGGCGGCCGCTGAAAGACGCGAACCTGCAAACCGATTTCGACGCCCCGCAAAGCGCGTCGAAAACCGACATTCTTGCGCCGATAGTCTACGCGGCGGCGGGGCTTGCGTTCCTGTCGCCGTGGGTGCTTGCGGCGTCGGGCGCGATGTCGGTGTTCTTGTGGATTTCGGGCGACAGGAAATCGGCGGCGTTTTCGTTCGCTCTGGCGGCGTTGATTGCGTGCGCGGGACTGGCGTTTTTCGGCATCGTATACCCTGCGGTGGCGGAGTGATTTTCCCGCGTAAAAAGGTTGCGAAATCCGCGCCGCTGTGGTTTCGTTATATATGTGGACGATAATAAGAAAATCCTGTTCGTAGTGAACAAAACGAAAACTTCGGCGGAGGAAATCGCCGAAAAGCTTTCGAAACTCGCACTCGCAAACGGAATGTCGTGCGAAATCTGCGCCGACTTCCCCGTGCCCGAAAGCGCGTTCAAAGACAAGGACATCTGCTGCGTCATCGGCGGCGACGGCACAATACTCTCGTGCGTGCCCGCAATCGCAAAGTACGACCTCCCCGTCTTCGGCATAAACCTCGGCAAGCTCGGATTTTTGGCGACGTACACCGACGAAATTTCCGAGGCGGAATTCCTTTCGCTCGTGCGCGGGGAACGCCGCGTGCTCGAACGCGCATTGCTCGAAGTAGTCTACAACGGCAGAAGATACCTTGCGCTCAACGACCTCGTTTTCAAGGACGTCAGGCTCGACGGAATCTCGAAGTTCGCGATTTTCGCAGACAAGGAGTTCATCGCAACCTATGCGGGCGACGGTCTGATTTTTTCGACGCCCACGGGTTCGACCGCATACAACCTTTCGGCGGGCGGCCCGATTATCCACCCCAAGGGAAGGGTTTTCGCGATGACGCCCATCTGCCCCCACACGCTCTCGAACAGAAGCCTCATCTACGACTACGGCGCGCAGATAAAAATCGAATGCGTAAGCGGCGAAAGCGCGCTAATCGCCGACGGCAAAAAAGTGGCAACCCTCACGCAGGGCTCGTCGGTGGAAATCAGCATGCCGTCGAACACGATACGCTTCGTGCGCCTGCGCGGGCACTCGCATTTCGCGATTTTAAGAAGCAAGCTCGGCTGGGCGGAAGACCCCCGAAAGTACGAAAGATGAACAGGGACGCAACCGACACTGCTAAACGCAAACGCACGGCGATACGCCTTGCGTTTGCGGCGGCGTTCGCGCTCGAAGCCGCATGGCTTTTCTTTGCGGACTTCGGGTCGGACATTCCGTGCTTTGCGTCGCAAATCTCGGCGGGAATAGACGCGCTAATCGCCGCCGCGCTCGCGGCGGGCTTCCGCCCGTCGAACTTCGCGGTTTTCAAAACGTTCGCGTTCGCGGGATTTTTCGCGTACGCGTGGTACTCGCTGGGAACTTCGCCCGAATGCGCGGCGGCGGCGGCAGTCTCGGCGGCATTGGGGCTTGCGGTCTACACAATTTTATAAAGGAGAGACAAAATGGAATCGGCGCAAAAGAAAGTCGGAATCTTCGAAAAAATCAAACGCTACGCCACGAAAACGATATGGGAAAAGGACATATCGGCAATGGGAGTCAAGGGGAAGGCGGTCGCGTTTCTGCGCGTGCTTATCTCGACGGTCGGCGGAATTTTCGGAAAGCGCGTGCTCGTGCAGGCGTCGTCGCTTTCGTACGCGACGCTGCTTGCAATAGGCCCGATGCTCGCGATAGTGATTATGTTCGCGGGAATGTTTTTCAGGGAAAACAAAAACGCCGTCTACGAAAAAATCATGGACGCCGCGACATTCGTAATGCCCGCGTTCAACCAAATACAGCAAAACGCCGACGGGCAAAGCTCCGGAATCAACCCCGAAATAATCGGCTTTATCGACAACATCTCGAAGGCGGGCGCAAAGGCGGGGGCAATCGGCATGCTCGCAATGCTCGCAACCTGCCTGCTGCTTTGCGTCAACGCCGAAAACGCGTTCAACTTCATCTGGGGAATAAAAAAGGGGCGCAAGTGGATTAACAGAATCGTGTTCTACTTCTCCATGATTTTCTTCGGGTCGGTGGGAATGATTTTCGGAATGACATTCTTCACGACGTCGCAAATGCCGAAATTTCTTGGCGACCTCCCCTTCGTGGCGCAATACCTCACGGGATACGCGTCGTGGATTACATACATTCTGGGGCTTGGAATCATCACCTGCGTGCTGGCGGCGTTCTACAAATTCATTCCGCCGACGCGCGTGAAATGGAAGCCCGCGTTCGTGGGAGCAATCGTGATAATGTGCCTGCTTGTGCTCAACAACAAAGGCTCGTTCCTCTACATAAGCTACATCGCAAAACAGCAGAGCTTCTACGGATATTTGGCGATTGTCGCCGTGGCGATGTTCAGCCTCTACATTTTCTGGACGATGATTCTCGTCGGCTGCCTGATTACATACTCGGTGCAGTACGTCGATTTCCTCTCCGACGACGACGCATGGAACAAAATGGGAGACAGGGCGAAAAAAATCTGCGCGCTTGCGGCGTTCGTGGAAATAGAGAGGTCGTTCTACGCGGGCGCGGCGCACTCGCCGACGATAGAGACGCTGCTGGGCGCGCTTAAAATGCCGAAGTCGGCGGTGATTGCAAGCGTAGACTGGCTCGCGGAAAAAGAGCTGGTCTGCGAGGCGGGCGAAGTCAACGACTCCGACAACATCTACTTCAAACCGGCCGTAGACCCCGAACATATCACCGTCGCGCAGTTCTTCGCAAAGCTCGGCAAAAACGACGGCGACGACGACATCATAGCCCACATCTGCGCGAGAGAAAACCCCGTGTGCTCGGTGCTGAAATCCTACGAGGGCTTCTCGGCGGGCGACGGCTCGAAAAACCTCAAACAAATAATTTTGTAATGGACATCTTCCAATTCAGAAACGAATACCTCAAAGGCGGGCTGGAACGCTCCGACCTCGACGACAACCCGTTCAAACAGTTCGAAAAGTGGTTCAACCACGCCGTCGAGTGCAAGGTCAAAGAGCCTAACGCAATGGCGGTCTCGACCGTGGACGAAAACGGCGCGCCGACTTCGCGCGTGGTTCTGCTGAAATCGTGGGACGAAAAGGGATTCGTATTCTACACCAACTACCACAGCAAAAAGGCGGCGGACTTGGAGAAAAACCCCCGCGTCTGCGCCCTCTTCGTCTGGCTCGACCTTGAACGCCAGCTGAGAATCAACGGACGCGCGGAGAAAGTCTCCACGGCGGAATCGCTGCGCTACTTCCTGTCGCGCCCGTTCGGGAGCAGACTGGGCGCGTGGGTGTCGCACCAGAGCAGCATAATAACGTCGCGCTCGCTGCTCGAAATGCAGTTCGACAAAATGAAGCGCAAATTCGCAGACGGGAAAATTCCCCTGCCCGACTTCTGGGGCGGATTCAGAATCGTCCCCGAATATTTCGAGTTTTGGCAGGGGCGCGAAAACCGCCTGCACGACAGGTTCGCATACCAAAAGAACGGCGAAAACTGGGATATCTCGCGCCTCGCGCCGTAGCCGCGCCGCAAAAAATATTCCCGCAGACGCCATAATATTGCTTGTAAAAAAGGCGCGGGCACTCTATAATATGCGGGTTTTTTTATAAAAGTCATTTCCCCAAAAAAAGGAACACATATGAAACGGTTTGAAAACAAGGTAGTGCTCGTAACGGGCGCAAGCAAAAACACGGGAGTGGGAATTGCCGCACTCTTCATCAGGGAGGGCGCAAAAGTCTGCATCTGCGGCTCGTCGGAAAAGAGCACCGCGCACGGCGGACAGCTTCTCAGAGACATGGGCTACGACGGCTTCGTCGAAATCCCCTGCGATATTTCCGACCTCAAACAGGTAGAGCACATGTTCGCCGTTATCCGCGAAAAATTCGGCAGGCTCGATATCCTCGTAAACAACGCCTGCAACCAGGGCATCGGCGCGCCGTTCGAGGAAATGGAGCCCGACTTCTTCCTGACGGTCATCAAGACAAACATGCTGGGCACCTTCCAAGTGTCGCAACAGGCGGTCAAGATTATGATGCAGCAGGAAAGCAGGGGCGTAATCGTAAACCTCGGCTCGAACGTCTCGATGAGGGCAATCCGCAACCGCACGGCGTACGTTGCAAGCAAGGGCGGAGTGGACGCGCTCACGCGCTCGATGGCGGTAGACCTCGGCCCGAAGGGAATCCGCGTAAACGAAGTCGCCCCCGGCTACATCTACACCGACCGCTGGGACAAGCTCGACGAAAGCGTAATGAAACGCCGCCGCCTCAACACGCCCATCGGCAAAGAGGCTACTGCCGACGACATCGCGCAGGCTGTCGCGTTTCTCGCCTCCGACGCCTCGAAGAACATCGCGGGCGAAAGACTCGTGGTTGACGCGGGTTGCAGCGCGCAGCACATGCCAATCGACGTCGACTGCTAACTTTTGCAAAAAACGAAACGGCACGGAATCTTCCCGCGCCGTTTTTTAGTTTTCGGGAAACGCCGTAAAAGAACAGACAGAAACAGAAAATAGGAGAAACCATGAAAAACAAGTTGCCGATATTTTTGACCGCCGCCGCGCTTTTGTGCGCATGCGCGTCGGCAGAAAAGACGCCCGAAGTCAAAAAGCCCGTGCTTGCGGCGGATATTCTCGACCCCGACGAATACGTTTTGGACGAAAGGTTCAGCGACGAATTCGAGTCGGACAAGCTCGACTCCGAAAAATGGTTCGATTTCTACCCGACGTGGACGGGGCGCGAAGGGGTCTTCCACTTCTCGCGCAACAACGTATCCGTCGAAGACGGCAAGCTTGCGCTTACGGCGAAAATTCCCGACGAGTCGGAAGTGCCGCCCGAAATGAAAGCGGAGGGCAAACAGGGCTACTCGACGGCGGAGGTGCGAAGCAAAACGCGCGTGCTCTACGGCTACTTCGAGCTGAAATTCAAGACGATGAACGCGACAGTCTGCAACGCGTTCTGGCTCAACGACCCCGTTGACCCGCCGAAAAAATACAAACCCGGGGACAAGACTGAGGAAATCGACATTTTCGAAATCTTCGGAAAAAACACCGACCCGAAATATAAAGTGGCGGGACACTACTTCATGACGACGCACGTCGCCGACACGCCCTATGTGGAGTCGAAAGTGTGGCTCGGCAGAAAGGTTAGCGGCGAAAAGCCCGTCGTGCCCGAAAAATTCGCCGAGGGCTACAACGTTGCGGGGCTTCTTTGGACGCCCGAAAAACTCGTGTGGACGCTCAACGGCAGGGTAATGCGCGAGATGAAAAACGAGAATTTCCACCGCCCGCTCTATTTGAACATAGACTGCGAAATCATGAAGTACTGGGGGGGATTCCCATCGCCCGACGACCTCCCCGCAAAATTCAAAATAGAGTACGTCCGCGTCTGGCGGAAAAAGCCCGATTCTAAAAAATAGGCTCGCATTTTCGCGAAAAATCGGGAGACTTTAAATTTCACAATCGCGCTCGGATGGCGAAATAGGTAGACGCATCGGCTTTAGGCGCCGGTGTCCGAAAGGACGTAGGAGTTCGAGTCTCCTTCCGAGCATTTTCCGCTTTTTGCGCGACACTTTTCCGTCGGGATACTGTCGAATTGTTTGTGGGAAAATTAAGAAAAATACTCGCCCTGATTTTTGCGTCGCTGAGCGCGTTCTTCGCGGTTGTCGCGCTCAAAAATTCAGGGAGAGAGAGCGGCAGGCAGTGCTGCGAACCGCTCTGCGCCTACGAATGGGGCGCGGACGCGGAGGCTGCGGCGCGGCGGGCGGGCAGGCTCGTGTTTTTGAGGTCGGAGAACGCGCCAAAACCGCAGAGCGAAACCGCCGATTTGCTGAAAGAACGCTACGTCTGCGCCGAAATTTCGCGCGACAAATTCCCAGCCGACTTCGCAATTTTGGACAACCTTCTCCAATCGGCGACAAACCGCAAACTTTCGTTCGAAGCGGGAATTTTCTCGCCGAACCTCGCGCCGATTTACATTTCGGCGAAAGCGTCCACAGCCGACGGCAGGCTGTCGCCGAACTTCGAAAACGCGCTCTCTGCGGCGGCGGCGAAATTCGAAAACAACCCCGAACGCCTGAAATCGGGCGCAAGGGCGGCGGCGCGGATTGCCGACGCACCGAGCGACTTCGCCCTGCCGCGCGACGTTGTGGGCGTGCGCGGCTCGCTCGGCTTCATCGACGCCGAAAGCGCAAGGCTTTTCATATTCTTCAACAACCCGCGCACGCTCGGCGCGGACGCGGCGGTAATTTCGGAAAACGCGCGGCTTGCGTCGAGAATCTGCGGCGCGGATTTCAGACAGCTCGGCGCGAGGACGGCGTCGGTCGCGGCGGTCGAAATGCTGTGTACGCGCCTCGCCTCGAAGAACGCCGACATGTGCTCGAAGCTCCTGTTCCTGCGGGCGTTGGGAGAGTCGGAACTTGCCGCAAAAAACGGAAAGCTCGGCGCGTTTTTCGTCCACTGCGCAAATGGAATGCCCGCCGCAAAACGCGTACGCGACGCCGCGCTTTCCGTGCCCGTGCTGCTGCGCGCCTACGAGCTTTCGGGCAAAAGCGAATTTCTGAAACGCGCCGAAGACACCGCCGCAAAGCTCGCCGCCGCCCTGCCGCCGCGCGGGCTAATGCCCGCGGTCTTCGGCGAAAAGTCGGAGGCGTCTGCGCTGGAATACGTGCTGTGCGCGCGCGCGTTTTTCGAGATGTCCAAGCTCGACAAGAAGTGGGACGGCGCAATGCGCTCCGCCCTCGACGGGCTTGACAGGCACTTCATGACCGACCTCGGCGTGTGGTCGGTAAACGCGAAAAATTCGGCGTTCGCCAAGATGTCGCGTACCATTTTCACGCGCGACGCAAGCCTGCCGTCGTATGTGGGAGAGGCGGCGCAGCTCCTCGCCGAGACGGGCGACACAGAGTCTCCCGCGGCGCGTAAGCTTCAAAAGCTCGCGCTTTCCGCGGCGGCGTCCGCGCCGCTTACAAGCAACCAGTGGGCTTCGCTGAAACTCTCGCTCCTGCCGTCGTTCGACGCGCGGAAGCGGAATTTTGCGGCGGCGCAATAGCTCAGGAAAGCATTTTCACCCTGCGCTCGTTGCGCGGAATGGAAACCGAAACGACAGTCCCCACGCCGACCTTGCTCGAAATGTCGATGTGCCCGCCGTGGGCGCGGACGATTGAATTTATAATCATCATGCCCAAGCCGTGCCCGTTCGGCTTTGTCGTGAAATAGGGCTGGAAGATTTTGGAAAGCTCGTCTCCGCTCATGCCGCAGCCGCTGTCGGCAAACGAAATTTTCACGAAATCGTCGTCGCTCGAAGCGTCAATGCGCACAGAGCCGCCCTGCTCCATCGACTCCATCGCGTTTTTGAGAATGTTGAAGTAGAGCTGCTTCAGCAGGTTTTCGTCGGCGCATACGGCAGGCAGGGCGTTTTCGGAATTTATATCGACGGAAACGCCGCGGTTGACGAATTCCTCGTTCAAAATTTTCAGCGTTTCGGCGAGCGGCTTGATTGGGTCGCATTCCGCCATATTCGGGCGCATCGGGCGGAGGGCTTTGAGGAAGTTTTCTATGATTCCGTCGAGCCGCGCAACTTCCGAAGCGCAGATTTCGACAGATTCGGAAATGTTGCCGAGGGCATCGGGCGCGATTTTGTCGGAGAGCTTTGCGAGCCTGCGCTTTATCAGCTGCAAGTGGATATTTATCGAGTTTAGCGGGTTGCCAAGCTCGTGCGCGACGCCCGACGCCAAATGCAGAACCGAGGCTATTTTTTCGCTTTCAATGCGCTCCTCGGTAGAGCGTCTGTCCTGCGTGATGTCGTTTAGAATCAGCGCGTAGGTGTCGAACTCTCCGCCGAAATTGAAGGGAATAATCTGGGCGTTGAGCACGCGCGTTTCGGGATACGAAATTTCGAATTCGCGCAGAACGGTTTTGTCGCCCCGCGCGACCTCCTCGACGGACTCCTCCATTCCCGGGAGGAGCTTGAAGACCGACGGGCGCGTTTCGCCGAGACCGAGAATGTTCTCCGCAAAGCTGTTGGCAAACTGGATTTCGCCGTTGGCGTCGACAACGATTATCGCCGAGCGGATTGCGTTGAAGACGGTCTCAATCCGCGTGAGGTCGCGCGCAAGGCGCTTGTTCTTGCGGATTAGTTTGCCGAGTGTTTCCTTGTCGGCGGCGTCCATGCTATTTCAGGCGTTGGAGGAGGCTCGAATAGTGGGCGTCGAGAGACTCCATTTTGCCGAACGCCACGACAACGTCCTTTGCGCGGGCAATCGACTTCTTGTCGTACTCAACATAGGAGCTTCGGCGCATGAAGTCCACAAGCTGCAAGCCGCCCGAGAACCTGCCCGTGCGCCCCGTCGGAAGCGTGTGGCTCGGCCCCGCGGTGAAGTCGCCGAGAACGGTCGGGGTGTATTCGCCGACGAGAATCGCGCCCGCCGTCGTGATTTGCGGCACGAGCTTTTCGGGCTGTTCAACCTGCAACTCCATGTGTTCGGGCGCGACGTAGTTCGCCACTTCGACCGCCGCCGCCAGATTCGGCACAAGCGCGACGTAGCAGCCGTCGGCGATTATCTTTTTGAGCTTCTCCGCGCGGGAGAGCGACGCCGACAAAATCTCAATCTGTTTGCGAGCGGCTTCGACAACCTTTTTCGAAGTGCACACAAGGAAAATCTTTTCCTTGCCGCTGCCGTGTTCCGCCTGCGAGAGCAGGTCTGCGGCGATGTAGCGCGGGTTCGCCTTGGCGTCGGCGACAATCAAAACCTCGCTCGGGCCGGGGAGGAGGTCTACGCCGACGTTTCCGAAGAGCTGGCGTTTCGCCTCTATGACATACGCGTTCCCGGGGCCGAAAAGCTTTTCGACGGGAGCGACGCTTTCTGTGCCGACGCCCATCGCCGCTATTGCCTGCGCCCCGCCGATTTTGTAGATTTCACGGACGCCCAAAATGCCGAGCACGCAGAGAATGTGCGGGTTTACCAAGCCGTCCTTGGCGGGCGGCGTGCACACGCAGATTTCCGGGCAGCCCGCGATTTTCGCAAGAGTCGCAGTCATCACGACTGTCGAGACGAGCGGCGCGCTTCCGCCCGGAATATACAGGCCGACGCGGCGAATCGGGTAGAAATTTTCGCCGATTTTCGCGCCCTGCGGATTTCTTGCGCGCCAGTTTTTCGGCTTTGTGTGGAGGTGGTAGGCTTTGACGCTTGCAATTGCCTCGCGCATGGCGCGTTTGTCCGCCGCCGAAACTATTTTCGCCGCCGCCTTCATTTCCTCTTCCGAAACTTTGAGCGACTTCAATTCGACGCCGTCGAATTTTTTTGTGTAGGCGAGAACCGCCCTGTCGCCGTTCGCCCGAACGTCGGCGATTACCGACGCCACGGCGTCCTTTGCCTCCTGCGGGAGGCTTGCCGACTCGCACGCCTTTTTCAACTCTTCGGCGAATGTCGCCGACTTGTATTCCAAAATCTTCATGTCTAAAATATCTTAAAAAATTCCCCCCAAATCAAGAATAATAAAAGACCCGCGCGGAGGAAAGGCGCGGAATGCGCAGTCGGCAAAGGCTCGGCGGCGGAACGCCCCGCGAACGGCGTGAACAAAGGCGCGGCGCGACGAATCAGGCGGAGGCAGTGAGCTTAGAACAGCTCGCCCTGCCCGACGGCTTCTCCGAAGATGTCGGCGAAGCGTTCGCGCCAGTCGTCGATTTTCGACACATAGTAGTCGGCATCGTAGGGCGCGCTTGCGGGGTCGTACGCGGAAATCGGGCGGGCGCGTTTCCAGTCGGGGTCTTTCGGCGAAGCACCGCGCGCCATGTAGTAGAGAACCTTGTCGCCCGCGTCGGGTCTGGGGTTCATCATGAGGGCGGCTTCCAGAGCCGCGCGGCGTCCGCGCCCCGTCTTTGCGATGTCGGCGGAATACTGCGCGGGCGACTTGCCTATATACTCGCCCTTCGCCAAATCTTCGATAGGCGCATTCCCCGAAAGAATCAGGTTTTTTGCGCGTTCTATTTCGCGCGGCAATTCGCCGTCGCGCCCGAACAGCTTGTCGGCAATCATAGCCTCCGTAAGCTTGCGCAGGAACGGCTCGGTCGCCCTGTTCCTGAATGCCGAGCCGCGCACGGCGATGTTTCCGTCCCGCAAAAGCGCGTAGTTTTTCGCCTTGTAGCAGAGCATGGCGTCGAATTTTCCGTCGAACTCCAAGTCCACGCCGTCGGGCAGAACGGCGTCGGCGGCTTCAAGAAGTTCGAGAGGCCTGCCGAAATATTTTTCGGAGGAAATGTAGATGCCGTCGGTATCCGCCTCCAAAACGGTGCAACCCGCCGACTTGAAAAAGTCCACAAGCTTTACGAGAAGCCCGCGCCCCGCTGCGGTGATTTCCGCCGCAAGAGAGGAGTCGCCGAATGCGGCGGTCGAAAGGCCGAGGTATCCGTAAAACGAGTTGATGAGGATTTTAAAGCTTTTCTGGCGGGCGTCGTACTCGCGCCGCAGCGATTCGTCGGCGGTTTCGCGGGCGAGCTTTTTGTATTTCAGGCGGTATTCGCGGAGCGAGCGCAGCTCGTCCAAAAACACGCCGAGATAGTCGTTGCGCGGGCATTTGCCAAGCACGAGCATAAGGCTCGGATACAGCGAGGCAACGTCGTAGTGGAGCACGTTTTTGAAAACGCCCGTCTCGAAAGACTCCGACAGCGCGCCCTCTATGTAGCCGCCCGACGACGGCAGCGGAATCGCCGCCCGCGCCGCAAAATACCTTTCCAAAAACACGCTCTCAACCTTCATGCCCGAACCGCGCAGAAGACACTCCTGCAATGTCATCGGGAAGTTCGAAACCTGCGCGACGTATGTGGGCAAAAGCTTTGCGGCAAGACCCGCGGTCTCTCGAAGATCGTCGGAAAGGTAGGCGCGGAAAGTCTTTCTGTCGGTCTTGAACACTTCGCCGATGTCGCCGCCGCGAATGTATGTGCGCGTGGATTTGTCGCTTATGCCGAAGTGTATTGCCGACTCTTTTAGCGTGTACGAAACCATTTCGCGCGCTCCGATGTCGTAGAGCTGGACGAGCGGAAGGGTGTCGACAACAGTCCGCCCCGCGATGTCGCAGCGCGTGTAGGCGAAAGTGCGCTCGGCAATCGTGAGCCTGCTTTTGCGGAACGCGACGCTCCCGCCGAAACGCCCCCAGCCGAGCGGAATTTTCAGCCGCTTGGAACGCTCGGCGATGTAGGGAATGTCGAACTTGAAAATGTTGTGCCCCTCGATTGTGTCGGGGTCGCGGGCGAGAATTTCGGCGCGGAGGGTTTCGAGAAGTTTGCGCTCGGCGTCGTCGGTGAAGTCCTCCAACTCGATGATTTTTTCGCCGCCCCCGCCCGAAATTCCGACGGCGATTATCCTGTCGCCCGCGCGGGACGCCGACGGAAAGCCGCCGCCCTCGCAGACAACTTCGATGTCAAGCTGCATGCGGCGCAGGTCTGAAAAGCGCATTCCCGCAAACATGCGCAGCCCGCGGGCGGTCAGGAACTGGTTTTCCACGCACGAGATTCTGTCGGACGGCAGGGACTTGTCGCGCGACTTGAAATACTTGTCCATGTCGGCGACGGACTCGAAGAACAGCAGCGAGTCGAGCGGCGTCGGCGGCACTCCGCCCGCGGGGCGCGAGAGAAGCTCCGCGCTTGCGTAGGCGCATTCCGCGCCCGACGCCGACCACATGAACGGGTCGAACTTAACGCACGCGTTGCGCCGCTCGCCCGATTCGTCGCGCAGGCAGAGGCGCACGTTTGCGCCGTCGCACCAAAGCCCGCAGATTGATTCCCTAATTTCTTCGTCCGCCATGCCGAAAATGCTTGCCGATTCCGCGAATGTTTTCAAACTTATAAATCTTATTTCGACAAAAAATGAAGAAAGCAAACCTCATAATGTTGGGCGCACCGGGCAGCGGCAAAGGAACGCGCGCGGTCGCCATCTGCGAAGTTCTGGGTATTGTGCAGGTCGCAACGGGCGACCTCTTCCGCAATAACCTCAAAAACGGCACTCCCCTCGGCAAGCTCGCAAAATCCTACATGGACAAGGGCGAACTCGTACCCGACGACGTAACTGCGGCGATGGTAAAAGACCGCCTCATGCAGCCCGACACCGAAAAGGGCTTTGTGCTCGACGGCTTCCCGCGCACAATCAAACAGGCGGAAATGCTCGACAAAATGCTAGCGGAAATGGGTCGCGAAATCGCGGCGGTCGTCTACCTCGACGTTCCCGACGAGGAAATCGTGAAGAGAATTTCGGGCAGAATGGTTTGCGAAAAGTGCCAAGCGCCCTACCACAAAGTTTTCACACCCCCGAAAGTCGAGGGCGTATGCGACAAATGCGGCGGCAAACTCTACACGCGCGACGACGACAAACCCGAAACCGTCAAGAAACGCCTCGACGTGTTCCGCTCCACGACTCTCCCGCTCGTAGACTTCTACTCGAAGAAAGGGCTTATCGTCCCGATTCCGCCCGAACTCTCAAAGGCGGGCGCAATCGCAGACATGACCGACCTCTGCAAGGAACTCGGACTGCTTAAATAACGATGCGCGTTTTTTTCATAGGCGACATCGTAGGCAAACCGGGCAGGAAAATCCTCACCGAAAACCTCCCCTCAATCAGGGAGAGGCTCGGCGTGGACTTCGTAATCGCCAACGGCGAAAACTCCGCGGGCGGCAACGGCATAACAAAAAACATGGCGGAAGAGCTGTACCGCGCGGGTATCGACGTGATTACGCTCGGCGACCATATTTGGGACCAACGCTGCTTCGAGGGCGAAATAGCCTCAATCGACAGGCTATGCCGCCCCGCGAACGTGCCGCACAGCAACCCCGGGCGCGACTTTGTCGTGGTCGAAAAAAACGGAATGAAACTTGGCGTGTTCAGCCTGCTGGGGCAGACTCTGATGAAAATAAAGTCGGACTGCCCGTTTGCGGCGGCGTCGCGCATGTACGATAAAGTCGCGCCGCTTTGCGACGCCGTGTTCCTCGACTTCCACGCGGAAACGACCTCCGAAAAGGTCTCCATGGCGTGGCATCTCGACGGCAGGGCGCAGGCGGTCGTGGGAACGCACACGCACATTCCCACAAACGACGCCCGCATTTTCCCCAAGGGGCTTGCGTTCCTGTCGGACGCCGGCATGACCGGCCCGTGGCACTCGTGCCTCGGCCGCAAGTGGGAGCCGATTCTCCAAAAGTTCATCGACGGACGCCCGCGCCCGTTCGTAATGGCAGAGGGCGACGACAGAATCTGCGCGGTAATCATCGACATCGATACCGAAAAGAAACGCGCGGTGTTCGTCGAGCCGTTCATCTACCCGCCCTTCCCGAACTCCGCCGAACTTTGGCAAAAAGCAAAAGAGGCCGAAGCCGCGGAACGCGCCGCGAAAGAGGCTGCAAAGGCGGCGGCGGAAGCCCCGGCGAACGACGCCGAACAAAAATAGCGCAAGCGCAAAAAGCAAAAATCCGCGCTCCGAAACAGAACCGCCCGATTGGAACGGAAAATCCGGAGGGCGGATTTTTTTGCGCCCGCGCGTTTTTTAGAAAAGCCAGACCGAAAAACCGCATGCGAAAAAAATCGGCGCGTACCGATTTTGAGCGGCGCGCGCCGATTTGTTTACGCGGATTTATTTCAATAAAACTTTCGCGGAAATCGGATAGTGGTCCGACGGCACAAGTCCGTCAACATGGTCGGTGTATGTGCCGAAATTCAGGACGTCCACGTCGTTGGAAACGTAGATGAAATCTATCGGCATATCGCCCGCCGAAATGTTTTTGTAGTTGTTGAACGTGGAGCGCGTTGTGCCGTAGGGCTTGGAAAGGGAATTTTCGCGGGCGTCCTTTGCGATTGCGCTACCGCGCATGACAAGCGACGCGGGCTGGTTGCGCGTTTCGTTGAAGTCGCCCGAAACGAAGAACGTGCCTTTGCCCGCAATTTCGCGGATTTTTTTCACGAGCAGTTCGGCGGACGGCTTGTGCCATTCGGCGTATTTTTCCACGCAAAGGTGTATGTTGAAAAAGTTGAACTCTCGCCCAGACTCCATGTGGCGGAATTTAGCCCAAACGCAGGAGCGTATGGAATCGAACTGCTTGCCGAAGCCGCGTTCCGCCTTGTCGGGCGTTTCGGAAAAATAGAACTTGCCCGAATCAAGAAGCTCGAACTTGTCGCGCCGATAGAAAATTGGGTTGTTCATGTTGCGCAGCATATTGTCGATATTTTTCGCCGCGGATTTTACGGAAACTTCGGCGAGGGTCAGGTTGCGGACAATCTGCCCCGCGACGGCGTATTTGTCGGACTGCGCGGCAAGATAGTCAATCTGAAAGCCCATCGGCTCCTGCATTCCGACGATGTCGAAACCGTGGAATTCCACAAGAGGCATTATGAGATTTTTGCGGGCGTTCCACCTAACGACGTCGGAGGGGTCTTTGCAAAAACCGACGTTAAAACTCGCCACGGTGAACTCGGCGGGCTTCGGAGCTTCGACGCTTCCGCAGCCGAAAAGCAGCAGAAACAGCGGGGAAATTAAACACAAAACTTTCATCGCAAACGATATTCCAACACAAGATAAACAAGTCAAACAAAATACCCAACGGAAATCGGCGCGGATTTTTCATTTTGCGCTTGCAAAAATCGGCGTTTGGACAAATCATCGCGCCATTCGCAAATGCGCGAAACGAATTTAAAACAATACAAAATATATTATGGATTCTCTTTTGATTAAAGGCGGCTCGCACCTCGAAGGCGAGGTCTCCGTGGCGGGCGCAAAAAACGCGTGTCTGCCGATTTTTGCGGCAACCCTTCTCACCGACCAGAAATGCGTTCTCAAAAACGTGCCCGACCTCTCCGACGTGCGCTTCATGGCGGAAATCGTCGCGGCGATGGGCGCGGAGGTCTCGAACCCCGCAAAGGGCGTCTGGGAAATTCAGGCAAAGAACATTTCGCACGTCGCGCCCTACGAGCTTGTCAGAAAAATGCGGGCAAGCATCTGCCTGCTGGGGCCGCTCACCGCAAGACTGCGCAAGGCGGAAGTGTCGCTCCCCGGAGGCTGCGTCATCGGCGCAAGACCCGTAGACCTGCACATCAAGGGGCTTCGCGCGCTCGGCTGCAACGTGGAAATCGACAGGGGCTTCATCTGCGTGGACGCCCGCAAAATGCGCGGGGCGCAAATGTATCTGGGCGGACGCTTCGGCAGCACGGTAACGGGAACGGCCAACATCATCATGGCGGCGGTGCTCGCGCCCGGAACTACGGTGATTGAAAACGCCGCGTGCGAACCCGAAGTCGCCGACATGTGCAAAATGCTCACGGGCATGGGCGCAATCATAGACGGAGCGGGGTCGCCGACGGTCACGATTACGGGAGTGCCCAAACTCGGCGGAACGGAGCACAGCGTCTTGCCCGACAGAATCGAAGCGGGCACTTGGATTGCCCTCGCCGCGGCGGCAAAGGGCAAGGTGCTCGTAAAGGGAGCGCAGAAAAAATATTTGGGGTCGTTCCTCGACATTCTCGAACGCGCGGAGTGCCCGTTCGAAATCAAAAGCCCGTCGTCGATATACGTAGACGCGTCGAAAATCAAACTCAAACCCGTGGAATGCACGACACTCCCCTACCCGGGCTTCCCAACCGACTTGCAGGCGCAGCTCTGCGCCCTCATGACGCAGGCGGACGGAATTTCGGTAATCACCGAACGCATCTACCCCGAACGCTTCATGCACGTCCCCGAACTCTGCCGAATGGGCGCGAACATCGTAAGGGAAGGCCCGAGCGCAATCATCAGCGGAAAGACGAGGCTTTCGGGCGCGCCCGTGATGGCGTCCGACCTTAGGGCGAGCGCGGCTCTCGTGATAGCGGCTCTTGCGGCAAAGGGCGAGACGCTCGTCAGCCGCATATACCACCTCGACAGAGGCTACGACTCGATAGACAAAAAGCTCGTGTCGCTGGGCGCAAAAGTGGAGCGCATAAAAAATTCGGACTGATACTATTAAAAGATTGAAGTTTTTAGAGGACTCCGCTTTACTTGTCGGAAGTCAACAAAAAATATACCGATATATAAATTAATGGCAACAAACATACCTTACAGGGGCGGAGACAGACGCAATTTCAAGGGCGGCAAAAACTTCGGCCCGAGAAGAAACGAAAGAATAAGAGCGCCGAAAATCAGGGTGATTGGACCCGACGGCGCAATGCTCGGAATCATGTCGCCCTACGACGCGCTCGCGATTGCCCGCCGCGCGGGGCTTGACCTGCTTGAAGTGTCCCCCAACGCCGAACCGCCCGTTTGCCGCATTCTCGACTACGGCAAATACATGTACGAGGAGGCTAAAAAGCAGAAGTCGCACAAGACCGTGGCAGTTAAAGTCAAGGAGATTAAACTCCGCCCCATGATTGAGCAGAACGACTTCATGACGAAAATCCGCAACGCCGAAAAATTCCTCTTTCAGGGCAACAAGCTCAAAATCACCCTGATGATGAGGGGGCGCGAAATGGAATTTAAAGACAAGGCTTTCGACGCCGTTAAACGCGCCCTCGCGGAACTTTCGCATATGGGGCACCCCGACGCCGAACCCAAACTCATGGGGCGCAACATAAGCGTCTCGATGTCGCCCGTTCCGCAAAAGCAGCGCAAGCTGAAATATTCGGGCGAAAACGACGAAGTCGCCGAGGACGACTCCGACTCGGAAGAATAGCAAAATGCTCTCACGACGCGGATTTTTTGCGACGCTGTTCGGTATCGCATTCGCAGTTCCGAACGCGCGCGCGTTGTGGGTAAAAAACGTAGAATATATACCCGTCTCAAAACTGGCGCAGCTCTGCGGAATGCGCTATAAAACGACGGTCGCAAAAAAGTCACAGACGGTGTTCGGGAAAACGTCGAGAATGACTTTCGAAACGAACTCCCGCGCGATGGACTTGAACGGAATCACGGTCTGGCTCGGGCACGCGGTTGTCGAAAGCAAGGGCATGCTGTACGTGGCAAAGCGCGACTATTTCAAGTCGATAATTCCCATTCTCTTTCCGCAAAACAACGGCACGCCGCCCAAGCTCTTCCACATTTTCATCGACGCGGGGCACGGCGGCAAAGACAGGGGCGCGTACAACAAAACCTACAAACTCAGCGAAAAGGCGGTGAGCCTCGACATCGCGCTGAGACTCGGACGCGAGCTTAAAAAGAACGGCTATAAAGTGTCGTACTCGCGCACGCGCGACGAATTTATAGAACTTGCCGACCGCCCAAAAAAGGCGAACGCCCTCCGCGCCGACCTCATGGTAAGCATTCACTGCAACGCTGCGGCGCCGTCGGTTTCGGGAATAGAGACATTCGCGCTGACGCCGCGCGCGATGCCGTCTACGACAAGCAAGGGCGTGTCGAAGTCCGACCACGTCGCGTACGGCGGGCACTCGAACGACGAGTGGAACCAGCTTTTGGCGTACTACATTCAGAGGTCGCTGCACTACACAACGCGCTCGCCCGACAGGGGCGTGAAACGCGCGCGCTTCGCGGTGCTCAAAAGCCCGAAAATGCCCGCAACGCTCGTCGAATGCGGGTTCATCTCGAACAACTACGAGTGCAAAAACATGGCGACCGCCGCATACAGACAGAGAATCGCAACGACAATCGCAAACGCGATTATGAACTACCACGCAACCCTCCGCCGCCTTTCGGCGAAACGCTGACGGCGGCGCGGCGCAAAACGGCTTCCGCAATCGCGGACAGACTCCGCAAAAAAACTCCGCTTCCATTTCGGGCGCGGAGTTTTGCGTTTTCGGAAGTCGACCTGTTTAAAGAGTCGCCTACTCTACCGTGATGTAGGCGTGCTTGCGCACGTTTTTGTTGAGGATCACGGTTTGCTCGTACTTTTTGCCGTTGCGCTCGAACGACACTTTGTATGTGCCGTAGAAGCAGCGGAAGTGGAATTCGTCGGCGGATTTGTCGAACGAAAGGTCCGTGCGCCACTCCTTGTTTATGAGGCGGTCGAGAACGTCGTAGGCGGGTTTTTTTGAGAAGTCGCGGCGGATAATGCCGCTGTTGAAAACGTCCTCGCTGCCCGCGGTGCCGTCCACAAAGTGCCAGTAGGTGATTGCCTCGACTTTCGGGTGCGAAAACCACAGCTTGTAGAAATTCTCGAAGAGGAACGCCTGCTTTTCCTCGCCGACTTTGCCCTCCGCCATGCACGGGAAGCTGATTTCGGTGATGTGGATTGGCTTGTTCAGGCGCGAGAACGTGTCGAGCACGTCGAAGAGTTCGTCGGGCGTCCACGATTCGCCCGCCATGAGGGCTTCGCGGTCTGCCTTTTTGAAGTAGTGGAGCTGAAGCCCGATTATGTCGAGCTTGCCGCCCCGCGCGAGAATGTCGGAAGTCAGCAGGTAGTCGGTGGCGTACTCGTGGTAGCGGGCGACGCGCATCCACACGGGCGTGGTGTAGTTCATGATGAACTCGTTGTTGTACGAAAACGCGCGCTCCGCCTCCTTGAACGCCTTGAAAACGTGGTCGGTCGGGAAGTAGTTGGGAGTTTTGTAGTGGTCCTGAGTGTCGGAAGACTCGTTGGCGACGTCCCAAATGTTGATGTCGCCATTGTAGCGTTCGGCGATTTTGTCTATGTAGCGACACATGTACTTTTCGATAAGCTTGCCCTCGCGCGGAGTCCACTCCGGAAGCCCGAATTTGTTGATGTACCACGCAAGGGGGTGCCCCTTCATTTTAAGCCCGTTTTTGTTGCAGAATTCTACGATTGCGTCCTGCGAAGGGCGGCGGTAGAGGTGCTCCACTCCCTGGGCGGAAACGTCCTTCGCGAACTGGTACACGCCGTCCTTCTGCTCGTACGCCTTCCAATAGAACGGAACTGTGGCGAAGTTGAAAAGCTCCAAAAAATGCTTTTCGTAGAGTCGGTTTTCCTCCTCTGTTTTGAAGCCGCCGAGCAGGAAAATCTGCGCCCCGAAAAGGAAGTCGTGCCGAAGCATTTCTACTTTGAGATTGTCCACTTTCACGGGGCGTTTTTTTTGGTCGATAAACGTCAGATAGAAATCTCCCTTGCGGTTGTTTTCGATTCCGAGGGCGATTTTCTCCTGCAAGACGGGATCTGCCCAAAGCGATTTGAGCTTGTCGGACAGCGGGGCTTCGCCCTTTTGCGCGGCGTTTGCCTTGCGTTCCCACGGCATTGTTTTTGCGCCGTGCTGGGCGAAAATCGGCGACGCCGCAAGAGACGCCGCCGCCAACATCAAAATAAGCTTCTTCATAAGTTCCTCCGAATGTGTGCAGGTTGTTGTTTAATTCGGGAAAAACGTTTAGCAAAAAACGCGGTCTTTCACAACAAAAAACGCGCCGGACGGAAGTCCGACGCGCCGAAAAAGCCGCAAAATGTCAAAGAAGCGCAACGGATTTTGAAACGACTTCCGCCGCCCTGTCCAAATCGTCCTGCGTGTGGGCGGCGCTCATGAAGCAGATTTCGAAAGCCGACGGCGCAAAATAGACGCCGCCGTCGAGACAGCCCTTGAAGAATTTTTTGTACAAGCCCGTGTCGGAACGCCGCGCGACGTCGTAGTTTACGACCTCCTCGGAATTGAAGAAGAACGAGAAAAGCGACGCCGCCATCGGCGTCCGGATTGCCACGCCCTTCTTTTGCGCCGCCGCGCGAACCGCGTCCACAATGAACTTCGATTTGCGTTCAAGCTCGGCATAGGGATTGGACTCGCGGATTAGCGTAAGAGCCGCGATTCCCGCCGCCATCGCGAGCGGATTGCCGCTGAGCGTGCCCGCCTGATACACCGGCCCCAGCGGCGCAATGTATTCCATGATGTCGCGGCGTCCGCAGAACGCGCCGACGGGAAGCCCGCCGCCTATGATTTTTCCGAGGGCGCAGAGGTCGGGCAAAACGCCCTCGCGAGCCTGCGCTCCGCCTGCGGCGACGCGGAAGCCGGTAATTACTTCGTCGAAAATCAGAAGGCTTCCGTATTTGTCGCAGACGCTCCGCAGATGTTTCAGGAAGCCCGCTTTCGGCGGAATAAGCCCGACGTTCGCGGGGTACGGCTCAACGATAATGCACGCAATTCCTTCGCCGTATTTTGCGAAGCATTCGTCTACCGCGTCGGCGTCGTTAAACGGCAGAACAAGGGTGAGCTTTGCGAGGTCGGAGGGAATGCCCGCGGAATCGGGATTGCCGAAAGTAAGCGCGCCGCTGCCAGCCTTGACAAGCAGGCTGTCGACGTGCCCGTGGTAGCAGCCAGCGAACTTCACAATCTTGTCGCGCTTGGTGAATCCCCGCGCGAGCCTGATTGCCGACATCGTTGCCTCCGTGCCCGAATTCGTCATTCTGACCATTTCCGCGCAGGGAATCATCGCGTTGATGAGCTTTGCCATTTGCAGTTCGCCCTCCGACGGCGTGCCGAACGACGTGCCGTTTTGCAGCGCCTTTTCTATCGCCGCGCGGATAACGGGGTGGTCGTGCCCGAAGAGCGCGGGGCCCCAAGTGCAGACGAAATCGACAAGCTCGCGGCCGTCCGCCGTGCGGAGCTTTGCGCCGTGCGCCGACTCCGTGAAAAACGGCTCGCCGTCTACACTGCGGAACGCGCGGACGGGCGAGTTCACGCCGCCGACAAGATATTTTTTGGATTCTTCGAAAAGTTCCTTCGAGTTCATAAAAAGCCTACTGAATGCCGCGACGCGCCGCCACGGGGATTTTTCTGTCCGACGCGTACGCTACCGTCGAAACTTTCGGGCCAATCGGGTACTGAGTGCGCTTGTACTCGGCGCGGGCGACCTTGCGGGCGACGTCCTCGACAACCGCCCTGTCGAAGCCGCGCCCGACGATTTCGGAAACCGACATGTATTCGTCGATGTGCAGGCGCAAAATTGCGTCGAAGAGGTCGTAGGGCGGCAGGGAGTCCTCGTCTTTCTGGTCGGGGCGAAGCTCCGCCGACGGCGGTTTGTCTATCGTGTTTTGCGGAATGATTTCGCGCCCCGCCTCCCTGTTTATGAGGTTCGAAATTCTGTAAACCTCCGTCTTGTAGAGGTCGGAAATCGGGGCGAAGCCGCCGCAGGTGTCGCCGTAGAGGGTGCAGTAGCCGACGGCGCATTCGCTCTTGTTGCCAGTAGTCAAAACCAACGCGCCGAATTTATTTGAAATCGCCATCAGCACAAGCCCGCGCGCGCGCGACTGTATGTTTTCCTCGGTGACGTCGCGCGGGCGACCCGCAAACAGCGGCGCGAGGGTCGATTCCGTCGCCGCGACGATTTCGGCAATCGAGACGGTGTGGAACTCTATCCCCAAATTTTCGGCGAGCTTGCGGGCGTCGCCCTTGCTGTGTTCGCTCGAAATTTTCGACGGCATGGAGACGCCGATTACGCGCTCCGCGCCCAGAGCCTCGACCGCCAGAGCCGCCACAAGCGCGGAGTCTATGCCGCCGCTAAGCCCTATGAGCACGCGCTTTATCGCGCATTTTTCGACGAAGTCGCGCAGAGCCATGACGACCGCCTTTTTGAGGTCGGCGTCGCCCTTGAAGTCGGCGGAGTCTCCGTCGAAGCCCGCCACTTTTTCGGTATCTATAATGCGACAGTCCTCCGCGAATTTTTCAAGGCACTGCGACTTCGGCTCTCCGCGCGAAGCGTCAACATACATGCTCCCGCCCGCGAAAACAATTTCGTCGTTGCCGCCCACAAGGTTGCACCAAAGAAGCGGAGCGCCGACGAGCTTCGAGACTTCGCAAAGTAGGCCGCCCCTGTGGCGCACGGTGTCGTTGCCGCTCGAAAAGACGCTTGCCGAAATGTTTACGAGCATGTCGATTTTTCCGCCCCCCGCAAAATAGTCGAGCGGCTTGGGGAAGTACTCGTAGCGGGCGGCGGTGGGGATTGTCGGGAGAGTCCAGATGTCTTCGCAAATGGTGATTCCCAAGCGTTTGCCCTTGAATTCCACAACGCAAAAATCCTTGCCCGAATCGAAGTTGCGGGCGTCGTTGAGCGCGCCGTAGTTGGGCAGCAAATGCTTGTCGCACACGGCGGCGGCCTTTCCGTTTTCGAGCCAGTACGCCGAGTTGCGGTAGCCCACCGAGCCGTCTCCGCACGCGCGGGGGCAGCCCACGAGCGCGGGAAGCGGAAGTTTTTTTGCAAGCTCCGCAAGGGTTTTCTGCGCGGCTTCCACGAATTTTCCGTAAAACACGAGGTCCTTTATCGGATACCCCGAAACCGCCGATTCTGGAAATACCGCGAAGTCCGCGCCGTCGCGGGCGAATTTTTCGCACGCGGTTAAAATCTTTTGCGCGTTGCCTTCGAAATCGCCCACGCGCGTGTCAATCTGCCCTACTCCGATTTTCATTTTCGTAAAACCGACATTTTTTTTCAGAACGCCGCCTTTGCAAGCTTATAAAAAAGAAAGCGTCGCGAAGCCCACACGCTCCGCGACGCAAAATGCCGCATTTTGCGCGGGTTTGTTCCGCGCCCCGCAGGGAAGTCGGACTTCCGCACGCTATGCTATTCGTCGTAGGAGACGCCTGCGGGGAGGTCTTCCGTTACGACTTTGCGCCACTTGCCGCCGACTTTCACGACCACAATGTCGTTGTCTTTGTCGTAGAACATCGCGCCGTTCTTGGCGTTTTTGAGAGCCTTCTTTTTGAGCATTTTAAGCTCGTACTGGTACATGACTCCCATGCGGGCGTGCTCGCAGTCCCTGTCCGTCTCGAATTTTTCGCGGGGGTGGAGTTTTTCCGCCTCGGCTTTCCAGTCTGCCGCGGGCGGCATTTTGTCGAGCAAATCCGCCCTGCCTATATTGTCGAGAACGAAGAGATTGCGCATATCGACTTCGCCGTAGAAAATAGCCTTGTCGCGCCCGAACATGAACGAGTGGTACGGAACGTCCGAGCCTACCCTGAACCAGTTGTACGCCGAAAAGCCCTGCCCGTACGCCGCCGCGTAATAGTAAAGCTCCGCGACGGGCAGCCCTTCCTCGACGTGCTTGTTCAAAATCATCGTGATGCGCGAGCGGTCGTCGCGGGCATACGCCTCGAAAACGTGCAAGCCCCAGCGTTTCTTGAAGTTGTCGTTGCCGCGAACCATAATGGTCGAGTTCGTCATTATCGACGAGTCGAAGTAAATCGGGACGGGAACTTTCGTCTTGTCGAAGCCGTAGTTGTATGCCTGATTCTTCCAGTTCGCCCAGTCGGCGTCTACGCCCGAAAAGAACTTGGGAGACGAGTCTCCGCCGAACGCCGAAAATGCTGCTGCGAGCGAAACGAGTATTGCGGGTATTTTTTTCATAGTGCGATTTTTCTATTTGTTGTTGTCCTAAATTCAAAGCGCGGATTTGCTCCGCAAAGCCTCGTACAAAAACAGGGCGGCGGCGACGTTTACGTTCATGCTGTCGGAAATTCCGCCCATGGGGATTTTCACCCTGCAATCAAGAAGCCCGTTCCAGTCATCGCCGAGACCGTCCTTTTCCGAGCCTACGACAATCGCGCAGGGAACGGACATGTCGGCGTTCCAGAGGAAGTCCGACGCGCCCAGATGCGCCCCGAAAGTTTTTATGCCGCGGGCTTTCAGCCACTCCGCCGCCTCCGCGGGCGTAGCCTCGGCGACTTTTACCGAAAACAGCGCACCCTGCGACGCGCGGACAACCGCGGGGTTGAAAATGTCGCAGACGGAATTTGTGAGGATTACCGCCTCCGCGCAGAGGGCGTCGGCGCTGCGCAAAAGCGCGCCGAGGTTGCCCGATTTTTCGATTGAATCGGCGACAAGCACCGTCGGATTCTCCGCGCCCGAAAGCTCCAGCTCTTCCAGCCCGCAACTCCACTGCTTTACGACGCCGATAAGGCCGTCGCAGCCCTCGCGGTTCGAGACTTTTTCGAACGCGCCCGCCGACAGCCGGCAGAGCGGAATTTCGGAGTCGGCCCGCAGTTTTTCGACAAACGCCGAATGCTCGCCGCTTTTGAAAAAGTCGGGGCAAAAATAAATTTCGTCCGCGCCGACGGTTTCGACGCAGCGCGAAAGCTCGCGCAGTCCCTCGACCGCAAAAAGCCCCGTTTTCCTGCGCCCCGCCCTGTCGCGCAGCCTGTCTAAAAGCTTCACGCGCGGATTCTGTCTGCTCTGTATAAATTCGTCGGACATATTTTAGTGTTGCCCTTATACGAAAACATAAAAAACTGTCCTGACAACTTTTTTATGAACAAACACGACACTCCCCCAAAAAATTTCGTACCCGAACCCTTCCAGTACCGCGAAATCGTCGAGCTTGACATCGACGACCTCACGAACCTCGGTGCGGGCGTGGGACGCATCGACGGCTGGGTCGTCATGGTGCCGTTCGCGCTCGGCGGCGAACGCGTGAAGGCACGCGTGTACAAAAACCACAAAAACTTTTCGGAGGCCGATTTGGTAGAAGTGCTGAAAGAGTCGCCCGACCGCGTAAAGCCCGTCTGCCCGCTCTTCGGCACTTGCGGCGGCTGCCAGTACCAGCACTTGGCGTACCCCGCGCAGCTCGAATGGAAGCGCAGGCAGGTTCGCGAGCTTGTCAAAAGAATCGGAGGGATAGACTTCGAAGTGTCGCCGACGCACGGCTCGCCCGCGCAGTACGGGTACAGGTCGAAGCTCACGCCCCACTACGAACGCCCGCGCAACGGCGAAATGCCCGTGGGCTTCATCATGCAGGGCAGGAGAAGCGCGCTTGTCGACGTTCCGCAGTGCCCGATTGCGTCGAGCGCAATCAACGCCGCCCTGCCCGCCGCGCACGGGCGAATCAAAAAATCGAACCCGCGCCGCGGCGGAACGCTCCTTTTGCGCGACTGCGCAGAGGGCGTCTGCCAGGACAACAACGCGATTATCACCGAGCGCGTCGGCGGCATCGCCTACCAGTTCTGCGCGGGCGAATTTTTCCAAAACAACCCGCACATTCTGCCCGACCTCGTAAACTACGCGATTTCCGAGGCGGAAGGCTCGCGCAACCTCGTCGACGCGTACTGCGGGGTGGGCGTGTTCGCGCTGGCGGCGGCGAAGAAATTCGAAAACGTCGCGGGAGTGGAAATCAGCTCGAAGGCAATAGTCTGCGCGAACGCCAACGCAAAAATCAACGGAATAAAAAACTGCGAATTCCTCATCGGCAAGGCGGAGACGATTTTCGACGGCGTGGCAAAAAAATTCGGCGGCGCGGAGACATCGGTAATCATAGACCCGCCCCGCGCGGGCTGCGACACCGCGTTCCTCGAACAGCTCACGGCGTTCGCGCCGCGGCGCATAGTCTACGTCTCGTGCGGCCCCGACACGCAGGCGCGCGACCTCGCGTACCTTGTCTCGCACGGATACAGGCTGCTCAAACTGCAACCCTTCGACCTCTTTCCGCAGACGCGGCACATCGAAAACGTCGCGACCCTCGAAGCCGAATAGGCGCAAAAATGCTCGACACCGTACGCAAACCCGCGCATATTCCGACTACATTTACACAATTAAAATACGCATTATATTTTCCAAATGGGAGACGATAAACGAAACAAAGTGGTTTTTGTCTGTTCGGGCAACATCTGCCGCTCGCCCATGGGCGAGGCTCTGCTCAAACACGCAGTCGCCGCGACCGACGCAAACGACCCAGTCCGCAAGCTCGAAATCTGCTCGGCGGGGGTATCGACGGTTGACGGCATGCTGCCGAGCGCGCACTCGATAGAGGCTCTCGCAAAAGTGGGAATCGACATTTCGGGCTACCGCTCGACCGCCATGACGCAGAAAATCGCGGACGGGGCGTTCGCGATTTTCGCGATGGACTCGTCGCATATCGACGCGCTCAAAAGCCGCTTCCGCAACCTTCCCGAACGCCTGTTCAGGGTGCTCGATTTAAGCGAAAAGGCGAAATACAAAGACGTGTTCGACCCCTACGGCGGCAACTTGGCGGACTACACCGAAGTGCGCGACGAAATAGTCTCGGCAATACCCTCAATTTTAAAATACCTGCAAAATGAAACAAAAGCTTAGCATAGGTTGCGACCACGGCGCAATCGACCTCAAAAACGCGCTCGTCGCCGCGCTCTCCGGCGACTTCGAAATTACAGACGAAGGCACTTTCGACAAGTCGAGCGTAGACTACCCCGACTTCGCCGCAAAAGTCTGCGCCGACGTGAAATCGGGCAACGCCGGCTTCGGCGTGCTGCTGTGCACCACGGGAATCGGAATGTCGATAGCCGCGAACAAGGTGCGGGGAATCCGCGCCGCGCTCTGCCACAACGAAGACTGCGCAAAATTCTCGCGCCTGCACAACAACGCAAACGTAATCTGCATGGGCGCAAAATACGTCCCAGCGGAACTCGCCGAAAGGCTCGTGCGGATTTTCGCGGAAACGCAGTTCGAGGGCGGACGCCACGAAAGGCGCGTCGGAAAATTCATGGACTTCGAAAAAGATTGTTAAAGATTTTAGTTGCAAAAAAACGGCAAAGTCGGAATCTCAAAATCTCCCGCATTCCGCGGAACAAAAAATAAACGCTCACAACACGTTTCACAATGAACAACGCCATCAAAGCAGCTCCCCTCAAAGAAGTAGACAGCGCGGTTTTCGACGCAATCAAGGCCGAAACCAACCGTCAGCAAACGCATATCGAACTCATCGCCTCGGAAAACTTCGTTATCCCCGCGGTTATGGAAGCAATGGGCTCGACCCTCACAAACAAATACGCCGAAGGCTATCCGGGCAAAAGATACTACGGCGGCTGCGAATTTGTGGACATCGTTGAACAGCTCGCAATCGACAGGGCTAAGGAGCTTTTCGGCGCGGAACACGTAAACGTACAGCCCCACTCAGGCTCGCAGGCGAACATCGCAGTCTACACGGCGGTGCTCCAACCCGGCGACAAAATCCTGACAATGTCGCTCGAACACGGCGGACACCTCTCGCACGGACACCCCAAGAACCTTTCGGGCATGCTCTACAACGTAGTAAACTACGGCGTTGACGAAAAAACTGGCTATATAGACTACGACAAGCTCGAAGAAACCGCAATGGCGGAAAAGCCGAAGCTCATCACGGTCGGCGCGTCGGCATACCCGCGCACAATAGACTTCGAAAGAATGTCGCAAATCGCCAAGAAATGCGGCGCAATGATTATGGCGGACATCGCGCACATCGCGGGCTTGGTCGCGGCGGGCGTGCACCCCTCGCCCGTTCCGTTCTGCGACTTCGTGACGACAACTACACACAAGACCCTCAGAGGCCCGCGCGGCGGCATCATCATGTGCCGCGAGCAGTACGCAAAGGCAATCGACTCGGCAATCTTCCCCGGAACGCAGGGAGGGCCTCTCATGCACGTCATCGCGGGCAAGGCGGTTTGCTTCGGCGAAGCGCTCAAAGACTCTTTCAAGGAATACCAGAAGCAGATTGTCAAGAACTCCAAGGCTCTCGCGGAAGGCTTGATGAAACGCGGCATCGGGCTGGTATCGGGCGGCACGGACAACCACCTGCTGCTCATCGACCTGCGCATTAAACACCCCGACCTCACGGGCAAAGACGCGCAGACGGCTCTCGACAAGGCGAACATCACGACGAACAAAAACACAATCCCCGGCGAAACGCGCTCGCCCTTCAAGGCAAGCGGCATCAGACTCGGCACGCCCGCGGTTACAAGCCGCGGCATGAAAGAGGAAGACATGGACAGAATCGCCGAGGCAATCGTTACGGTTCTGAACGCGCCCGAAGACGAAGCGGAAATAGCAAAGGCAAAGGCAATCGCCGAAGACCTCTGCAAAAAATACCCGCTTCCCTACTAAAATACGGACGGCAATTTGACGTTTCGGGGAATGTCGGGCAATGCGGCATTCCCCGTTTTTTTAATTCAAAAAGAAAACAACAATGTCTGAAACAAACGAAGAACTCAAAAAACTCGTAGCGGCGGCGCAGGGAAAGATTCTGCCCGCAAGCTCCGAAAATTTGGCAAAATGGCTGTCGCACGACTTCCTGCCCGAATGGGCGCTGGAATCGCTCGCGGAACTCTTCAAAAAAGGCGACTTCGACGAAATCGACGACAGGTTTTTCAAACCGCTCGCGTTCGGAACGGGCGGCATGCGCGGACGCACAATCGGCAAAAAGTCGGCTTCGGCGGAACTCGGAACGGTGTCCGACAAGGGCACGCCCGAACACGCGGCGGTCGGCGCAAGCTATATGAACGACTTCAACGTAGCCCGCGCCACGATGGGGCTTTTCAACTACTGCAAAAAATTTCTCGACTCAAACGGCGGCGGCACGCCCAAGCTCGCCGTCGCCTGCGACGTCCGCCACTTCTCGACGCACTTCGCGCAGCTCTGCGCCTCGGTGTGGCGCAAAATGGGCGGCGAAGTCTACCTCTTCGACGGCCCGCGCTCCACGCCGCAACTGTCGTTTACGGTGCGCAACCTCGCAACGACGGCGGGAATCGTAATCACGGCGAGCCACAACCCGCCGCACGACAACGGCTACAAGGTCTACTTCGGCGACGGAGCGCAGGTAATCTCGCCCCACGCGGAGGGAATCGTGGCGGAGGTAGACAAGATTGAATGGAAGGACATTCGCGACTTTTTGAAAATCGACCTCGACGGCGTTAAAACCGTTCCGCAGGCGTCGGAGGACGCCTATGTGAAGTCGATAGAAAACTGCGTTATCGACAAGGAGGTAATGGCGGCCAACAAGCCGAAGCTCGTCTACACGGCGGTGCACGGCACGGGCGCGGCTCTCTGCCCGTCGGTCATGCGCCACTTCGGGCTCGACCCGATTCTCGTCGACGAGCAGATGGTCATGGACCCGCGCTTCCCGACGGTAAAACAGCCGAACCCCGAATACGCCGAAACGCTCTCGATGGGCATCGCAAAAATGAGGGAAAGCGGCGCGGAATGCCTCATGGCGACAGACCCCGACGCCGACAGAATGGGCGCGGCAATCAGGACGAAAGACGGCGGCGTGAAAATCCTTACGGGCAACATGATTGGCTCGCTGCTCGCCGACTACCGCGCAACGCAGATGAAGGCGAAGGGCATAATCGTAAGCCCCGAAAAATGCGCCCTCGTAAAGACATTTGTGACGACTCCGTTGCAGGATAAAATCGCGGAAATCCACGGGCTGAAATGCGTCAACACGCTCACGGGCTTCAAGTGGATAGGCGGCAAGCTCACCAAGTACGAAAGGGAACTCGTCGAGGCGACGGGCTCGGACTGCACCGACAGGGGATACGCCGAACGCGCGCGCCTCATGCAAAAGCACAGCACGTTCTTCGTGTTCGGCGGAGAGGAAAGCTACGGATATCTCGGCACGGACTCCGTGCGCGACAAGGACGCAAACGCGGCGGTCATCATGTTCTCCGAAATGCTCGCATACCTGAAATCGCAGGGGAAAACTGTTGAGGAATACCTCGATTCCATTTACCTCAAATGCGGCTACTACCTTGAAGACCTCAAAAGCATCTATCGCGAGGGCGCGTCGGGTTCGGCGGAAATACAGTCGTTCCTGAAAATGCTCGACGAAAAGCCGCTCGAAGAGGTCGCGGGAGTGAAAGTCGCAAAGGCGGTGAACTTCAACAGGGACGAAATTTTCGACGCAGACGGCGACCGCATACCGCGCGAAAAATTCTTCTTCTACACGCTCGAAAACGGATACAGCTTCGCGGTGCGCGGAAGCGGCACCGAGCCGAAAATCAAGTTCTACGCGTTCGCGGCGGAAAAGGCGGAGTCGGCTGACAAGCTCGACGCGGCAAAACAGACCGCCCGCAAAGAGCTTGACGCCCTGCTCGACGACCTCGCGCGGAAGTTCGAAAACGCCGTAAAACAGGCTTGATAAACCGTCCGCAAACGGTAAAAATGTCTCTCTCTGGGAGACATTTTTTTATGCCGCCCTCCCCCATTTACCCAACAAACAATCCGAAAAACAATGAAGAAAACGGGATTTTTCCAAACCCTGCTGCTTGCGGCGGCGACGCTCGCCGCCCAGACTTTCGACGCAGACTCCGCAAAGGCGTTCTTCGACGCCTCGCCCGATCTCGCAAAGAAGTCGCGCCAGTATTTTGCCGAGGCGGAAGCGGAATACGCGCCGAACGCAGCCCCCTCCTACGAAAAACTTGTCGTCGCAAAATACCTGTCCGCGCTCGCAAAATACGGCAAAAGCGCAAGCCCCGAACTCCGCGCCGAACTGCTCGGAAACTTCGCGCTGCTCGACGAATTCGTGTCCATTCTCTCGCCCGACGACGACGCCGCGCGGGTGTTCGAAATCCTCGAAAAAATCCGCGCCGCCGCCCCCGATAAATTCGAAAAATACCCCAAGCTTGCAATCGCCACCGCAGTTGTCTTCGACACTCCCCCGCCCGCAAGCTGGCCGCACGCGCAGGTCTCCGAAAAGCTCCTGCCGCGCGAGCCGCGCGACCCGCTCGAACGCTTTTCGAAAATCGTCGAAATGCGCGAGCGCGGAAAATTCCTCATTCCCACGGAAAAGCTTTCGGCGGAGGAGCTGAAATACCTCGTGCCGTCGCCCGCAAGCGACGACGACGCCGAATGGGCGCAGAAAAGCGTCTCGGTAAGCTTGACAAATATACCCAAATTGTATCCGTCAATATCATACGACCACGGCAGGCTCTCGCGCAAGGAGTTCGACTGGAACGGCGAAGACTACCGCCTGAAAACAATCAAAGCCCGCGGCGGAATCTGCACCGACCAAGCCTACTTCACCTCGGAAGTCGCAAAGGCGCGGGGCGTTCCCGCGTTCATATTTTCGGGCGCGGGCAGCGACGGCTTCCACGCGTGGGTGGGCTACATGCAAAAGCCGAACTCGTGGAACTTCGGCGTCGGACGCTACGAGGGCGCGCGCTTTGTGACGGGCAAAACGCTCGACCCGCAGACATGGAAAACAGCGACCGACCACGCGCTCGAATCGCTGCGCGAGGGCTTCCGCAACGGCGCAAAATACAAGGCGTCGGAAATGCACGAGGCGTTCGCAAAGCATTTCTTCGGCAAGGGTGAATTCGCAAAATCGCTCGCGTGCGCAAAGGCGGCGGCAGCCTCCGACCCCCGCAACGCCGACGCGTGGAACACAATCATCGACTCGCTCGAAAAGCTCGAACGCCCGAACGCTGAAATCTGCGCCGCCTACGAAAGCGCAATGAGGGCGTTCTCGAAATACCCCGACACCGACGCCGACTTCCGCCGACGCCTCGTAAAAATCTACCGCGATGCAAACAACCCCAACGCCGCGCGGAAACTCTCGACTTCGATTATCCTGAAAAACAAGAGCCTGCGCCCCGACATCGCAATGGAGTTCGCCCGCGCGGAGCTTGAAATAGACATCGCCGACGGCTCGGCGGACAAGCTTGTATCCACATACAAACGCCTGCTTTCGGCGTTCAGAAACGACTCCGCCGTCGCAATCGACGGGATCACGATTCCCATCGTAAACGCGCTCCTGAAAACCGACAAATACCGCGCCGCCCGCGACATTATGAAGACCACCCGACTTGTCCTGAAGCCCTCGAAAGACAGCCTGATTCTCCCCGTCCTCAACAATATCGACACCCAGCTCGACACAATTATCCCCAAGCTCGACAAGCAGAAGTCGGGCGGCGGCGACTAACCCGCGCGACGCGCTTGCCTATGCGTCGCGCTTCCACCCTCTGCGCGCATTCCCGCGGCAAAACCAACCCCGCCGAAAAGTCGGATGCGCAAATAAAAAAAGGCGGAATTTAAAATTCCGCCTTTTGCTTTTTTTTGAAGCCGCACGCCCTACTTCGCCTGACCGCAGTCGCCGAATACGCGGGCGACGGCGTTAAGGAAGCCGTACCCGAACTCCTTTGACGGTTCGAGATAGCAACCCTCTGTCCATTCGTTCCACGCGTTGAGCGTTATGAGCTTGGGCATGCCCGCGCGGATGTTTTCGTCCGCCCATTTTTTTGCGATCCGCAAACCGCGCTCGAAGTCGGCGGGATTCGAGCCTACTATCCGTTTCGTGTATTCGGGATAGCGCGGGTTATTGTCCCAGCCTACCGAAACGTGCGGGAAATATTGTCCGTCGGGATAGCGCGCGGCGATTTCCCCGTATTTGGCTGTGCTTAGGTCAACCCACTGCGCGTAGGTTAATTCTGGTTCTGCTTTCGTCTTTTCCGACCACGACTCGCTGACCCAGTTGTATGTCGTAAAAGACTCGAAGCCGAGATACTTCACTACCTCCGCGGGAGTCGCCGACGGATTGCCCGGAATAGCCCTGTCCTTGCCGACGGAATACTCTTTGGCTGGGCAGTTCAGCAATAAATGCACGCCCTTAAATCCCGCTTTGACGGCCGCCGAATCGAGATATTCGAGACCCTGCTTCGCCGTTGCGCAACCGCCCATTCCGCGAATGAGGTTTTTCAAGTCGTACACGGCAAACACGGGCTTTCCCGCAATTTTATAGTAATTGGGTTTCTTGAAATACTCGATGAAGCGCGGAACGAGCTTTTCCACAAATTCGCCGTAGGAAACGTCGGCACTCCATACGATTTTCGACTTTTCCCTGCCTCCGACTTTGTTGTTCCAAAGCTTGTCTACGTCGTGGTTCGCCCACATCAGGTAGAACTTCATGCGCTCGTTGTTGGGGGCTTTAAGGAAGCCGTTGTTGAGCGCGTCTTCGAGGAACGGCCTGCCTCCGTACCAATACCAGTCGTAGATAAATACGTTCACGCCCGCGGCGAGGGCGGCGTCGATTTTCCGCGCCACGGCAATCGGGTCGGCTTCGTTTTCGTAGCCCCAAAGAGGCTCTATCGGCTGTTTGTGTCCCGCGCGCTTCGGTTTTGCCTCGTAGACGTTCTGCCATTCCCCGCAGCCGTGGGCGAATATTCCGAGCTCCCGCCAGCGGGGCGCGGGGTGGTACGCCGGCCAGACGTACGCCGCAATGTCGTAATTTTCGGAGGATTTGCGGCAGGCTGATTCCGAAACGGAACCGCAACCCGACAGCGCGCAAACCGCGGATAACAATATAAGCAATTTTTTCATATGTGTATTTGATTGTTTTTATTTTTCAATAGCCTGACCGCTTCCGCCGAAGACTCTGGCGGTGGCGTTGAGGAAGTCGTAGCCGTTTTTGTCGTCGGGCTCAAGCTGGGTGCCCTCCGTCCATTCGTTCCACGAGTTGATGATTAGCAGCTTGGGCATGCCGTCCTGCGGGTTTTTGTCGAGCCACTTCTTGGTTTCGCGCAGGAAGTGTTCGTAGTCCGTCGGGTTCGAATTTTCGATGACCGTCGTAATCTGCTCTTTCGGGAAGCGCGAGTTGTTGTCCCAGCCGATTGTCACGTTCGGAACGTAGGCTACGCCGTACAGTGGGCGCATTTTGTCGAACATGGCAAGGCTCTCTTCGCCCCAAGTTTTGTACTGCTTGCCCTTTTCGATTTTCGAAAGCGACGGCCAGTTGTAAACCGTGGCGCTGTCGATGCCGAGGTATTTGAACATTTCGGGGAACGTCGATTTTTCCTGTCCGGGGACGGCGATTGGTTTGCGCCATGCCCAAACGGGCGTTACCATGGTTTGGATATGCACGCCCGCAAAGCCGGCTTTCTTCGCCTCCGCGCGGAAGAAGTCGAGCGCCTGTTTTGCCTTCTCCATTCCGCCGACTCCCTTGATAAAGTCGTTCGGCAGATAGAGCGAGAACACGGGCTTGTTGTCGATTTTATAATAGTTGGGCTTCTTGAAGTATTCGATGAAGCGCGGAACGAGCTTTTCCGTAAATTCGTCGTACGAAACCGCCGCGCTCCAAATTTTTTCCCACTTCGCGTCGCCGCCAACTTTGTTGTCCCAAAGTTTGTTGACGTCGTGGTTTGCCCACATCAAAAAGAACTTCATGCGCTCGTTGTTGGGGGCTTTCAGGAAGCCGTTGTTGAGCGCGTCTTCGAGGAACGGACGCCCGCCGTACCAGTACCAGTCGTAGACGAAAACGTTTATGCCCGCCGCGAGCGCGGCGTCGATTTTACGCGCCACGGAAATCGGGTTTGCCTCGCTTTCGTAGCCCCAGAGCGGAGTGAGGGGTTCGCGGTGTCCGTCGAACTTGGTCTTCGCTTCGTAGACGTTCTGCCATTCGCCGTTGCCGTGTTTGAAAATGCCAAGCTCTTTCCAGCGCGACGCGGGGTGGTAGGCGGGCCAAACAATAGCCGCAACGTCGTACTGGTCGGACGCGTCGGACGTGTTTACCGCGATTTCTTCGGTTTCGGGCGCGGAGGCGCAACCCGCCGCGACCGAAGCAAGTGTGAGTAATATTAGCAAGTCTTTCATATAGTATATTGATAGTATTTCTTATTTAGCCTGACCGCTTCCGCCGAAGACTCTGGCGGTGGCGTTGAGGAAGTCGTAGCCGTTTTTGTCGTCGGGTTCGAGCTGGCTGCCCTCGGTCCATTCGTTCCACGAATTGATAATCATCAGCTTGGGCATGCCCGCCTGCGGATTTTTGTCGAGCCACTTTTTGGATTCGCGCAGGAAGTGTTCGTAGTCTTTTGCATTCGTGTTTTCGATGACGGTTGTCGTCTCGTTCTTCGGGAAGCGCGAGTTGTTGTCCCAGCCGATTGTCACGTTCGGAACGAACGGAACGCCGTAATGTTTCGCCATTTTGTCGAACAACGCAAAGCTCTCTTCGCCCCATGTTTTATACTGCTTTCCCTTTTCGACCCTCGAAAGCGACGGCCAGTTGTAAACCGTTACGCTGTCGAATCCGATGTATTTGTACATTTCGGGGAATGTGGATTTTTCCTGACCGGGGACGGCAAGCGGCTTTCTCCAAAGCAGCGACGAGAACGTCTGGAAGTGGATTCCCGCAAAGCCCGCTTTTTTAGCCTCCGCGCGGAAGAAGTCGAGAGCCTGTTTCGCCTTTTCCATTCCGCCCACGCCCGTGATGAATTTGTTGGGAACAAAGAACGAGAATACGGGCTTGTTGTCGATTTTATAATAGTTGGGCTTCTTGAAATATTCGATGAAGCGCGGAACGAGCTTTTCGACAAACTCGTCGTACGAGACTTCGGCAGCCCAAACCTTGTCGTGCTTGCCCTTTTTGCCGATTGTGTTGTCCCAAAGGTGGTCTACGTCGTGGTTTGCCCACATCAGGTAGAACTTCATGCGCCCGTTGTTGGGAGCTTTCAGGAAGCCGTTGTTGAGCGCGTTTTCAAGAAAGGGTCTGCCTTGGTACCAGTACCAGTCGTATATGAAAACATTTATGCCCGCCGCGAGTGCTGCGTCGATTTTACGGGCGACTACAATGGGGTCGTCCTCGCGCTCGTAGCCCCAGAGCGGCGTGAGGGGTTCGCGGTGTCCCTCGAACTTCGTGTGCGCCTCGTAGACGTTCTGCCATTCGCCGTTGCCGTGTTTGAAAATGCCGAGTTCCTGCCAGCGGGGCGCGGGGTGGTAGGCCGGCCAGACTATCGCCGCCACGTCGTAGCCCGACGCCGCAAGCGCGGACGCCGACGCCGCTATCGAAAAGAGCGCTGATATTATTGTTTTTTTCATTCTGTTTCCTTTATTGTTCGATTTTTGTTTGTTGAAAAAATTTTATTGCCGCGAAAGAGCTTTGTAGTAGGCGTCGGCGAGAGCCGCCATGCCCGCGTCGGACGGGTGGCTTGCGACGCCGCTGTGGGCGAATTTTCCCTTTGCGGTCATGCCCTCTTTTTGGGCGATTGCGCAGATGTCCACAATCGTTATTCCGTTTTGCCTGGCGAAGTCTTTGAGCTTGTCGTTGAGCTTGCTTGTCGGATACCAGCCCGTGGTGATTACCATCTTCGCCGCGCCGTCGGGATTGAGATATTTTACGAGCTTTGCGTAGTACTTGATGAAATCGTGTTTCGCCGCCATTTCCCGCGATACGTTGTCTACGAGCGAAATTACAATCCACTTCGGCTTGAAGTCGCGAGCCTGCTTGTAGCGCGGCAGGATTTTGTCGGCGTCGACAAAGTTGCGCTCGAAAAACGCGCCCTTTGCAATGCAAAGCGGTATGTCGGGATTGTCCTTTTTGAGCTTTTCCCAAAGCAGATGGACATAGTCGTTCTCCTTTTTGGACGCAGCCATTCCGCAGTCGGAAAACCAGCCAAGCGCGGGCGCGGGGGCGTGTTTTGTGAGCGAATGCCCCATGCACAGCAGTCCGCCCGATTTCCCGTTCCCCTCGAAATACACAAGTTGAGGCGCTTTCGCCTGAGCCGCGCCCGAAACAGTATTGCCGAACTTCGCCGAAATAGTATCGCCGCCGCTTTCCGCCGCCGTCAACGCGCAGGCGGCAAACAACGCCCCCGCAAACATCGCAAATTTCATACATTTTCCCATAGATAAAAAATCCGGCGCGGCGGAATTGCCCCGCTATGTGTCTTGTTGAAATACATTGGATTTTTTGCGATTGCTTGCAAGCCTTTTTGCCGAAAATTTACGCAAATAGTTCAGTGCATGGCGAAAAATTCACTTAAATATTCTCAATCGCCTCGAACATACTCTGTGGAAAAGTCGATTATGCTTCGCGAAGATTTTGCGCGTTAAAAAAAGCTCGCAAACGGCGGAGTTGCGGCAAGCATGTCTACCATGAACATTACCCCGATGCGCAAAGACAGGACAATCACGGAAGAACAAGCCGAGAAAATTCTCGACACTGGCGAATACGGCTTTCTTTCGCTTATCTCAGACGACGAATATCCGTATGGCGTCCCGATTAACTATGTGAAAGTCGGGCGCGCAATCTACATGCACTGCGCTCCCGAAGGGCGGAAAATCGACTGCGTGAAAAAAAACGCAAACGCTTCGTTTTGCGTCGTGGGGAACGCAACTGTCTGCCCGCGCCAGTTCTCGCTCGACTATTCGAGCGCGATTGCATTCGGTAAAGTTTCGATTTGCGAAGAGTCCGAAAAGCTCGAAGCTCTCAGGGAAATCGCCAAGAGGTTTGCGCCGCAATTCATGAAAGAAGCCGATTTCTACATTTCGAAATCAGCGCCGCGCACGACAATTTTGCGTTTCGACATCGAAGCAGTTTCGGGCAAGGCTAAGCACATAATCGAAAAATAGCGGCGACCTGCAAGCAAGCGCAAATTCCTCGCCGAGCGTCGGCAAATTCGGGGCGCACCTCCTCCGCGTCTCGACGGCAGAATTTAAGTGCAATTCTCCGTACATCTGTCGAAATCAAACGGTAAAAGCCCAGAGCCAAGCAGTCCTCGAAAGACCGCCGCTTCATGCGTTGCGGGAATTTCTAAGCAAAAAAAACGCGCACCCGCGGGTGCGCGTTTTCGGTAAAATGCCGACTATTTCGAAGCTTCTTCAACTGCGACTGCAACCGCAACGGTCGCACCGACCATCGGGTTGTTGCCCATGCCGATAAGACCCATCATTTCGACGTGCGCGGGAACGGAAGACGAGCCCGCGAACTGCGCGTCGCCGTGCATTCTGCCCATGGTGTCGGTCATGCCGTAAGAAGCGGGGCCCGCGCCCATGTTGTCGGGGTGGAGGGTTCTGCCCGTGCCGCCGCCCGAAGCCACGGAGAAGTATTTCTTGCCGTGTTCGATTGCCCACTTTTTGTAGGTGCCCGCTACGGGGTGCTGGAAGCGTGTCGGGTTTGTCGAGTTGCCTGTAATGGAAACGTCGACGCCTTCCTTTATCATGATTGCCACGCCTTCGGAGACGTCGTCCGCGCCATAGACGCGAACCTTCGCCTTGTCGCCCTTCGAGAAAGCCGTTTCCTTCGTGATTTTGAGTTCGCCCGTGTAATAGTCGTACTCTGTTTCGACGTGCGTGAAGCCGTTGATGCGCGAGATGATGTACGCGGCGTCTTTGCCCAAGCCGTTGAGGATAACGCGCAGGGGTTCTTTGCGAACCTTGTTGGCGGTCTTTGCGATGCCGATTGCGCCTTCCGCAGCCGCGAACGATTCGTGGCCTGCGAGGAAGCAGAAGCACTTTGTTTCTTCGCGCAGGAGCATTGCGCCGAGGTTGCCGTGCCCGAGACCTACGTCGCGGCTGTCGGCGACGGAGCCGGGAATGCAGAACGCTTGGAGCCCGATACCGATGTTTTCGGCGGCTTCGGCTGCGTTCTTGCTGCCCTTTTTGAGGGCGATTGCCGCGCCGAGAGTATAAGCCCAAACAGCGTTTTCGAACGCGATGGGCTGAATGCCCTTGACGATGGCGTCAACGTTGATGCCCTTGGAATCGCAAAGAGCCTTGGCTTCTTCGAGACCCGACAAACCGTATTCGGCGCATACTTTGTTGATTTTTTCTATGCGTCTTTCATAACTTTCGAATGTGATAGCCATTGTAAAAACTCCTTATTCTTTGCGGGGGTCGATGGTTTTTGCGGCGTCTTCGAAACGTCCCTTTGTGGAGGTGAATTTCTTGAAAGCTTCGCCTGCGTCCATGCCGTTGCGAATGGCTTCGAGCATTTTTCCGACATGCACGGTCTTGTAGCCGATTACCTCGTTGTTTTCGTCGAGAGCCTGTTCGAGAACGTAGCCTTCGGCGAGTTCGAGGTAGCGCGGCCCCTTGACTTCCGTCGAGAACATCGTGCCGACCTGCGAACGCAGACCCTTGCCCAAGTCTTCGAGACCCGCGCCGATGGGGAGACCGCCTTCCGAGAAAGCCGTCTGGGTGCGTCCGTAGATGATTTGGAGGAAAAGTTCGCGCATGGCGACGTTGATTGCGTCGCAAACGAGGTCGGAATTAACGGCTTCGAGAACGGTTTTGCCAGGGAGGACTTCCGCCGCCATAGCCGCCGAGTGCGTCATGCCCGAGCAGCCGATTGTTTCGACGAGGGCTTCCTTGATTACGCCGTCCTTGACATTGAGCGTGAGCTTGCACGCGCCCTGTTGGGGAGCGCACCAACCGACGCCGTGCGTGAGGCCGCTGATGTCGCTAATTTGCTTGGACTTTACCCATTTGCCTTCTTCCGGAATGGGAGCGGGTCCGTGTTTTGCACCTTTTGCAACGCAGCACATTTGCTGTACTTCGTGCGAGCAGTTGTTATTTGGACAACTCATATTTGTTTCCTGTTATATAATTACGTTGTTTTGCTAAAAAAACTGCGTGGAGATTCGCACACTTTGCGCATATTGTCAACGCATTCATAAAATTTTTTCGCCGCAAAAAAAACGCCAAGCCCGACACGCAAACTTGGACGAAATTGAAAAGCGGCAACGACGTATGCCCTCCGCTTTTCTTCAAAACTTCCGCGAACCACCAAGCCACAAAAAATGCGGACGCATTTTTTCAAAACGGCAATCCGCATACTAATCTAAAAACTCCATGCGCGGCTGTGCGCGGGGGGACAGGCGGAAATTTTCGCGGTAGCGAAAACCGCCTTTTGGGGGCGGCAGCCCCCTCTGCGGCGTGCAGGCTCCAGCCTGCCCCAAGATAAGAGTGGCGCGGCTCGCGCCCCAGATTCACAAGCCCTATCGGGACTTGGGCTATCTCACCCTTCTGGAAGAAAAGACGGAGTGCTTCGCCGCCTTGTTCGGCTTAATATCCGAAGAAACAGTCGCGGAAGCCTTTTCCATGTCGAGCTTCATTTGCGAAAGCTTTGCCGAACGCCCTACGAGCTTCCCGTCCACATAAACCGAAAGCCCCGCGCCTTTGCCGTAGCGCGTACCGAAGCGGTCGTACACAACTTCGAGCTTGCGCCCCTTGACGGAAACGTTGCCGAGGTAGAAGTAGTCCCACGAATCGGGAACGAGCGGGTTGATTTCGACGGTAGAATCAAGATTCGGGCGAACCCCGACAAGCTCGGAAATAACGTGGTTGCAGAACTGCGAGTGGTTGTAGTCTTTGCCGCGCTCGCGCCCGCCCTTGCGCTTCGACCACGTGCCGTTCTCCCATTTTTCGAGGCGCGTGCGGGAAATCCAGTCGCCCGTGTAGGGGTTGATGTTTTCGTCAATCCACATCACGCGCCTGCCGTCGGGGAGAACCCTGTGGTGCGACATCGCGTATGTTTGGAGGGTGTCGAAGTACAGACCCTTGTCGGCGTAGGCGTTCTGCCCATTCGCGTTGATGAAGTTCGCGAGAGCGTTGAGGGTCGTGGAAGTCGCAAAAGGCCACGACGGACCGTTCCAGAGGCACTCGTGCCCCTCGTAGGCGACGGCGAATTTCGGGTGGCTCTGCTCGGCGGTCGTCGGCCCGTAGGGGGCTTTGAACGCGGAGGCGTCGGAGAGGAATCTCCACGCGTCGGAGCGGCTCTTCGGCGGAATGTTGTACACCCACGGGGTGTAGCCGTGAAGCTCGCGGACGTCGGAAAATTCGGCCGAGCCGAGGGGAATCACCTTGAAGAATCGGGCGGATTCGTCCCAAAGGGCGGTGTTGATTTTGTCTTTGAGAGCCGCCGCCTTTTCGGCGTAGAGCTTGGCGGCGGAGCCGTCGTCCAAAATGCCAGCAATTTCCGACAGCGCGCGGTATTCGCCGTACATGTGCGCGTTTATCGTCGCCCTGTACCCCAAGAATTTCGGGTGGAGCGAACCGGAAATAGAGTACTCCATGCCGTCGCGGCTGTCCCTTTGCCAGAAAAGTCCGCGCTCGGCGTCGTAGTGTGATTTTTCCCACTCGGCGGCGTTTTCGCGCATTTTGCCGAAAAGCTCGGAAAGAATCGCCTTGTCGCCCGAAACCTTGTACAATTCGAGAACCGAATGCGCCACGGGGAATGTGTATTTGCGGATGTTGTTGCCGCAGTTAAACCAGTAGCGGGCGTAGGCTTCGAGGTACTTTTTGTCGGCAAGCCAGCGACCCTCCGCGAAGTGGTGCGCGCCGGGGCACGAAATCGCGTTGTAAAGCCCCGACCACGGAACTTTCGGGAGGAACTCGGTAATGACGTAGCCGTCGGGCGTCTGCTTGACGTGCTTTCGGAACGTCCACCAGCGGAAATAATAAACGCGCTCAAGCTCGGCGTCGGGACACTCGAACACGGGCGCGTTTTCCGAAAGGAACTTTGCCGCCTGCGAGTTCGGGTAGAGATTCTGAACAAGCTCCTCGTCGGCGGCGTTGAACTGCGCCGTATATTTTTCGAACTTGGACGTGTCGGGAGTTTCCGCCGATACGACATGCGCGGCGATTGCCGCCGCGCACACTGCAAAAAACGTTTTTGCCTTTCCCATGATTTTAGAAACCGAGGTCTTCGCCTTCGTGGATTGCAAGACCGATGCGTTCGAGGTGCTTCGTTCTTCCGTTGTACCAGAGAAGCCAATTCTTGCCGTCGAAGACCGCGTAAGGCTTGTAAGTTGCGTCGGCGTCCCAGCTGTCGGGCGACGGCTGGATTATCGGGTTGCCCGAATAGCGTTCCCAGTTGTGGATACCGTCTTTGGAGCGCGCCATGCAGATTCGCGCGGTGTGGATATCCTCAAAGCCGATGTAGAACATGAGGTAGTCGTTGGCGCGTTTGATGACTTGGCACGCAGTCACCCTGTCCTTTTCCCACTTCATGCCTTTGTTTGGAACCATGACGGGGTTGCCCTTGTATTTTTCCCAGTTGACGCCGTCCTTGCTCGTGGCGTAGCCGATTTCATTGGGTTCGTAGGTTTCGCCGCCCGAATACCACATTTTGAAAATCTTTTCGGACTCGTCCCAAATTACATGCGGGCACATGATTGATTCGCCCTCCCAGTGTTCGGTGGGCTCCATGACGGGATTTTGCTGGCGGACGAAGTTCCTGCCGTCGGTGCTCGTGGCGTAGCCTATGCGCGAGCGGATTCCCTTGTAGCCCTTGACGGGGCGAACCTGGCCCGTGTACCACATGTGGTATACGCCGTCCTTTACGACAACGCAGGGGCGGTTGAGCCTGTACTGCCAGCCCTCGTCCTGAAACGGCAGGACGATTACGGGCGCCGACCACGTTTTGCCGTCCTTGCTGTAATGTACCGCGATTGATTTTTGCGGACGCCACGACGAGAACATTTCGAAGCCCTTGTTTGTTTTGACTACGGCGATGTCGAAAATCGTGCCCAAGTCTCCGCCGCCCAAAAGCGGCTCTTTTCCGTATTTTTTCCATTCGCCGCCGAAGACGGCAGCCGACGCCGCGACAAACGCGGCGAGCGCAAACAGTTTCCCTTTCATTTTAACTCCCATTTTTAAGTGATTGTATGTATGTGTTGTAAAAATTTAATTGAATCCGAATCAGCGGCGTTTGGCAAGCTCAAAAAACACGGTCGCGCCGTTCGCGAGCTTTGCGGTGTCGATGTCTATTTTCAAAACGCCGTTTTCCGCGGCGACGGGCAGTTTTTCCAGCCGTTCGCCCGACAGCGCAAGCGCGTAGAGGTCGAAGTTTTCGGCGTCCGCAATTTCAAGCTCGGCGGAAAGGCGGCAGACCCGCAGGCGAACTGGCTGTTTGCCGCCGCTTCTGAGGGCGCGTTTTTTTGCGGTGATTTTGAAGCCCGTCGAAATGTTGTCGGTGTTGAGCACAAGCACGACGCTCGAACTTTCCGAAAGCTTTTTGCCGTCCATGGAGCACGCCGCGACCGCGCAAGGAACGTCGACCGACTTCACCGTAAGCGCGCCGAGCTTCACGGGCGTCTTTATTCCGCGCGAGGCTACCGCCTCGGTTTTCGGGGTCGAGACCTTCACGAAGCCCTCGTACATGCTCATGAAAATTTCGCCCGTGTCGGACTGGAAAATTCCCTTTTCGGGGTTCGAGCGGTTGTATTTCGGCAGCACGCCGCGCTCGCGCAGGTCGGCGGCGAACGCCGACACGTCCTCTGGCAGATTTTCGGGCGTGTAGACCGCGTCCGCCGAAACCTTTGCGGGCGAAACCGCCGTGCCGTCGGGATTTTTCAGGCTTCCCGCCGACACGCGCTCCGCTTCGGGGAAGGAAATTCCGAAGCCCGTCATGAAAGAGGCTTTTTCCTTTTCGAAGCGCGTTCCCACGCTCGCCGACGAAATCGCGCCCGTGTACCGGAACTCTACGCGCTTTTTTGCGGGCGACACGTCGCCCCTGAAAAACATGCAGTAGTTCAGAAATTCGTTCGCCCTGAAAACGGGGGAATTGAAGACGCTGAAATTTCCAAGCTCGTAGCGGAATTTGTCGCCCATGGCGACGTCGTGGATTGTGAGGTTGTCGTAGTCCTGAAACGCCGCGTACGCCGAGAAAAACACGCCGGCCTCGTACTTGTGCACGTTCCAGTGCCGCTGCGAAAATTCGGAGACCATGAACGGCATGCCCCAAACGCGCTTGCCGACGGTGTACAAAAACCATCTGCCGTCCTCGTCGGCAATGGGGTCGGAAAGCCACGCGGGCTTTTTGTCGGGCTTGAAGTCCGTATGCGCGGTGGACGAATAGGTGTTGACGCCCATGTATTCGCCCCACTCGTAGCCCGCAAGGGTGATGTCGGGCTGCGACGTAAAATTGTACTGGTGCATGGGCGCGTTGAATTTCAGCTCGTCGCGCAGGAATTTTCTGCAAAATTCGGCGAGGTTGCGCGAGCGTTCGACGAAGATTTCGGAGAAGTCCTCCGCGCCCATTTTGAAGTGCTTTGCGTCGGAAAGCAGCTTCACTTCCGAGAACGACGCAAACGGCGTTTCGGGCTTCCACACCTCGTTGAGAGCGTCGATTGTCCCGTACTTTTCCCTGAGTCTTGCGCGGACGAACTTTTCGGCGTATTTGCGCGTCGCCTTAGACATGCCCTGCAAGGGCGAGAATGTGGCAATCATGTCAAGCTCGTTGAAGCACTCGACGGTCGCAATCGACGCGTCTTCGAGCCACGTTTTGCCCGTGTAGGGGTTGACGTGTTCGAGCATTGCGCGGACGGATTTTTTCCAGTTTTCGCGCACGGTTTCGTCGCCCAAAAGGAAGCGCACTTTTACGTCGAACCTGTCGCCCCACAGCACGTCCTTTTCGCCGAAGAGGTGGCTCGAAAGCATTATGTGCGAATACACGCCCTCGCGGGCGCAGGCGTAGAGAAAATAGTCGTACTTGTCCTGAACTTCGGGGGTGTAGGCAAAGTCGCCCGCCAAATCGGCGTTGAGGTCGGGACTGAGACGCCAGCGAATCAGGTTGTAGCCCTGCGCGCGCACGCGCGAAATTATTTTGTCCATCTGCTCCTTCGAATTGAGCATTCGGGCGAAGTCCTGCGCGGGACGCCAGTTTGTGCCCTTGAATTTTACGCGGACTCCGCGCCTGTTTTCGAACTCGAAATACCCGTCTTTCGACACCGCCACGCGCCCGTATTTGCCCGCGGGCTTTTCGCCCATCTGCGCGGAAACGTCGAGAACCGTTCCGCTTTCGACCAAAAGCTTTTTCGAATTTATGGGCTTCCAGAGGGCGTCGGGAAATTCGACGTACTTTTCGGTATCGACGAGCTTCGACGAGAACGTCGCTCCGTACACGCGTATTCCGCCGCCGCCGTACGGCTCGAACTCCAACGCGGCGGGAACGACGTCTTTCTTCCACGATTCGGGGACGACCACCGAGCACAAAAACATCTTTCCGCCGCCGCCGACTTTCCTGCAAGACTCGAAGCCGTCGCCGCCCGCGACGCCGATGTTTACGCCGATTTTCAAAAGCCGGCTCTTGATGCCCGCGCCGTCCGAGCCTGCTATGCGCACGCGCATTCCGCCGCCCGACTGCGTTCCCGCGCCGCACAAAATGTAGAGATTGGAGGTTTTTACGCGCGGAAAATTCGGCAGCTTGTAGCTGTATTTTTTGTCCGACTCCATTTTTACGCCGTCGCCGACCTTGAACGGAAGCGAGCAAATTTCCGTATCGGCCGCGTTTTCCCCGCCGACTTCGGGCACTTTATAGTTAAACTGCGCCGCATTGCACGCGAACGCAAAGATCACCCCGAACAAACATAGTAATAATCTCATAACTAAATACTATTTGCGGCGGAAACCAAGTCAACATCAAAGCGGAAACCCGACGCGCAAAAAAATCCGCGCCCCTTTCGGGAGCGCGGATTGCCGCGGAAAAATTCGGCGGGTTATTTAAGCAGACCCATGCGGCGAAGCTCGCGGTGGGCGATGTCGCGGCGGTAGAACGCGCCGTCGAACGACGTTTTTTTGCAGAGCGCGTAGGCGTCTTCGAGGGCGTCGGGAAGCGTCGCGCCCGTGCCCACCATGCCGAGAACGCGTCCGCCCGCGGTGAGGATTTTCCCGTCAACGGCTTTCGTTCCCGCGTGGATTATCCACGCGCCGTCGGGAATTTCGGAGTCGGGCGGGAACGAGATTTCGTCGCCCTTGCGGTATTTTCCGGGGTAGCCCGCCGCGCAGACTACGACTATCGCGGCGTATCCGCCGGAAATTTCGACTTTCGATTCGTCGAGGCGTCCGTTTGCGATGTCGTCCAGAACTTCAAGCACGTCGCTTTTTACAAGCGGCATAAGAACTTGGCATTCGGGGTCTCCGAAGCGCACGTTGAACTCAACAACCCTCGCGCCCGCGGCGGTTATCATGATGCCCACATAAAGCGTTCCGCGGTAGTCTATGCCCTCGGACTTCAAGCCCGCGAGCGTGGGGGCTATGATGTTTTTGCGGACGTCGTCAAGCACCTCTTTTGTGGCGACTGCGGCGGGCGCGTACGCCCCCATTCCGCCCGTGTTCAGACCCGTGTCGCCCTCGCCCACGCGCTTGTGGTCCTGACTTGCGGGAAGCATTACGTATTTGTCGCCGCAAACCATGAGCATAATGCTCGCCTCTTCGCCGACCATCTTTTCCTCCACGACGATTTCCCTGCCGCTATCGCCGAACGCGCCGCCTTCGAGCATTTCGCGCGCGGCGGCAACAGCCTCCGCCTTCGTTTCGGGAATCACAACGCCCTTGCCCGCCGCAAGTCCGCTCGCCTTAATCACGACGTCGAACGGCGCGGATTCTATGTATTCGACAGCCTTTGCGATGTCGGTAAAGCTTTCGCCCGCGGCGGTAGGCACGCCGTACTTTTTCATGAATGCCTTGGAAAACGCCTTGCTCGATTCGAGCGTCGCGCCGTCCTTGTTCGGCCCGTAGGCCGCTATGCCCTCGGCGCGGAGCCTGTCCGCCAAGCCCATCGAAAGGGGAACTTCGGGGCCGCTTATGACGAGGTCGAAGCCGCCGCTTTTTGCGAGCGACACTATGCCCTCGACGTCGTCAGCGGCGACGCTTGCGACTTCGCAGTCGCGCGAGATTCCGCCGTTTGCTGGCGCGCACACGAGCTTTTCCAAGCGCGGAGACTTCTTCACCGCCTTCACGATTGCATGTTCCCTGCCGCCGCTTCCGACGACAAGCACTTTCAGTTTTTTAGATTCTTCCATAAATTCAGATTGCCTTTCTGTAAAGCGACAGCGCAAACGCGAGCATCGCAATCACGGGAATCGCCGCCGCCCAGAACGGCGGCAGAAATCCGCGTCCGCCCATTGCCGCAAGCACGCTGTCTATGACGAAAAACAGGAAAAACAGGCCGACGGTTTTCGAGACCCCTACCATCGGGTTCGTGCGGACGCCCGCAACCGAAAACGGAATCGCAATCGCCACCACGATTATGCACGCAAACGCGCTCGCCCAAATGGAGTACCAGCGCACCAAATACGGCTGGACTTCGAACGCGGAGCGGTCGCCGAGGGCGTCGATTAGCGTCTTGGTCTCGACAAGCGAAAGGTCCTTCGGACGCCTCATCGAAAGAATCATGATGTTTGGAAGCTCCGTAAAATCGCGGTAGTATTTTTTGTCGAAGCCGACGGCGCGGGTCGCCCTGTGCGTCTGGGGGTCGTAGCTAATCTCCTGTCCGTCGGTGAAGAACCAACATTTGTCTACGTCGTCGTAGACGCCCTCGCGCGCCATCACCCGCGAGACCTCCCTGCCCTTGCCGTCGAGCACCGACACGCGCACGCCGTTCGCCCTGCTCGCCGCGCGGCTGAACGAATTTGTAAACCACAGGCGGCCGTCCTTGCGGTTGTTGAAGCACATGTTGGAGATTTTCCCGACCTCCGAAATGCTCATGCTCTTCATCTCCTTTTCGAAGCGCGCGTTGTCGTAGATGGTGCGCGAGCTCTCCTTGCAGTACGGAATGAAAGACGCGTTCAGCCAAAGCAAAAGCCCCGCAAGAACCACCCCCGCAAACCACAGCGACCGCGTGATTCTAAACACGTTCATGCCAGCCGAACGCATCGCGACAATCTCGTTGTTGCGGTGGAGCGAACCCAACACATACACAAGCGAAAGCAAAAGGCTTATCGGCAGAATCACGGGAACGAGAGTCGGCGCAAGAAATGCGTAGTAGAGCGCGATTTCGCGCGTGCCCGCGCCCCAGTTTATCAGCGCGCCGAGATTGTTGTACATGTCGTGCAACACCAGAATTCCCAAGGTCACCCCGATTGCGATTGCAAAAACTTTCAACCACTCGCAAAAAATATATCTGTCCAACAATTTCGGCATAATAAAAAAGTATTGAACCCATTATCGAAAAGCCGAGCCGAATATCAAATAAAAATTCGCAAAAGCCCTTTCGGCGGAAAAATCCGACGCCCGACAACAAAAAAATCCCGCCCGCGCAAAACGCGCCGAACGGGATTTTCCGCATGCGGAAACGGATTTTAGTTTTCGCGCAGGTACTTTATGCTCTCGCGCATGGTCTCCGTGGGGTTGTCCATCACGCATTCATTCTCGATGACGAAGTAGCCGTCGTAGCCCAAATCGTCGAGGGTTTTCAAGCACTTTTTGAGGTCGAGACAGCCCTTGCCGAGCGGCGCGTCGGTTTTTAGATTCAGAACGCCGAACTGCGCGGGGTCTTTGAAGTGGATTGCCGCAAGCCTGCCGTGCAAGGCCTTGTAGCCCGAGGGAGTGTCCAAGCCCGACCGCGTCCAGTGCCCGTTGTCGGCGCAGGCGTACATGTTGGGCTTGTCCTTAATCAGCTCCCAAAGCATTTCTGGATTCCAATAAACATAGTCGGGCGCGCAACCCTTCTGGTGGTTGTGGATTGCGACCTTTACGCCGTACCTGCCAGCCGCCTCGTTCCACATGTCGATTTTTTCGGGCTTGCCCTCCCAAGTGAAAACGGGAATGCCAAGCTCTTTACATAAGGCGAGATACTTGTCGGGAGTGTTGTTTTTCTTCGACAAATCCCAAATGCCGTAGGAGACGAATTCGATTTTGTTGTCGGCAAAAAGCTTTTTGACGAACGCCTTTTGCTCGGCAGTCATGTCGGGCGAAAACTTTGCGCCGCCGAAACGCGCCGCGATTTTCTGCGAACCCGAACATACCACACCGTCCGCGCCAAGCTCTTTCGCCTCTTTGACAGTCTCTTCGAGAGTCTTCACTTTCGAATAAACATAGCCGTGCAGGGCAATCTTGCGGTGCTTCTGCGACCGGGTTTTAGACGCGTCCGTCCCCGCGCAACCGCAAAGCAACGCGAAAGCAGACAAACATATAATAAGTTTCTTAATCATTTTCTATTTTATACAATTAAACTGTTTCTTTCAAAAAAATCAAATAACCGACAAAGACGATTGCCAACGGCAATACGAACTTATCGGGAAAAGCCCCCTCCGTCGGCGTGCAAGCAACTTGCCTTGGGGGAGCGGGTGGTGAATTTCGCAAAGCGAAATCCACCCCTGGGGGCGAAGCCCCCAAGTTTCGGGAGGTGCGACCCGCGCCTAGTACCAGCCGGGGCGCATGGGGGCGTCAATAAAGGAATTCATGCGGGCAGAACCGCCGATTGCCCTCATTGCCTTGGCGTCCCAAACTACGTCCTCGCCAGTGCGGAGGGTGAGATTGCCGAGCAGGACAACCTCGGTAAGCTTGGCAATGTCGGTGAAGTTGGAGACAGCCTGCGGAATGTCGCCGCGAACCGCCTCGACAAAGTTGAGGCGGTGGTCGCCGTACTTGACGCGCGGGAGCGATGCGGGAATTGACTTTGCCACGGCGGTCTTCGACTTCGGCAAAACAATAGGCTTGCCGATGAGGTGCATCTTGGGCGAATAGAGAACGCCCTCGTCGCCGATGATGAACATGCCGTCGGCGGAGGACAAATCCTTGTAGCTTCTGCCCGTGTCGGTAAATTCCTTCGGGAGGGGCGGGAGGAAAGACTTGTCGAAATTGGGCGCCCACTCGCCGTTCTTGTCGGGTTTGAGGAAGCCGCTGTACCAGTGGATTTCAACCTTTTCGCCCTGATTGCTGTTGTCGAAATAGTAGGTGATGTGGTCCTGACGCGGGACGGAAATTTCGGTGCCGCCGACCTGACGCGACGAAATCTTCGAGGGATAGCCGAGGTCGAGCGCAAACATGGGAACGTCGAGAATGTGCGTGCCGATGTCGCCCAACGCACCCGTGCCGTACTTGTATACGCGACGCCAGTTGAGCGGGACGATTTCCGACGAGTACGGGCCGTATTCGGCGACATTCAGCCACTTGTCCCAGTCGAGGGTCGGCGGGACAGGCTCGGACGGCCACTGAGTGTAGCCCTGCGTGGGGCGGTTGCAGCCGCCGACGGGGCGCGTAGTCCACATGACAACCTTGCGAACCTTGCCGATAAGCCCCGCGGCAATCCATTCCTTGGTGATGCGCAGACCGTCGCCGGAGTGAACCATGTTGCCCATCTGCGTGGCAAGACCCTTCTTTTCGGCGAACGCGGTAAGCTCGCGAATCTGGCGGATATTATGGCAGAGGGGCTTTTCAAGATAAATCGGGAAGCCGCATTTAAGGGCGAGCATCGCGGGGGCAAAGTGCCCGTGGTCGGGCGTCGAGATTACGACGGCGTCCATCTTGCCCTTCATTTTTTCGAACATTTCGCGGTAGTCTACAAAGCCAGCCGCGTCGGGGTCTGCGTACTTCTTGGCGTTGCCGAAGCCGTAAGAGCCAGTGTCGACGTCGCAGTAGGCGACGAGCTTCTGCTTCAAGCCCTTCATGATTTTCATGTTCGCGCCGCCCATAAGCCCGCAGCCGATAAACCCGATTCTTATCGGGTCCTTCTCGTACGCTTCAAGCGCCTTGGGCTTCTGGTTCGGCTCCGCGCCGAACGACAGATACGGAGCGGACACCGCCGCCGCGCTCGCGCAAGCAATGTCGCGCAGGAATTTTCTTCTAGATTTATTTTCCATATATAGAATTTGTTTTGTCTTTAAACTTAATAATATACCACACTCCAACCACAATGTCAAGGGCGCGAGTCGCGCCACCCTACGGAGCTTCGCTCCTTATAGTTGTTATGCGGCGCGGCTATAACCGCGCCTTTCCCCGATTAGTCCGTATTGGCTTCGCCAATTACTGGCGTTGGAATTATTCCTTGCAAAGAGAAAAACTAATTAAAATAGACGCGCTACGCGCGGATAAAAAGAAAAGCGGAAATCCCACAACATGGAATCTCCGCTTACCGATAAACTAAACTTTTATCCCAAAGCACTCTAAAAATCTTCGTGCGCCAGCACTCACTTATTAGGGGCGTTTTCACGCCCCGTTGTGCAAACTATTCTCCTTTTGCAATCAGCTCCGCAATCTGCACGGCGTTCAACGCTGCGCCCTTCCAGAGTTGGTCGCCCGCAACCCAGAACGAAAGTCCGTTTTCGAACGCCAAATCCTTGCGGATTCTGCCCACGCCGCACTTTTCCTTGTTCTGGAAATTGAGCGGAACGGGGTAGATTTTGTTGTCGATGTCGTCCACAAGCTCCGCCCCTGGGAACGCCGCAATGGCGGCTCTTGCGCGTTCGACGTCTACGGGCTTTTCGAACTCGGCGTTGATTGCCACGCTGTGCGCGCGCATTACGGGAACGCGAACGCATGTTGTGGAATTGAGAACGGTCGGAAGTTCGAGAATCTTGCGGGTTTCGTTGAGCATTTTAAGCTCTTCTTTCGTGTAGCCGTTGTCGAGGAAAACGTCCACATGCGGAATGACGTTGTAGGCAATCTGGTAGGGATAGACGCTTACTTCGGGCTTTGTGCCCTCTACAATCGCCCTGTTCTGGGCTTTGAGTTCCTCCATCGCCGCGACGCCCGTGCCCGACACCGCCTGATATGTAGCGGCAAAGAAACGCTTCAAGCCGAATTCCCTGTGGAGGGGGCAGAGAGCCATGAGAGAAATCGCCGTCGTGCAGTTCGGGTTGGCGATGATGTTCTTGTGCCCCTTGATTGCGTGCGGGTTGACTTCGGGCACGATAAGCGGGACGTCGGGGTCCATTCTGAACGCCGAGCTGTTGTCGATTGCGATGCACCCGCGCTTTGCGCATTCGGGAACGAGCTGTTTGGAGGGCGTGCCGCCCGCCGAGAAAATGGCGATGTCGAAGCGCGAGAAGCATTCGGGTTTTGCCTCCTCGACGATAAAAGTTTTGTCTTCGAATTTTATTTCCTTGCCCGCCGAGCGCGACGATGCCATTAATGTCAGAGACTCCATTGGAAAGTTTCTTTTGAAAAGAAGCTTTATGAGTTCTTGTCCGACGGCGCCGGTCGCGCCCACGATAGCAACTTTATACTTTTTATTCATGAATATTTTTTTAGCTAAAATGTTGGAAGCCTGCAATAGGCTGAATGTAAAACCTTCGAAATATCTTATATACGCGTCGATTGGCGAGCAAAAACTTTACGTTTTTTCAAAAAACACGCTTTTAAAGACCTACCCCATATCGACATCGCGCGCCGCGACGAGCTGCGTAAGGGACTCTCTCGGCACTCCGACGGGGCTTCATAAAATCGACGGAAAAATCGGCGCAGACGCCCCGCTCGACACGGTTTTCCGCGGGCGCGTCCCCTGCGGGCTGATTTGCGAGCAGACGCCCGAAGAACAAAAGAAGAACCTCATCACCGCGCGAATCATGCGTCTGCGCGGCTTGGAGAACGGCGTGAACGCGGGCGGCGACGTAGACACCTACGCCCGCTACGTCTACATTCATGGGACGAATCAGGAGGACAAAGTGGGAACGCCCAACAGCCACGGCTGCCTGCTGCTAAAAAACGCGGACGTTGCGGAGCTTTTTGATGTTGTAAACGACGGCTCGCTCGTGCTAATCTGCATGTAGATTTTTTATGCGAAGCATTCTCATAGTTGACGACGAAAAACACACGCGCGACGGGCTGTCCGCGGTTCTCGCCGATTCATACGACGTTTTCGCCGCCGCAGACGCCGACGAGGCAATCAAAATGCTCGACGCCGAACCTTTCGACGCCGTTATTACCGACCTCCGCATGGCGGGAAAGTCTGGCATGAGCGTGATAGACAAGACAATCTCCATGCCCGAAAAGCCCGTCTGCATAATGCTCACGGCGTACGGGAACATGGAAACCGCGGTGGAGGCAATGAAGCACGGAGCTACGGATTTTCTCGCGAAGCCCGTAGACATCGACAGGCTCGAAAAAACGCTCTCCGACGCGCTCGACAGGCGCGACGCGCAGAAAAGCGAGGCTGACATCAAGAAGCGCGAGCACGTCGCCGCCGTGAAGAAATCGCACGGGGAGGACGCGGTGGTCGCCACAAAGCACGTCGAGACGGGCTGTCTTATCGCCACGGGCAAAAAAATGCGCGAAGTGGTGGAAAAGGCGGTTCAGGTTGCGCACTCAAAGGCGACAGTCATGATTACGGGCGAGACGGGAACGGGCAAAGAGCTAATCGCCCGCCTCATACACTCGTCGTCGCCGCGCAAGGACAAGCCTTTCCTTCCCGTCCACTGCGCCGCGCTTCCCGCAAACCTCCTTGAAAGCGAGCTTTTCGGCTATGAAAAGGGCGCGTTCACGGGCGCTGCCCAGCGCAGAATAGGACGCTTCGAAGCGGCGGACGGCGGCACAATCTTCCTCGACGAAATCGGGGAAATCGACGCGCAGACGCAGGTCAAGCTTTTGCGCTTTTTGGAGACAAAGACTTTCGAAAGGCTCGGCAGCACGCAGAGCATTACGGTGGACGTGCGCGTTGTGTGCGCCACAAACAAAGACCTCAAAGCCATGAGCGAGCGCGGCGAATACCGCGAAGACCTCTACTACCGCCTGAACGTTGTGGAAATAAAAATTCCGCCGCTGCGCGAGCACAGGGAGGACATAGAGCCGCTGCTGAAATCGTACATAGGCTACTACGCGCGCGAAAACGGCGTAGAGCCCGTGGAAATTTCGCCCGAAGCTCTCGACATTCTCGAAAAATACGAGTGGCATGGCAACATCAGGGAGCTTAGAAATTTCGCCGAAAACATCGTGGTAATGAGCCCCGCCCGCAGGCTCGAGGCAAAAGACCTCGACCCGAAATTCACGCTTCCGCCGCGGCACGAAAGCCCGACGCTCTCGAAAAAAGAGAACGAGGCGGAGCTTATCAGAAAGGCGTTGGAGGCTTCGGGCGGAAACAAAAGCAGGGCGGCGGAAATGCTCGGAATCAGCCGCCGCACGATCCACAGGAAGCTCGACGAATTCAAACGCGGATAGCATGGGCGCGGATCTGAAAAACATTGCGAAAGTGTCGTTCGGGACGGTCGGCTCGCGCGTGATGGGGCTTGTGCGCGACTCCGCCACAATGGCGTACATGGGAATCGGCGCGGTTAGCGCGGCATACACATTCGCATTCACCCTCCCCAACCTCTTCCGCAGACTCCTCGGCGAGGGCGCGCTGACTTCGGCGCTGATTCCGATTTTCTCGCAGACGCTCAAAAACGACGGCAGGGAAAACGCGTTCGCGTTCCTCAACAGGGTGCTCACGCGCGGCGGAATTTTGATGGCGGCGCTCGCCGTGCTGGGGTCGCTGGCGGCGGTGTGCGCGGCGCAGTTTTTCGACGCCGAACAGCAGAGGTTTCTCCTCGGTGCAAGCTTCTCGGCGGTGCTCATGCCCTACCTTACGCTCGTGTGCCTTGCGGCGGTGTTTTCGGGGGCGTTGAACGCGCTCGGCTCGTTCGGAGTTCCGTCGATTACGCCGGCTCTGCACAACCTCTCGATTATAGGCGGGCTTGCGGCGGGAGTCGCGCTCTTCGGCTCGGAAGACGCGGTTTCGATTGCGTACTGCATGTGCGCGGGCTGGCTTGCGGGGGGCTTCATACAGCTTGCGCTGCCCGCGTACTGGCTGTCGAAATGCGGCTGGAAATTTTCGTTCGACCTCTCGCCGTCGCCCGCGCTGTCGGAACTGTACGCGCTGTTTTTGCCCGCGCTCGTGGGGGCGGCGGTGTTCCAGCTGAACGTGTTTGTCTCGAAAATGCTCGCGCTGTTCCTCAACGACGCGGCTCTCCCTACGCTCTACCTTTCGAGCAGGATTCTCGAATTTCCGCTGGGAGTGTTCACGCTCGCAATCGCGACGGTCTATTTCCCGAAACTATCAAAGCTGGGAGACTCCGGCGCCGAGTTCAGGCGCGAGTACTCAAACGGGCTTGTTGTGACGATGGGAATCGCAATACCCGCAATGTTCGGGATTATCGCTACTTCACGCGACATCTTGGCCCTGCTTTTCGAGTGGGGTCTGTTCGGGACGAAGGACGTAGACGTCTGCCTGCCCGTGCTGATTGTAAGCGTCATAGGGCTGCCTTTCTTCGCGCTCTCGACATTCGCCACGCGCGGATTCCACTCTACAAAAGACACGCGCACGCCCGTGAAAGTGTCGTACTGGGCGTTTGCCGCAAACGTCGCGCTGTCGCTTGCGCTGATGTTCCCGTTCGGAGCGGCGGGGCTTGCGGGGGCGAACGTGGGGGCGGCGGCGTTGCAGGCGCTTATGCTCGACGCCAAGCTGAAACGCAAGAGCGGAACTTCGGGCGAATGCCGCGAGATTTTGAAAATCGTGGCGGCGTCGGCGGCGATGGCGTGCGCGGTGGTCGCGGCGCGGAACGCGCTTGCAGAAACGCTTTCGGGCAAGACGCTCGCGTTCGCAGTGTGCGCGGTCGTGATACCCGTGGCGTGCGTTTTCTACTACGCAATGCTTAAAATTCTGCGGTTTAAAAGAACCGAAAACATCGAAAAAATTTTGTTCAGGAAAATACGGAAATGACCGAAAACACCATGCCAGACTCGCGCGAGCTATTCCACGCAACATGCGCGGGCGTAAAATTCAAACGCCCGCCGTTTTGGCTCATGCGGCAGGCGGGACGCTATCTGCCAGAATACAGGCGGTTGAAGGAAAAGCACGGCTTCCTCGGAATCGTCAGGACGCCTGAAGTCGCGGTGGAGGCGGCGTTGCAGCCAATCAGGAGGTTCGACTTCGACTGCGCGATAATTTTTTCCGACATTCTCGTAATTCCCGAAGCCCTCGGCTTCCCCTACAAATTCAAGGACGCGGGCGGCATTCTCATGGAGCGCAGGGTGGAGACCGAAGACGACGTGCGCGAAATGCGCGACAACATCGGCGGAATCCGCGAAAGGCTCGCCTACGTTTTCGAGAACGCAAAACTGCTGCGCCGCGCGCTTCCCAAGAAGGCGGTGCTGGGCTTCTGCGGCTCGCCGTTCACTCTCGCCGCGTACATGGTTGAGGGCGAAAGCTCGAAGACGTTTCCGCGCTTCCGAAACTTCCTCTCGCAAAGGCGCGGCGTTTTCGAAATGCTCGCCGAAACCCTCGAAGACGCGCTCTCCGACTATCTGAAAATGCAGATTGAATGCGGGCTTGACGGCGTCCAGATTTTCGACTCGCACGCGTCGCTCACCCCGCCCGACGAATACGGAAGGCTGTCGGGCGGGCACATTAAAAACATACTCGACAAGCTCGACGGGCGCACGCGCACGATAGTCTTCGCGCCGCACATGTCGGGGAGGTTCGCGGAAGTCTCGCAACTGGGCGCGGACGTGTATTCGGTAGACTCCGCCGCGCCGCTGCCGTCGCTTAGATGCGGCGCAACGCCCTACTGCCTGCAAGGCAACCTGCCGCCCGAAACGCTGTCGAACTCGACGCCCGAAAAGACCGCCGAACTTACGAAAAAAATAGTCGCCGACATGCTCCCGTTCGGACGCCACATTTTCAACCTCGGACACGGCATTCGCCCCGACGCGAAAATCGAAAACGTGGAGGCGATGTGCCGCGCGGTAAGGAGCTTCGAGCAATGAAAAATCTAAGGGAACTCATAGCAAAATACGAAACTGCGGGGCCGCGCTACACCTCGTACCCCACCGCGCCGCACTTCTCGGCCGATGCCGACAAGCGGCGGCTCGCCCAGCTTGCGTTGGGCGCGGACTCGCCCGCGTCGCTCTACATTCACATTCCGTTCTGCGAGTCGCTGTGCCGCTTCTGCGGCTGCACGTCGAGCGTCTGCCGCGACCCGTCGAAAATCGACGCCTACATAGAGCTTCTCCGCCGCGAACTCGAACTGTGGCGCGACGCGGGGCTTCCCAAACGCGCCCTCAAACAAATACATTTCGGGGGAGGCACGCCCAACCTGCCGTCGGTCGAGCAAATCGGGAAAATCGGGGAACTCGTGCGCAAATACTTTTCGATTGACGCCGACTGCGAATTTTCCGCCGAGTTCGACCCGCGCACGCTCACCGAAGACAAGGTGCGCGAGTTCGTGAAAATCGGGCTGAACCGCGCCTCGATGGGCATTCAGGACACGAACCCCGAAGTGCAAAAGGCGGTCAACAGAATACAGCCGCAGGATACGAACGCCGCCGCCGCAAAATGGCTGCGCGACGCGGGCGTATCGGAGCTTAACATAGACCTCATCTACGGGCTTCCCCTGCAAACGGCAAAGACTTTCGAAAAGACGCTCGAAGACGCGCTTTCGCTGAACCCGACGCGCGTCGCGCTATTCGGATACGCGCACGTTCCGTGGATAAAGCCCGTCCAGAAAACGCTCGAAAATTTCCGCATTCCCGCGCCCGAAGAAAAGGTCGAAATCTTCCTGCTGGCAAAGGATTTCTTCGAAAAAAACGGCTTCGAATACGTCGGGCTCGACCACTTTGCAAAGCCCGACGACCCCCTGATTGCCGCCCGCAAAAACGGCACGCTCCACAGGAATTTTCAGGGCTACACAACCCGCGCGGGGCTTGACACTTTCGCGGTCGGGCTTACGTCGATTTCCGAAACGAAGACGTCGTACCGCCAGAATTTCAAGGACATGGCGGCGTACGAAAACGCGCTTTCGCGCGGCGAGCTGCCGATTGAGCGCGGGATAATCCTCGACGGCGACGACATCATAAGGCGCGGGATAATCATGGACGTCATGTGCTCGCTGAAAGTATGCTACGGGAACTACGGAGTGGACTTCAAAAAAGTCTTCGAATCGGCGCTTCCGAAGCTGGCGGAAATGGAGCGCGACGGGCTTGTGAAAACGTCGCCCGACGGCTTCGAAGTCGAGCCGCTCGGCAGGCTTTTCCTGCGGAACATCGCAATGCTTTTCGACGGACGCCTCGCAAAGGGCGCGCAACGCTACTCAAAAACGATATAAAAAAGGACATGCATGAAACTGTTTCTGCTTCGGCACGCAAAAGCCCGCGACACTTGGCCGGACGCCGAGCGCGAACTGAGCGAACACGGAATCGGGCAGGTGGAAAAGCTCGCCGCCGCCGTAGACGCCTCGCAATTCTACGATGTCGTGCAGATTTGGCACAGCCCCTACGTCCGCGCAGAGCAGACCGCGCGGATTTTCAGGGAGCGAACCGCCATGGGCGCGCAGCTTGTGCCCACGCCCTCAATCACCCCCGAAGACAGCCCCTACGAGGCCGCGCGGCTTGTGGCGTCGCTCTCGTGCTTCGGGAAGGATTTGATGATAGTTTCGCACAACCCGTTTCTCGAAAACCTCGCCGACATTCTGCTTGCGGGAACAAAGCGCGGCGGACGCGCGATATTCGACAAGTGCACGCTGGCGTCGCTCACAATGGAAGAGCCGCCCTCGCACGACATCGAATACGGGCTTTGGGCGCTGGACTTCCTGATTTCCCCGAAAATCATTCGCTGATATTTTCGAATAAGCCCAATCAACAAAAAACGCCGAGCCCCTTTGCGGGATTCGGCGTTTTTTTGCGGCAAGCGCGGAAGCGTCGCCTCCCGCCTGCCGCGCCGCGCGTGCGCGACAGTTCGAGCCTATTTTGCGGCTTCGGGCGCGTAGTCCGAAGCGCGTTCGTAGAAGTCGGGCTTGATGTCGTTGCGGAGGGCGGAATCGTCGTCGTCTTTGGGAAGTTCCCAGCCGCCGCCGATTGCCGCGATGAAGTCTACGCACGCCTTGAATCTGTCGCCGCGCAGGCTGATTTGCGTGCGTTCGTTGGCAAGCGCAAGCCTCGAAGCGTCGCTGACCGAGAAGTAGTCAACAAAGCCCAAGTCGTACTGTTTGCGGGTAAGTTCGTAGACCTTTTTGGAGGCGTCGGTGACGGCGGAGCGTTTCGCGTATTCGTCGCGAAGATTGTTTATCGACGACATCGCGTTTTCGACCTCGCCGATTGCCGACAAGACCTTCGCCTTGTAGTTTTCGAGCGTCTCCTTGTGCGCGGCGAGGGCAACCTGCTTCTGCGCGTAAATGCGTCCCGCCTGAAAAATCGGGATATAGATTTGCGGGCTTACGCCCCACGCAAAGCTGCTCGAATTAAGCAGTTTGTCTATTTTGTTCGCCGAAAGCTCGGTATTTGCGGAAATCGAAACGGTCGGAAAGAACGCCGCCTGCGCCGCGCCGATTCTCGCGTTCGCCGCGTAGACTTCGCGCTCTGCGGCGGCGATGTCGGGACGGCGTTCGAGCAGCTGCGAGGGCACTGCGGCGGGAAGCTTCGGCAGGACGTCGCCGAGGGGCGCGTCGTCGAGAACGAGCTTCGAGGGCGTTGTGCCCACGAGTATTGCGATGTTGTTTCGGGCTTTTGCGATATTCGAGCGCACCGACGAAAGCTGGGCGGCGGCTTCCGCCTCCTGCTCTATTGCGCGCTGCAAGTCGAGGTCGCTTGCGAAGTCGAGCTTTACCCTGTCGGAAATGAGCTTCGTCTGCTCTTTGCGGACTTCGAGCGTGCGTTCAAGCAGCTCCACTTCCGAGTAGTACTGGCGGATTGAAAAATACGATTTCGCAACCTGCGCCTGCATGGAAAGCATGAGGCTGTTGTAGGCGTCGAGGGTCGCCTGGGCGGTGGCGACGTCCGATTCGATAATGCTCATGACGCGCCCGAACAAGTCCAAGTCCCACGTCATGCCAAGCCCCGTCGTCCACTTGTCGTAGCGAGAGTAGGCTTGGGTGAGGTTCTTGGAGGTCGCCGTGCGCATGAACGACGCGTTGCCGTTCATCTGCGGGTACAGCTGCGCCTCGTCCATGCGGGCGTTTTGGCGCGCCTGCTCCACGCGGTAGAACGCCGCCGACAGCGACGGATTGTTCTTTTTGCACTGTTCGAGGAGCGAGTTCAGAACGGGGTCGTTAAAGATTTTCCACCAGTCGCCCTTGGGGAGCGATTCGGCGGGAGCCGCCTCTTTCCAAAGCCCGTCGTCGCGGAAGAAGTGCTCTTCGGAGAGGTCCTGCTTCGCGATTTCGGCGGTCGGCGGGACGTAGTCGGGACCGACCATGCAGCCCGCGAGCGCGAGAGCCGCCGCCCCTGCAATCAAAGTATTCAAGTGTTTTTTCATTTTTTTACGCCTGTCTGTTTGTGTATTTTCTGCGTATTACATAGAAGAAAATCGGGGTAAACATCAGTCCGAGAATCGTGACGCCCAGCATTCCGAAGAACACCGACGTACCCAGAGCCTGACGGAGTTCCGAACCCGAACCCTCCGAGAACGCGAGCGGCACGACGCCCAGAATGAACGCGAACGATGTCATTAGAATGGGGCGCAGTCTGTTGCGCGAAGCCATTTTGACCGCGTAGACAACATCTTCCCCCTTTTCCTGTCTTTGTTTTGCGAATTCGACAATAAGTATGGCGTTTTTGCAAGCCAAACCTATCAAAACGACGAAGCCGATTTGCGTCATGATGTTGTTGTCCATGCCGCGCAAGTCTACGCCGCCTATCGCGAACAGAAGAACCAGCGGGACTACGAGGATAACAGCAAGCGGCAGAGTCCAGCTTTCGTACAGCGCCGAAAGCAGCAGGAACACGAAGAGCACGCATATGCCGAATATCACGATTGCCGTGTTGCCCACGCGCTTTTCTTGAAACGCCAAGTCGGTCCAGTCGATGCCCATGCCCGCAGGGAGCACGTCGGCGGCGACCTGCTCTATTGCCGCCATAGCCTGCCCCGTACTGTACCCCGGAGCGACGTTGCCCATGACTTCGGCGGACGGGTACAGATTGTAGCGTCCCACGCTGTCCGGCCCTATTGTGCGCGACACCGTCGCGACCGAGCCGAGCGGCACGTTGACGCCGCGGACGTTCGGCACTTTCATGTTGTAGATGTCGGTGATGTCGGTGCGCTGCGCGCCCTGCGCCTGCGCCATCACGCGGTAGACGCGGTTGAGAATGTTGAAGTCGTTTACGTACACCGAGCCCATATTGAACTGCATTGTGTTGAAAATCGACGAAATCGGAACGTTGAGCTTCTGCGCGCGCTCGCGGTCGATGTCGACATAGAGCTGCGGCGACGACACGCGGTATGTCGTGAACGCGAGCGAAATTTCTGGGCGCGACATCGCCTTTGCGGCAATCATGCGCGTGTATTTTTCGACCGCCGAAATGCCCAAGCCCATTCTGTCCTGAACCATCGCCTTGAAGTCGCCGCCCATGCCGATGCCGTTGACTGCGGGGGGCGTGAGGACGAACGTCGAGGCTTCGGGAACCTGCGCCTGCAAAATGCCGGAAACTTTGCCTATGATTTTATCGAGCGTGATTCCCTGCTTTATGCGCGAATCCTTCGGGGCGAGCTTTACGAAAATCGCGCCCGCGTTCGACGACTTCGAGAAGCTCGCGCCGTTCAGACCCGCGACGCACATGAAGTCTTGGATACCGTCGACCTTTTGGAGTAGCGACTGTATTTTGGAAAGCGTAGCCTCCGTATGCGCAAGCGAAACGCCGTCGGGCAGCTGCGCGGTGATGAAGATGTAGCCCGTGTCCTGCTTGGGAATGAAGCCCCTCGGAGTGTTTTGGAAAAGGTAGGCCGTAGCCCCCAGCAGCCCCGCGTAGAGAATGAGGAACAGCGCCGACATGCGGACAATCCGCGCAACGAACGCGCCGTACCTGTCGGCGACCCACTCGAAGCCCGCGTTGAAGCCCCTGAAAAACCAGCCGAAGAGCGCGTTCCAGATGCGCGTAAACCAGTCGGGCTTGTCGGTGTGTTTTAGCATGATTGCGCAGAGCGCGGGCGAAAGCGTAAGCGAAACAATGCCCGAAAGGATTGTCGAAACCGCGATTGTCAGCGCGAACTGGCGGTAGAACTGCCCCGAAATGCCCTCGATGAACGCCGTCGGGACGAACACGCTCGAAAGCACGAGCACGATTGCAATCAGCGCGCCCTGCACCTGCGTCATCGCCTTTTTCGTAGCCTCCTTCGCGTCGAGACCGTCGCGCATGTTGCGTTCCACGTTTTCGACGACGACGATTGCGTCGTCAACGACGATGCCGATTGCGAGCACCAAGCCGAACAGCGAAAGGTTGTTAATCGAGAACCCGAACAGGTACATGAAGAAGAACGTTCCCACGAGCGAAACGGGAATCGCGAAAAGCGGAATCACCGCCGCGCGCCAGTTTTGCAGGAACAGCATCATCACAAAAACGACGAGCAGAATCGCCTCGAAAATCGTGTGGTACACGGCCGAGACCGACGCGCGGATGTATTCCGTGTTGTCGAGCGTCACCTTGTAGTCCACGCCCGCGGGGAACTCCTTGCGCATTTCGTCGAGCGCCTTGTAGATGTTGTTTACGGTATTGATGCCGTTCGTTCCGGGGAGCTGGTAGATGCCCATGCCCACGCACGGCATGCCGTTCATGGAGGATTCGTCGCTGTAAGTGTACGCGCCGAGCTCGATTGTCGCCACGTCTTTGAGCAGCACCGTCTTGCCGTCGGGCGTGTATTTAATGATGATGTTTTCGAACTCTTCGGGAGTCGCCAAACGCCCCTGCGTGTTGATGATAAGCTCGTGCGCGACGTTCGGGTTGGCGAGCGGCGGCTGGTTGAGCTTGCCCGCCGCAACCTGCTTGTTCTGCTCGCGCAAAGCCGACACTACCTGCGAGGCGTTCATGTTGAAGTGCGCAAGCCTGTCGGTGTTGAGCCACACGCGCATGCTGTATTCGCGCTTGCCGAAAATGTTGACGTCGCTGACGCCGTATATGCGCGATAGCCTGTCGACCATCTGCGTGATTGCGTAGTTGGTGAGGTACAGTTTGTCGCGGCTGCCGTCGGGCGAATAGAGGTTGCAGACAACGAGCATGTCGGGCGACCTCTTCTTGACGACAACGCCGATGTTGCGCACGTCGTCGGGGAGTCGGGGAGTCGCCATCGAGACGCGGTTCTGAACCTGAACCTGCGCGATGTCGATGTTCGTGCCGAGCTCGAATGTAACGGTGATGGAAACCGAGCCGTCGGCGTTGCACTGGCTCGACATGTACATCATTTTTTCGACGCCGTTGATTTCCTGTTCGAGCGGCGCGACGACCGTATCCATGAGGATTTCGGGCGACGCCCCGGGATAGCTTGTCGAAACCGAGACCTGCGGCGGAACAACGTCGGGATACTGGGTAACGGGAAGCCTGAAATAGCCAACCACCCCGATTAGGGTGATGAGAATGGAAATGACCGCCGCGAAAATCGGCCTGTCTATGAAAAAGTGCGAGAATTTCATTTCCGTTTGCCTCTTTTATTTGCCCTCTTCGAACTTGATTTCGGCGGGCGCGACTTTCGTTCCGGGGGCGGCGCGCTGCAGCCCAACGGCGACAACCCTGTCGTCGGGCGAAACGCCTTCGTCAATCACGCGGTACTTGCCGAGCAGTCTGCCGACCTTCACGGGGCGGTACTGCGCGATGTCGTTTTTGTCGACGACTACGACATAGCGGTTCACGAGGTCCGTGCCGATGATGTCTTCGGGCACGAGCACCACGGGGTGTTCCTTTTCGGCGAGCACGCTGATTTTCGCGAACATTCCGGGCGAAAGCAGGTAGTCGGAATTGTCGAAGTCGGCGCGCATTGTAAGGCTCGAAGTCTCCGTTCCGATTTTGTTGTCGAAGTATGTAAGCTGTCCGTCGCGGGTTGTCTTGCCGTCGAGCAGCACGATTTTCGTTTTCGGGCCGGTCTTTTTAACGGAGTCAATCTGCTTGAAAAGCCCCGTGTTCTTGTAGCGGATATTGTCGCGCTCGCTGATTTCGAAATACGCCTGAATGACGTCGCATTTTACGATTGTCGTAAGGAGCGTGGAGTTCGCCGAAACGAGGTTGCCTGCGTCCACCATTGCCTCGCCGACCTTGCCCGAAATCGGAGCGCGGATATGCGTGAATTCGAGGTTCAGCTCGGCGTCGCGCAGCCGCGCACGGGCGTCGAGAAGCGCGGCTTCGGCGGAAAGCAGCTCGCTTGTGCGGGTTTCGAAAGTCTCCTTCGAAATCGCCTTTGCGGCGAAAAGCTCCTTCGCGCGGTCGGTGTTGCTTTTTGCGAGCGTAAGACGCGCCTCGACTTCCTTCACCTGCGCCTTTGCCGAAGCAAGAGCCGCCTCGTAGGGGCGCGGATCAATCACGAAAAGAAGGTCGCCCTCCTTGACGAATTCGCCCTCCTTGAAGGCGACTTTTTGAAGATAGCCGCCGACGCGCGCGCGCAGTTCGACGTACGCAAGGGCTTCGAGACGCGCGGTGTAGTCGTCCCAAAATTCGACCGACTTGTGCAGGGGCTTTGCTACCTGAACCGCAGGCGCGGGACGCGCAGCCCCCGCCGACGCCGCTACGTTTTTCTTGCACCCCGATGCGAATGCCGTTGCGGCGGCAATCAGCGCGACCGCAAATTTACATATATAGATGTCTGTCTTTTTCATGTTCATTGTCGATGTTTCCTAAATTTTGTTTTTCCGGATTTTTCTAAGAAATGATTTTTTCGAGAGTGGCGGAAAACACGCTCTCCACCTTTTTGTACTCGGCGTCGCCGAAAGACTTCCAGCCGATGGCGCGCTTGAATCCGAGCCTCGCCGAATTGAAGAGCATAATCTGCCCCAAAAGCATGTGGGCGAGAATGCAAGCCTGCTCGCCGAAACTTTTGCCGCGCGTGCACACCGCAAGCATTTCGGAAAGCAGGTTCATAGACGGAAAGATTATTTTTTCGTAGATTACGTCGAACGCCTTTGTGGGGTACATTTCCTCGCGCGTGATAATCATTATTGTGTTGCGCAAAAGCGCGTCCGACTTCGAATCGACGCAAACGCGGCTCATCACGAAATCGAGTATGAGCTTCTTTGCGTCCGCCGCCGATTTCGTCTTTCCGATTTCCGCGCCCCGCGCAAAATAGTCCGCCATGTAGATGTGAATGTAGTCGGCAAGCTGCCTGACTGTCTCGTAATAAAGCTCGTTTTTCCCGCCGAAATAGTAGCTGATTGCGGCGTGATTGACGCCCGCGGTGGCGGCAATGCTGCGCGTACGCGCCGCCGACAGCGGATAGGTCGCGAACTCCTCAATCGCCGCCTTTATTATCTTTGCCTTTGCGTCGGAACAAACGCCCTCGGACAATTCGGCAACATAATTTTTTTCAATCATAAGGTTTAACCAAACGGTTAATCCGTTTGGTTGTCAAACTTTTTTTCGGAAATTTTATGCGTCGCGCCCTTCCCCCGACGCATAAAAAAAACGGCTGTTTGCAGACCGCCGTTCCCCGCGCAAACCCCGCGCTAATTTTCCACGCGCGAGCGCAGCACGGGCGAAACTATCGTCACGAAAATTCCGACCGCTCCCATCAGCGCGAACGAAAACCTCAAACTCGAAACGTGCGCTATGTAGCCGATAATCGGCGGGAAAAGCAGGAATCCGAAAAATCCGACTGTCGAAACGACCGCAATCGCCATGCCCGACGGCATTCTGCGCGAACGCCCCGCCAGACTATAACATGTGGGCACTACCGACGACACCCCGAAGCCCACAAGCAGAAATCCCAACGCGCCCGTTATCGCGCTCGGATACGAAATCGCCGTCGCCATGCCCGCGGCAATCAGCACGCCGCTTATCCGCAAAACCGCCAAGTGCCCGAAGCGGTTTATCAGGAAGTCGGCGACAAACCGCCCCGTAGCCATCGCCGACATGAACGAAATGAAGCCGATTCTGCTTGTGTCGGGAGGCGTTCCCACGACGTCGCGGAAGAAAATTACGCTCCAATCGAACATCGCGCCCTCGCAGCTCATGCAAGAAAACGCAATCACTCCCAAGAAGAGAATGAAGGGCGTCGGACGCCAAAAGCTCCGCGTGCGGGTGTCGGCCTCCGGCGCGAAATCCTCGACAACGAAGTAGCGCGAGGCAAGCAGCAGCGAGACGAATGTAAACACGTTCACCCCTATGTAGTGCGGCAGCACGCCGACGTTGAAGCCCACAAGCAACGCGCTCAAAACGCCGCCGGAAAAGCCCGCCAAACTCCACAACCCGTGGAACGACGCCATCACCGAACGCCCGTAGATGCGCTCGACGTCCACCGCCTGCGTGTTGATTGAAATGTTCGACATGTTCGCGGAAATCCCGAAGAGGAAAAGCGCGGCGAAAAGCGTCGAGATTGAGTCGGCGCAAGTCATCGCAAAAAGCATCGCGGGGTACAGCACGCCCGCAATGCGGACAATCTTCGCGCTCGAAAACTTCGCCACAAGCCAGCCCGACAACATCATCACCGACATCTGCCCGAGCGGAATAGCAAAGAGTATAGAGCCCAACGTGGCGTCGTCGAGGTTCAGCGACGCCTTGAAATCGGGAATGCGCGTCGCCCATGCCGAAAAAACCAAGCCCTGATTGAAGAAAAGCGCGCCCACCGCAATTCTGTTTAATATCCGACTATTTTTGCACATAAAAATACCGTATTACAGACTTTTGAATTTTTACGGAGGGAGGAGTTTGAAACCGAAAACGCGCTTGTCGATTAAAATTTTTCGAAAAAATACGCGCCCCCAAAGCACCCAGCCGCCCTACTTCTTCGCTGGCGCGGCGGACTTCCCCGCGCGTTCCGCGTCCTTCCGCGCCTTCTCGGCGGCGGCCTTCGCGCGGACGGCAGCGTCGATTTCCTCGAACCTGCGCTTCAACGACGCAAACTTTTCCGAAAGCGGCAATCCCGATTTCGCCGAAAGCCCCGCCGCCCGCGCAACGACCGCCCGCTTGAACGCGTCGGAAAGCGAAAGCGGAAGCCTCTCGTAAACCGACATCGCCTCCGCATATTTTTTCCGCGACTCGAAAAACCGCGCAAGCGCAAACGCCGTGCCCAACTTGTCGGGCGCGGAAAATATGCCGCGCGTAAGAAGCGCGTCGGCATGGCGCAAAGAGTCGCCGTAGCCGTCGTCAATCAGACGCATTAAAAGCGCGTCGTCGGGAATCCGCCCCACCCACGACTCTATGTATTTAGAGACCTCCTCCGCGCCCGCGCCCTTCGCCAACCGTCTGTTCGCCTCGCGCAGCACGACATACTGCGAAAGCCCGTCGATTTCCCCGCGTTCGAGAGCCGCCAACTGCACGTCAAGCCCCACATTGAACGGCGCGTACAAAGGGTCGCCCACAACAAGCGTCTGCCAACTCAAATCGGGAACGGAGGCATACGCAACCTCGCCCGCCGACATGCCCCGCGCATACGCCTCCGCGACGGCGTCCACATGGTGCGTGCCCGAAAGATACGGCTCGTAGACGTTTCCGAAAGACTGCGCCGCGCCGCAACGCAAAAACCGCAGAGTCCAGCCGCTCGAACGCAGATTTTTCGCGCTGTAAGAATATATGTGGTCGGCAATCGCGCCGTCGGCGAGGGAAAAGCCCTCCTCCAAGAAATAAAAACGCGGATTCGCCGCATACCACCCCAAATAAACTGCCGCGGCGTCCATTCGCGAATAGTAGTCGAAAAGCCCGCGCCCCTCGTCAACCGAAACGTCAAAATACATCGAGCGGAAAACCGACGCGGCGGAGTCGAGCCACCTGTCGCCCATCGCATACTTCTTCGACTTGTCTATGTACACCCTGCCCCGCAAGCCCGTCCTCTCGGCGGCAAGGGCAGACTCCACCGACTTCTTCGCAGTCGCGAAAGAATCGCCGTCGAGCCGCGCAACACGCAAAACGCCGAATACCTTGTGCGAGTCGGGATTGGCGTAGTTTCGGAAGAGCGGGTTCGGACACGAACGCGCAAGAGAGTCGGAGGCAATGAAAGTCGCGGCAAGCTCGGAATCGACCGACGCGCCGTCGAAGGGCGATTTTTTCGGAGAAGTCGGCGCAACAGAATGCGGCATCATGCACATCACAATGAAATCGACGTCGTGCGAAAGAAACGCATAAAGCCTGCGCGGATACTTCGCCGACCGCCCGATAACCGTAGCCGATACCGCACCGCGCGCAACGAGGGCGTCAATGACGGGGTCGGCAACACTCCGCTCGTAAACCGAGCGCGAAATAACGGCAGACTTCCCCGCGGAAACGGGAATGATGTTTTCGGAGGGAATCGAACGAGCGCGGGAATAGAATTCGGCAAGACGGAGGGAGTCGGTGGAGTCGGAGTTCGCAATAATGAAGATACGGGAAACATCAACCGCCGCATACGCGAAAGAGGAAATGAGCATTACGAAACCTGTAATAAGAAAACGCATGTAAAAAATAAAAGCCGCCGCAACGGAATAATCAAACGAAAACAAGCATCTCAAATAAAACTAAAAAGCGGAGAAATAAATATTGACTGAACCCCAATGACGTGACAGATTGGCAGACTTACATAAAAAGGAGAGGTGACGGAGTGGTCGAACGTGCTCGATTGGAAATCGAGTGTGCGCCAAAAGTGTACCGGGGGTTCGAATCCCCCCCTCTCCGCGTTTTAAATTTCACACGAACCCGTGTGAAATTTTTGGGTCAACACCAAAGAGAGTGGATTTTAATGAAAGACGCCGCATAGAACCAAGACCCTCAATCTGTAATTTTGGAAGTTTTTATAACCGTAAGCCATTCGTTGTATTAGTTTCATTTTCCTGTGGAAGCCTTCCGTTATCCCGTTATTTTTCGTAAATCTCCACATGCGGATTATCGGCGCAAACCAGTCGCTTATGGTTTCTGCTATCCTCTCAAACTCTTGTGTCGCTTCGTATTTCATCTGTTTCATCATTGTTTTCAGTTCTCTTATATTTCTCTTACATTCCTTTGCCGTTTGATGTTTCCTGTTCAGCAGCTCGCACAATCTTTCCTTAAACTCGTAAGCCAGCTTTATCGCGGGATTGTTCACAAAAAACTTTTCCAATCGCTCTCGCTCTTCGGCTTTCAACCTATCTCCACGTTTTCGCAATGGGTAGGTCAGTTTCCTGTTCCATTTTACCTCTTCTTGGGCTTGTTTGCAATTCAAGCGAAGCGCGAATGAGATTTTGCCGCAGGCAAGAGACCCGAAGGGCGAGACGGTTTGCGCATGCAAACGCGAGTCAAAACTCCATAAAATGGTACAATACCAATCTTATTACGTGGAACCTGTCCGCCACTATTTTTGCTTTCGGAAAACACCGCCTTACTATGCTTCGGTAGCTGCTGCTTAAATCCATACACACTACTTTTACTTTATCCCGACCTTTGTAGCTCATTAACTTACTTTCCACCAAGTTGCGAGATTTCCCCTCTATCACATCGTATACCCTATGATGCGTTAAATCCGCTATCGTTGTCGCAAACTTGTACACATAACATAAAAGCTTTCACTTCTGGCTTAACACACCGTTGTAATCACCGTTTACCGCAAATCGAATTAGATGTCGTAAAAAACTACACAGCAGAACATCGTCCACTCTCGCGTTCAAAGCCATACTCCAAAATTCCGCGTGGTTCGAAGAAGCATTTTGCCTCGGCTTTTGTGAATTTATTGGCTGCCAAGCTGACAGTTTTTTTCAAAAATCGAAAAATCTTACCGACTCGGATTTTGTTTAAAAACACCACTCTTTTCCCGCCGAAAGCTTGCCATCTCACACTGTCGTTTATGTAATCGCCAATAAAAAACGAAACCCCGCCAGTTTTGGCAGGGTTTTTGCGGTTCACTTTTCCACTTTGAATCCGAGGAGATTCAGATTTAAAGGTTCGAATTTCGGGTGCGGATTTTTCAGTTCAAAGCGTACTTTGTGTTTGCCGTCGAATTCCGTTGTCCATCTGAACAGCTCATGATTCCGAGGGTATTTGAACTCGTCGAAATAAAAATTGGCTGTGCGAACTTTTTTACCGTCCACCCAGCATTCAACGGACGCGCATATTCCGTCTATTTCGCGATGGGGAGACTTTTTGCCAAGTCCGTCGATGGTGCATGAGACAACCAGCCCGTCTATTTCGGATTCCACGACTGTATTTTTCGCGTTCAAAACGGGAAGTTTTACGTTCGATTTCTTTGTCAATTTCGGCTCGTATTCGAACGGAATCGGCTCGGGCATTTTTAATTCGACGGAAATATTACCGTCGTTGGAAACTTTTGCACCGTGATTTTTCAGCGTTTGAATCGCATGCGAAAAACCTACGGCATATACCTTTTCGCAGGTGTACGTCGTTCCGGTAAAAAATACTGTCGATTCGTGCTGTCGCAATGGGGCAAGCCATTTCTCTGGGATTTTTGAATAACCCTGTATTGCGCCGAGTATACCGCAGGCATTTGACGGATTGCAGTCGGAGTCGAGCCCGCAACGCGTGGATATGTCGGCAGTTTTCCCGAAATCGCCGTCTCCGTAAAGCAGCCCGATTATTATGTACGCCAAATTATACGGCGCGTATATATGTTGATTGCCCAAGTAACTGCGTATCTCCGAAGTGCAGAATTTGTCGGTGAACATCTGCCATGCGGACTTCCAATCGTTCGGATTTTTTGCGTGATAATCGGAAATCGAGGAAACTATCTTGTATGTAAAGCTTTTTTTCGGAAGAATTTTCATGGATTCAACCACAACGTCGCGGGGATTGTCGAAAACGAACGCCAGCGAATACATTGTCGCCACATACGCTCCACAGTAAAAGCCTTCGCCACCGTTGATTGCGCGCCCTACAGTGTCGGCATATTTCAGCGCGGCTTGCGGCAGCGCGGGCGACATCAGCCCCGCGAAGTCCGATTCGATTTGAAAATCGATATCATTCGAGTTTATATTTGTTTTCCACGACACGGGAGCGTCAGGATCCATTCCGTCTAAATATTCCACTCGCGCCTGTCTGTTTGCACACCACAACGGGTACTTGGATTCCGCTATTGCCTTTTTGAATTCACGGCGCGGAGCGTCAAGCCCGAATCGCTCTAATATGTCCATGAAAGTTATATCCAAATAGAGATCGTCGTAAAGACCGCCGAAATCGCCTTTCAAATTCGTAGCCTTTATAATGTTGTTTTCTTTCCACGGAATTTCATGGTCATCGGGAATTCGCTTGAATTTGAATTTAAACTCTGTCGGCCCGCCGTAGGAACAGCCTATCATCTGCCCTGCCCATCCGCCTTTGATTTTGTCGTACAATTGTGTCTTGCTGAACTTTGCCTGCTTGGGGAGTTCGGCCACACAAACGGATGCGGCTAAACACGCACCCACAACCATATATAGTATTTTCATATATTTATTTCTCCTGTTTTTTTGTTATTTGAATATCCTTCTTTATAGAAGGAAAACCGGTGCATAAAATCGGGGATAAGTCGACACTACCGCTATCCGCGCGGTGAAATTCACCAAGTGTGGTTGAAGTCCGTGCGGGGTTTTACGGCGATTCCCTGCTTTTGCAGAATTTTGACGACCTTGTTTTGGAGGATTGTCGGCGTGCCGCGTTTTGGCGCGTGTCGCGACTCCTCATTCACCCATATCTCCTTTCCCGACTTAATATTGTTATATGCCGCATAACAAGACGTAGGTTCGCACACGGGGTCGGCGTAGTTCACCATGAAAAATACCCTGCCCCTGATTTTTGCGGCAAAGTTTACTGCGTCGATATACCGCGCAGCCTCGACCGCTTTTCTGTTATAATTTCCGTCCTCGCCGACACGCGTAAAATGCGGCCAGCCCGTCGTTCTGCCCACCGCCGCGCCGCCGTGATCGCAAAGCGCGGGATACATCGCCAAGACGTAATTTACGCGCGAATCCAATCCGCCCGCCACAAGAGCCTGTCCGCCGCCCTGACTGCCGCCCGAAACCGCCAGATTTTTGCCGTCCCACTGCGGCTGCGAAGTAAGCACGTCCATTGCGCGCATTATCCGCATGTAAAGAGTTCGAAAGAAAATGGTGTCGCGGTTTTCACAGTTTTTCAGCCAGTAGTCTTTCAGTTCACCGATTGAAAGGGCCTTGTAGTAGGATTGCGGCTTGCCGTTAGGAAGTCCGTGGGCGTTCATATCCATGGCGAGAAATCCGTTTTTTGCCCACATTTCCACTGTTCCCTTGCTGCTCGAAGCAACACCCGCGCCATGAAGGGTTAAAAGCGCCGGAAGCGATTTTTCCAGAGCATGCTTCGGGAATGCAATGTATGCCGACATTTTGCCGTTAAACGAATCCGCCTGCACGTCGTAGACTTCAATGTCGGGCACGAGAGTTGCGACTTTCGTCATCTTCACATTCAGGGGAATTTTCGAGAGAATTTTCCTTTGTCGCACCCAATATTTGTCGAAATCCTTTGGCGCAGGCAGGGACGGCTTTATTTCGGAAACATCGAATCCCGCGCCCGCCAACAATTTAACCTTGTCTATTCCTCCGTTTTCGTTCGGGAGAAAAACGCGAATGTCGCACTTTAAAAATCCAGCCTCACACAATGTCTCCGACACCGCAAATTCGCCGTCTTTTGTTTCTCCGACAAAGTTTTTGCCAATCGGAACGGAGTCTTTTGTAATCGAACCGTCGAGTTTTATTCCGTTTGCCGGCTTGCCGCCTTTGCTTGCCGTTAGGACAAATCGGGCGATGTCCCCCGATTTGTATAGAGAACCGTTGCGGTCGGCCTTCAACCTCAGCGAGTATCCGTTATATTCGACGGTCTCCGCGCAGACTTCGACAAACGAAAAGACAAAAACTGACAAACAGGCCGAAACGGCAAGTTTTAAAATCGAATTTGCTGTTTTCATAATTTTTCGAAAATAAATTGTACGATACGGGCTTAAATTTTATCTCATATCCGTAATTGTTCCGTCGGGTCTGAATATCAAATATTCGCGCGGCTTGACTTCCCTGCCCTTGTAGGAATAGGGTTTCTCGGAATAATTGCATACGATTTCCGTTCCGCCCGAACGCTTTGTGTACACTACTTTCGGCGCGAGTTCGCGGCGGTCATCCAAAAATTCAAGCTGCAACTGCGCGATTTTATCGAACTTGTCGCAAATCCGCTTTATGCTTTTTGCAAACGCCTTCGCGCTCTCCAAACGTTTTTCGGGGGGCGTCTGGCTAAGCCTCGGAGCGTATTCGCAACGCGGGCGTCCGCCGAATTCGAAGAACCCGAGTTCCGTCTCCCATTTTCCTCCGGGGTATCCGGGGAAGGAGCATCGATTCCACGGCGTGCTTAAAACAATTCCATTGTAGACTATTTGCCAGAACGGAATTCTTTCGTCAACCAAGCCGCTACTCCATGCAAACCAATGTTCGACATAAACCCAAAGACAGGCATCGAGCGTTTCGAACGCATAGTCAATGCCGCCCTCCGAATACGAACCGCCGAAGTATTTGTTCGAATCTCCGAATATTTTTCTTGCGTACTTTGCGCCGGCCGAGGGCGTCATGGGGTGGCGTTTGTCGAAGCACTGATACGGATAAATTGACGAAACCACGTCGATGTAATGCAAGCCGCGAAATCCGATATCGGAAATCGCCTTGAAATGTTCCTCCGAGAAAAGCTTGTACCACCGTTTCAGACAGAGGTCGTACATTCTTCCGCCGTGGCCAATCGTGTGCCACTTGAAATTGCCGATCCTGTCCTTTGCGACAAATTCCGAATTCCAGCAGTCGGCAATGGAATAACCGTCCGTAGCATTTGCGTGGCATGTCATTTGATAGCCCATGGACTGCCCCTTTTTTATTAATTCGCGAAGTTTTGCCTCTCCCCCGATTTTCTCTTCAATGGGAAGTATCTGCGGATAACGTCCGTCGTGCCCGCCCTTGTTCCAGCCGACAAGACAGATTTCGGCCTTTTTCACGCCCGCGTTTTTCAGCTCGTCCAATATCAGAGCTACATCATCCAGAGAATTGTAGACAACCACGGGCGGTTCGTTTTCGGGAATTTGCTCCTCGATTCTCGGTCGCGACCGTTTTATACCGAGCAAAATGCGAATTTCGGGAGCTTCGACGGCATATGCAAGTTCGGGGCGTTTTTTCATTTTTTCGGCTATGGGTTTAAGCCCGTCTTTATTGATTCTCAACGACCTGTAATACTTTGCCATTTCGACATACCCCGCGGTTTCGGGGAACTTCACGAAGTCAATCTTAACGTCTTCGTAGGGCGGATTTTTGTCGAAGTCGAAACGTACATAGTTCATGTAGCTGTCGCCGATTTTTTCGACTTTATACAAATACGCGAACCGCATTCCCCTTATGTGGGTGAGAAATGCTCCCGACGGTGTCTTCGAGCCGTGAATGGGCATGAGATTTACATCGTGCGAAATGCCCGTTGTTTTTCCCTTTCTGGGGATGAATTTCGTAAGTTCGCCGAAAGAGGAAATAAAGAAGCCGTCATCGCCGACTTTTGCCTGCGAAAAGGAGGGAATTATGTCAATGTATTTGACATTTTTCCCGATTGCCGACTTTGCGATTTCGAGGGTCGCTTTCCCGTTTTCGTCGAAGTCGAGCAATATTTCCTTCGACTCCGTCGTATCGTCGAAGAACGTCGTCGTTATTTCCGCGGTTTCGCCGCCGAACGCAACGGATACCAGTGCGAATGCGCTTATGAATAGAAAAAATTTCATGGATACTACGCTTTCCAGTTGAATGTTCGTATTTTTCCGTTGAGCTTCCATTTTTGCGGCGTGAGCGTCTCGAACCAATCGAGTGCCCGACCGGTCGGCAGAGTTTTCGATGCCAGCTCGAAACATTTTTTAATACATTCGCGCTGTTCCGCACCTACCGCTTTCGGCTGGGGAGAAATAAATAGAGGCGTGCCGCTTTCGGCAAGCAATTCCATCCACTGCCTGTTCAATTCCCATTTGATGTCCACCCGCAACCCGACGCAGTCGGCGTCGCACGAATAAAACGCGTTGTGCTGGGGAGCGCGGAACGCGAGCGTGTTTACGCCCATTTTAAGGGTACGCGCCCATTCCAAACCGCTGGTATCGTCTCCCGTACGCTGCAATTCGAACAAGCCCGCCGAAAGATGCGAAAACGTATTGCAACCTATGACGTACATGTCGCCGCATTCGCGACGTATCAGCCTGTATAAATCGAGAACAACCTCGGCGTTGGTTTTTGTTTTGTCGTAAAACGACCAATCTCCGCGCGTCATGTCGGCGGAGGCAAACATTTCAAAACCCCATTTCCCGAAAATGTCGTACGAGGAATAGTCGTGTTTGATCATTTCGATGCCCCATGCGGAGTATGCCGCAAAACACTCCTTTATATAGTCCCTGTTGCGCCGGATTGTCGGGTCGAGGTATCTGTAATTTTGCGGGTTGTTTGCGTGTGCATTTGGAGAGAGAAGAATTTCCTCCGAAGCGTTGTCGGGCGCACACAGAGGACGCATCCACAAACCGGGGCGCATTCCGCGCCTTTTGATTTCGTCGGCGAGACTTTTCATGTCGGGGAATAATTCGTTCGACTTTCTGAAATCGTCGCTCCAACCGCCGCGGGATCGGGGGTGTTTCGACGAAATTTTGTTCCAACCACCGTCTATTAGACAAAACGGTTTATTGTCGTTGCGTGGAATCAAATCGCCGACCAAATCGGTCAATTCGAGAATCAGCTTTTCGGAATTTTTGCCGTATGCAAAATACCAATCGTTGATTCCGTAGACAGGCTGTTTTGGCAGTCTCGGGTTCGGGCACATTTCTTTGCAGAAATTATGGATTGCATCAAACGGAGATTCCGACACTTTCCCATTTCGCGCGACGACAGACGCCATTTCAAGCACCCTTCCGCCAAGTCTTACGCCGTTCGAACCGTTGCGGACGTCCGCCTTCAACACAAGCCTGTCGGGCGAAACAATCCAAGAGCAGAAAGAGTTGCATTGCGTCATAACGCCGACGCAGTTGCAAACCGTTCCGTCATATTCGGCAAAATACCACGGGAAAACGCGTTTTTCACCGAGACCGCCCCAATGCAGGTCGCCGTATCCGCGTTCCCAATGGTCGTTAAGATATTTGGAGGCGGCGGAATTGGAGACATTCCACGTTATAAAAACAAACTTGGGGTTTTCCCTCGGGCTTTTTAGCGAAAATTCCGTTTTTTTATCCGACACCGCAACAAATAATTCGATTTCCCCGCATTTATACGAACCGCTGTCTTTGCAATAAACAGGCGAATGCCTTCCCGTTTCCGTTTCGATTTCGACGGAATCTGGCAGTTTGAATTTTCGGAAATGTCCGCCGTCAAACAATGCGCACGAAACGATTGATTCCGATACGGACAACGCGCCCAATGCGGCAAACGTATTTTTTATAAATTTTCTTCTGTTCATCGTAGTTCCATATATTTTAGTATACTCTGATTTCGAATACCGAAGCGTACTTCGAGCCGTTTGTGGCGAGTGCATGCAAACGCCGGAATTTCTTGAAAAAATATCCAAGTGTATTCCTATAAAATGATATTAACGATGTTTTGAATACGGAGTCGGCAATGCAACACGAAGTTGCATTGCCGACGTACCCACCACTTATAACTCAAAAGAGTTTCCGACTTCTATGACGAATTTGCCGTCGGATTTTTTCCAATCTGCCGATACCTTGTCCTCCGGCATGAGGTATTCTGGGACAAGCAGCCTACGCTTTACCGTGTCGTTCTTGCCCTTTTTGAACGCAAGCTTCGCGAGTTTGCCGCCGCGGATTTCCGCATCGACCCATCCGCCGCCGTATGCGGGAAGCGAGAACGAATAGTCTTTCCATTTTTTCGGCGCGCCTGTTGCTATGTTTATGTCGCCGTTTTCGCGCGGCATTACAAGCATCTGGTTTAGGGCGAGCACATAAGACCCCGCCGACGTGGAAAACCACGGACATGTGCGCACTTTCGGCTCGTTGATTTCCCACGTTTCGCCGAAATATCCCGTACCCGCCGCGTTTGTGGACATCAATTGCTCTGGGCCAACATTGTCCTCTATGACAGCGAGAGCCGAGGACAGCCAACCCGCATACCACGAGCATATCGAATTGCCCATCGGATACATGTTGCCTGCGGTGCTCAGATTTTTAATGAAATCGTATGCCGCCGAAACCGCCTTTTTGTCGGTTTTGTCGAAGACGGGATACGGGAATAATCCGCTGACGACCGCAATGCTCTTTTCCTTGCAACCCGCAAACGGAACGTACATTTCGTCGGTTTGGGGGAGCGATTCGCGTAGCTTCTTGGCGGCGTCGCGCAATTTCTTTGCGTAGTCGGCGTCGACTCCGAGAATGTCTGCGGCTTTCGCGGCGCATTCAAAATTGTAAATTATGCCGCAGGAAGTAAAAAACGGATTGGGACATGCGGGGCCGAGGCGTTCCAAGTCCGTACATTTCCCGACGACGAGCTTGTCGCCGTTTTCCTGCAACATGTGCGAATAGAAGAACGCGGCGCATTCGCGCATTACGGGATAGGCGTTCTTTTCGAGAAATTCCCTATCGCCCGAGTACAGATAGTTGCCCCAAAGCCCGGACGCGACGTGCGACATATGGAAAACGTGGTCAATCCAGAAACCCGCGGGATTCGGTGCGCCCTCCCTGCCGTCTTCGAGGGTTTCCCACGGATAGCGCGCGCCGTATTTTTTGTCGCTCATATCGAAGTAATGGCGTACGCGGGCTTTTGCGATGTTCAAAACGTCTTTGCGGAATTTGCCCGTGCGCATTGAAATTCCGAATTTGCCCGCCGAAGCCGCACCGTACGAAGGATTCATTTCGTCGAACGCGAAAAAGCGTCCCGACCAACCCGCATAATGCGCGTACAGCCCCACGGGAATTGACCAACGCGTGTACATTGAGTGTATGTGGTACAACGCGGTAATGTAGGCGTCCTGCATGGGCTTGTCGGGGATTTCGATGTTTGCGCCGACCCAATAGTTAGCCCACTGTTTTTTGTGGAAGGCGAAAATTCCGTCGAAGCCCTCCTTCATTACAAGATTTTTGATTGATTCAGCTCGTTGGTCTTTGTTGAGTTTCGGATTTACCGAATTGTAGTACGCCTGCGCAAACGCGCCTTCGAAGCCCTTTTCCTTTGCGACGTCCGTGCCGAAAATGTATTGGAAATTGTCGGCAAGGCACACAAAATAGACTGATTCCGCTTTTCCTTTCGAAGTATCGAAATCGGAATCAAAAGTCGCCGACATTCCGTCGACCGAAATTTTTGCGTCCGCGCTCGAAATCACCGAAACCGAGCCTTGGTAGACCTTATAGGCATAGGCGGTGTAGTCGAGCGAAGCAGTGTTGGGATATTTAGAATCGACGCGCGGAGCGGCGAGCATGCGTTCGGGAAGCTTCTTTGTGTCGGAATCCTCCAAAGTGTATTTAAACCTGATTTTTACCGACTTCGCATTGCCCTTAGGCTCAACGGATTTCTTCACAACAAGCATGTCTAGTCCGTACGGGACAAATGCCATTGTTTTGACTGTCGCGTTTTCGAATTCGACCGTATTTTCAATGTACGCCTCGCGCGTGTTGAGCGTCTGCGACCATTTTACGGGTTTTCCCGACGCCTTGCCGTCTACGAAAATCTCGTCGTCGTAGTGTCCGAACGGCATGAGCGTGCAACTCTTCACCGCAGGACCGTAGCGACGTCCCGCCCAAGCAACATCTGTCCATACGCCGTGATAACTTTTCTGGATTTGCTTGCCGATATTGTCGATGGAAGTCGAAACAGAGCCGTTCCCGATGTAGGGAGGCGCATATCCGTCGGGCTGAGAGTCTCCTTTGCCCGAAATTGTGTGAACAAAAGAATCCGCCGTTGCCGAAAGGGGCAGACACAAGGCGGCAATCAAAATTTTTCCGAAATTTAATCCCATAATATTTAGATTCAGTATATAATGTTGTGAATTGGCAGAAAGGGGAAACACCTAACATAAAGTCGGAAGATTAGCCCCACAGAAAGGCAGTTTTGACGCGGAGAGCACCCGCTGCCCGCGCAAAAACCGTCGAAAGAATTCAACTATCTGCGTCTGCGGTATACAACCAACGCCAACGCAAATGCGCCGAAGATTGCCGCCCATGTTGCGGGTTCGGGAATCACCTGCGTGCTCGAAACATAGTAGTATGTGTTGCCGTCCGCAAGCGTTGCCTTGCCAAAGAAAAGACCGCTATCGTTTCCGAGCTTGTTGCGGTCGGTATCGACAATCGTCAGTTTTTGGTCGTTTCCGGCCTGATTTACCGTAATCGTACCGTCCTTAAAGCCGTCGGATGTCACGATGGATTCGAGGAAATAGATTCCTCCGTCGAGACCTCCGTTGAGGACAATTTCCAAGTCGTTCGCCCATTCGGCAAAAGCGCCGCCAGTTTCCGTTACGAACAATCTTGCGCCGTTTGTGATGCCGAACTGAATGTGCTTGTTCGCATTGTAGGAATTTCCCGAACGGAAGTCGAAACAGAAAGTCTGGTCGGCGCTCATATTCAGTTGAAGTGCGCTCCTCGCATACAAAAACAAACGAACGGGCGAAGAACTACCGTCGGCACGCTGAAAGGCGTTTTTCTTTTCGAGGTTGAGAATCAATGTACCGCGGTTCTGGGCAACAAGGGCGTTTGCGGATATAGTGCCCGCATATTCGCTTTGAACGTTCAAAATGAATTTGCTTTCATAGGAACCCGCAATTATGCCCTGATTGGCGTTCAAACTTGCAGTGGAACCGTCGAGAAAATTTATGGTGGACGTTCCGTTCGCATTCAAACTGTAATTCCCGTTAGATCCGAACTTGGCCGCGCCTGTCATGGTATATGTGCCGCTGTCGGTTATATCGAAGTTAAGCTCGATATTGTCGAGAACCGCATTCGCCACGGTTTTTGTGCTGATGTTTGCAAGATTGCCGGAACTTACGCCGTCGGTTGCCGAAATGGTCAACCCGCCCTTGCCGTTGTCGGCCTCCGTAAAATAGAAGTCCTGCGCAAACGCAGTACCCGCGATTGCACAAGCCCACACATTCATTAATATTATTCTTCTCATATATACTCCTTAGTTTTTTGGATTTTAGCTTATTGGTTTTATATAGGGTATTTTTTATACAGTATTACCAATACTATGCCCATCTGTGGGTTGTATGTATTTGGAATATAGCGCAATATAAAGCACACCAATAATGAGGAGTTGTGGGCAGAATTGGGTTTGTCTTGGAACGCAATGAAAAACAAAAAGTTAAAAATATATGTTGACAACAGTATTGGTAATACTATGGCACACGTCTCTACAGTATTTCCTTCGCCCATTCTACTACTCTAATCCGCCACGGGGTGTGGAGGGATTCTATGCGTTGCCAGTAGATTTGGGCGATGGTGTCTTGGATTTCGGGGCATTCGGCTTTCACGGCTTGTTCGTAGTCCATATAGCCTTGTAGGGTTGTGGCTTGGGCGAGCAGGCATTGAAGTTCAAAATGCTTTTCTTTTGAGACGCAGATAGTAGGCGTGCCCTTCTTCGGAAAAAGCGATTTGTCCAAGATATGGTGGTTGTCGCCTTTGCCGTCGGCGGACTTTCCGCAATACCTTTTGCGCGTCAAAAGTTCAATCGGCACTTTCGTGTACTTGGAGGCTTGCTTGACAAAGTCGGGATACGGGTTGTTCGGGTTGTGTGTGTCTTTGTGAGCGTGAAAAAGTTTTTCGTTCATCTTAGTTCCTTTCGTATGCGAGTTGTTTGTTGGCGAGCAGTCTTGCCGTGTGGAGAATCGGCAAGTTGCAATGTTCGTAAGCTACTACAAAACTTTGCTTTGCCGATTCGCGTTTATATCTGATTTTGACATTGCGAAGATATCGCGAAAATGATTTTGAATGATGAGAAATGAGAGGATTTTAACGATGAAAAAACTCGATATACTACTTGAAAAATACAAACAACGTTTCGGCGAACCGTGCATTCCCAATAAACTCGACTTGTACGGGAAAAAGAACCGCGTAAAAATGCTCGAACGCATACTCGAACGCGGTATCAAATTGGAAGCTTCTCCGGATGAATGGATGAACTACTATGAATCCTACTTCAAAAAGGAATGTCCCGTCCCCTGCCAACCGTTTTCGTTGGACGATATTCCCGTCGCCGACATCAAAAAGGCTTTGATGGAAAACAAACCGCTTCCCGAAATCGATTGGGACTACGAGCACAAAATCTACTAATATGGCCGAAAGCATAATCAAAACGCAGGTTCTCGACGACGTTTCGCCCGAAGTCCGCAAGCTTATGGATAGCCTTTCGCCGGAGGGCAGGCGTAAGCTTTTGCGCAGGCTAGCCCACCTGCTTGTCGAAGACGCCAAGCGGAACTTCGACGACCCCGCGAACCGCCCCGAACCGTGGGCGGACAAAAAGGTCTACAAGCGCGGCAGGGGCTTGTTTAGCGTGCCGTCCAATTTGAAAGATACGGGTTCGCTGCTCAAAAGCATCAAGCTAAAATACCTCGATTCGGACTCCGCCGAAATTTCAGCAAGCCCCGACTACACCGACCCCAAAGGCGTAAGGCACGCGGGCGCAAGACAAATGCGGTACGGGGCACATCGAAATGCGCGGCTTGCCGATTATTGTTGACGGGGCGCGGGGCGCGTCTATTGTCGAAAAGGAATAATCTACAAAATGCTACCGACAAAAGATTTTGAAAAAATAGTCGGCTCGGAAAACGTCTTTACCGAACTCGCCGACAGACAAACCTACGCCTACGACTCCGCCGTGCTCGACCCGACCACGCCCGCGCTCGTCGTAAGCCCCGAAACTACCGATCAGCTCGGCGAAGTCGTCGCCCTCTGCTACAAGCACGGGCTTCCCATGACAGTCCGCGGTTCGGGCACGAACCTTTCGGGCGGCACTGTGCCCGACAAAACAGACTCGGTGGTAATCCTCACGCAAAAGCTCAACCGCATTGTCGAAATCAACACTGCCGACCTCTACGCAATCGTCGAACCGGGGGTAATAACGGCGCAGTTCGCGTCGGCAGTCGCGGCGAAGAACCTCTTTTATCCGCCGGATCCCGGCTCACAGGCGGTCTCGACAATCGGCGGGAACATCGCCGAAAACGCGGGCGGTTTGCGCGGGCTGAAATACGGGGTCACGAAAGACTACGTCATGGGGCTTGAATTTTTCGACAGCAAAGGCGGGCTTGTCAAGACGGGTTCGCGCACGGTCAAATGCGTTACGGGCTTCAACCTCGCGGGGCTGATGGTTGCCTCCGAGGGCACTCTGGGTGTGATTTCGCGGGCGATTCTAAAACTCGTGCCTCCGCCGAAGGCTTCGAAGGCAATGATGGCGGTTTTCGACGACGTCCAGAAAGCCGCCGACGCGGTCGCCGACATCATCGCCGCGCACATTCTGCCCTGCACGCTCGAATTCATGGACAAGGCGACAATCAATTTGGTCGAGGACGACGTGAAAATCGGGCTTCCGCGCGACGCCGAGGCGATTCTGCTAATCGAGGTTGACGGCCACCCCGCGCAGGTCGAAGACGACGCGCTCACGGTCGAGGACAGATTGAAGAAAAACGGCGCGACGTCCATTTCGGTGGCGCGCGACGCCGCCGAGAAAAACGAAATTTGGGAGGCCCGCCGCAAGGCGCTACCCGCGCTCGCGCGGAAACGCCCGACAATCGTTCTGGAAGACGCAACCGTTCCGCGCTCGAAAATCCCCGCGATGATTGCCACAATCAACGACATCGCCAAGAAGTACGACCTGCTTGTAGGCACATTCGGGCACGCGGGCGACGGCAACCTGCACCCGTCGATTCTCTGCGACAGGCGCGACAAGCAGGAATTCGCGCGGGTGGAACGCGCAATCGACGAACTCTTCAACCGCACAATCGAAATGGGCGGCACGCTTTCGGGCGAGCACGGAATCGGGACGGCGAAGGCGAAGTGGCTCGAAAAGGAGACGTCGCCGGCGACAATCGAATTCTCTCGCGCAATGCGCCGCGCGATAGACCCCAAAAGACTTTTCAACCCGTCGAAAATGACGGCTATATAAGATGGACAACCTGAAACAACTTGCGGACGAATTGTCGTCGCTCGACGACAAGCTCGTCAAGTGCATGCGCTGCGGGACATGCCAGTCGGTCTGCCCCGTGTTCGCCGAAACCAAAAGGGAGTCCGACGTAACGCGCGGGAAGCTCGCGCTGCTTTCGAACCTCGCGACGGGGCTTATAGAAGACCCCAAGGCGGTGCGCGAACGCCTCGACCGCTGCCTGCTCTGCGGCTCGTGCCAAAGCGCGTGCCCGTCGGGAGTGTCGATTCTCGACATTTTCATGCGCGCCCGCGAAATCGCCGCGCAGTACATGGGGCTTAACCCGATTAAGAAAATCGCCTTTCGCGTAATGCTTTGCAACCCGAAGCTGTTCGCGTTTTTGGTGAAGGTCGGGCGGCCGTTCCACCCGCTGTTTTTGCGCGACCAGAAGAACGCCCCGCACACGGCGTGCGCTCCGCTCATGAAGCCCGCAATCGGCGACAGGCGCATACCTATAATGCCCAAAACGTCGATTTCCGAAAAATACCCGAACTTGGACATTCCCGCGGGGAAGTCGGGGCTGAAAGTTCTGTTTTTCCCCGGCTGCATGGGCGACAAAGTCTACACGAACGTGAGCGAGGCTTGCCTGAAAATTTTCAGGCACTTCGGGGTGGGCGTGCGCATACCGCAAAACCTCGCCTGTTGCGGAATCCCCGCGCTGGCGTCGGGCGACGTTCCGAGCTTCAAAAAAATGCTCGAACACGACATCGACATTTTCGAAAAATGCGAGTTCGACTACGTTGTAACCGCGTGCTCCTCGTGCACCGAAACAATCGGCGAACTCTGGGCGAAATACGCCGGCGGCGCGTACGCCGAAAAGGCGGAGAAAATCGGCAAAAAGGCAATCGACATCAACGCGTTCCTAACCGACGTGCTGAAAGTCGATTTGACGCCGAAAGGCTCGCCCAAAGAAAGGCTGACCTACCACGATTCGTGCCACCTGAAAAAATCGCTCGGAATTTCCGAACAGCCCAGAAAGCTCCTGAGGGCGAACGCAAACTACGAATTTACCGAAATGAGGGAAGCCGACAGGTGCTGCGGTTGCGGCGGAAGCTTCACGCTGACCCACTACGGGCTTTCGCGGAAAATCGGGCAGCGCAAGCGCGACAACATTGCCGCGAGCGGCGCGAAAACCGTTGCGTGCGGCTGCCCCGCGTGCATGATGCAGCTTTCGAACATGCTTGCGCTAAACAACGACGACATCAAGGTAAAGCACGTCGCGGAAATTTTCGCCGACACTCTCGACGACTGATTCGGGCGGGCTTTGCGAAATTTCCCCAAGCGCGGTCGGGCGGGAAAGCCCCGCCGCGTTTTTGTTTTTTAGCGCAAAGTTATTTCTTGCGTTTGCCGAAGCGTTTGGCAATTCTTGCCGCAAACAAAGTCAACGCACACGCCGCCGCCACAAACAGCGACGCAAAACTGCAAAATATACAAGCGAACATAGATATATTTATAACAAACCCGTCAATAGCTTCGGCAAAAAAAATGAAAAATTTCGCAAAAATCCTCCTCGCTTCAGCCGCCGCAATGCTCGCGCCCGCGCTGTCGGCGGCGGGCTTCGACTACTCCGCCCTGCTCTCGCCCGAAAATTTCGAAAACGTCGATACCGTCTGCCGCAACGCGTCGGGCGCGGAGATTTTCGGAATAAAATTCGAGAAGCTCTCGCTTGTTTTCGGCAAAAGTGCGTTCAAGGTTTCCGTGCCGCAAAAGGTCGTTATAAAAAACCTCGAACTTACGGTGTTCGCAAAAAATCTGACCCAAGCCGAGCTTGAAAAAACCGAATACCAAAGGCCGCTCGACTTCGAAATAAACGGGCTTGCGCTCACAATCTACGGAAAGCGGAACGTCATGACGCTCAGAGCCTCGAACGCGCGGCTTTACAGGGAAAACATAATCTACCTCTCGCAGGACGCCCTGCTTGAAGTCGGCGGAAAATCCGCAAAGTTGGGGAGCGGCGCAAGCGTGGAGCTGAAAGGCAGAATGCTGATTATACGCAGCCGCGCGGCGGGCAACCTCGGCGTAAAAATTTAGCGGCGCACTTCGAACAATTCGCCGACTGCGCAAACGCCGTTCCGCGCGGAAACCCCGAATCCGCCGACGGCGGCGATTGCAATCGCGCCCCGAGAGCAAAAACAACGCCTCCCGCAAATTCGGCTTTGCGCCGACTTCCCGCGCCGCGCGTCGATGTGCGCGAGGCAAAAATATCCGGCGCAACGAATGAGAGAATCCGAGCCGCGAACGGCGCGAATGTTCGGGTTGCGAGCCGCGGCGAATCGGCGGCGCGTCGGTTTTCAATGGTGCAAAAAAAGCGGCGGGAAAAATTCCGCCGCTTTCGCGATTTTTCGACTTAGCCGAAAATGCCGCCGAACGACTTGGACTCCCAGCCCGCGCGTTCGGGTTCTTTCAGGTACTGGTCGAGTTCGGGGCGGTTCTTGGCGCGCATGTTCTCGGCGTCCCATTCGATTTTTCCGCCGACGCGCTGCGCCAACGCGCCCAGAAGCGCGACTTCCGTAAGCTGCGAGGCGTACGCGAAGTTCGAGCCGCATTCGTCGATTTCGCCCCTGATTGCGTCGCACCATTCGAGGTAGAGGTCGCCCTTGCGGACTCTGGGAATGGTCTTCGGCGGGCGGTTTCTTCTGAATTCCGCGAAGAACGCGTCGTTGGACACGCGCGGGTCGAAGTTCGGGCGCGAACCCGTGTGGATTGTGCGCTTGTCGCCAATCATGTACATGCCCGATCGCAGTAGCGGACGGTCTTTTTCGAAGTCGTGCGGGCGCGTGATGGGTTCGCGCGCGCCGTCGTACCAGTACATCACAAGCTCGGGGTGTTTGTCTGTTGCGGCGAACGTCCACTTGACCGTCGAGCCGTTCGGGATAAACACTTTCCGGTCGAACGTGCAGTCGGCGTCGATGAGTTCGACGGACACGGGGTCTTTGAGGTCGAGAATCCAGACGGGAGCGTCGGCCGTGTGGCAGAACCAGTCGCCGAGCATGCCCGTGCCGTAGTCCCAGAAGCCGCGCCAGCTGAGGGGAGCGTAGATGCGGTTGTAGTCGGTATATTTGCCCTGGTTAATCCACAAGTCCCAGTTCAGCTCCGACGGAACGGGCTGTTTCGCCATCGGCAGGCTCTTGGGGCGGACAAAATACGGAGTGCGCTTGGGGTCGCCGTCCCACCATTTCGGGCCGCTGCACATAACGTGGACTTCGCGGACGTCTCCCGTAACGCCGCTGTCGTACCATTCTTTGAGCATTCTGATTTGCTCGGTGGCGTGCCCCTGGTTCATCATCTGCGTTTTTACGCCGTAGTATTTGCGGGCGCGTTCAAGCTCGCGGCACTGCCAAACGTTGTGGGTGAGCGGTTTCTGAACGCAGACGTGCTTGCCGCACTGCATTGAGTCGAGCGTGATTTTGAAGTGCGAGTGGTCGGGCGTCGAGACGCAAACCGCGTCGATTTCCTTTCCGAGCTTGTCGAGCATTTCGCGGTAGTCCTGAAAAATCTTCGCCTTGGGGTACTGTTTCAGACCCTTGCGAGCCATCGACAAATCGACGTCGCAGAGCGCCACGCCGTTTTCGTTTATCATGCCGTTGCGCGCCATCGAGCCGATATTGCCCACGCCCACAAACGCCACGTTGATTTTTTCGTTCGCGCTGATTTTCTTCGCTTTCGGCGCAGACGAGCACCCCGGGAAGAACATTGCCGCAGTTGCCGCTGTCGCCGCCTGTTTTATGAACTTTCTTCTGTCTACCATGATATACAGTTTCCTTTTTTTGTGTGTAGTTGATGAAATTTTACATGTACAGACCGCCGTTTACCGCGATTGTCTGCCCCGTGATATAGCCCGCTTCGTCCGACGCCAGAAACGCGCAGACTTTTGCGATGTCGCCGACTTTGCCGGTCCGTTTAAGCGGAATGTTCGCCACCGCCGCCTCCACAATCGCGGGGGGAAGAACCGCCGTCATGTCGGTGTCGATGAACCCGGGCGCGACCGCGTTTACCGTGATGTTCCGCGCCGCAAGCTCCCGCGCGAGCGACTTCGTAAAGCCGATAATGCCCGCCTTCGCCGCCGCGTAGTTCGCCTGCCCCGCGTTGCCCGCCTGTCCAGAGACCGACGCAATGTTTATGATTCGCCCGCGCCGCGTGCCCATCATCGCGCGGACAAGGTTGCGCACAATGTAGAAGCACGACGAAAGGTTTGTCGAGATAACGTCCTCCCACTGCTCGTCCGACATTAGCATGAGCAGGTTGTCGCGCGTGATTCCCGCGTTGTTTACGATTATGTCAACCGCCTTGTATTTTTTGAGGATTTGCGAGCACGCGTCCTTGACTTCCGCCGATTTCGACACGTCGAAAGCCCACGCCTCCGCCTTTCCGCCCGACGCGTTGATTTCGTCCGCGACCTTTCCGCAAGACGAAATATTTTTGCTCACGCAAAGAACCGTGCAGCCCGCGTTTGCAAGCTCCACGGCAATCGCCCTGCCGATACCGCGACCCGCCCCGCTGACAAGCGCAACTTTTCCCGAGTAATTAAGTTCCATATACAACCCGAACAATGACGGTTTTTTAAAGAAATGGAAGCCTTTTTTGCAAGGGCAGCAAAGGCGAAGCCCTTGAGCAGGCTGCAGCCTGCACGGCTACGGAACTTCGTTCCTACTTGTGATACTTCGGCGCGACTTAGTCGCGCCTTTTGCTTATAAGTTCGCATTGGGCAGCGGAACACCGCCCAATCGCTTTGGGTGTTCGAACTTATTTTGAGTCTTTTCGAAACCGAATAGTTATAACTTGTTCGATGGGGGAATGTGGGCGGTTATTTTGCGAAGTAAAATTCCCACTCGGGGGGGGCGAAGTCACCGCAATGGCGTACAAGCTCCAGCCTGTAAATCTGTGTTTTTGCGTTTTTATGATTGAGCGGAAGAATGCGCAAGATTAGCGTATATTTATGATAAAACCTTACTACTCTACCATATTGCTTGCGGGGCTTTCCGCGTTTGTCTCGGTTTCCCATGCCGATTTCGAAAGTGTCCGCGCCGATTTTCTTAATCCGCCGCAGGACGCAAAGCTCGAGACTTGGTGGCACTTTACCACAAACGCAATCACAAAGGAGGGAATTACAGCCGACCTAGAAGCCTTGAAGGAAGTCGGCTACGGCGGCGCGCACGTGTTTTCGCTCGTAAACCAGACTGCCACGGGAATGCCGAAAATACAGATTCTCGACGACAACTGGCGCGAACTTATGCGGCACGCGGGTCGCGAGGCAAAGCGGCTCGGTTTGCGGCTTGGCGCGCACAACTGCCCGGGGTGGTCAAGCTCGGGCGGCCCGTGGATTAAGCCCGAAGATTCGATGAAAATGCTCGTCGCCTCCGAAACGCGCGCGGAGGGCGGCGAACAGACTCTCAAACTTCCGCAGCCGCGCACGGTGGAGGGGTTTTACCGCGATGTCGCCGTGCTTGCGGTGCGCGGCGGCAAGAAAATGCCCGCGCCGAAAGTTTCAGCCGACTTCGACAATCCGCAGAACGTCGTGGGCGAAAACACAAAGACAGTCCGCCTGCCGCTTTCGAAAAAGGGCGCGAAAAACACGCTTGTTTTCGAATTCAAAAATCCCTACAACGCAAACTTTGCCGAGCTTACTTTCGACAGTCGCGGACTGTATGTGAGCGTCGACATTTCGGTTTCGGACGACGGCAAAAACTACTCTAAAGTCGGCGAATACTCCGCGTCGATTTACAACGACAAGTGCACGCCCAAATTCGTCCCGCTCTCGAAAAACGGCGCGCGGGCTAAGTTTTTCAAATTCGAGTTTGCGACGGCAAAGTCCTTCCACGAATGGGAAAAGCCGAAAGACATCGACCTGAAAAACGTGCGACTGCTTTCGGAGCGAATGATTGCCGATGTGGATTTAAAAAACTCGCTCGCGCAAAGAATCGGGTTTGCCGAACCGAAGGCGGGCGACGAAAACAGGCGCGGACTTTCGAGAGACTCCGTGCTCGACATCACCGCAAATTTTCAAAACGGCGAGGGCAAAGTGAATCTGCCCGACGGCAATTGGATTGTCCTGCGAATAGGCTACACTTCGACGGGCGCGAAAAATTCGCCCACCCCCTTCAAGGGGCTTGAATGCGACAAGCTCTCGCGGCGCGGGCTCGACGCGCACTGGCCGCATTTTATGAAAAAGCTCGAAGCCGATTTCGGCGGCTCGATGCGCTACGCCACAATCGACAGCTACGAGGTCGGCGGGCAGAACTGGACGGACGACTTCGCCGAGCAGTTCGAAAAACGGCGCGGCTACGACATCAAGCCGTGGCTGCCCGCAATGCTCGGGTTTGTTGTCGAGACCGACGGGCAGACCGCAAAATTCCTCTACGATTTGCAGCGCACGGTTTCCGACCTGTTCGCCGAAAACTACTACGACTACTTCGCCGAGCTTTGCAAAAAGGACGGGCTTCTTTCGATTGCCGAACCCTACGGCGGTCTGTTCGATTCGCTCCGCTGCGCGAGGAATATCGACATTCCCACGGGCGAGTTTTGGATTGGGCGCGGCAATCCGCCCGCGCGCATGACTGGCTCTAGCGCGCACCTGTTCGGCAAAAAAAAGGCGGGGTCGGAGTCGTTCACGACGACGGCGGCCTGCGGACGCTGGCTGCACACTCCCGCGCAGCTCAAAGAGTACGGCGACCGCGCGTGGATTTACGGCATTTCGTCGATAATCTTCCACACATACGCGCACCAGCCGTTCATGATAGAGGGCCCCGGAATGTCGATGTACGCAGGCTCCAACATGACGCGCCTTACCACTTGGTGGAAGCTCGCCGACGCGTGGGTTTCGTACGTCAACCGCTCGCAGGCATTGCTTCAGCGCGGACGCTATCGGGCGACGGTTTTGTGGCTTTCGGGCGAATCGCAGCCGAACGGCGCGTGGTATGCCGTGCGCGACGAAATCACGAATGCGGGCTACGACTACGACTATTGTTCGGCGGACGACATCGCCGATTCGCTGAAATTCGAAGACGGCGAAATCTTTGCGTCTGCGGACGGCACGCGCTACAAAATGCTCGCGCTCGGCGCCGACAGGCGGCTTTCCCTGCGCACGCTCAAAGCCGTTGAAAAGCTGCTCGAAGCGGGCGCGAACGTTGTCGGCACCCCGCCGATTGAATCGCCCACGCTTTCGGACAACCCCGAAGAATTTGCGGAAACCGTAAAACGCCTGTGGGGCGGCGGCGAAAAAGTCCGCAAAATCGGCAAAGATACATTGTACGCAATGCGCTCCGTTCCCGATGCGTTGTCGCTTGCGCGAATCGCGCCCGAATTTAAAACGCCGCGCGGAATCCGCACAATCGGCAGAATCGACGGCGACACCGACATACGCTTTGTGGCAAATATGACGCAATCGCGCATTGCAGGCGAGGTTTCGTTCAACGCGGGCGAAGGAAAATCGCCGTATATTTTCGACGCGGTGGACGGCGGCGTTTCGCCCGCGCCGCAGTGGAAATGCGAAAACGGCATTGTCTCCCTTCCCCTTTCGCTCAACCCCTACGAATCGAAATTCGTCGTCTTCAAAAACGGCGAAAACAGGCGGATTGCCGCGTTTGCTCCGTCTGTAAACGGCGCGAAAAAAACGGACGCGGTCGAAATTCTCGAAGCCGTCTACCGATCGAGCGATTCGCCCGAAAAACTCGATGTGAAGGATTTTGTAAAAGGCGACTCCGACGTAAAAGTGCTGAGCCGAACGTTTAAATGCGCGCTCGCCCCGGGGCACGTCAAGGAACTTTATGTAAAGTATAAGTTCGGCGGAAAGGTGTTCGAAAAGGTTGTTCGCGAGGGCGGCACATTCGTCCCGCCCGTTCCCGAAGCGGTGCGAAGCCCGATTTATCCCGCAGTTTCCGACGGGAAACTCGGCGCGGTGTTCGAAGCTGCGGGCACGGCGGAACTGTTCCTGTCGGACGGAGGGGAAGTTTCGCTTTCGGTGCAATCGCTTCCGAAGAATGCCGATATTTCGGAAAATTGGGATGTCGCATTCCAGAAAAACCGCGGCGCGCCCGCAACGGCGCATTTCGAAAAACTCGAATCTTGGACTGAAAATTCCGACGACGGAATCCGCTATTTTTCGGGCATCGCAACGTATTCGAAAAAATTCGAGCTCGGCGGCGAAATGTTCAAAAAGGGTCGGCGCATAATTTTGTCGCTCGGGAAAGTCGCCGACGTCGCCCGCGTGCGGATTAACGGCAAAACCGCCGCAACGCTCTGGCGCGCGCCGTTCGAATGCGACATAACAGAGCTTGCAAAAAAAGGCGACAACACGCTTTCGATAGAAGTGGCGAACCGTTGGCCGAACAGGCTTATCGGCGACGCGCGGCTTGCGAAATCGCCCGACGAACGGCTTCCGAAATGGATTGTCGAAAAGCGCAAAAACGATACCGACAGAATAGCCTACACATTCACAAAAGGCTTCTGGAACGCCGGCGAAGAACCGCTCGAATCGGGCTTGCTGGGCAAAGTGGAAATCCGAGCAGCCGACTTCGTTGAAGCCGCACCGATGGAAAAATAGACAACTCCAAAACGCGGCGAACAAATTTATGCGGACAACCGCAATCCCCGCCGCGCCGAACGGAGCGACATTTGCATACTCGAAACAGCGTCGGGTGCGGCGGGCTGGGGATTGTTTTGTCCGTCGGTAGGACTACATTATCGGGGCGCGGTTGCGGCGCAGCACTTTCGGCTTTCTATTTTCCGCGCTTTTCCTCAGCACTATGTAGCCTTTCGGCTGGAGCTCCAGTTTCGTCTTTCCATTATCCGATTCGCATTTTGCGCCGTACGAAAGCAGTTCCGACGAGCCGCCGAAGTCCGCGTCGACCATCGTCGAAACGCATTTATCTGCCGCGTTGATTACAACCAGTGCTGCGCCGTCTTTCGTTTCGCGGGCAAATGAAAGCACTGCGTCGGGTTTATCGTTGTCTATCCAGCGCGTCTTACCGTCGAAGAACACGGGGTCTTTGCGCAGTTCGATAAGTTTTTTCACGAGTGCGGTTCTGCGTTTCCCCTGTTCGGTATTCATATTCGCCCATTCGGTGAAGTATCTGCCGTGTGTGCGGTCGGAGAAAATCGTCATGGGGGCGTCGTCGGCGAATTCGTTGCCGCTGTAAATAAACGGAATGCCGTCGAGGGTGAAGTTCATGACCATGACGGCGTCCATGCCGCGGTAGCCGAAGCGGATTTCGCAGCGTTTGCGGAATGGCCCGTTGGCGAAGTCGTGGTTTTCCATTGCGCGGAGCACCCTCGCGTTTTTGGGCTGGTCTTTATCGAAAGACTCCCAGCGTTCGCGCAAAATTTTTGCGGGCTTTTTGTCGTGGAAGACTTCGATTGTCTTGCGCTGCCAGAGTACTTCGTAGGTGGCGTCGTATGTTTTTTCCGTCGCGGAGTGGCGTTCGCTTTCCTCAATCATGAGAAGTTCGGGCTTGATTTTGCGCAGGCGGACGGCGGCGTTGTCCCAGAAATCGGAGGGCACCATTTCGCCGACGTCGGTGCGGAAGCCGTCGATGTCGAACTCGCGCAGGAGAAATTCCATATTCTTGGTGAGGTATTCGCGGAGTTCGGGATTTTTGAAATTCAGGCGCGGGAAAGCCCATTCGCCCGTATCGGGAGAGCCGTCGGGCTTGCGCATGATGAAGTCGGGGTGGTCTTTCAGGAAGACGGCTTTCGGCCCGCAGTGGTAGTACACGACGTCGAAGAGCACTTTCAGCCCGAGTTCGTGCGCTTTTTTGACGAAGTTGCGGGCGTCGTCGGCGGTGCCGTACGAGGGGTCGATTTTGTAAAAATCCTTCATGCGGTAGGGATTTTTCGGATTTTCGGTTTTGGCCGCCTTTTGGCGTTCGCTCCAAAAGGTTTTATCCATATCGTCGTCGTGCTCGGTGAGCGGGCAGAGGTAGACGATATCGACGCCGAGCGACTTCACATAGGGCAGCATTTCCGCCGCCTTGTTGAGCGTGCCCTCCTGCGTGAACGAGGGCAGGAGGATTTGGTAAATCACCGAGCGTTTGAAGTCTTCGGAGACGGGTTTTGCGACTTTCGCCGACGCGAACGCCGACGCCGCGAATGCCAGCACCGCCGACACGAGAATTGCTGTTTTTTTCATCATATATTCAAGTTGGTTGTGTGTTGAAAGGTAATAAAGTAAAAATGCAAAGGCAAGGCAACACAATCCAAAATCCGCGCGAAATCGGTAAACAGTTTACCAATTTCGCAAAAACCGCCTTCCTCCGCCGCTTCGAATCGGAAGAGCCGCGACGTCCAAACACTTGCAAAAGCGGCGCAACTTTCGGAGCGCGGCGACGCGGCGCGTTCCGACGCCCCGAAACGGCGGCGGAAAATCGGCGCGGTTTCAAAAAAAACGGAAAATTTTGTTGAAAGGAAGGGGCAATTTTGCCTTAGTAAAGGCTTCCATTTTTTAGCAATCGTAACCTGAAAAAGAAAATCATGGGAAACATAAAGAAATCAATGATGTCGTCGCTTATGAAAAAATTTGCGATGGCGGTGACGGGCTTCGTATTGGCGTCCTTCCTGCTGATACACATGCTCGGAAACTTGCAGACGCTCGAAGGGGGTCCGCACGCAATCAACGCGTACGCGAACTTCCTCCAAACGCTGCCGTGGGAAATCCTCTGGGGTTTCAGGCTCTGTTTGGGCGTGTGCTTCGTACTGCACCTGTTGACGGCGTATTTGCTCGTCCTCGAAAACTCGAAGTCGCGTCCGCAACGCTACTCGGTTAAGAAGAGCCTCGCCTCCACCCTCGCCGCGAGAACCATGATTTTCTCTGGTACGATTATCGCGCTTTTCGCGGTTATCCACATCATGCACTACACGGTGCTCAACCTCGACCCCTCGTTCAAGCTGCTCGAATGGAAGGCGACTTCCGGCATGTACGAAGGCAAGGTTATACACGACGTCTACGCAATGCTCATTCTCGGATTCTCCAATCCGTGGGTTTCGATTGCGTACATTTTCGCGATGGTCGTAATCGGCTTCCACCTTTCGCACGGCGTAAGCAGCATGTTCCAGAGCATCGGCTTCCGCAACGAAAAATGGCGCTACCGCCTCAACGCAATCGCGGTTCTCTACTGCGCGGTTATCGCTCTCGGCTTCTCGATTAACCCCCTCGCGGTTCTCGTATCGAAGTATTCCGACTGCCAGATTCTGCCCGTAAAGCAGGTCGAAAAACAGTTCGGCCAGCTCAAAGACACGAAGGGCGAAATCTTCATCAACTACGACTTCCTCAAAGAAGGCTGCAAACCCTGCGCCAAGAAATAATAAACGAAGGGAACTAAAATGAGTTTGGATTCTAAAATTCCTGAGGGACCCATTTCCGAAAAGTGGTCGAACTTTAAATTTCACGCAAAACTGGTAAACCCGTCGAACCGCAGAAAGTACCGCGTAATCGTGGTAGGCAGCGGTCTTGCGGGCGCGAGCGCGGCGGCGAGCCTTGCGGAACAGGGCTACAACGTCGATTGCTTCTGCTATCAGGACAGCCCCAGACGCGCCCACTCCATCGCGGCGCAGGGCGGCATCAACGCTGCTAAAAACTACCAGAACGACGGCGACAGCATCTACCGCCTCTTCTACGACACCGTTAAAGGCGGCGACTTCCGCTCGCGCGAAGCCAACGTCTACCGTCTCGCGGAAGTCAGCGTAAACATCATCGACCAGTGCGTTGCGCAGGGCGTTCCGTTCGCCCGCGAATACGGCGGCCTTTTGGCGAACCGCTCGTTCGGCGGCGCGCAGGTCAGCCGCACGTTCTACGCCCGCGGACAGACGGGGCAGCAGCTCCTCCTCGGCGCGTACTCGGCTCTCGAAAGACAGATTGCCCTCGGCAAGGTCAAGATGTACACCCGCCGCGAAATGCTCGACCTCGTAAAGGTTGACGGCTCGGCAAAGGGCATCATCGTCCGCAACCTCGTAAACGGCGACATCGAAAGATACTCCGCCGACGCGGTTCTGCTCTGCACGGGCGGCTACGGCAACGTATTCTACCTCTCCACAAACGCCCAGGGTTGCAGCGTCACGGCGGCTTTCCGCTGCTACAAGCGCGGCGCGGGCTTCGCAAACCCCTGCTTCACGCAAATCCACCCCACCTGCATTCCGCAGCACGGCGACCAGCAGAGCAAGCTCACGCTCATGAGCGAATCGCTCCGCAACGACGGCCGCGTGTGGGTTCCCAAGAAGAAGGAAGACTGCACAAAGAAGCCTTCGGAAATCGCCGAAGAAGACCGCGACTACTATCTGGAAAGAAAGTATCCCTCGTTCGGCAACCTCGCTCCCCGCGACATCTCCTCGCGCGCGGCAAAGGAAGCCTGCGACGACGGACGCGGCGTAGGGCCGGCAGTCAACGGCGAAAGACGCGGTGTTTACCTCGACTTTGCCGACGCAATCAAGCGCGACGGCCTTAAAACGGTCAAGGAAAAGTACGGCAACCTCTTCGACATGTACGAACGCATCACGGGCGAAAACGCGTACGAAACACCCATGCGCATATACCCCGCTTCGCACTACACAATGGGCGGTCTTTGGGTTGACTACACCCTCGAAAGCACGATTCCCGGTCTCTTCGTTCTCGGCGAAGCCAACTTCTCCGACCACGGCGCAAACCGCCTCGGCGCGTCCGCGCTCATGCAGGGTCTGGCGGACGGCTACTTCGTGATTCCCTACACGCTCCCGAATTATCTGGCACGCGTCGGCGCACAGAAAATCTCGACCGACCGTCCCGAATTCGACGAAGCCGAAAAGAACGTTCGCGACCAAATCAAGAAACTGATGAGCATCAAGGGCACGCAAAGCCCGCGCCACTTCCACATGAAACTCGGAAAAATCATGTGGGAATACTGCGGCATGGCGCGTTCCGAAGAAAGCCTCAAAAAGGCTCTCGAACTCATTCCGCAGGTTCGCGAAGAATTCTGGAAGGATTTGAAAATCGTAGGCGAAGAAAACACGCTCAACAACGAGCTTGAACGCGCGGGACGCGTTGCCGACTTCCTCGAATTTGCGGAAGTAATGGTTCGCGACGCCCTCGAAAGACGCGAAAGCTGCGGCGCACACTTCCGCGTGGAACACCAGACGGAAGACGGCGAAGCAAAGCGCAACGACGCCGAATACTCGTACGCCGCGGTGTGGATGTACGACGGCGAAGGCAAGCCGCCGCGCCTCGAAAAAGAACCCATCACGCACGACGAAGTAAAGCCCGTCGTCCGTTCCTACAAATAATCTAAAATTTCGGAATACAAATGAAAGTACATCTTAAAATTTGGAGACAAAAGAGCGAAAACGCCAAGGGACGTTTCGAAACCTACACAGTCGACAACGTAAGCGAAGACAGCTCCTTCCTCGAAATGTTCGACATTCTCAACGAACAGCTCGTAGCGCAGGACAAAGAACCGATTGTGTTCGACCACGACTGCCGCGAAGGCATCTGCGGCATGTGCTCGATGGTCATCAACGGCATTCCCCACGGCCCAGAACGCGAAACGACCGTGTGCCAGCTCCACATGCGCAAGTTCAAAGACGGCGACACAATCGTCGTCGAACCGTGGCGCGCGGGTCCGTTCCCGATTAAGAAAGACTTGGTTGTCTCGCGCGAAGCTCTCGACCAAATCCAGCAGGCGGGCGGCTATATCTCGATTCGCACGGGCGCGCCGCAGGACGCAAACGCGGTGCTTATCCCCAAGGATACGCTCGAAAAGGCGATGGACGCCGCCGCCTGCATCGGTTGCGGCGCGTGCGTTGCGGCTTGCCCGAACGCTTCGGCAATGCTCTTCACGGCGGCTAAGGTCTCGCACCTCAACTACCTGCCGCAGGGCGCGCCCGAAAAGGACAGACGCACAATCGCAATGGTCGAGAAGATGGACGAACTCGGCTTCGGCAACTGCTCGAACTACGGCGAATGCCAGGCGGTTTGCCCGAAGGGAATCACGCTCGACTTCATCGCGAAGATGAACCGCGACTACGCAATCGCCAAGGCGAAACAGCTCGCAGCGCAAAGCGAATAGTCGGGATTTCGAAAAGGCTGCAAAAAAGCCCGCCGTCTTGCGACGGCGGGTTTTTTTGCGCCCCTGCGCGGCGCATCCGTCGCATATAACACCGACAATCGAAATTGCAAACTAGCCCCCGCGCATAATCGGCGACAGAATTTGGCGGCAAAATATTTCCCGCCGCCCGCAAGGATAGCGATTCTGCGAAGAGGAAACGCAGTCCGCCCAACCCCTCGCGCAGTCGGAAAACAGAGGCAGCGCGGGCTTTGTGTTCACGGAAATGCGACGCGGCGGGTTGCGGAAATATTGTAGTGCCGCCCCCGCCTCTACCCTGCCCGCTGTCTGAATACAAAAAAGAGAACCGCGAACGGTTCTCTTTTCGCTGTCCGCGCGGATTTCTCCGCGTCGGAAAATTTGCCTGCCGGATCGAATTACATCATGCCGCCCATGCCGCCCATCGAGGGGTCGCCTGCGGGCATCGCGGGCTTTTCTTCGGGCTTGTCGGCAATCATGCATTCCGTTGTGAGCAAGAGTCCCGCAACGGAGGCCGCGTTTTGGAGCGCGGAACGCGTTACCTTGGTCGGGTCAACGACGCCGGCCTTGAAGAGGTCTTCGAACTTGCCCGTCGCGACATTGTAGCCCCACGAGCCTTTGCCGTTGAGAACTTCCTTTACAACCAACGCGCCTTCTTCGCCCGCGTTTGCGCAGAGCTGGCGGAGGGGAGCTTCGATTGCGCGGCGTACGATTTGCGCGCCGACGAGTTCGTCGCCTTCGAGTTGGAGGGCGTCGATTGCCTTTGCCGTGCGGAGGAGCGCAACCGAGCCGCCCGCGCTGATGCCTTCTTCGACAGCCGCGCGTGTCGCGTGGAGGGCGTCGTCAACACGAGCTTTCTTTTCCTTCATTTCGGGTTCGGTAGCCGCGCCGATGTTGATGACCGCTACGCCGCCCGCGAGCTTTGCGAGGCGTTCCTGCAATTTTTCGCGGTCGTAGTCGGAAGTCGTTTCCTCAATCGCCTTGCGGAGCTGCTTTACGCGGCCCTGAATGTCGGCGGATTTGCCCGCGCCTTCGACGATTGTCGTGTTTTCCTTCGAAACCGTGATGCGTTTCGCCTTGCCGAGGTCGGCGAGTTGGAGGTTTTCGAGCTTTAGTCCGAGGTCCTCGGTGATGCAACGCGCATTCGTGAGAATCGCGATGTCTTCGAGCATTGCCTTGCGGCGGTCGCCGAAGCCGGGGGCTTTGACCGCGCAGACGTTGAGCATGCCGCGGAGCTTGTTGACGACCAAAGCCGCGAGAGCTTCGCCTTCAACGTCCTCTGCGATAATCATCAGCGGCTTGCCGGTCTTTGCGACAGCCTGCAAAATCGGGAGGAGTTCCGCGAGGTTGGAAATCTTCTTTTCGTGCACGAGGATATACGCGTTTTCGAGCACGCATTCCATCGAGTCGGTATTCGTTACGAAGTACGGCGAGAGGTAGCCCTTGTCGAACTGCATGCCTTCGACTACGTCGAGGGTCGTGTCAATCGACTTCGCTTCTTCGACGGTGATTGTGCCGTCTTTGCCGACCTTGTCCATGGCTTCGGCGATGATATTGCCGATTTCCGTGTCCCAGTTGGCCGAAACCGTCGCGACTTGGCGGATTTCGTTGCTGTCCTTAACGGGCTTGGAGTTCTTGGCCAATTCCTTGACGGCTGCTTCGACAGCCTTGTCGATACCGCGCTTTACGAAAATCGGGTTCGAGCCTGCCGCGACATTGCGGAGACCTTCGCGGTAGATGGCTTCGCCGAGAACGGTAGCGGTTGTCGTGCCGTCGCCCGCATTGTCGGAAGTCTTGTTGGCGACTTCCTTGATTACCTGCGCGCCCATGTTTTCGAAAACGTCTTCGAGTTCGATTTCCTTGGCGACCGTTACGCCGTCCTTGGTGATGAGGGGCGAGCCGTATTTCTTGTCGATTACGACGTTTCTGCCTTTCGGGCCGAGAGTCGCCTTAACCGCCTTTGCGAGCGTCGTTACGCCTTTGAGGACTTTCTTGCGTGCCGCTTCGTCGAAAATGATTTGTTTAGCCATGATAAATTTTCCTTATTTTAGATGTTATTTGAGAATGGCAACGATGTCGTCTTCGCGGAGGAGGACGAATTTTTCGTCGCCGACAGCAACTTCCGTGCCGCCGTACTTGGAGATGAGAACGTTGTCGCCTACCTTTACTTCAAAGGGAATGCGCTTGCCGTCGCGGTCGAGCTTGCCGCTGCCGATGGCGACAACCGTCGCTTCCTGCGATTTTTCCTTTGCGGCGTCGGGAATGATGATTCCGCCCTTGATTTGTTCTTTTTCCACGGCCTGCTTTACGAGCACTCTGTCGCCGAGGGGTTGGATTTTTGTTTTAGCCATATTGTTTGTTTATTTGTTGTTTATAGTAAAATTAAAATTTATATTTTGCACTTTTCGCGCGTTTTGAAAAGACAAAAGCTTCCCCGCGATTCAAAAAATCGCGGAGAGCCTTTGTTAAACTTTATTCCTTTTTCGGTTTGTCGTCGTCAACTACTTCGAAGTCCGCGTCGACGGGGCCGTCTTTGCCGCCCTGCTGTGCCGCGCCGCCCTGAGCCTGCTGCGCGCCCGCCTGGGCGTTGGGCTGCTGGGCCTGCTGCATGTGCTGCGCGTTTTCCTGCAAGACTTTCATGAGCTTGTCTACCGCCGCTTTCAGTTCGTCTTTCGAGGCGTCAGCCTTGTCGAGAACCTGCTTTGCCGCGGTAATCTCGTTTTCGAGAGCCTGCTTTGCGTCTACGGGCAGGTTTGCGCCGCCTTCGGAAATCTGCTTTTGGGTTTGGTAGATTATGTTGTCAAGCTCGTTGCGGACTTCCGCAGTTTCCTTGCGCATTGCGTCTTCCGCCGCGTGGAGTTCGGCTTCCTTGCGGAGATTTTCGACCTCCTCCTTGCTCAGACCGCTGCTGTTGGTAATCGTGATTTTCTGCTCTTTGCCCGTGCTCTTGTCTTTCGCCGTGACGTTGAGGATACCGTTTGCGTCGATATCGAATGTCACTTCGATTTGCGGCAGACCGCGCGGAGCGGGGGCTATGCCGTCGAGCCTGAAATTGCCGATAAGCTTGTTGTCGCGAGCCATCGGACGTTCGCCTTGCAAGACTCTGATGTCTACCGCCGTCTGGTTGTCCGAGTACGTCGAGAAAACTTGCGAAGCCTTTTTCGGAATTGTCGTGTTGCGCTCAATCATCGGGGTGGAAACGCCGCCGGCGGTTTCGATTGAAAGCGTAAGCGGGGTTACGTCGAGAAGGAGAACATCGCGTACGTCGCCCTGCAAGACGCCGCCCTGAATTGCCGCGCCGCGAGCAACAACTTCGTCGGGGTTGACGCCCTTGTGGGCTTCCTTGCCCGCGAGGTGGTCTGCGATTTCCACAACCTTGGGCATACGCGTCATGCCGCCGACGAGTACAAGCTCGTCGATGTCCGACTTCGAGAGACCCGCGTCGCGCAAGCAGTCGTCAAACGGCTTGATTGTCCTGTTGACGAGGGAGTCCGTAAGCTGTTCGAGTTTCGCCCTTGTAAGCTTTACATTCAAGTGTTTCGGACCCGTCGCGTCCGCCGTGATGAACGGCAGGTTGATGTCGGTCTCCTGCGCCGACGAAAGCGCGATTTTCGCTTTTTCGGACTCTTCCTTCAACCGCTGCAATGCCATTGCGTCGTTGCGCAGGTCTATGCCGTTTTCCTTTTTGAAAGAGTCGATGAGCCAATCCATGATTGCCGCGTCCCAGTTGTCGCCGCCGAGCTGCGTGTCGCCGTTTGTCGCCTTGACTTCGAACACGCCGTCGCCGATTTCGAGAATCGAAATATCGTAAGTGCCGCCGCCCAAGTCGTAGACCGCGATTGTTTCGTCGTTCTTTTTGTCAAGCCCGTACGCGAGCGAAGCCGCGGTGGGTTCGTTGATGATTCTCTTGACCTCCAAGCCCGCGATTGTGCCCGCGTCTTTTGTAGCCTGACGTTGCGCATCGTTAAAGTATGCGGGAACCGTGATGACGGCCTCCGTGATTTTTTCGCCCAAATACGATTCGGCGTCCGCCTTCAACTGTTGGAGAACCATTGCCGAAATCTGTTCGGGAGAGAAGCGCTCGGTCTTGCCGCCGACTTCGCACTCAATCACCGCCGCGCCGTTCGCGCCCTCGACGACCTTGTACGGAAGCTTGCTCGCAAGCTCTTTCACTTCCGAATATTTGCGTCCGATAAGACGTTTTGCCGAAAAAATCGTGTTAGTAGGATTCGTTATCGCCTGACGTTTTGCCGCCTGACCAACCAATCTTTCGCCCGATTTTGTAAATGCCACAACCGAAGGGGTCGTTCTGCCGCCTTCGCGATTAGGAATAACGGTACTTTCGCCGCCTTCCATTACAGCCATACAGGAATTTGTCGTTCCCAAGTCGATACCTAATATTTTACTCATATGCCTCTTTTAAAGCACGCCCCGTGCCAGTTTGGGGAAGTCCCGCGCTTTGCGCCGAAACCATTTTTGTAATTAGCAACTTGCAATTTCACATTTACCGCCTGCTCCCGCCGCCCGAAAGCCCGCCGTCCGCCGAGTGAGACATTATGGCACACGCCCCCGCGCGATTGTCCCACACGGGACACGCCCGTGCGCACTATAATAAAAGAGCGGCAACCGCGCAAACGGAAGCCGCCCAAAACCGGATACCGACTGTTTTAATACGAGAGCCTGCGGACAAGCATGAACGCCTCCGCCGCCCGCATGCCCGAAATCGCCCCGCGGACAATCGCGAGCGACTTCAACGCCTCTATGCTGCGCACGTCGGGAAAATATTTCAGCTGGCTCTGGTACGCCTCGACCGCTTTGAGTTTCAGTTCGAGGAAGTCGTAAATTTCGTTGAAGACGTTGGGGAGGAAACCGCCCTCTACGCATTCAATGTTCCAGTGCGTTTCGGAAAGCGTTTCGTACATGAGAACCTCCTTGATGTTTCTGCCGAACTCGGTGCAAGTGCGGGCGGCGACCTGCGCGGCGTAGACAATTTCGCGGTGGTCTTTGTGGAGGTCGTTGATAAACGGAATGTAGAGAATGTCGGGCTGAACCTCTTTGACGACGTCCACCACAACCCTGTTTACCTTGTACATAGGCTCGTCGTGGAGAAGCACGTTGGGGAGGTCGCGGTAGAGGACGTTTTTGTAGTCTACGCCCAAGATTTCCATAGCCTTTTTCGTTTCGGCGCGGATTTCGGGCTTGTTGGGTTTCATCACGGGATTGTCGTCGCCAATCGACGTGAGAACCGAAACGAAAACTTCGTCGCCCCGCGCCACGTGTTTGGCCATCGACGCGCCCACTCCGAGCGTTTCGTCGTCGTTGTGGGGGGCAAGTACGAGAACTCTTTTTTTCATCAAATCTATCTCCAATTATCTTTCAGCCACTGCGGCGTGCGGACGTGCCTGATTATGCCCTTCAAGCCCTTCGTCTTGCCCGCCATTGCCTGGTCGGGAGTGGGATTGCCGTGGAAGACGACCATCTTGGCGTCGGGCGGAAGAATCGGGTCGCAAAAATAGCAGAGCGGGAAGGGGCGCATGCAGTTGTATTTGAAGCTCGGCATCCACTTTTTCGGCCAGAATTTGAGCTTGCCCGCTTTCGAGAGAACGTCGGTTACATAAGCCTGCTCGTGGCGGTAGTTCGCCTTAACCTCGGACATGTGCGACATAAAATAGTCGTACAAATCGCGGTTTTTACCCGCCTCGAAGCGGTATACGCCCGTTTCGCCGACGCCGTGTTTTTTGGACGGACGCCAGTGCTCTATCACGAAAAATTCGCCGTCGATTTTGAAATACTCGTCGATGTTCCCGACTATCACGGTGTCGAGGTCGAGAAAGAGCACGCGCCCCGAAAGCCCGATGTCGTCGCGGAAAGTGGAGAGCTTGCGCCAGCCGCGTTCGCGGTCCGGGGGCAAATCCATTTCGGGGAGCGGGCGAACCTCTATGTTTTTGTCAAGCCCCGCGCCGTTGTCGGTGAAGCAGATGAACTTGAAAGGCAGGGTGAGGTTGCGGGCTGTCATGTTGTACAGGCGGTTGACGTATTCGGGCCCGTACTTGTCGCCCCATTTCATGGATATTACTGTATATTCAGCCATTTGTAAGTCGGATAAAAATTGATACACCCATGTATCTAAGAAACGCCCCCCGTTGTCAAGACTCTAAACCGACGCGTCCGCGCCGTCTACGAGCGATTTCACCGTGCGCAGGAATGAGTCGTCGCGGAAGCTGTTTTTTGTGAGGTAGGCGTTTGCGCCCGCCGCCGCGCCCCGCGCCCTGTCTTCCGCCCTGTCTTTGTACGAGACTATCACGACGGGTATCGAAGAGTCGGTCTTCCTGATTTTCCCGACAAGCTCGAAGCCGCCCATGCGCGGCATATCGACGTCGCTTACGACCAAATCGTAGTCGGAGAGCCTGAAAGAATTCCAGCCGTCCATTCCGTCTACGGCGGTGTCGACGGCGTAGCCCGCGCCCGCGAGAATCTTGCGCTCAGTCTCTCGCACGGTTGCGGAGTCGTCGACGACGAGGATTTTTTTGAGGTTCGACTCCCCGCCAGACTCCTCCGCCGCCGCGCCAGACTCCGACCTCGACGACGCCGCGTATGCGGTGAGGTCGTCAACGTCGATTATGAGCACGGGCAGCCCGTTTTCGTCGAGCGACGCCGCGGAAATGCACGGAATTTTTCCGAGCCTCGGGTTGAGCGGCCGCACCACAAGCTCGACCTCGTTCGGAAGCGAATCGACTTCAAACGCGAAAAGGCTACCCTTGTTGGCGACAACAACCGCGTAGATTTCGTCCGAAAATTTCGGGCTTGCCGCCCCCAATCCGAGCGTTTCGACGCCCGAAAACAGGCGCACGGACTTCCCGTCCATGCGGAAGAAATTAAGCCCCGACTCCGCCGAGATTTCGCGCGGCGAAAGTTTCACCGTTCTGTACACCCTGCCGAGCGCGAACGCGTAAGGCTCGCCGCCGATGTCCACCGTCAGCGCCTTGATTACCGAGCGCGTAATGGGCAGTTTCATTGTGAACGCCGAGCCGCCGCCCGCGACCGTCGAGACCGAGATTCCGCCGCCCACGTCGCGGAGCATAGACTGCACTACGTCCAAGCCCACGCCGCGCCCGCTCAGCTGGGTTATGCCGTCTTTTGTGCTGAAATTCGGCAGGAAGAGGAATTCGAAAAGCTCGTCCTGCGGCATTTTTTCGAGGATTTCGGGCGGCGCGAGGCGTTTTTCCAAAATCTTTGCGCGGATTTTCGCGGTGTCAAGCCCAGCGCCGTCGTCGGTTATTTTAATCATCAAGAACCCCGCCGAATGCCACGCGCCGAGCGTTATTTTGCCGCCGCGCGGCTTGCCCGCCGCCTCGCGGACTTCGGGAGGCTCTATGCCGTGGTCGCACGCGTTTCTTATGAGGTGCGTGAGGGGCGCTTCGAGTTTTTCGAGAACGTCGCGGTCTACGGGAACGTCGCCGCCGCGTATTTCGAGGACGATTTTCTTTCCCGCCTCTTTCGCCAAGTCGCGCACGAGCCGCGGGAACGCCACAAGCCCGTCTGAGAGCGGGCGCATTCGGCTTGCCAAAACCTCCGCGTAGAGCCTGTCGGAAAGGGCGACGTTGCGGCGCGAATATTCGCCCAGCGCGTCGGTCTGCGCGCGGGATTCGTCCGCGAGCGCGCGCAGGGACTTCCTCAGCTGTTCGAGCCGCGCAAGCGCGGCGTCGGAGCCTTTTGCGCCTTCGAGCGAATTCATCGCGCGTTCGAGCTGCCCGACAATCTGCTCCTGCGAATTTTTAATCGAAGCCGCCGCCTCCCTGAAAATTTCGGCGCGTCGGTTTTCTATTAGAATCTCGGCGGCAAGCTCCATGAGCGAACTCAGGCTCTTTGCGGACACCCTGACGAACGCGTCGCCGCCGCTTTTTTCGGGGACGCCGACGCGCGGCTCGGTCGAAACCGAGCGTTTGGGAGTCGCCCCGTTTTCGATTTCGCGCAGCTGCGAAAGTAGCTCGCCGTAGCGGCTGCGGTCTATGCGAGAGAACCCGTTTTCGCGGAGTTTCCCGACGAAGTCGGCGCAGTCGAGAAACACGTCGAGCGAGTCGGAATTTATGGAGATTTTGGAGTTTTGCGCCGACGAAAAGCAGTTCTCCATTTCGTGCATGAACGAAACCAAATCGGATAGCCCCACGACGCGCGCCGCGCCTTTGAGGCTGTGGCACGCCCGCATGAGCCGCTCCAATTTTTTCGCGTTCGAAAAGTCGTCTTCAAGCTCCACGAGCGACGCCGAAAGCACGGCGAGCTGGTTTGCCGCCTCCTCCATGAAAATCGCCTTCAAGGACGGGTCTACGGGCGGGAGGGCGTCGGGCTGCGACGCCGCGGGCGCGGGCGACGCGGGGCTGTCGGGCGCGGAAAAGTCGGAATTCAAAACGGCGTCCAATTCGGATTCCTCCTCCGAAACCGCCTGTTCGAGTTTTTCGGGCGGGATGTCGGCGCATTTCGCCAATGTTTCAACCGCGTGCATGTACGCCGAGTCGAAGACGCGCCCGCCCCCGTTTAGGAAATTTTCAAGCTTTTCGCAGACGTCGGCGTATTTTGAAAAGCCGAGCATTCGCGCCGCGCCTTTGAGCGAGTTCGCCGCCCGCGCACCCGCCGCCGCGTCGCCGCCGGACGGCAGACCGCGCAGAACGGCGCACTGCGCGCGGACTTCGCGCAGGAAAAGTTCGAGCATGAACGAGTCGTTTTTCATAGGCTTTTCTTGGCGACCGCCCCCGCGAGCATGTCGCAATCGACAAGTGTTGCGGGCTCGCCGCCGAATTTGAAAGTGCCCGCCGAATACCACGCGTCGTCGGGAAACGCGCGGACGAAAGAGTCGGCGTCCGGCGAAACAGAGCCTTTTGCGAAGTCGGCGGGAAACGCCGTTTTTTCGCCGCCGAGCAGGCACACTACAAGGCACTTGAACTGTCCGCCCGCGGAGTCCAGCCCGAAAAGCCCCGCCAAATCGACCGTCGGCACAAGCTCTCCGTCGATGTTCGCAAGCCCCGCCGCGCCCGCGCCGCGCCTGTACGGAATTTTGTGTATCATGCGCATTGACGCAAGCTCCGAGACCGCCTCCGACGGAAGCGCGAAGAGCCGTCCGCAAAGCCCGAAGAGGAACATTCCCCCGCCGCCGCCCGCCGACACGCCGCGCGCGCGTTCCATGCTCTCGGTCCATTCGTCGAAATAGTCCGACGGAATTTTGCGCTCGAAAAGCTCTTTCGCCGCGTCGGAATAGACGCCGCAATTCACGCAGTGCACGCATTCGCCGAGTTTTTCGCACGTCGAATTTCCCCAAATGCCGATGTCGTTCCAGCAGCGGACTCCGCTCATAACGCGCCCTCCAAAACCTTTGCAATATCGACGAGCGCGAGCGAATTTCCGCCGTACTCCGCGTTCCTGTACGCGTCGCCCTCCGCGCCCGAAAGCGCGGATTCGGGAAATTCGGCAACCAGCCCCACCCGCTCGACGACAAGCGCGATTTTCTCGGAATCGCCGCGCGGCGTTGCTATTATGTGCCGCGTGCCGAAAAGCCGTTCGGCGGGCTTTCCCGTGATTGCGTAGTTGAGGTCGAAGGCGGGAATTTTGGAATCGCCGTCGCCGTGCCAGCCCACGAACGGAAGCGGGCGCGACGCGTCGGCGTGGAGGTCGAACGCGGGCGAAACCGTGCAGACGTATTTCAAATCCACGGCGCAGAGTTTGCCTCCCGCCGAAAAGGTCAGCGCGAACATGCTACGCGTCCCCCCTTTCGCCGAAGCCGCGCAACGCCGACGAAAGCCTTTCGGAGGCCTCGCGCAGTTTCGAGCCGCCCGCGACAATCCCGCGCCGAAGCACGGCGGAGCGTTTCAAGATGTCGTCCAGACCCGACATTGTGTCGGACATTTTGGAAAGTTCGGCGCGTTGCGAACGCACGTTTTCGGCAAGCCGCGCCGCGTGGGGAGCGACGGTCTGAATCCTCGCGGCGAGGTCGTCCATTTCGGAGATTATGCGCGAAATTTCCGCGCCGCCCGCGCGTACCTCGTCGGAGAATTTCTCCATTTCCGACACACCGGAGGCAACCGCCGTGCGCGTGTCCTTGACGATGTTTTCGATGTCGTCGGCAGCCGCTGCGGTCTGCTCGGCAAGCCTGCCGACCTCCCTCGCAACAACAGCAAAGCCGACGCCCGCCGCCCCCGCCTTTTCGGCCTCGATGGAGGCGTTGAGCGAAAGCAGGTTCGTTTCCTCGGCGACTTTCGAAATCGCGGTTATGACCGTGTTGACGTTCGACATGCGCTCGCTGATTATCGCGAGCCTGCGCGACACCGCCGACGTGTTCCGCGCAAACCCGCCGAGGGTGGATTCTATTTCGGGAATTTTCCGCCTGCCCTCCGCCGCGCGGCGCGCGCCGTCGGCGGCGGATTCGGAAAGGGCGTCGGCGGTCTCGCAAATTCTCTCGGCGGACTCCCCAAGCTGGCGGGCTTCGGCGAACACGGCGGAAGCTCCCGCGCCGAAGTCTCGCATGCGGTCGTCGTAGTCGCCGGCGGTTTTCTCGGTCTCGGCGACGGAGTCCTCCATGCTGACCCCCGCAAGTCTCACGCGGCTTGCGAACGCCCGCAGTTTCGACGCCATTCTGCCGACCGCCCTGAGCAGGCTGCCCGTCTCGTCGGCGACGTTTTCGGGGTGCGAAAATTCCACGAGGAAATTGCCCTTTGCGATTTCCTCCGCCGCGCGTGTGGCCTCGCCGATTCGCGCTACGATTCCGCCCGCAAGCAGGAGGCTTGCCGCCATCACGGCAAAGAAGACCGCCGCCCCGCAAAGCTCGCGCAAAAGCGACGCGTAGAGCGGCGCGAACAAATCCTCCTCGGGCACGACGTGGACAACAACCCAGTTCCCCGGACGGATAAGGCTTTGCGAAACGCAGAATGTGCGGCGCGTCTGCGGGTCGCGGTAGCGCGATACCCCCTTGCCGAGGTTTTCGACCAGCAGCGAATTTTTGGAGGTCTCGAACGCCGATTTGAGCATGTCGCGGTAGACCGTCTTATATTTGGCGGAATCGAGCATTGCGGAGTTTGCGTCGTCGCGGACAAGCTGCCCGTTTTCGTCGCGCAGGAGGGCGAGCGTGAAGTTGCCCGACTCGTCCGTAAGGAGGTCGTCAACGGAAAGCGTCCTCAGGTTTTCGTTTTTGGTTGCCGATATTATTCTGCCCTGCGCGCTGATAAGAAATATGTCCTCTCCTTTGAGGGTTTTCATGGACGAAAGGGTCGAGGAAAGCGACGCGAGGTCGCGGTCGAAAGCTACCTGCCCAGAGAATTTGCCCTCGAAATACACGGGCGCGGAGTACTCAACCATCATGACGTTGTTCGAATACAGGTAGGGCTCCGTTACGATGAACGCCTCCTTGTCGCCCGACTCCATTTTTTTGCGCAACCCCGCCGAATACATGGCGGTGTCGGGGTTCGCGAGCGGTTCGAGGGTAAGCTCGCCCTTCGCCCGCGACCAGTACGCCACAAACCTGCCGCCCTCCGACTTCGCAATCCACTCGTCCATCGAAACGGAGGTTTTGTTTTCGGCGAATCCGTAGGCGTCCACGCCGCCGTCAACGCTTACGTCCCTGCCGTCGCGCAGGTTTTTCAGCCCCTGCTCGGTTTTGAAGTCGGCGAGGTCGGCGTTGACCTCGTAGCCGACGCTCGCGCCGATGTACATGGGGAATTCCGCCAGAATGTCTCGGACGAGCGCAACGCTTTCGGCGCGGCGTCCGAACAGCACCGACGCCCCTTCGGCGGCGGTCTTCGCCACGGCGACCCCGCGGGTGTTCTCGGCGGAGATTTTCGACGCGATAAGCTCCGTATCCGACACGAACTTCGACTCCGACAGCGTTTTGAGCGTGTCGTAGTTCGACAGCGAATTGTAGACGGTTATTGCCGTGTCCGCCGCAAAAATGGGCAGAACTATGTAGAGTAAAATTTTTGTCCGTATTTTCATGGAGAAACTTTGCGGCGTCTTTATAGTAATATATAAACTACCCCCCCCGCCCCCGTCAAGAAGTCGATTGCCCCGCGCCCCATTTTTTTGACGCAAGAGCCTATCGGAGCGGGCGGACGAATTGTCTTGATTTTTCCGCGCAAAAATTGTGTTATCCGCGTCATGAAATTCAAACTTCCCACCGAACCGCTCATGACGGTTGACAACCTGCCCTTCGAGAAAATCGCGAAAGGCAAAGTAAGAGAAAATTTCGACCTCGGAGATGAACTGCTCATCGTCGCCACCGACCGCATTTCGGCGTTCGACTCAATCATGCCCAACGGCGTCCCGGGCAAAGGCGTGCTGCTCACGCAAATCAGCCTCTGGTGGTTCGAACAGGCGGCTAAATTCATGCCCACGCACCTCGTCGAAAACCACGCCGAACGCGTCGCGGAACTGCTCAAAGGCCGCCCCGAACTCGTCGACCGCTCGATGATTGTAAAGAAGCTCAGGCCCATGCCGATTGAGGCAATCGCCCGCGGCTACCTTGCGGGCAGCGGCTGGAAGGAATACTCGCAGACGGGCAAGCTGTTCGAGTTCGAGCTTCCCGCGGGGCTAAAAGAAAGCCAGAAGCTCCCCGAACCGCTCTTCACCCCCACGACCAAGGCGGCGGAGGGGCACGACATGCCCATCACCAACGCCGAATGCGAAAAACTGCTCGGCTCGGAAATCTTCAAACAGATTAGGGACGCAAGCCTCGCGCTCTACAACATGGGCGAAAAGAAGGCGGCACAGTGCGGAATAATCCTCGCCGACACGAAGTTCGAATTCGGCACGGACGCGAACGGCAAAGTCTACCTCATAGACGAAGTGCTCACGCCCGACTCGTCCCGCTATTGGCCCGCCGACAAGTACGAAATCGGCCGCTCGCAGGCTTCGTACGACAAGCAGTACGTGCGCGACTATCTCGAATCAATCGGCTGGAACAAGCAGCCGCCCGCGCCCGCCCTGCCCGAAGAAGTCGTGCAAAACACAATCAAGTGCTACTCGACAGCCCTCACAAAACTGATGGGCGAATAGCAAAACGATTTCCGAAAGCCGTCCAAGCGGGCGGCTTTTTTTTGGACGCAAACGCAAAATGAAAAACGAAAAAACGGGAATACAAAGGCTGATATCGGCCGCGAAAAATTCGCTCGACGGGCTGCGCGCCACGCTGCGCTCCGAAGCGGCGTTCAGGCAGGACTGCCTGCTTGCGGCGGTTCTGCTTTGCGTCGCGCTCGCCGCCGACGTTTCGAAAGCCGAACGCTGCGCCCTCGTGATTCCGCTTTTCGTTTTGCTGATTGCCGAAATTCTCAATTCCGCAGTCGAAAAATGCGTCGATTTGGTCTCGCCGAACTTCCACCCGCTCGCGAAATTCGCAAAGGACGCGGGGAGCGCGGCGGTGTTCATTGCGCTCGCAAATATCGCCGTCTGCTGGATTGTCGTATTCGTTTTCTGACGCCGTGAAGAACCTCGCCAAAGACGCCGTTTTGTTCGCGACCCTGCTTGCCGTCTATTTTGCGGGCAGGCTCGCGCTGCTTGCGGGCTTCAACGCAAACGGCGCGACGCCCTCGCCCGACTGGTTCGGAATGTCCCTGCGCTTCGACACGATGACCGCAGCCTACATTATACTGCCTACATTCGCGCTGACTCTCCTGGGGCTTGCGGCGGGCAAACGCGATTTTGCGGCGAAAACAAAAGTGCGCTACGCCGCGCTCGCGACGGTCGTGTCCGCGCTGATTGCCGTAATCAACGTCTGCTTTTTCCGCGAGTACAAAAGCCAGTTCAACTACTGGGTCTTCGGAATTCTTTTCGACGACCGCCACGCGATTCTCGCCTCCATTTGGAAGGCGTATCCGGTGCTTACAATTTTCTTCGGGACAATCGGCGTTTCGCTCGGCGCGCTTTTCGGGTTCGGAAAAATTTTCACTCTCATAGACAAGTCGAAAATAGAGGCGGGCTGGAAGACGAACATCGCCGCGACGGCTTTCGCGCTTTGCATAATAGTGCCCGCAATGCGCGGCTGGCGGGCGGACGGGCTGCGCATGCGCGACGTCGCGGTGGAACGCTCCGACTTCCTCAACGCGCTGATTCCCTCCTCCGCCTACTGCCTGCAAAACGAGATTTCTCGCTTCGCAAAATCGGCGCTTGCAGTCGGGCTTTCGGAGTTCAACGCCACAGAGGCGGACATTCCCGCGTTCCTGCGCGAAATTTTCGGCGCGGAAAACTTCGACGCCGCGCTTTGCCGCAGGGCGAAAGGCTCGCCGCTGAAATCGCTCCCCAAGCGGATTTTCCTTTTCGTTGGCGAAAGCCACTCGGCGTGGCCGACCTACGGCAAATTTTCAGAATACGGAATCATGCCCGAAACCCGCGCCCTCTACGGGGAGTCGCTTTTCTGCCGCCGCGCGCTGTCGTCGGGCGGGGGCACAATGGCTTCGATGTCTTCGCTGATTAGCGGCATTCCGTACACGGGGCTTGACGTGCGCGGCATACGGCCGTCGCGCAACGACTGCGCCCCCGCCGCCATTCTCAAACGCCTCGGCTACACCTCGACTTTCTTCTACGCGGGGCAGACCTCGTGGATGCAGATTGGCGACTTCGCAAAATTCAACGGCTTCGACAACGCCGTCGGCGGCGACTCCATGGGCGGACACTACTCCGAAGCGGAATGGGGCGTGCGCGACGCCGAACTTGTAGATTTTCTGCTGAAAACCGACTTTCCGCCCTACTCTTTCAACATGGTTCTGAGCGTCTCGAACCACCCGCCCTACGACATCGACTTGAAAGCCGAGGGCTGTCCCCGCGAGCTGAAAAACGACGACGAAGTGCGCATGTACCACATGTGGTACGCCGACAGGGAAATCGGCAGGTTTGTCCGCGCCATAACCGAGAAATACCCCGACTCGCTCGTAATCATCACGGGCGACCACCCCTCGCGCAATTTTCCCCCCGACGCAAGCTACGCCGAAAAATCGGCAGTGCCCGTGATTTTTACGGGCAAAGCCGTCGCCGACGCTGGGCTTGCAAACCGCGAATGCAGCTCCGCCCAACACCTCGACATTATACCGACGCTCGTGGAACTGCTCGCGCCCGAAGGCTTCGAATACAGGGCGTGGACTTCCCCGCTCGGCGGCCGCACAACGCCCGCAGTCAACCCGCAGTGCGCCGCGACCGACGCCGACATCTTCGCGCTCGACTCGCCCGAATGCCCGCGCAAACTCGCCGACTACGCGCGCAAATACCTCGCGCTCGCATACTATTTTGCGGAGTCCGAGCCGCGCAAAAAATCCGAAAAGCGTTAATTCGGCGGCGTCCGCTCCGATACCGTCGATATGGAAAAGGCAAAAAAATTCGAATTCGCAAAATGCGCCGCCTACGAAAGCGGCGGAATCGTCAGCAAAACCGTAATCGAAAACGGCGGCGGAAACGTGTCGCTCTTCGCGTTCGCAAAGGGTCAGGGGCTTAGCGAGCACAGCGCGCCGTTCGACGCGCTCGTGCAGATAATTGAAGGCGAAGCTGAAATAAAAATCGGCGGCGTAGCGCAAAAGCTCTCTGCGGGGGAATCGGTCATAATGCCCGCAAACGTTCCGCACGCGCTTTCGGCAACGCAGAATTTCAAAATGCTGCTTACGATGATTCGCAAGTAGCCGCCCGACAAAAACGCGCAACGCCGCCCGCGACGCTACGGAAAGCCCACGGCTTTGGGGATTTCGGGCAACGCGCAAAATTCGGGCGCAAAAAAGCCCGCCGAAGTTGAACTCACCCCGTGGGGGCTGTCGCTCTAATCGGCGGGCTTAAAAATTTAAAAACCGACTTGATTTCCGCGCGGGACACGCCCCGCAAAAATCGCCGCGCTATTCGGTTTTGTCGCCGTCTTTAACGGAAGTTTCGGACTCGACAGGCTGCGACTTCTTGACGTCAACCTTCTTGACCTCCTCTTCCTTCATGGCTTCGCGGATATTGTCTTCGACTTCGCTTGTGGCCTTCTTGAATTCGCGAATCGACTTCCCCAAACCCTTTGCGAGTTCGGGGAGGCGTTTCGCCCCGAACAAAAGAAGGATTGCGAGGAAGATGACTACCCATTCGGAGCCGCCGGGCATACCAAACATCAGTATGTTATTCATAAGATTTTTCAATTTATTTTCGGGCGCGGGCGAGTCAAGCGTTATTTTGCCGCCGTCCGCCTAATTTCGTACTTGTGCGGCTTCGGCTGCGCCTCCTTGTAGATTTTTGCGAGCTGTTCGCGGGTCTTGGCGAGCATTTCCGCCTGTTTGGGCTTCATATTCTTGTAGTTTTCGGCGCACTTTCTGATGTAGGGGTGTTTGTACTTGAAATTGCCCTTCAAGAGCGACTCCACTTTCGCGATTTGCTCTTCGGGGCTTGCGATGTCGTCCAAGTGCTGCCACATTTCGGTTGCGTTGATTTCGCGGAGAGTGCCGAAAGTTTTGCGGAACTCGTCTGCGGCGGCGGAAACGCGCAGGCTCTGCGCGCGCTGCGGGGTGTTTTTGTTGTTGCCCAAATCGACGCCCGAATCGAGCGCGGCGGCGGAGTACTCGCCTACCCTTTTGCCGTCGATTAGAAGCTCGTAGCCGCCCGCGGGAAGCCCCGCGACTTTCACAATCTGCCTGTTGTAGGCGTCGAGAAATTTTACATACTTGTCGGCAAACTCGGAATCCTTGTCGACCGCAAACGGCAGGGAGTGCTCGGAAAGCGTGAATTTGACGGAGTCCGCGCCGCACTCCAAATCGGAGACTTCGCAGTTGAAGTTTTCCGAAACCGACTTTTTCGACAAATCGACTGCAACGCGCGAAACTGTGTCGGACTCGCCGAGCGTGCGCACGAAATTCGCAGCCATCACGAAATTCCCGAACGCCTGCGGGTGAACCCTGTCTTTGCCCGATACCGATTTTTCGGGGAAGTCGCGCTGAAGCTCGGCGTTGATTTTCATCATGTAGCCATGCATATCGACGAGTTTGAGCCCGCGCCTTTTTGCCTCCTCCGAAATGCACTTAGAGAACTCGCGAAGCTCGCCGTTTTTGCCGACGGTCGGGGGCGTTTCAAGCTTGGCGGTCTCGTCGTAGGGCGACGGCGTGAAGAGGATTACCCCGCATTTCGCCGCCGCGAATTTGTCGAGAATTTCGGAAAGGTTTTTGCGGTACGCAAGCCTGTTGTTTTCAACCGCCTTTGCGCGGGCGGCGTTCATGTCGGGCTTTGCGTAGACGTTGCAGTTGTTCATGCCAATCATGAGCGTTGCGGCGGCGGGTTTAAGCGCAAGAATGTCCGACTTCATTCGCTTGTTGACGTGCTTGACGGTGTCGCCGCTGATTCCCAGATTGTAGAAATCCAAAAAATCCTCCGGATAGCGCGTGGCGTAGAAAAGCGTAATGTTGCGCATGTAGCCGCCGCCGTGCGTAATGCTGTCGCCCACATAGCAGACAGTCCCGCCCGACGGGAACGCCCTGGGAGATATGTCCTTTGCGGCGAAAACCGAAGCCGCCGCGGAGAAACAGATAGCCGAGATGTATATTATTTTCAATGTTTTCATGATGTTTTTCGGTGTTTTTTTGCTTTTGATAAAAAATGTCAGTCGCGCATAAGGCGCATTATTTCGGCGGAAACCGCGCGGGCGTTTTTGAAGTCGGAAAGGAACTCCGCCCGCGCCTTTTCGAATGCCTCGGAATCGCGCTCCGCCGCCGCCTCGTAGATTTTGCCGAGCGACACGAGCGAATTGTGGTAGACGGGGTTTATGTTCGCAAACGCCACCTTTATTTCGAGCGCGCGGAGTTTCAGCGCGTCGACGTCCGAGACATTCATGAGCGCGTCGAGCGGCACGCCCGTCCTGCCGTCGGGAGAGTCAACCTGCAAGACGGCAAGCCGCGCGATTTCCTCCGCCGAGCGCGCTGGCGACATTACCCCGCCTAGACGCGCGTAGATTTCGCCCGCCAAAACGCAGCGCCACCACAGCCCGAAATCCGCCGACGGCGGCGCGTATTTGCGCAGGCGCGATTCAAGCTTTTGCGGAGTTTCTCCCGCGAGCGCGGCGTACGCAAAGCGCGCGGCGTCGCCCTTTGCCGTCCGCATTGCCGAAATGAAAGTCCAGTACGGGTGCGAAAGCGACTTTTCCGAAACGCCGTCCATTTCGAAAACCCGCGCGGGCATGGACGGCGGATTTTTTGCGCCGCGCTCCGCCATTTCGACGGGCACGCCGTAGCGCAGCGTCTGCTCGAAGAGGTCGGACATCGCCCTTTTGAGCCAGAACGGGACGCGCCGAACGGCAGCCTCTCCGCCCGATTCGAACGCTATTTTATACAAAAGCCCCTCGGCGACCGCCGACGCGAAATTTTCGAGCCGCAGATTTTTTCCCCAGCCGAACGTCAAAACGACGTCGCCGTTTTTCGACACCGAAACCCGCGCGGGAGTGTCCGTCTTTTTGCCCGTAAACTGCAAATCGACCTTTCTTGCAAGCGACAGTTTTCCGTCGGCGTTTGCGAAGTACGCGTCGAAAAGTTTTTCGCCTCTCCGCGCGGCGCGTATCGCAAACGAATGCGCGGAATAGTCGTCGGAAACAATCGCGAACAGGCGTCCGTCGTATGAATAGAGGCGCGGTTCGTCGGTCTTTTTTTTGGCAAGCTCGGCCGCGCGTTTCACGTCGTCGTCGCCGTCGCCCAAACGCCCCGCATAGTAGCCGTTGACGAATCCCTTGTCGGTATCGACCACATGTTTTGCGCGGGACTTGTCGGGGGCGGTCTGGGGTTGTTTTTCAGTCGGCTGAGTTTTTCCGTCGGAAGCCTGCGCAACAGCCGCAGTCGGCGCGGGAGCGGCTTGCGATTTATCCGAGAGTTGCGCGTCCGCCTTTGCCGCGGTTTCTTCCGAAGCTTGCGGCGCGGAAGTTTGCGCGGGCTGGTCGTCGTCGGGCGCGGACATATCGACCGCCAGCGAAATGTCTTCCGAGCGCATCGACGCGCGGAATTTTGCAAGCTCCGCGTTGAAGTCGAAATTGCCGTTTACCACGCGCCCGCTTTCGGCCTTGCCCTCGGCAGCCTCGTCCGCCATGCGTCGGGCGAGCGCGATTTTTTCGGCAAGGCTTACGGGGGCGTCGGAATGCGCAAACTGGAACGCGACAAGAAGCGCGCAGACAAAAAACGCCCTTTTCATTTTTCAAGCACCGCCGTTCCGCCGTCCACCCGCGCGGACATTTTTCCGAAAGCCGCAAAATACGCGTCGAGCGGTTTGAGCGGCTTGTACATTTCAAGGAGAGCGTCGGCGAGCCAGCCCGCCGCAAAGCGCGGAAGTTTTGCCTTTCCGACCGACGCCGACGCCACGCGCAACCCGCCGTCGAAATCCAGCCCGATGTTGGCGCGGACAACAAAAACCCTGCCAGCAAGCGACGCCGCAAACGGAACGCCGAGCACTATTTTTCCGTCGCGAAAATCCGCGCTCGGGGCGGCTGGGTAGGAAATCTGGCGTTTCAAGCCGCGCGAAGTCTCCCGCGCGGCGGATTCGAGAATGTACGCAAGCCCGCCCTCCAATTCCGACGCCGAAAACCCCGCGGATTTTTCGTCGGAAGCTACGAAGTCGGCGAGCTTTTGCGACGAAGCCGGCGCGGCTCGGAAGCCGCCGTCCGACAGCGCGAGAACCCCGAACGCCGCGAGCCCGCCGAAGCCCGCGTAGAGCGCGAATGTCGCGGCAAACCCCGCGAGCGAAAAAAACGCGAACGAAAAAAACCTCCGCATATTCCGCCTATTTTGCGTATTTCGAAGCCGTGCGCTCTATGCCCATGCGGCACGGGCGCGACGCGGGGAAAATCTCCTGCGCGGCGAGGTAATAGTTGAGGGCGACGGGAAAATCGCCCGCAAGCTCCGCCTTTTTCGCGGCGGCGAGCATTTTAACGTAGTCGGAAACTTCGGGCGCGAGCGCGGCGACGGCAAGCGCCAGCTTCGGGTCTTTCGGCTCTATTTCGCGGGCGTTTTCGAGAATGTCCCACGCAAAATATTTGTTCCCCTGTTTTTCGAACTCCTCAGCCTGAGCCATCAGCGCATCTACTTGCGAAATCTTAACGGCTACCCCGCGCAGTTTGCCCGACCTGTCGGCGTCGTTGCGCAGGGCTATTGCGTATTCGGGGGCTTCGGCGGCTATTTCGCGGAACGAGCCGCGGGCGAAAAGCTCGTCGAATTTCTCCGCGTATCTGGAAGCTCCCGAAGCAAGCCCCACCAAGTCGGAATTGAATTCGGCAATCGAGGGGTTCAGCGGCCACGCCTCCATTGCGGCGGCGAGCGACTTCTTCACGTCGTCGATTTTTCCGAGAGCCGCCGCCTGCTTTGCCGCCATGACGTGCATTTCGCTGATTCGCTCGGCGGCGCGGACTTTCGCGAGGGTCTCCTTCGAGGGGAAGTCGGGCGCGAGGGTCTCGAAGCCTTCGAGGATTTTCTCGATTGCGCCCCAGTCGCGCGAGTCCGCAAGGCTTTTGAGCGCGGAGACGTCGCGGTAGATTTTGTGGAGAGTCTTGCGTTTTTCGAACGGGAACGTCGCCATGACGGGGTCGTACTCGCCGATTGCGAAAGTCTCCATGAGGCGTTCGAGCGCGCCGTACCTTTCGCCGCCGTCGTAGAGGGCGTTCACCGCCGCCATGCCGTCGCGTATGTCCTTGCGGGCTTCGGTCGCGACGTTTTCGAAAGTGTCCACAACGGGCACGAAATTCGACACGGGGAAAAGCTCCTTAATCTGCTCGTCGCCAACTTTCATTTCCTGCACGTTTCCGCGGTAGATGTGGCGGTAGAACATCGACGCAATCTGCGCCTGCTGGAATTTGCGCTCGAGCACGAACGCGAAAAGTTGCGACTGGAATTGGAGCACCGCCTTCGCGGCGGTCGCCTCCCTGAACGTCTTTTTGACGGCAAGCTCCGCCACTTCCTCCTGCAATTTCTGCACCCTGTACCCCAAGTCGGCGGTGCCCTCGGTGCGCGGACTGAGGTTTTTCTTGCGCGAGTTGCCCTTCAAGATTTTGTCGTTTGCGTATTCGAGAAATTCGGCGCGCTCCTTTGCGGCGGTCTGCGCGGAATCCACCGACTTGCGCTGGTTGTTCTCGCCGATTTTCGCGACTTCGTATTCGTCGCGCATTCTCCACGAGAGGTAGACGAGGTTTGCAATCGTAAGCGACGAACGCCCGTCCACGTCGTATTCGGCGGCGTCGAAGAGCCTGCTCCAGCACGCGCGAACCGCCTCTTCGGGCAGGGCGTCGTTGGAAGCCGAAAGGCGCGTGTAGATTTCGGAGAGTATCGACTGGTACTTTTCGAAATTCTGAGCGTCTACGGGCGTCGAGAGATAGCGTTCAAAGCGCGCGCGCACCATGCGCGAATTGCCCACGTTGAAGGTCTTTCCCTTCCAGTTGAGCGTGCCGTTTTCGAAGTCGAAGGAATCCTTTTCTGTGTCGAAGAGTTTGTCCGCCATGCGCTCGGTCGTCGCGCTTTCGAAGAATCCGCCCGTCGGGGCGTTCGCGCTGACGCCCGCCTGCCGGGGAGTCGCCGCAGGAATGCTCTGGCTTTGCGCCGCATTTCCCGCCGCCCGATTCGCCGCGTTCTGGTTGTACAGCCACTGCGCCCCCTGCGGATACGCCGCAGACGCCGCCGCGACTACCGCCGCCGTTGTGATGAAAAATTTTGCCATACCGCCCTCCTCAATATTTTTTCATGGATTTCACCACGACCGCGCCGTCGGAAAGGACTTCGACGGACATGTCGTAGCGCTGTTTTGTCCTGACCTCCGCGCCGAGCGAGTCGGGGACGAGAACCGCAAGCTTCGCCCCGCACCCGTCCGAGACCGACACCACGCGCCCCCGCGACGGAATTTTCGCAAGCTGCATTTCCATCTCCGCAGCGAGCGTGTATGTGTTGCCCGCCAGATTTTTGGGCGACTCCAAATACTGCGCGTACGGAAATTCCGCGAATCCCGCGGAGCTTTTCTTGAAATATACCAGCGCAAGCGCGACCGCCACCGACACGAGCGGTATCAGTATTGCGATTATTATCGGCGTTGTTTTGTTTTTCATATTCGTGATTTTTGCGCGGCGGCGCGTCCGCCGTGTTTATGATGTAATTTTCAGGAAAAACGCGCGGCTTTCAAGCATTATAATTTCTGCGCGAGCACCCCCAGAACACGACGGCAAGCGCAATCGCGGTCTGGACGCCCATCGCCAAGAGCGCGAGAGAGGGCGACGGAATGAAATCCCAATCGGGCTTGGTGAGGACGTAGGCGTCGTAGATTCTGCTTTCGCGCATGGACGACATGTAGCCCGCCCAGCCCCAGTAAGCCGAGATGAACGGCCTGCACACCCATTTGAGCGATTCGGGAAGCGCGAGCACTATGCCCGAAAGCGGAAGCTGGAAGCCGACCAAATATATCGACACCAAATTCGCCTTGTCGGACGACGAAAAAATCGAGCTGAACGCAAGGCAGACCGCCGTCATCGCAACGCACGCCGCCGCCATTTCCACGCACTGCACAACCGCCGACCCCGGGAATCCGCACACGAGCTTTACGAACATGCACATCCACACGCCCTGAAACAGCGCAAGCGACACCGCGAAAATTATCTTCGAAAGCGCGTACGCGCACGGGCGCAGACCCGCAAACCGCTCCTTTTCGTAGAGGGCGCGTTCGCCCGCAATCTCCCGCGCGGAGTTGTTCGCGCCTATCAGCGAAAGCAGAACCACCTGAAAGAGCACAAGCCCCGTGGCGATTGTCGAGGCGTACGCGGCGTCCATCTGCATTTTAAGGTTTTGGCGAAGCTCGTCGAGCGCGCCCAAATTGCGGTCGAGCGCAAGGCTCTCAATCTGCGGAAGCCCGCCGATTGAAAAAATCACGACGACAAGCGGAAAGCCGAACGTGATTCCCATCGTAAGCAGCAGGTATGTGTAGTCGCGGAAAAACAGGCGGTAGCGGCGCGAGAGCAACGTTTTGAGCTGCGAAAAGAGCGTCGGGCGAGCCTCCCGCGCGTCGGCGTCGGACGGGTTTTCGCCAGATTCCCCCGCCCATTCTGCGGCTTCGGCGCGGGCGCGTTCGGCAAGGGCGGAACTGCGCCACTTTTCGCGCCAGCGGGAAATGTCGAACGCTTCGAGCGTGTCGTAGAGCGACAGCGCGGAGTCTATGCCGAAGTATTCTTTAAGCTCGCCGAGGTTTCCGAAAAACACGACCTCCCCAGCGTATACGACCGTGATTTTGTCGAAGTAGTCGAGCTTCGCGAGGTTGTGGATTATGCAGATAAATGTTTTGCCGCGTTCGTCGGAAAGCTTTTTCAGGAGGTCGAGAATCGAGTTTTCCGAAAGCGGGTCGAGACCCGAAGTTACCTCGTCGCAAACGACAGTGTCGGGGTTGTCGGCAAGCTCCACGGCAAGCCCCATGCGCCTGAGCTGTCCGCCCGAAAGCGAGCCTACCCGCTTGTCGGCGTGCTCGGCAAGCCCGACGGTCTCCAAGACGGACTCAACCCGCGCCGCCCTGTCGGAGGCGTCCGCAACCGCCAGGTCGAACGCGCATTCGACAGCCTCGCGCACGGTGAGCATTTGGTGCACGCACGTGAACTGCGGCGCAAAGCCGACGCGCCCCGAAAGGTCGTCGCCCGACGCAATCCGCACCCCGCCCAAGTAGGACTCGCCCTCCGAGGGAATGATTTTGAGCATCGCCTTTACGAGCGTCGTCTTTCCGCAACCCGACGGCCCTATGACCGCGTTCATCGCGCGGGGCGCAAACGACACTGTGGCGGAGTTCAAAATTGGGGCGTCCGAATTGGGAACGCGCACTGTCAGATTTTCGCAGCTTAGCATTTGTCGGTTTTCTCGAAATTTCTGTTGAGATTTTTGCGGTTTTATAATTAATTGCAACCATGAATATTCTTAAATTTGCCGCAGTCGTGGCGGCCGCCGCCATTTCGGCGCAGTCCGCGCTCGCGCTGAAAGTCTCCGACGACATCAAAAATCCGAACGTGTTTGCGGTCGAGTTCCCCGAAGGAACGGCGTTCTACGGACGCGCCGACAAGCTCGTGTCGGTTTCCAAGCAGGAGTTCGTCGCAGGGCCTCTTTTCGTAACGGAGGTGTGCCTTGAATTCGACCGCTCGCCCCTGCAAGTGCGCATCTACAATTCCCGCGCGCTGCCGTCGAACGCGGGGGTCGAGACGCTAAAAAAGAACCTTCCCGACAACCTCAAACAGTACGCGACGCCCCCGAAAGGCGTCCAAAAACTGCTCGACGAAAAGACGAAAAACGCCGCAACCCAGCAGTTCGTCTACAAGGACTATCCCGCGACGACCCACGCGCGGACGCTCGAATTCGTCGTAGCCGACGTGAACGAGCTCGGCGAATTTTTCAAAAAAGTTTCGGAATGCTTCGCAAATCAGGCGGGGGAAAAAATCAACGGCAAAAAATTCGTTTTGGAGGATAAAAGGAAATGATGAAAAAACTCGCAATTTCGGCGGCAATGCTCGGCGCGGCGTTCGCGTGCGCAGAGGAGAAAATCGGAGACATCGTAAAGGCAGGCGACACAACATACATGCTCGTCTGCGAGCTTTCCACGCCCGAACAGAACGCGAATTTCCAGCGCAACCTCAACATCATGCAGAGCGACTCGCGGGCGATTGACATTCTCAAAAACGCCGTTGCAAAGGAAGCCGACGCCGCAAAAAAGGCGTCGCTCGAAGAAAAGCTCAAAACGCTCGAAACGAATTTTTCGTCGAACGACGAGGCAATGCAAAAGGCGTACAGGTTTGCGACAAGCCGCAAATACCGCATGATATTTTTGGAGTCGAACATCTGCGTGCCGCTCTCAAACGAAGAGCTGTCCACGCTCAAAGACTCCGACGGCAACGCGCTCGACCCGATGAAAATTCTCACGCGCGGGGGGAAGTCGCTGTACGTCAAAAAAACCGTTTCGGGAAGCGACGAAAACCAGAAACTGCAACGCATGATAGGCTTTGTTGTGGCAAGACGCGCAGACCTCGACAACATGCGCAAAAAACTCGCCGAAACGACAGACCCCGCCGCCCAGCTCGAAATTACCGCAAAACTCGGCGCGGGCGAAAAGGCTCTGGCGGAAGCGGAAGACAAACTGCGCACCGAATACGGAATCAAGGCGAAGTCCGACTATGTTATAGAAACTTCAAAATCCAAAATGTACCTCATCTTGACGCCGGAGGAAATCCTGAAAATAGAAGCCCAAAACAAACTGCAAAAATAGAAAACCCCGCTTCTTCAAAAAAACGCCGCGACCGCGGCGTTTTTTTGCGCCCCGACAGGCGCGGCAAGCCAAATAAATCCCCCGCCCGCAGACACACAAGCCGCGCGGCGACGCCGCCGCGAAAAAACCGCCGAATTATTGCGGCGAAAAAAATGAAAAAATTTTTCCGAAAAACGCTTGACAAAAAATTTAACACTACCATAAAGGTCATCATTATGTTTTTAAATTTTAACAACGGCGAATTTTTCGGAACACAGTGTAGAAGCTGTCGAAGCCGCAACCGCAAACGAATGCGCGGGGCGGCGGTAATCGCCGTGTATTGAGGAATAGTGGGCTTAACGTTCAACCTAACCTTTTTCCGTTCCGCTTTCCCCGACAAACGCAAAAACCGCACGCACCCTTTCCGCCGCCCGACGCCCCGACTCAATTTTAAACTTAAAGACTACTATTTTAATAATATATAAGGAAACCACTAAAATGAAAAACAAAAAAGCACTTCTCGCATACGCGCTCCTCGCGCTTTCCCCCATTACCTACGCGGCGTCTTCGGAAGCCGCAGTCGAAGCAAACGCGGCTCCCGCAGAAAAAGCGGAAGCCCCCAAAGCCGCCCCCGAAAAGGGCGCGCCGCTCCCGCTTCTTACAATAGACGGCGTGGGAGGGGTAGTTCTCACGCCGATAGCGTACCTCGTAAATCCGGGGGCTGAGGGAACGGAAATCGGGCTTCCGTCAATCGGGGCGACATACGTCAACGCGCGGCAGAAAAACGTGGAAAGCTTCGGCATAACAGAAACGCTGTTCACGCGCGTCGAACTCGGCTACAACGCAAGCAGATTCGGCACAGGCTCGCTGCAAAGCGACGTTCTCGCCTACGCGGGGGCGAACATAGAGCGCAACGACGTTTGGCTGCACACGCTCAACGCCCGCGTAAACGTAATCCGCGAAAACGATTTCGACACAAAGTTCCTGCCCGCAATCACGCTCGGCGCGCACTTTAAATACAACGACGGAATCTCCGAAATAAACAAAAATCTCGGCGGACTCCTGACCAACATAGGCTACAACCGCGACTGGGGCGTGGAATTCACCGCGACGGCGTCCAAAACTTTCGTCGTCTACGGACACCCGCTCATTTTCTCGATTACAGGCCGCGCGACCGACGCCGCAAACCTCGGCTACACGGGCTATTCGGGCAAGTACGAATTTTCGGCGGAGGGCAACGTGGTCTTCGGCATAACCGACTGGCTGTTTGCGGCGTTCGAATACCGCCAGAAAATCAACCAGTTCGACGAAGTGTACGCGGGCGGCAAAGAGCTTATCGGCAACGAAAACGACTGGTGGACGGTCGGGCTTGCGGCGGTCGTCTCGCCCCACCTGACGCTGACGGCAGGCTACGGACACCTCGGCACGGTTCTGAACACGCGCGAAAATACCGCTTGGGCGGCGTCGATAAAGTACGAATTCTAAACCATGAAAAACAGTTTCGAAATTCCTACTACGAAAGCCGCGGCCTCGCAAGAGGCGCGGCGTTTTATTGAATCGCTCCCGCCCGACTTCGCGCAGGCGCAGTCGGACGCGCTCGACGAAGCCGTCGCGGGAAATTCGGCAAAACTCGACGCCGTGCGCGAGGGCAGAAAAACGCCAACCGACGTGCGCGACGATTTGTATATGCTCGAAATCCGCAAAAAATTCGGCGGCACAGATTCGAAAATCCGCGTCTACCTGCCGAAAAATTCTGAGGGCGACATGCCGATAGTTGTCTACTATCACGGCGGCGGCTGGTGCATAAACTCGGTCGAAAGCTGCGCGAGAATCTGCCAAGACATAGCGGAGAAAAACAACGCCATTGTGGTCTCGCCCGACTATCGGCTCGCGCCCGAACACCCATTCCCCGCCGCGAACTCCGACGCGACGGAAACGCTAGACTGGACAATTGCAAACGCCGAAAAATTCGGCGGCAACC